>CAZXMG010000059.1:7784-54036 GCA_964641275.1 uncultured Polyangiaceae bacterium
GCGTGGGCCGCACAACGCGGGGACCTGTCGAACAGGTGGGCGGGTTCTGCGGCGGCCGACGGTGCTGCGGTGGTTGCGTGGCCGCACAACGCGGGGACCTGTCGAACAGGTGGGCGGGTTCTGCGGCGGCCGACGGTGCTGCGGTGGTTGCGTGGCCGCACAACGCGGGGACCTGTCGAACAGGTGGGCGGGTTCTGCGGCGGGCGACGGCGCTGCGGTTCCGGCGGGATCGGGGGGCGCGCGCCACTTGGCTCGGATCGTCAAGCGTCGAGGTTGATCGCGAGTTGGTCGCGGCGAGTGGCTGCGGTGCGACCCTCCCGACCAGTCGATCAGCGAGCAAACCGAAGTCGTTCGACTCCCCATGCCGGCCGTTGCTGTCGGCTCCGGCGCCCGATACGGTGGCGCCAACGCGGCGGGCCACGGATCATGAGCGACAGCAGCCATTCCAATCCGAGTCAGTCCGACACAGAGCGGACGAAGCAGGTGACCGTTGCCGGTTGGACGGCGGGGCTGAGTGCGTTCTTCGCCGTGGGAGCCATGGCTGCGTCGCCGACCTGGCCCACGGCGATCGGTATCGCCGCCGTGTCAGCGATGGTGGCGGTGGCCTGCTACTTCATCTTGAGGAGATAGCGTTCTCGCGCGCGCCGCTGCTGACCGCGGGCGCTTCCAGCTGCCCGACGCGGCCTCGTGGTCTCCAAAGCGTCGCGAGCTCCGTGTCCAGTCGAGCGCGACCGTCTCGGTTGGCTGGACGAGCTCGGCCGCGTCGAGGTACGCACGCACGGTCTGTGCCCAGCGGAATGCGGCGTCGAGCTGGTGCCAACGGCGGGAGGTTGCCGGAAGCGACGGTGCGGTGGTTGCGCGACCGCACAACGCGGGGACCTGTCGAACAGGTGGGCGGGTTCTGCGGCGGCGGCGCGCGCGCTACAGCGGTGGCGTTGAGTTGCGGGCCAGGTGTCCGCGGGTCGGGCTACGCTGCGGAGGTGACGGGTGCGAGCGAGGTGATCGTGAGGAGGCCGGGCGCTTGAGCCCGCGCGACGTCGAGGCGGCTTCGCCGATCACGCTGTCGGCGAAGCGGCTGAGGTTTCGCTGGTACCTGGCGGTGGCGCTGGTGGGTGCGGCGGCAGCGGGGCTCGTGAGCCCGCTGTTCGTGGACGAAGGGGTCGCGGTCGTGCTCTGGATCGGCTCGCTCGTGTCGATCTTTGGGCTGCTCCACTTGCGCGTGCGCAACGTGGGCATGGCGCGCGGCGACGTGGAGCTCGAGATCAGCGAGCGCGCGCTGGTGCTGCGGCCTGGACCCGTGGTGCCGCGCGAACAGCTGGTGGCTGGCAGCTACTCCAAAGCGGGCGAGAGCTACTGGCTGAAGCTCGACCGCGGCGCGTTCAGGCGTCCACTGTGGCTGGAGGTCGACGAGCGCCACGACGCGAGGCGCGTGCTGGACGCGCTCGGGCTGGGCCCGCGCAATGCGCCTTTCAGCACGCGCGTGGGCTCACGCGTGCAAGGCACCGGCTCGTGGAGCTTCGGCGCAGTGGCCATCGTGATCCCGTTCGGCTCGTGGCTCGCGACGCTTCCGTTCGTGGACGATCGGGAGCTCTTGCCGATTGCGCTCGCCAGCGCAGGCGTCGCGACGTTCCTTGCCTGGGTGGTGGCGTTCACGCCCACCCGGGTCGACGTGGACGTACGTGGCGTGACGCTGACGTGGTTCTGGAGCCGTCGCACCCTACCGTTCCAGCGGCTCACCTCCATTCGCGCGGTCGTCGCGTCCTTGGGCGAGGGAAACTACGTGCACTCGATCGAGCTCAAGACCGGCTTCGACGAGGTCACGCGCCTCGCGGTCGGCCACAACAGGTTCGGCGGAGCCGAGCGTGCTTCGGCCTTGGAGTACCGGCTCGAGGACGCGCTGGCAGAGCACCGAAAGGAGGGGGGAGCGTTGCAGACGTTGGCGCTCCTGTCCGACGGCTGAGCCGCCGCGCTACGCTCGCGCGCGTGCCGCCCCGAGCCAAGACGCCTCGCACGTCGACTCCGGTCGAGAACCTGGGCCAGCTGTCGTGGGACGACCTCGGCGTGATCGAGGCGCTCGACCGGCTGGGCTCGCCGGGGCGGGCGGCGCGCGAGCTGGGCGTGTCGGTGTCCAAGGTGTACCGGCGCGTGGCCGAGCTCGAGCGGGCGCTCGGCGCGCCGTGCGTGGAGCGCGGTGTGGCGGGCAAGCTGACCGAGACTGGCCGGAGCATGGCGCAGATCGCCCGACAGACGGCGGCGTCGCTGGCGATGGTTCGGCAGGCGCTGAGGCTCGGCACGGAACAGCTCGCTGGTGAGGTCAGCCTGACCACGGTGGAGGGCTTCATCCCGCTGATCGCACCGGCGCTGGCGGCACTCTCGGCGCGCGCGCCGCAGCTCTCGATCGCGCTCGACGTAGGCTTCCACGGGCCCAGCCTGCGCCGCCGCGAGGTCGATGTGGCGCTGGCGGTGATGCACGATCCCCCCGAGGGGTTGTGGGGGCGCCGCGTGATGACCATTCGTTATGGTGTGTTCGGCACACCCGCGCTTCGTGCCGCCGCGTCTCCGCCCTGGATTGTGCTCGGTAGGCCGCTGCTCACCACGCCGCAGGCCGCGTGGGAGCGCATCCACGCGCGGCCGGTGGCGTTGCGTTGCGCGACGCTCAGCACGCAGATCGCGTTCGCCAAGGCGGGCGTGGGCCTGTGTGTGGTGCCCACGCGTTTGGCCGCGCTGCACCCCGAGCTGTCTCCGCTCGATGGCTACGATCTCAGCAGCCTGGACCGCCCTGCGTGGCTGTTGACCCACCCCGATCTGCGCGACACCCCCCGCGTGCGCGCGGTGCTCGACACGCTGCTCGCCGCCCTCGCTTGAGCCGCTCGCAAATGTGCGAAAGGGGGTCGCAAGTTTGGCCATGGCCACGCGCCCGCCGCGTGCGCATCCACTGCCCATGATCTTTCACACCCTCTCGCTAGCTCGCCCACTCCTGCCCGCGTTCGCTCTCCCGCTCGTTTGCGCCTGCACCAGCCTCGACACCACCGAGACGACCGAGCCGGGGCAAGGTGGAGCTGAAGGCGTGGTGGTCGGCGGCCAGAGCTCGGACGGTGGCCAAGCTGAGGGTGGCGCAGGGCAGGGCGGCGCAGCGACTACTGGGGGAGCAGGCGGCGCAGGAGGCGGTGACACGCCCCCCACCTTCCTCGACAGCTACGCGCTCGACGCAGCGTTCCCGGAGGGCGGCATCTACGATCCCAGCGACCACGCGTTCTTCGTGGGCAGCCTCGCGGATGGCAGCGTGCACCGCGTCGACGCCCAGACCGGCGAGAGCGAGGTCTTCTTCACGCCCAGCGAGCCCGGCGCGTGGTGGACGCTCGGCATGGCCGTCGACGTGCCCGCGCGCCGCCTGTGGGTGTGCGCCATGGAAGACCTGAGCGACACGGGCGCAGACCCTGCCTATGACGGCTACGTGTGGCAGCTCGATCTCGAGACCGGCGAGCGCGAGGCGGTCCATCCGCTGTCCCAGGCCTACGCCGAGGCCACCTGCACCGACGTCGCGGTCGCCGCGGACGGCACCGTGTTCGTCACCGACCGTGACTTTGGCCACGTGTACGGCGTCGACGCAGCAGAGGGCGCGTGGCTGTTCGCAGCCTCCGACGATCTCGAGTCGAGCTTCATCGGCCAGAACGCTGCGGTGGTGCTGCCCGATCAGAGCGCCCTGATGGTGGCCGTGTACCTGCCGTCGCGCCTGGTGCGGGTCGACCTCGCCGACCAGTCGGTGCTCGACGTCGATATCTCGGGCAGCTTCGCAGATGCCGCGTTTCTGGCTGGAGCCGACGGCATGACCTACCACGACGGCTCGCTGTACGTAGCGTTCACCAGCGAGCTCGTGCGCGTCACGCCCACGCTCTCTGATTGGTCCAGCGTCAGCGCGGAGGAGGTCGACGTGCCCGAGGGTATGACCGACGTGGTCTCCACCCCGGCGGGCCTGTACCTGCTGAATGGCCAAGCCGTGCGTTATGCGCTGGGCAGCGATCCGGATCCGTTCGCGCTCACCCGCTTCGTGGGAGATCTCTGAGGGCTCGCTGCACGGGGTGCGAGCGCTTGCGCTCGGAGCGGTGATTGAGATCGTCGGCATCCCCAAGTGCAAGGCAACTCGCGCGGTGCGGCGATTCTTCGCGGATCGGAAGTTGGCCCCAGGGTGACAGCGCCGGCAGTGGTCCGCTATTTTGGGGCGATGGTGCGTCGTGAAGAGGCAGGTCGTCCGTCGGGCTCGCCCGACGAACGAGCTGCTTCAAGCTGCGCTTCCCCAGCGGGTGCGAGTCCCGCCTCGGTAGGCGTCGGAGCGCCGAGTAGCAGGCCCCAGGCGGGAGGAGAGATTCTCCCGGCCCGAGCGGGGCATCAAGTGCCCGTGAGGACCTCGGGCTACATCGCCTGCGCGGAACGGTCCGCTATCCGGAGCAAAGCTCCTTTCACAAGGAGGCCGCGTAATGCAGCGACTCGAGAGACCACCGGTAAGCCGTGTGCGGGAAATCCGCACGCACGGTTTGAACGGGGGTTTTGCTCACAGCCACCTCGGTGGCGGAAAGTAGAATCTACCAATGAATGAGGCGGTGCGGCGAGATCGCGAGAGCTTGCGCGAGCTCTCGGGCCTGCGTCCGGAGCAAGTGCGAAAGCAAGTGCTCGATGTGCTTCAGCGAGCGACCGGGGCCGAGTCGGCGCTGTGGTACGCCGTGGCCCCGCGCGACGGTGCGTTCGCGATCGTCGATCACCGCGTGGCAGGAGACGGCATCATCCACCGCTGCATCGAGCTTCAGAAGCGAGACCGAATCACCGGCAGAGACTTTCGTCGACCTCAGCGCAGCTGGGCCCTGCGCTTCAATGATCTGGCCTCGAGCTTGCGCGACGTACCCGCGCCGGCGGTCGCTCGCTACCGTGAGCAGATCGTGGAGCCCCACGGCATTCACGATTTCCTGAGCCTAGTGCCGTTCGATGGGGACGTGTGTTTGGGCTGGGTAGGCGCCATCCGGCTGGGAGGGCGCAGGTTCAGCACCGGCCACCATCGGCACCTGAGCGCAGTGTTGCCAGAAGTGCGCGCTGCGCTGGTCGCGGCACACCGGCTGGAGCGCGTGCAGGCGCCAAGCGAGAGCGCGGACGTGCTGCTCACGCCCAGCGGTCGTGTCGAGCTGGTATCGGTCGCGGCCGGCGTTTGGGTCTCGCTGCCCGAAGTGCGCGCCGCGCTGGCCGCAGGAGCTCGGGCCCTCGATCAGGGGGGCCAGCCCCCGCGGTGGATCGCTGGCGCCGACGTGTCTTGGACGCGGCTCAGCGGGGATGGCACCACACGATACCTGGTCCACGCGTCGCCTCCGCCTCCGCTGGTGGCGCGCGGAGCCCTCGCGCTCACTGGCCGTCAGCGAGCGGTCGCGGATCTGGCGGCTGAGGGCTTCGCGGTCAGCCAGATCGCGGCGCGGCTCGGTTTGGCCGATGAGACCGTGCGCACGCACTTGCGCGCGGTGTACACGAGGCTGCAAGTGGCCAGTCGAGTGGAGCTCCGGCGCGCGCTACGAGACGCGTAGTTGTGCCGACCTCCCCCGTTCGGGGGATTCCCCACATCGGGCGGCGGCTGATGACGTAGCGAGCATGATCAACGTTGCGGGCGCGGCGGCGTCGGGGTGGGCGTGGCTGAAGGCGCTCTTGCTGGTCGCCTGGCTCGCAGGCTCAACGGCCTGCGCGGACGGCGAAGCGTCACGCCTCGAGCGCTCGGAGTCCTCCGTGCCAGGCTCCACCGGTTCCACCGGAGGCGCCCCGGCGTCTCTGAGGGCGGCGACCATCGCCGCGGTCCAAGCTGGCGCGCCGCGCGACTACGACTTGGTGGAGGCGTCGGATGAGGCGGGCGCCTTCGTCGGCCGGATTCCGACGCAGGCGCTGGCCGTTCGAGCGAGCGCGCGAGGGCTCGAGCTCGGTCCCGAGGGCGGTCCGGCGCACTTGAGCTTGCGCCTGGCGTCGGCGGGCTGCGCCGGCGCGCAGCACGCCGCGCGCGCGACGACGCCCACCGCCAACGAGAACCGCGCGACCTTCGCGCACGAGCTGGGCGGGGGGCGCCAGGTCGAGGCGTGGTACCTGAGCGGTCCGCTCGGGCTCGAGCATGGCTTCACGCTCGCGAGGGACTGGGGTTGCTTGGAGACGGAGCTCGTCGTGACCGTCGAGGGCGCGGCGATCGAGGCCATTGGGGACGAGCTGGAGCTGGTGAGTGACGACGATGGCGCGCGCTACTCCTACACAGACCTGTTCGCCTACGACGCGAAGGGAAACACACTGCCGACGCGCATGGAGCTCGGTGACACCGGGGAGGTCGCGCTGGTCGTGGAGACTCGAGGGGCGACCTTTCCGGTCGTCGTGGACCCGCTGGTCGCGACCCAGCAAGCGAAGCTCGTGGCGAGCGATGCGGCGTCGAACTCGTGGTTCGGCTGGTCGGTGTCGATCAGCGGAGACTCGGCGCTCGTCGGCGCTCAGGAGGACGACCACGCCGGTGGCGTCAACGCTGGCAGCGCGTACGTGTTCGTCCGCAGCGGCTCGGTGTGGACCCAACAGGCGAAGCTGGTGGCGAGCGACGCCGCGACCGGTGACCACTTCGGCTTCTCGGTCGCGCTGACCGGCGACACTGCGCTGGTGGGCGCGCCGAATGACGACCACGTGGGCGGCGTCAACGCCGGGAGCGCCTACGTATTCGTCCGGACCGGGTCCACCTGGAGCCAGCAGGCCAAGCTCCTGGCAAGCGACGGTGCGCTCAGCGACGAGCTCGGTCGAGCGGTGGCGCTGAGCGGGGATTCGGCGTTGGTGGGCTCTCCGACCGACACACACACAGGCGTCTCGTTTGCGGGCAGCGCGTATGTGTTCGTGCGCAGCGGTGTCACTTGGACGCAGCAGGCCAAGCTCGTCGCCAATGACCCAGCAACCAGCGACAACCTCGGCTTTTCGGTCGGGCTGGACGGCGACACCGCGGTGCTGGGCGCCGTCTTTGACGAGCATTCCGGCGGCACGGACGAGGGCAGCGCGTATGTGTTCGTGCGCAGCGGCACGACGTGGACACAGCAAGCCAAGCTGGTCGCGAGCGACGCCGGCAGCTTCGACCGCCTCGGCATGTCGGTCGCGTTGGGCGCCGACACGGCGGTGGTTGGCAGTATCTACGACGCGGGCACGGGGAGCGCATACGTCTTCGTTCGCAGCGGCACCACCTGGACCCAGCAAGCCAAGCTCCTGGCGAGCGATGGTGCAAACAACGATCGCTTTGGGATCTCTGCGGCGGTGCGTGGCGATACTGCGCTGATCGGGGCCTATGCCGACGGCTCATTTGCCGGGAGCGCGTATGTGTTCACGCGCGCGGGCGCCACCTGGACCGAGCAAGTCAAGCTGGTGGCGAGCGATCCCGCGGTGGGTGACAGCTTTGGGTACTCGCTAGCGTTGGACGGCGGAAGGGCGTTGATCGGCGCCATCGACGACGATCACCCAGGTGTCACGAACGCAGGCAGCGCGTACGTCTTCCTCCTCGAGGAGAAGCTCGATCTCGGCGGAGCGTGCGGCCTCGGCTCCGACTGCCTCTCCGGCTTCTGTGCGGACGGCGTCTGCTGCGACTCGGACTGTGGCGGTTCGGACGGCTCCGACTGCCAGGCGTGCAGCCTCGCGGCGGGTGCGCCGAGCGACGGCACTTGCGCACCAAGCACAGCGGGGACGCAGTGCCGCTCGACCGTAGGCGCGTGCGACGTGGCGGAGACCTGCGACGGCACCTCGACGGCTTGCCCTGTTGATGCGGCCCAGCCGACGGGCGCCCCGTGCGGTGGCGCGCCGAGCGGCGACTGCGACGCGCAGGACGTGTGCGCGGGCAGCGTTGGCGCGAGCGCGACGTGCGTGCTTACCTTCGCGACGGCGGGCACGATGTGCAGCGACGGCAGCGCGTGCACCGTGGGCGATGTGTGTGACGTGGCGGGCGCGTGCTTGTCGGGCGGGGCGGTGACCTGCGACGACGGCAACGACTGCACGAGCGAGAGCTGCGACCCGATGGTGGGGTGCGTGGTCGCCAACATGGCGGAGGACACGCCGTGCGACGACGGCAGCGAGTGTAGCGCAGGAGATCGGTGCGTATCGGGCACGTGCACGCCTGCGATGGGCCTCTCGTGCGACGACGACAACAGCTGCACGGCGAACGATTGCGACGTCGCGAGCGGCTGTCTCAATACACCGCTCGCCACAGCGACGCCGTGCAATGACGGCGATGCGTGCACCGTGATGGACGCTTGCGACGGCAGCGGCAAGTGCGTAGGCGCGACGGCGCTCGACTGCGACGACAGCAACCCTTGCACCAGCAACGCTTGCGACAGCGCCACCGGCTGCGTGTTCGAGGCCGAGCCGGACGGTACCCCATGCCCAGGCGGCGTGTGCCTGGCGGGCGCGTGCGACACGAGCGGCCAGGGCGGCGCAGGCGGCGAAGGCGGAGCGGGCGGCTCCGACGGCGGGGGTGCTCAGGGCGGCGCGCCGACCGGTGGCGGTGGCGAGGTGCCCACGGGGGGAGCGCCGCAGGGCGGCGGCGGACCCGGGGGCCAGGCAGGTGGCCCGAGCCCTCAGGCCGAGGGGTGCAGTTGCCGAGTGGCAGGCCTGGGCGCTCCCGCGCCCGACCTCTCGTGGCTGGTGTTGGTTGCGCTGTTCGGCGCCATGACCCTGCGCCCCCGCCGTGTTGCGGAGACGCGGTAAACAGGCTGCATCACTCCGGCGAGAACGCCAGCGAGCTCACCAGCTCGGGCACCGAGAGCGGCAAGAAGTGCCCGCCGCGATCGAGCTCGCGGAGCTCGGCCCGGGGTCCCAGCGCGATCAGCTCCCGGGCGCAGGCGCTGGGGATGGACACGTCATCGAGCGCGTGCACGATCACCGCGGGCGTGTCGAAGCGCGCCATGGCAGGCGCGACGCCCACCTCTAGCACGCGGCGCGCTGCGCGCTCCACACGGTCCGCAGGCCACGATCCGACGATGGAGCGCAAGTGGCTGCGCCACGGCTCCACCACGTCGGGTCCCAGCGCGGCTTCGACCGCGGGCGCAAGCGCGCTCCGGGGGTCGACCTTGCCACTTGCGATGCCGTCCGAAAGCACGCGATACCCATCGAGGACCGCGGAGGGCAGGCCCGCAAAGCCTGAAAGCAGCAGCGCCCTCGAGACCCTGCCGTTCAGCGCCGGCAGCACGCGCGCGACCAGGTGGGCGCCCATGGAGTGACCCACGAGCACATAGGGTGCGGGGATGGACGCCAGTGCTTCCGCCAATGCGTGGATCATGCTCCCGAGATCGTGCCCCGGCTCGTCGCGGACGTGGTCAGGCAAGTCGATCGTGATCATCTCGACGTCTGCCGGTCGGTGCACCGCGACCGCGTCGAACACGCGGGCGTCGCAGAGCGAGCCGTGCACGAACACCACCTTGCCTCCCAGGCCGGATCCTGAGCTCAGCATGCCTCCTCCTCTCGCCGCCCCGTCGCGCGCCCCCGCCGCAGCGGTGCGAGCCCCGCCAGCGTCGCCTTCGCCACGGCGTCTGTGCGCTCCTCGATCACGCAGTGCCCAGCGCCCTCGAGCCACGTGAGCGTGGCACCCGGCAGCGCGCTCGCCAGCGCCTTCACGTCCCACACCGGCACCACCGGGTCCTCCGTCCCACAGATCAGCGTCACGGCGCTGGTCAGCGCGCCCAACCGCGGGCGCAGATCGGGGGCCCGCGCATACGCCTCGAGCTCTGCGCCCAGCAGCTCAGGCGGTGCGGCAGCGAGCATGCCGCGCGTGATCTGCTCGCAGCGGGTCGGCTCTGCTGTGCGATAGGCGGCGCCGAAGCAGCGTTCGATCGCTGGAGCGAGCACGTCGACACCCTCTCGCAGCGCGTGGGCGAAGCTGAGGAAGGCTTGCTCGTTCGCGGGGCTGAGGTGGGCGAACGGTGCGACGAGGACGAGCGCGGCGACGTCGAGCTCGCCGAGCAGCGCAAGAGACAAGGCGCGATAAGCCCCCACGGAGAAGCCGAGCAACCCGATCGGGCCTTGGCTGCGGTCGTGGATGGCGGCGACCAGCGCACGCTCGGCTTCCCAGAGCGAATAGGGTGAGTTCAGCGCGGGCGACCCGCCGTAGCCCGGGAGGTGCACCAAGTGCGTTCGGTGCGACGCGCTCAGCTCCTCCGCGAGCGGCCGCATATCCGCCGCAGGCTGCGGGCAGCCGTGGAGGAGGAAAACGTCCGGTCCTGCTCCCGAGGTCTCGACCACCATGGGTGGAGAATGGCAGAGCTCGGGCGCGCCCAAAAGAGGCTACCGGCCATGGTCCAAGCTTGCATCACCCGATCGGGGGAGGTCCTGGACCATTGCCAGAGAGGTTCCGCGCGCCGATCATAGGGCGGCGTGGGGTCGGGATCGTCGGAGCGCACAACGCTCGAGTCGCTTCAGAACCTGGGACATCTCTCGCCCGCAGAGATGCGTCGCGTGGCCCTGCGTGCGGTGCTCGAGGTGGCCGAGGCCGAGGGGGCGTTGTGGTTGCGCCCAGTGCTGGTCGACGGCCGGGTGAGCGCTTGCGAGGCTGCGACGGAGGGCAGCCCGGTGCCCAAGACAGTGGCCGGGTATGCACGTGCAGGCGGCATCCCGTGGGTCGACCACCGGCGGCCGCTGGCGGCCCACGCCAGGCGCTTCGTCCACTTGAGCGATCTGGCGGCGGGGCGCGGCATCGAGGCCATTCGGCAGACGCGCTATCAAGCCGACGTGCTCGACCCGGAGGACCTCACCGACCATCTGCGGCTCCTGGTCTACGCAGAGGGCGCGTACGTGGGCTGGATCGGCGCGCTGCGCAAGCGCGGGCAGCCGCTGTTTGGAAGGCGCGACGTGGCGAGAATCCAGCGTTACGTGCCCGCCATCAGCAGCGCCCTGCTGCAGGCGCACGTGCGCGAGCAGGCGGCGAGCCCGGAGGAGGCGTGTGACCTGCTCGTCGATGCGGTGGGGACGATCGAGCTCGCGTCTCGTTCGGCGCAGCGTTGGCTCGGGCGGCCCGGAGCGCGCGAGCACGTGCGGCAGGCCGCTCGCGCGATCGACGCCGTTGGGGACGGCGGCGTGCAGGTGTGGGGAGGCGTAGCGTGGCGCTGGACGCGGCTCGAGGGGCCGCGGGGAGCGCGCTACCTGCTGCACGCCAGCGCCTGGCATCCACCGGAGCGTGCCGTGGACGCGGCGCTGAGCGACCGGCAGCTCGAGGTCGCGCGGATGGCCTCCGAGGGTCATTCCGTCGCCGACATGGCCCGGGCGCTCGGTCGCTCCCCCGAGACCATTCGAACGCACCTGCGCCAGATCTACACGCGTCTAGGAGTATCCACGCGCGCCGAGCTGGCGCGCGTGCTGGTGGGCGGCTGAGGCGAAGCGCCCTCACCTGCTCGGGGGATGTCGCGCGCTGGGCTGACTGTGAAACAAGTGGGGGATGCGAGCGGCGCAGGGGATCTCGTTCGGTGTGGCTGGGCTGTGCGCGTGGGGCGCGGCCGTGGCTCGGGCACAGCCCGTGCCCGAGCCACATCCGCCAGCGCCTCCAGCCTCTGCTGCGCCACCGTCGCCGCCGCCGCCGCCTGCGAATCCATCCGCGGCGTCACCGCCGAGCGCCGCCGCGCCCCGGTGTGAGCCGGGAATGGTGATCGCGACGTCCGACGGACGCTGCTGCTGGCCAGGCCAGCAATGGTCGGCCGGCGAAGGGCGCTGCAGCGGTGCTCCCCAATGTCCCACGGGGCGCGCCGCCGCGGGCGCGGAGTGTGTCGCGGCCGGCTTGGCGCCTCCGGTCGAGAAGGATCCGCTCCTCGCTCGGCCGGCCGGGGCCCAAGGGTCGCGTGGGGGGGAACGTCAGCTCCCGTTCGTGATGCGCGCTGGCATCGCGACTCTGGCGGCAAGTTATGGGCTCTCGTTGATTGGGGGTGCCGTGTTCGTCGGCATCGACAACAACCTGGAGGGCGATGGCAAAGCCAACTGCGTCGTCGCGCCGGGGAGCTTGTTCGCGCCGCTGATCGGCCCGTTCATCTTTGCCGCGCGCTGGCCAACCTATGGCATTGCGGGTCAGGGCGATGCCGCCGATTGTGGTGCCAGCACCGTCGCCGCGGCGCTGCCGTCCGTGGCCATCGGCATCGTGCAGTTGGTCGGGGCGGGCCTGATCGCCGGGGGCGGCATTCAGCTGGCCCTCGCTCAGGGCACCCATGAGGGCGCGGCAGCACCGCGGTTTCGGGTTGCGTTCGCGGGTCCTCACGGCAGCGAGGGGCTCACGCTGGGGTGGTCATGGTGACGCGGAAGATCGTCGCGGTGGGGCTCGCTGCCATCGTCGGGGCCGCGACGGGGCCGTCGTGCAACGAAGCTCCCATCGAGTGCCCAGCGAGCAAGCTCGCCCTGTGCGACAACGCGGGCGAGCGTTGCGTCTGCGCCGACACCTGCGCATCGAGCTTCGAGTGTCCGGCGGGGCAAGTGTGCGCGACCAATGGTGGAGTCTGCTACCACCTCGAGTGGCCCTCGTGCCCCACGTTCGGCGAGGCCTGCGACGTGTTCGATCCCTGCTGCGGCGCGGCAGCTTGTGTCGATGGGCGCTGTTGTGCCTTCGAGGCCGGCTGCGAGGAGATCGGTGAAGGTGGCGCCGGCTTCTGAGCTGTTGCGCGTGGCTCGCTCACTCCACGCACGCGCGAGTCATGGAGCGGAGCGAGCTGCCGTCGAACACCTGGATCTCGCCGTCACCCGACAAACGAAAGCCGCCGCAGCCCGGACGCGAAAAGCACACCAGCGGCTCTGAATCTCCCGCGAGCCTTCGCGCCTCGGAGTCCCCGGCGAGCCTTCGCGCCTCGGAGTCCCCGGCGAGTCTTCGCGCCTCGGAGTCCCCGGCGAGTCTTCGCGCCTCGGAGTCCCCGGCGAGCCTTCGCGCCTCGGAGTCCCCGGCGAGGCGCCGATCGTCGCGGGCTCCGTCGAGTCTCCGGTCTTCGGTTGCTCCTGCGAGCCTCCGCGCCTCGCTCAGTCCGCCCAGCGCTCGGTCGCTGCACCCGCAGTGCACCACCGCGTTCTCCGCGACTACCAGGGGTAACCCATGGCGGTCCGCAAGCGCCCGCAGCGAGGCGAGCGACGTGTCTCGCCCGACAATCGAGCACGAGCCGTCGGGCGATGCGGCTGGCGGCGCGCAGCCCACGAGGCAAGCGAACCAGAGCGCGCGCCACGTCCTCATCGGAGTGGCTGGTCCGAGAGCCAGAGGATCCAGCCGTACCACCACATGGTTGCTCCAGCGTTGGACCTCCAGTCCACTGGCTCATAGACCACGCTGATGGCGCCATCGGAAGCTGCGGCCACATAGTCGTTCGGGACGACCACGCGATAGGAGCGGGATGCCGGGCCGAAACCTGCCTCCGGGGCTTCGCACAGCTGCAATACGCCGTGGAGCGGTTGCGGTCGGCCAGGAACTCGCACGGAAACGGCCTTGGCGCCGTGCTGCAGCGCGAACCCGGCCGCGTACTTCAGACTCTCACCCATCATCGGCCGATCGTCGTCCAGATTCCAGCATTGCCCCTGGAATGGGGAGCGAAAGGGCGCGCCAGCGGTGAGCGTGAAGGACCCGTCGACTGCGGCAATGGCCACTCCCTCCGTGGCGATCGAACCCGTCTCGATCGGGCGGGTGGGTACCCCGGCGCAGCCGCACGACAGCATCGCTGCTGCTGGCCACCACACGGACCCCGCCCCGCACGTTCTCCGTGCTGCTTCGTGTCGAGAGCTCACTTTCGGATTCTCGGCGGCGTGGCCGCTCTGCCGCCATCCCCCGCTCGGGTGAGCCGAACGCTCCTCAGCTCGTGGCTGGTCCGCGTCAGAGCAACGTCACGTCCGCCGCGTATTGGAGCTCGTTGAGGTCCCTGCGCTGCTCGAGCGCGGCGGTGACCCCCAGGAGCAGGAACTGCGCATATCCGTTGCCGGACGGCTCATCCGCGTGCACGACGCCGACTTGCTCGACAGCTCCGCGAGCGAGCGTGAAGGACTCGAGGTTCGTGGGCAACGTCGGCAAACGCATCACGTCCGCCGCTGCTACCGGCAGCGCGATCGTCCACCTGGTCGTGTCCGTCGCGAGGTAGATCTGGAGCGCGTCTCCCTCTGGGCCCGCAGCGAGCTGCCAGGCCACGCCCGGCCGACCTGGCACAGACTCGTCGAGCGCCGTGCCGTCTTCCGGCGCCGCGAGCGCCTCCGCGTCGATCACCGCGCTCGGATCGGTGAGCGGATCGTGCCGCTGATAGTGCCCAACGAGTGTCAGCGTGTCGGGGTGGATCAGCTGCGTGTCGACCCGCACGGGGAACGCAAGGAAGTCGACCACCAACTTCGCCGTGGCAGTTGGCGTCCCATTGATGGAGCGCCAGAGCTCAGCCTCACGCCCAGAAGGTGTCAGCGCGATCAGCGAGCGGTTGATGAGGAAGCCGGCCTGGGCGCCTGAGACGCTCCACGCGAAGTCGTGCACGCCCGTGACGGCCAAGGTTTGGGGCAGCTGGTGGGTGCCGGCGGAGAGGGGCACCTCGAGCTCGAACACCTGCTGCGTCGGGTTGCCGGTGACGTTGCTCACGACGACGAAGTAGTCGGCCGCGTCGTGCCCGGCGCAGCCTTGGTAGTTGGTGAGCGGAAAGGTCATGTTGCCCGTCGGTGAGGTCAGCGTCGCCGGAGTCTGGCAAGAGGCGCTGAGGTTGGCGACGGTCGCGCCGGTGCAGTTGGTGCAGTAACTCTGCACGGTGACGCCCACGCCAGGGTTGGGCTGCGGCGCGGCCTGGTGGACGAAGCGGACGCTGGTCGAGTCCGCCGTGATCACCGCACCATACGCCTGGCGCATGGCCTCGGCCGGCGTGTTGTCCTCGAACACGCTGATCAGCTGGCCGCTCTGCGCGTCGAGCGACACCGTCCCGCTCACACCCAGCACGCCGCTCTCGACCAGCTCGCCGTTCGCGTCACTGAGCAAGAACGGGCGGCCTCCCAGCCCAACGCCGGTGGCGTCGCGAAGCTCCACCAGCACGGGTGACAGGAAGAGGTGCAGCCCCTCCGGTGCCTCCCGACCCGCCGCTGATGCCCGCGCCCGCCTCGCCGCCCGCGCCGCCGGGACCGGAGCCTGCTCCTGCGTCGGCGGAGCCGCCCCCCGTGGGCGCGAACTCACTGCCGCGGCAAGCGCACGTTGCAGCGATGAGGCACGACGCCCAAACCCTCCAACGTCGCAGCATGCAGCTTCAGTTTAGCACGCCCCGTTGGTGTAGCCTCGGCCGAGGAGCGACGGTGATTCAGATCTTCGGGACCCCCAAGTGCAAGGCGACTCGCGCGGCGCAGCGGTTCTTCGCGGACCGCGGCATCAAGGTTCACGCCATCGATCTCAGCGAGAAGGGCCTGTCGAAGGGGGAGCTCACCAGCGTCGCGCGTGCGGTCGGTGGTCTCGCGCGGCTGTTCGACGCGGCCAGCCCGCGGGTGAAGGAGCGCGGGCTCCAGCACAGCGCACCGACCGAAGAGCGCTTGATAGAGCTCCTCTTGCAGGACTCGCTGTTGCTTCGCACCCCGATCGTCCGCTTTGGCCAACGCGCCAGTGTGGGCGCGGAGGAAGCGGCGTGGAGGTCCTTCGTGGACGACCTCCGCGCCTCGAGGTAGGTCCCAGGGTTCGTAGTGCCGCTCGGGGCGCGAGGGTGCGCTTCGGCGCCGTTGTCCAGGGCTCGACCAGATCTTCTCGGCTCCGCGCGGCACTGCGCGCCAAGGGCTGCTGGCGCGTCGATCGCTCCCTGGTATGGTGCGCGCAGATGTCCGAGCCCCATCAGCGCTGGTCCGCGGGAGACAAGCTCGGTCGCTTCACCATCGTGAGCGAGCTGTCCAGCGAGGGCCCGCGTCTCCTGGCCGAGGGGCCGGATGGGCGCGTCGAGATCGCGATCCTGTCGAAGGCGCAGGCCGAGATCTCGTCGGTCGCGCGGAAGCTCTCGCGCGTGCGGGACGCGGGGCTGGTCAACGTGCTCGACGTGGGAGCTGCCTCGGGCGCCGACTTCGTGGTGATCGAGCACGTGCCGGGCCGCTCGCTCGCGGAGCTCGTCGCCGGCGCGGAGCCCCTCACGGCCGAGCGCGGCGCGGCCTGGCTCCGCGAGATCGCCGAGGCGCTCGCCGCCGCCCATGACGCGGGGGTCGCACATGGGCGGCTCGATGCTCGGGCGATCTGGATCGACGAGACGGACCACGCGCGCGTGGGCGGCTGGCTCGACTCGGGCGACGCCGAGGCAGCGAGTGAAGCGGCGGATCAGCGTGCGTGGGCAGAGCTCGGCCAGGCACTCTCGGAGGCGCTGTCGCCGGAGCAGCGCGAGCGCGTGGGTCCCGTGCTGGCGCGGGCGAGCGAGCCGGGCGGCGGCTTCGCGACGATGCGTGATCTGCTCGCGGCGATCGATCACCCCGACCAAGCGGCGAGTGATGCAGGGATGGCACGTCGCGCGTCCGCGCAGCCGGTCGCGCGCGGACTGCCCTGGATGCCGATCGCGATCGGAGGTCTGGTGCTGGCCGGGGGCCTGTGGATGATGCGCACGCTCGACGCAGATCGCCTCGTCGAAGAGGCGGAAGCGTCTGCCTCCGCGTCGAGCCGCACCCTGCTCGGCTTGAACGACGCTGCCACCAAACGAGACGAACGAGACAGCTCGTTGCCACGCCCTCTGGTTGGGCGCTGCCGCGAAGGCCAGACCCCGGCGTGTGCCGCCGGCGAGCTCGCTTGGTGCGACGCCTCGGGCGCGCGACTCGCCTGCTGCTCGTCAGGGCGCGTCGGAGAGCCTGGCGGAGGTTGTGGCTGTGCGCCCGGGGGCACGAGCGTGCAGGCGTCCGCGAGCGCTTGCCCCGCCGCCACGGCCGCGCCCGCGGCGCAGGCCAGCGCGCTCGCCGACAAGCACAAGGCCGCCGCCGCGCGCTGCGCGAAGGCTGCTGCGGGGCAGGGGGCCGAGGTGCCTCCGTTCGAGGTCAGCTTCCGCGTCGCGCCCGGCGGCGCCGTGTACGACGCGAAGCTGAGCGAGACCGCGCGGGCCGACGTGCGGGCGTGCGTGATGGCGCTGCTCGCGCGCAGCAAGGCAGAGCCCCCGGCAGATGGTGATCTCGAGGTGCGCTTCAGCGTGCCTTGACCACTCAGTCGCCGCGCACCATCGGCACGAAGCGCACCGGGCCCAGGTTCTCTGGCACCACCTTGCCCTGCGTCTTCTTGAAGCGCATCAGATCTTGGGGCGCGCCTTGTGCGCCGATCGGCGCCACCAAGATGCCGCCCTCTGCCAGCTGGTCGACGAGCGCTTGGGGCAGCGACGGTGGCGCGGCGGTGACGATGATGCGATCGAACGGAGCGTGCTCGGGCCAGCCCGCGTAGCCGTCGCCAGCGCGCACGCTCACGTTCCGGTAGCCCAGCTCCGCGAGCTTGTCTCGCGCCGTGCTCGCGAGCGGCTCGAGCAGCTCGATCGTGTACACATGCTCGACACGACCCGACAGCACCGCTGCCTGGTAGCCCGAGCCGGTGCCGATCTCGAGCACGCGCTCCTTGCCGCTGAGCTGCAGGGCCTGGGTCATGATCGCCACGATGGTGGGCTGGGAGATGGTCTGGTCGAGGTCGATCGGCAGGGGCCGGTCGTCGTACGCCATGGCCTGGTACTGCGCCGGTACGAACGCGTGGCGAGGTACGCCCCGTAGCAGGGCCAGCACCGCGGGATCCCAAGGCTCGTTCAAGAACGGCGGACCGGATCGCGCGATGGCGTCGACCAACCGCTGACGCTCGGCAAAGCGCTCGCCCTCCCGCGACGTCGGCGCGGCGCTCGCGGCGGAGGGCAGCGCCGAGCCGGCGCTCGCGGCGGGGGCCGGCACCGCGCTCGTCCGCTCGCAGCCTGCGAACGAGAGCACGCACCCCCAGGTGATCAGTCGAGCCGAAAGCACGCATCCCCGTTCGTGTTGCCACAGGTCGTGGCGACACGGACGACGCGCTGTTCCGTCCGGATGTACACGCTCTGGCCGAGCAAAAACGCATCGTGCACGAGCTCCTCCGAGTGAAACAGGCTCTCCACCTCGAGCGACTGCTCCTCGGCGCGGAGCACGGACTCGCGTTCGTACAAGAACACAGCGCCGTCGCGCGCAGCCACGGTGATGCCCCGGAAGTCGGGAAACACGATGGTCGGCTCGATCGAGGGGTCGCCGATGCCGTCGATCGACGTCTTCACGATCTTCTCGGTGAAGTCGCTGAAGTCCGTCACGTAGACCTGATCGCCGTCGACGGCCAGCGGGGAGCCCACCTCCATGGCGTCCGAGATGTCGTTCGTGCCTCCCCACTGGGACTCGAACTTGATCAATCCGAGGGCGCTGCCGAGCACCAGCCAGTCTCCAGATCGCACCGGGACGTTGGGCACGAAGCTCGTGAGCCCGAGCAGCTCCGGATCCCAGTCCAGATCGGGCATGCTTGCGATCAGCGGGAAGGGATCGTCACCGGGGATGAGCCGCAGCACAGTCAGGCCACCGTCGAAGCTGTACGCGCTGAGGTACACGTTCTGGTGATCGCTCGAGATCGCGCGCGTCAGAAGGGGGTCGCCCGGCAGGTGCTCGTGCACGACCTGCGGTGCGCTCCCGTCCTTACCCATCCTCAACACTTGAGGGGGCTCGAGCACCGGCACGTACACTGCCGAGTTGCTCACGTGGCCATAGCCAGAGAAGCGCTTGGTCTCGAACAGGACCTCGGGCGTGCCGCCACAGACACCGACGCGGATCAGCTGATTGGAGCCCTCGACGCGATCCGTGGTGAGGTAGAGGTAGCCGCCATCGACCGCGTGCCAACCCACGGGCGCGCCCTCGAACAGCACCGGCGGCAAGCAGTCGATGCTCTGACACGTCACGGGGCACTCCACGTCGGGGTCCCCAGGCGTCGCGCCGCCGGCGGCGCCGCCGCCAGCGCCCCCTTCGCCCGATTCTCCCGCGTCGACGCCGAGCGGAGATCGAGCGCCACAACCGAGAGCGAGCGCGAGCGCCAAGCTTGCAAGCAACGTTGTCCAGACGCGCATGATGACGCGCGGACTTTGCCAGCAAATCAAACAGCCGCCCAGGACGCGGCCACGTCCAGCCCGTGATCAGGGGTTGTTGTAGTAGATGAAGCCGTCCTCGCCTTCGGTCACGGTCACGACCACGATCGTGTCGGCGCGGGTCGCGTCGTCCAACATGCCGTACGCGGTGACGATGGCTTGGGCGTGCGAGGGCGTCTGCGCCAGCACGCTCAAGATCTGCTTGGTCCACGCGTCCTCGGGCGCGACGTTCGCGGTCGACTGCAGGATGTCGTCGAGCTTGCCTTCGAGCACTGGGAGCGCGTTCGTGGCGTCGTACGGTGCGCCTTCCGGGAAGCTCATCGCTCGGACCACGCTCACGCCCACCTTCTCGCCGTCGATCTCGAGCAAGATGTCCGTCTTCTTGCCGTCGATCGCGTACACGATCTCGCCTTCGGTCTTGAGCAAGACGGCGTCATCGCAGCGGCCGAGCACCTCGAGCGCGAAGATCTCGGAGTACAGCGAGCTGCCACCGAGGTTGCCGTCGGCGTACATCTCTTGTCCGTCGGCGGTGAGCAGCGCCACGTCGAAGGTGGGTCGCCCACTGAAGTCGATCTCGTTCTCGATCAGCTGCGGGGCAGGGCTCTCGAGGTCCTCCAGATCGACGTCGCCACACGCCCCCGTGATGGCTCCGTAACCCGGCTCGTCTCCGCCTCCCGCGCCGCCAAGTCCTCCTGCGCCGCCGCCCTGGCCGCCCTGACCACCCGCGCCACCGAGCGCGCCGCCCGTGCCTCCTGAGCCGCCCGCCCCGCCCGCTGCGAGCCCGCCGCTGCCGCCGTCGCCGCCGCCTTGGCCCCCAGACCCCCCAGAGCCGCTGTCGCCACACGCAAGCACGAACAGAGCCAACAACGACCAGCACAAGCGCATGGATCTCTCGTAGCAAACCCAGGCAGCGAGACCAAGGCCCGACGGCTCGCCGCTGCGCTAAGCTCGCACCCGCTCATGCAGCGCATCCTCGAGACCGAGGTGATGGATACGGCAAAGGACGCCCGCGAATACGACGCGATGGACTTCCTCGAGCCCAACACTCGCTTCGCGGAGGACGCGCTGGCGCTGATTCGCGACGTGCCGAGCGCAGAGGTGCTCGACATCGGGGCGGGCACGGCGCGCATCCCGATCTTGATGGCAGAGCGCCGCCGCGACCTGGCGATTCTGGCGATCGATCTGGCCCACGAGATGATCAAGGTCGCGACCGACAACGTCGCCAAGGCAGGCGTCGCCGCCCAGGTGCGGCTGCAAGCGATGGACGCCAAGAGCTTGCGCTTGCCTCGCGACCGCTACGATCTGGTGGCCTGCAACTCCACCATGCACCACCTGCCTGATCCGGTCGTCGGCTTCCGGGAGGTCGCCCGCGTCACCAAGCCGGGCGGCGCGATCATCGTGCGCGATCTCGCGCGACCCGCCTCGATGGACGAGGCCTGGGCGATCGTGAAGCGGGTCGCGGCGGGGGAGTCACGGCATCAGCAGCAGCTGTTCTTCGACTCGCTGTGCGCAGCGCTCACGCTGGAAGAGGTCGCGGACGCGGTCGACAAGGCTGGCCTCAAGGGCCTCAGCGTTCACATGGTGAGCGACCGTCACTGGACGGCGCAGGGCAAGAAGCGCGCGTCGAGCGGCTCCCACGCGCTGTGAGCGGCCTCGCGTCTACAGGCCGGAGTAGCTCAGCGCCCAATCGCTGAGCGCCGGGTTGTTGCTGTTGCTGGTGGACAGCGTGGCGCGCAACCTGATCGTGAAGACGCCCTCGAGCAGGCCCGACAGGTCCGTGCCGGAGGCCACGTTGCCCGCCACCACCAGGCCGGAGGTGTCCAACACGTCGACCGTCAAGGTCGTGCCGCTGGGCTGGTTGGCGTTGTAGGTGAGCGTCCCCCAGGTGCAAAGTCCCACGGGGGTGATCACGTCGGTCATGGAGGTGCCGGTCGGCTCGATGATGCCGCCGGTGAAGCCAGCGATCGGCGAGATGGTGCCCGTGCCGACGAGCGAGCCGTAGTCGAGGCGGATGCGCCCCGGCGAGCCAGCGCCGCCGATTCCGTAGTAGGGGGGACCCGCGGTGTCCGAGTCGCCGCCGGCTCCGGCGCTCGCGGACACCGTGCCGTCGAGCGCGAGCGTGGTGGCGCCGAGCCAGATCGTGCCTCCGGAGCCGCCGCCGCCCCCACCGCAGCTCCCCCCGCCGTCCGTGCCACCGCTCCCGCCGTTGGCACGAATCGCCGCGCCCACACCCAAGCTGATGTTGGGCGCGGTGATGGCGACGATGCCGCCTCCGCCGCCACCCCCTCCAGAGCCGCAGTTGTTGCCCCCAGAGCCTCCGCCTCCGCCAGATCCCGCCGTGAGCACGACCAGATCCGCGGTGCCGTAGGTGCTGCCACCGGCACCCCCCGCACCGCCCGACGCCGTGCCCACGAGCGCGTGCCCGCCGCCCCCGCCTCCGCTCCAACCGCTGCCTGGTCCGCCAGGCCCCGTGCCAGTGCCCGCGACGCCGGGCAGGGGCCCGAGCGTGGCGTTGAAGGTGCCGTTGCCTCCGCCGCCCCCGCCAGCGCGTCCCGGTGCGCCCACGCCGAAGGTGTTGAAGGTGACGCCATTGGCGCCCGCGAGACCGCTCGCCTCGATGGTGCCGGCGACGTTCACGTTGCCCGTCGCGCGGATGATCAGCGGCTGATTCCCGGTCACGGTGATGGTCACGCCCGCGGGGATGTTCACCGTCGTGAAATCGTAGGTGCCGCCCGCGAGGTTGGCGCTGGTCGTGGGCGAGAAGGCTCCGTTCGCGCCAGTGCCGAAGTCGAGCGCGGAGGCGAGCACGATGGTGTCGCCCGCGGTGTCGACGCCCGTGTTCGTGTTCTCATCGAACTCGGCGCTGGTGGTCTGTGACAGCGCCACCATCTCCTCGGGGCCGAGCAGCTCGGTGGTCGCGGGCTCGCTTTCGCAGCCGTCGACGGTCACCACCAACGAGTAGGTGCCGACGTCCTCCGGCCCGAAGTCCGCAATGGTGGGGCTCGCTTCGTTCGAGCTGAACCCGTTCGGCCCGGTCCACGCGTAGTCGGCGCCGAGCAGGGTCTCCGCGGTCAACGTGGCGTCGTCACCGAAACATACCGCGCCGTCACTGCTGGCGCTGGCCGTAGGGGGATCGTCACAGCTCGGCGCCGCCCCGCCGCCGCCCTCGGCGCCGCCACCGCCCGCGCCGCCGCTCGAGCTCTCGCCGCCGGTGGTGTCGTTGTTGCCGCTGCCACCGCCACCGTCCAGTTCACCGGACGTGGCACAGGCCGCCGTCGCGGCCACCAAAGCGAGCACCAGCCAAGACGAGAGCGAAGAAGGAGCCATGCCTCAAGAATAGGCGCGCGGGCGGGCGCATCCAATCCTTGCGCGCTCGTGGCGGACAAAAGCACGTTCACGCCGCTCAGCGCGAGGTCGCGGTTGGCTGGCTCACCCCCGCCGCGCCTTCATGGGTGCCGAGGAGGCGATCCCACAACGTCAGCGCCTCGGCGAAGTGGGTCTCTGCCCGTGCGTGGTGGCGGTTGTGATGGGTCGAGGTGTTGAACGAGAGCGGCCGCAACACCGCCTCGAGCCCGCGCCACACCACACCGCAGTGCAGGTACAGGTTGAACAAGATGAAGCCCACCACCAGCACGAAGTAGACCGGGCCGTAGTGGGGGGCTTGTGGCCACGCGAGCAAGACCACCGGCCAGAAGGTGAGCAGCGCCTCGAGCGGCCCCACGGCGAAGCCGGAGAACGCGTTGGGATCGCGGTAGCCATGGTGCGCGCGGTGGAAGCCAAACAAGAGGCGCGTATGGAGCAGCCGGTGCTTCCAGTAGAGCCACGCGTCGAGCACCAGGATGCCGCCCACGTTGCCGAGCACCAGCGCCAGCGGTCCGCCGGCCTCTTCGACCGTCCAGACCAGGCCGGTCGGCTGCCCGGCGTTCATGCGCGCGAGCGGCCAAGCCAGCAAGCAGGCCGCGATCCACGCAGCGATCGCGGTGTCGCGTGCGCCGCGCCCCAGCAACATCGGCAGCCGCCGCGGGCCCTGCAGCCGCGTCGGCCGCCGCTCCGAGACCCAGGTGACCAACGCCGCTGCCGCCAGCACGGGGAGCGCGATCAGCGCGAAGCCCTCGAGCAGCGACGCGTACCAGATCCGAGCACCCTGCGGGGCGAGCAGCCCTGCCGCGGTCAGGGCCACCACCACGCCCACCTCGATCACCATCACCACCCGGGGTGCGAGCGCGCTCTTCATCCTTGCCTCCCTCCGCGAACGAACCGTCCACAGAACGTTACACACTGTAACGAACCTCGGACGCTGCGCGCAAGGGCGCGGCGACGCCTCGTGCCGCGCCTCGTGCGGCACTCGCGCTAGCATCCGCCGTCGATGCCGAAGCGGGCTGCCAAGAGCTTGAAACCTGGGACCCTTCGCGCCCGCCCTTCGTCGGAGCTGCGGCGCGGGCAGCTCGTGGCGCACGCCTCGCGCATCTTGAACGAGAGCGGGCTCGAGGCCCTGCACGTCACCGCGCTCGCGCAGCGGGCGGGAGTCTCGCGCCCGCTGGTGTACCGCGTGTTCCCCACGCGCGAAGCGCTGTTCCGCGCCGTGCTCGAGGACTTCGCCGCCGACGTGGGCGCGCGCTTTCAGCTAGCGCTCGTGCGCGCATTTCCTGGCACCGCTGCGTCGCTGACGCGCTCGTTCATCGAGGCCAGCTGTGATGCGATCGAGGCCAAGGGCGCCGTGCCCTGGGCGCTGCTCGACCCGCGCGGGATATCCCCGGAGCTCGCGCGCATCTCCTCAGAAATTTTCTTCAAGCTCTTGGACCCTTGGCGAGAGAAGCTCGCGGAGTTCTTGGGCGTACCGCCTCAGCGCGCAGCCAACCACCTCGGCATCATCGTGGCCGCCGGCCGCGCCGCCCTCGCCGGCTGGCTCGACGGCGCGCTGACGCGCGAAGAGGCCGTGCTCGACGCCACCCACGCGGTCGCTGGACTGATGACCGCGTTCGCCGAGGCCGCGGCCGAAGCCCGGCAGGCCACGGCCACGCCGCCGCCGAAGAGGGCCCAGCCCAGCAAGGTGCGCAAGCGCGGTCGGGGCTGACGAAGTGCGTCCCTGGTGAAGACGGTTGCCTCGCGGTCCCCACGGAAGCTGGGCAGGCGAGCGCGGTCGCCGCGTCCCAGCTTGACCCCACGCCGCGATCGGGCGACCAGCCCGGCGTATGTGGACCCACCTTGGTCGGGCCGCGCTGTCTCCCTCTCGCTTGGCGCGGCGCCTCGCGGCGCTCCGCGTGGCGAACCCGGGCCTCACCGCCCCGAGCGCGCGTTTCGTCCACTTCGTCGCGCTGTCTCGCCCGCTCCTTGACGCCGAACGCGCCGTGCTCGAGCGGCTGCTCACGTACGGGCCCTTGGGCGACGACGCTGGAGAGGGGGCTCACACACGCTGGGTGGTGCCCAGGCTAGGGACGGTCTCGCCGTGGTCGAGCAAGGCGACCGACATCGTGAAGGCGTGTGGGCTCGATGCGGTGGAGCGCGTCGAGCGGGGCGTGCGCTGGTCGTTCGAGGGGGCGCTGGCGGCTCCAATGGCGCTCGACGCGGCGCTCCACGACCGCATGACTGAGAGCGTGCTCGCCAGCGAGGGCGCGGCCGCCGCGCTGTTCGCGCGCGGCGAGCCCCAGCCGCTGCGCACGGTCGACCGGCGCGCGCTCGACGCGGCGAACAAGGAGCTGGGCCTGGCCCTCGCGCCGGACGAGATCAGCTACCTCGAGCGAGCGTTCGAGGGGCTCGGCCGCGACCCGACCGACGTCGAGCTGATGATGTTCGCGCAGGCCAACAGCGAACATTGCCGGCACAAGATCTTCAACGCGCGCTTCTCGCTCGACGGCGAGCCGCAGCCGCACTCGCTGTTCCAGATGATTCGGCGCACCACCGAGGCGAGCCCCGAGGGCGTGCTGTCGGCCTACCGTGACAACGCCGCCGTGTTCGAAGGCCCCGAGACCGCGCGCTTCTTCCCGGCGCCGGAGAGCGGCGTGTACAGCCGCCACGCCGAGCGGGCACACGTCTGCATCAAGGTCGAGACCCACAACCACCCGACCGCCATCTCGCCCCACCCGGGCGCTGCCACGGGCTCGGGCGGCGAGATCCGCGACGAGGGGGCGACCGGCCGCGGCGCCAAGCCCAAGGCGGGGCTGGTCGGCTTCACCGTGTCGGATCTGCGCATCCCCGGGCTGCCCCGGCCGTGGGAGCGTGCAGAGGCGCGACCCGAGCGCATCGCGTCGCCGCTCGACATCATGCTGGAAGCGCCACTCGGCGCCGCGGCGTACTGCAACGAGTTCGGGCGTCCGGGCGTGCTGGGCAGCTTCCGCACCTTCGAGCTCGAGCTGGGAGGTCGACGTCGCGGCTTCCACAAGCCGATCCTGATCGCGGGCGGGCTCGGCGCCGTGCGTCCCGTGCACGTCAGCAAGCAGCGCATCGAGGTGGGCGCACCGCTGGTGGTGCTCGGGGGGCCCGCGATGCGCATCGGTCTGGGCGGCGGCGCCGCGTCTTCGATGGCGCAGGGGGCGAGCCACGCCGATCTCGATTTTGCCTCCGTGCAGCGGGACAACGCGGAGATGGAGCGGCGCTGTCAGGAGGTGATCGACCGCTGCGTCGCCCTCGGAGAAGACAGCCCCATCGCGTCGATCCACGACGTCGGCGCTGGCGGTTTGTCCAACGCGCTGCCCGAGTTGGTGCACGACAGCGGTCGAGGCGCGCGCTTCGAGCTGCGCGCGGTGCCGAGCGAGGAGCGCTCGATGACGCCGCTCGAGATCTGGTGCAACGAGGCGCAGGAGCGCTACGTGCTCGCGTTGCGCCCCGGCGCGCTCGAGCGCTTCCGCGCGCTGTGCGAGCGCGAGCGTGCCCCCTTCGCGGTCCTCGGTGAGGCGACCGACGACGGCCGGCTGCTCGTCACCGATCGTGAGCTCGGCGGCGCGCCGATCGATCTCCCGCTCGACGTGCTGCTCGGCAAGGTGCCGCGCATGGAGCGAGACGCGCGGCGCGAGCCCAGCCCGAGCGCCGCGCTCGACCTCGCGAACATCGATCTCCGCGACGCGGCTTACCGCGTGCTTTCGCTGCCCGCGGTTGCAGACAAGACGTTCTTGGTCACGATCGGCGATCGCACCGTGAGCGGGCTGGTGGCGCGTGATCAGATGGTCGGCCGCTTTCAGGTGCCGGTCGCCGACTGCGCGGTGACGCTCGCGGGCTACGAGGGCTACGAAGGGGAGGCGATGGCGATGGGGGAGCGGCCGCCGCTCGCCCTGCTCGACGCTGCCGCGTCGGCCAGGATGGCGGTCGGCGAGGCGCTCACCAACCTCGCGGCAGCGGGGGGCGTCGCGCGCCTGTCGGAGGTGCGCCTCTCCGCCAACTGGATGGCCTCTGCCGGCGATCCGGGAGAGGACGCGCGGCTGTTCGAGGCGGTGCGCGCGGTGGGCCTCGAGCTCTGCCCCGCGCTAGGGATCGCCATCCCTGTCGGCAAAGACTCGCTGAGCATGCGCACCGAGTGGCGCGAGGGCGGGGTAGCTCGGCGCGTGTCCGCGCCGGTCTCGCTGGTGGTGACAGCGTTCGCTCCCGTGCCGGACGTGCGGCGCGCGCTCACTCCCGAGCTCCGCCTCGACGTGGGCGAGAGCGAGCTCTGGCTGATCGATCTCGGCGCCGGCAAGGCGCGGCTCGGAGGCTCGGCGGTTGCCTACGTGTTCGGTCAGCTCGGCGATCAGCCCCCCGACGTCGACGAGCCTGCTCGCCTCGCCGGCTTCTTCGCCGCCATCGCGGAGCTCGCGGGCCGCGAGCTGCTTTGCGCCTACCACGATCGTGCGGACGGCGGCTTGTTCGCCACGTTGGCGGAGATGGCCTTCGCGGCGCGGAGCGGCCTCGAGATCGACCTCCCCGAGGCGCTCGGATCGCCGCTCGGCGCCCTGTTCGCGGAGGAGCTTGGTGGCGTCGTGCAGGTGCGCGTCGCAGATCGTCCGGCGCTGCTCGAGGTGCTCGCGCGCCATGGGCTCCGCGGCCTGACGCACCCGATCGGCCGCCCGTCTTCGAGCGGGAGGGTGCGCATCTCGCGCGGCGATCAGCCCGTCCTCGACGAGACGCTCGGCGATCTGCGGGGCGCCTGGTCCGAGACGACCCACGCGCTCCAGCGCCTGCGCGACGATCCCGCGTGCGCCGACGAAGAGCACGCTGCCAGGCTGGACGACGGTGTGGGCATCGCACCGCTGCTCACCTTCGACCCGACCGAGGACGTGGCCGCGCCGTTCGTCGGCAAGGGCGCGCGTCCGCGCATCGCGATCTTGCGCGAGCAGGGCGTCAACGGCCAGGTGGAGATGGCGGCGGCGTTCGACCGCGCCGGCTTCGAGGCGGTCGACGTGCACATGACCGATCTGCTCGCGGGCAGGGTCGCGCTCTCCGGCTTCCGTGGGCTCGCCGCGTGCGGTGGCTTCTCGTACGGCGACGTGCTTGGCGCGGGCGAGGGCTGGGCCAAGAGCATCCTGTTCCATGGCGCTGTGCGCGCCGAAATCGAGCGCTTCCTGGGCCGGTCGGACACCTTCGCGCTCGGCGTGTGCAACGGCTGCCAGATGATGGCCGCGCTGCGCGAGATCATCCCGGGGGCAGAGAGCTGGCCGCGCTTCGTGACCAACCGATCCGAGCGCTTCGAGGCGCGCCTGTCGCAGGTGGAGATCTTGCCCACCCCCTCGATCTTCTTCCGAGACATGGTCGGCTCGCGCCTGCCGGTCGCCGTGTCGCACGGCGAGGGTCGCGCCGAGCTCGATGACACCGCGCTCCAGCACCTGTCCGCCGCGGGCCTGGTCGCCGCGCGCTTCGTCGATGGTCGCGGCGAGGTCGCTACCCGCTACCCGCAGAACCCGAACGGCTCACCTGGCGGAGTCACCGCCGTGACCACCGCGGACGGCCGCGTCACGATCATGATGCCGCACCCCGAGCGCGTGTTCCGCTCGGTGCAGTTGTCCTGGCGACCGCGCGACTGGGGGGAGGCGAGCCCTTGGCTGCGCATGTTCCAGAACGCGCGGGCGTGGGTCGGGTAGGGGGTGTCCTCGGTTCGGCCGAGCCTCACGCCTCCCTCGTGTTCCATCCCCCTGTTGTTGCTGGTCCAACCTGGGGTCAGCGCGGCCTGCCGGGCAGGTAGTCGAAGTTGTTGGGCCACCTGAAGTTGACCAGCGCGAGGGAGAGGCTGGGCGAGAGACTCTCGACTTCGTGCCACCAACCTACAGGCAGGAACAAGCCGTCCCCTGGCTCGAGCGTGATGTCGTGGACGCACCCTCGTTCGCTGGCAGCGACATCGGCGGCGGACGACCGCGCATAGAAGCCGTCCGCGCCGTCGACCAAATCGAGCACCGTGGGAGGCACGAGTCGGAGCCTCTTGTGCCCGATCACCTGACAGAAGAAGTTGTTCGTCGCATCGTGGTGCAGCTTCGTGAACGTGCCCGCTGGGCCGAGCCACAGCGAGGTGCCGCCTCGCCGCGTCGCGGGATCGAACAGATCGGCTGGCGGCTCGATCTCCTCGAGCAGCTCGCTCATCGGGCCATCCGCCAGCGCGCGGTTGCGCGCCACGAGGTAAGCGTCGTTCGCTCGGCTGCCCTCCACGATGTCGAGGAAGGCGGCGAGCGTGGTCGGCGTGCGCAGCTCTGCGAAGACCACATCCGGATCCGACCGGGCGTCACGCCCAGCCGCGATCTCGATCTCGAGCGCGCCGAAGCGCCGACGAAGCTGCTCGAAGGTCCAAGCGGCAGGTCGCGCCCATCGGGGCACGAAGCCGCGAACCACGAACGGCGTGTTCGTGGACCAATAGCGAGCATGGAGCTCTGCCGCGCCGGGGCACTGGTCCAGCCTCTCGATGCCTCCACTGCGGCGCCGGAGGTCGGTCTGCAGCGACGCGACTTCACGGGCGCGGTCCCCGCGCGCGAGCGCGGCGAGGAGCGCGCGCGTGACGTTGGAGCTCGAGAGCTCAGCGATGCCGCGAGCGGCCTCGGTGTGCGGCACCCCGCCCTCCACCAGGCTGGCGATGAGCGTGCGCGGCAGCACGCCACGCGCGAGGTTGCGCGCCGCCCACTCGACCGCGGCCGGAGACAGGCGCTGCGCGCCAAGAGCCGTTTCTCGTGGGCGTCGGGGCGCGCGTCGAGCGCCCTCGTTGGAGGCACGCGACCTCAAGCGTGAAGCGACCATGTGTCGCTCCCGAACGAATCAGCCGCCCGCGCCGCCGCCACCCGGTCCCGGCTGCGGCGCAGCCTGCCCGCCAACGCCACCCTCGCCGCCGAGGCCACCCATGCCACCGCCGCCAGGGCCCGGTTGAGGCGCGATGTCACCGCCGGCACCTCCGGTCCCGCCACCACCGGGGCCCGGTTGCGGGGCGATGTCGCCGCCTGCGCCACCGGTGCCGCCGGTGCCGCTGTCGCCGCAAGCGGCGAGCGACGTTCCGGCCACCAACAGCGCCGCACCGGCGGAGACCAGCAGCGCAACCTGAGGCAGTGGAGTCGGCTTGATGGCGCTCATGACCTAGCCAGCCATATCACAGCAGCCTGCCGCACGGCATCGGACACGCTCGAGGCTGCGGGCGCGGACCCGCTCGTCGCAGGGAGCTGGAAGCGCGGGCGCCCGGCCGTCCCGCCCAGAAGGCGGCCAATATCGAGAAGCTTTGTGGGTCGACAGGGACTCGAACGCTGTCGAAACGCTTCAAAACGTGCCTGTTTCATGCGTTTCCCACCCAGTTTCCCACCCAGACCCAAACGCTACGGCGACGGACGCGCACGCTACGGCGACCCCCGCCGGGTGGGATTCCGTGCTGGCTCACCTTGGGCGCGCGCTGGCTGTTGCAACGCCCGAGCAGGCCGGCCGCATCGCTGCCCTGATCGGCGAGTTCGCCAGCGCAGAGCGGGCAGCGGAGAACGCTCGGGCTGGCGTAGCGCTGCTTCCGGTCCAGGCCAGAAAGCGGTAGGGCTGGGCCGATGATGGGGGCTTCGCTGCCGGGTTCGCCGTTTGCCTGGATTTTGACCGCGGCCATGGCCTTACTCGCCTGCGAGCGCTCCAAGAGCACAGGAACGCAGCCAACCGACGAAGAGTATGCGACGCAGAGGCTCACGGAAGCCAAGAGCCTCGACGAGGCGCTCGTCGCCATCAGGCACCTGCGCTCCACCGTGACGGCCGGCGGATACTTGGCCTCTTGGGCGACCAAGCACCTGGAGCTCGGCGAGCTGGTCGAGCGTCGCGGAAGCCACGAGTACTCGAAGCTGCTCGAAGACGGCGACGAAGCCCGCGGCAAGGCGGTGTGCGGGCGCTTCCTGGTCGACGTGATCGAGACGGTGCCGACGGATCTTGGCACGATGTTCGTTGGTGACATGCGAGCGGGAACCGACGAGTACACGTTCAACGCAGTGCGGGATGCCCGCGGCGCCAACGCGGGGGCGGAGCTGGCGTTTTGCGGCGTCGTCGTGGGGCGCGAGGCTGGCCCGAACGCGCAGAGGGTGCGCCTCGTGGGTGCCTTCATGGTTGGCGACAACCTGGCGCAACTCAGCCCGGGCCAGCGGGCGGTGATCGATCGACTGAACGCGACGAAGTGAGGTAGCTGTGAGCGCGCGAGATTTCTTCGAACAGACCAAGGCGAACGGCTGGCCCGCTGTCGAACGGTGGGTCGCCGACGCCGTACCCGAGTCCGTCACGCTCGACTTCAAGAGCGCCAAGATCGCCGCTGACCCCGACGGCCTGGCCAGCTCGATCGCCAAGGCAGTGTCCGCGTTCGCGAACGTCGATGGTGGCGTGCTGGTGTTCGGCGTTGAGTGTCGAAGCGTGGCCAAGGGCCCCGACGTGGTCCAGAGCATCGAACCCGTCAAAGGTCTCGCCAAGTTCCTCGACACGGTGAAGCAGCTTGCGCGCGAGGGCGTCGAGCCGACCGTCGCCGGGCTCGATGTCGCGGCGATCAACCATCCCACCGAGGGTGACTTCGGGGTGCTGCTGCTGTTCGTGCCGCGCAGCATGGGAGCTCCGCACCGAGCGGAGCGCGGGGAGAAGGGCGTGAAGAACATCTACTTCATGCGCACCGCAGACTCGACCAAGGTCATGCCGCATCGGCTGCTCGCGGCAGTGTTCGCAGCGCCTCCTGAACCGCAACTTGCCCTTGAGCTCTATTGGACTTCGTCGCCAGGGACCGCGTTCAAGCTGTTCGTCGCTGCGCGCGTCCGCAACCTGGGCCCCGGTACGGCTCGCTCGCTTCGTCTCAAGTTGACGGGGTGCGACGCGGATGGCGCCCACAACCTAGGCAACTGGAAATCGTGGTCTCCATGGAACATCAACAGTCGGCGCGGGTTCTTCGCCGAGCCGGGAACGCTCTTGTACCCCGATGAAGATCTCATGTTCGGCACTCATCTCTTGGATGAGTCCCTTATCGCGTCGCGGTATCTGACGTTCACTGGGCGTCTCGATTCTGAGACATCGCCCCCTCTGCTCTTCGATGATCTCCGCGTGGAACGTGGCCAGTGCGTCCAGCATTCACATTCGGGGACCAACAGGCGCCCAATCAACCAATTAGAGCAGGCTTTGCTCGGGCCGTGAGCGTTTCACGCGTCGTGCTCGACACGAACTACCTGTCCTCGATCTCTGGCCCGGAGTTGGCTGCCATCCGCGCCTGCGGCTTCGTGGTGAGCATCAGCGCGCTGGGTATCAGTGAGCTTTGGGCGCGAGCGCGTCGCGAGAGCAACCAGGGCCTCCTCCGCGGCCCGCTCAACCGTGTGCTCCCGGATCTAGACGCCGAGCAGCCCATTCTTTTGGGGCCTGGGCACATTCGCCACGTGACGGAGCCAACGTCTCACCGAGAGCGCACGCGGCGAGCCGCAGCGCACCGGGCGGAAGGAAGATCGATTGTGGCGGCGCTGCGGAGCGGAACCCTTGACTTCGAGGAGGCAGGCCGAAAGCTCGCGGCCGAGATCGACGAGCCCGGCAAGGCGTGGCGAGAGACGTTGCTGCGGACGCGTGCGGCGCCGCACGAGGGGTTGCAGGGTATGAGCCGGGAGGACGCTGTGCGCGGCCTCAGGAACTATTTCAGCGACAACATCCCCATGTCGCGAAGCGAGCGGTTCGACGCCTACTTCGCCGTGTCAGCAACGATCGCAGTGGAGCACGCTCAGAAGCTCTCTCGCAGGATGCCAGCCGAGAACGATGTCGAGGATCTGGCCTACCTGCCGTTGGTCGGCCTGCCGACTTTCATCGCAACATGGGACCTGAACATGATCCGCGACGTTGACGCGAGCGGCACCTACCAAGCTCCCTGGATTCGCACGTTGGGCGAGTTGCTGACCGATGCCAAGCCGTCGGGGTTGCCCTGGGGGCGCGGAGCCATGACGCAGGCGAAGCGGTTCGTGCGGCGCTCCCGCGCGGAGTTGGTTGCGCTCGAAAAGCGCGTTCGCGACGGTTTTCGTGGCGGCCCGTGATATCTTGATTCAACGCGTGCGCCCCGCAGGCTGGCAGGCCTCGGGGCGCGTGGCCGACGGGAGACGTCGACGTGGACAAAGTAGGGCGCGAGAGGACCAACGGCAAGCGACGGGTGCCCGTCGAGCGTCATCGCATGCCGGGACGCGGCGAGCGCGGTCACGATGCGGTGGCCGTTCGTGCACTCGCTCTGGATGTCTCCCGCCGGGAGCTTGAGGATCGTCTGCGGGCGCACCTGCGACGCCATGACGCTCTGGACGCTCTGGACGCGACGGTGGCGAGGGAGATCGCAAGCGCGAAGCGCCGGACTGCGCCACTCGCACCCTCTGGCCCCAGTGGTACGACGAACGATCGCCGCTTCGCGCTGCTCGTGAGCCCCGAGTACGAGCAGCTCTCCGACCGCGACCTGGCCGCGTTGTCCATCCTGGCAGGCATTCCCCCACTGTCGGACTTCCCGGTGGGCCAAAGTGGTCGAGAGGCGCTCCGCGCCGAGGAGAAGCGAATCAGAAACGCAAGGCTTGGGCGGTCGAAGCTCTCTCCGCGGGAAGCTAAGTTGGACGCACCCCGGCGCCCGCGCATGCGCCGCTAGTACAGTCTGTGCCCGTCGGAGACCGCACAGTGCGGACATGGCGCTGCACACGGCTATCACGGGTCCCGAGCTACGACGACTAGCGGTCCTGGCATCCGCGGATCCGCGCACAGTCGCGCGCGTACTCCGCGGGGAGCGCGTCCTGCCGCTGGTACGCGAGCGGATCGAACAAGCGCTCCGCGAGCGCGGGCACGCGGTGCCGACGATCGCTAAGGAGGCTCGCGATGCGGGCTGACTTGGCCGCTGCCGCTCTGCGCGCGCTCGCCGACGCGATCGAGGCTCCGTCGGACTCCGCGCCCACCACGCCAACGCGGTGGTACAGCCGCACGTGCTTGCCGCAGGGCGCGCGGTCGTGGCGTGCTGCACGCGAGCGGGCGGCGCGGCTCGGGCTCGTCACAGTGAGGGCCGGGCGCGAGATCCTGATCGATCGCGACGGATGGGACGCGTCGCTCCGCGCCGCTCCGCGGCCCCAGATCGCAGACGCGGATGGTGCGGCACTGGCGCAGATGGGTTTGCGCTTGGTGGGCGGGGGGCGATCGTGATCGACACCAGCGCGATCCACGCGGCCGCACCGACGCCGCTTGAGGTAGCCGAGCGGCTCGGCCTGCGCGTGGCGCGTGGCTCGCGCGCTGATCGCGCGGTCGTGGCGTGCCCGTGGCACGCCCCCGACCGTCGCCCGTCGTGTGTGATCGCGCTCCGCGATGGTCGCGTGGTGGCCTACTGCCATGCGTGCCACCAGGGCGGCGACCTGATCGACCTGGTCGGCATCGTGCGGGGGATCGATCCGCGCGCCGACTGGCGCCGCGCCGCCGAGGCCGCGGCCTCGCTCGTGGGGATCGCGATCGATCGGCGATCGCCAGCGGCGCCGCGGCCGCCGACGCCCGAGGCCGTGCGGCTCGCGCATGCGATCGACACGTGGGCGGACGACTGGTGTCGCGCACGTGAGCCGAGGGCGCTGCCCGACGCCAGCGCCGCCGAGCTGATCGAGGCGGTGGCCGTCCTGGCCGTCGCCGACGCCGAGGCCACGTCATGACGGTGCACACCATCGCCGCACTCACTCGCGCTCACGCAGTCGCGAAGGTCAACGGGGCCGCGAGTCCGCCGAGGACGCCGCCGACGATCCGAACTGGGCTGGACCTGGCCCGAGTGGTGGACGAGGGGTGCGCCGCGCTCGGGCTCGACGGGGAAACCTATCAGCGAGACGGCGAGCTTGTGCGCATCGTGCGCGCGGCCGAGCCGGACCCCCGCCGCGGCATCGTGCCTGGCACACCCACGATCCGACCGCTGGCACTAGCGACGCTGCGAGAACGTCTCTCTCTCGTGGCCCGCTGGGAGCGCTACGACTCTCGGAGCGAGAGCTTTCGCGAATGCTCGCCACCCGAGCCGGTGATCGCTGCTGTCGCTGCGCGTGGCGAGTGGTCGACGGTGCGCCCGCTCGCTGGCGTGGTGGAAGCCCCATGCCTGCGAGCCGACGGATCGATCCTCTCGACGCCAGGCTACGACCGGGCAACGGGGCTCGTGCTCGTGCCTGGCGTCGAGGTGCCACCGATTCCTGAGCAGCCGACGCACCCCGATTGCATGCGCGCGCTCGCGCGGCTCTGTGGCGTGTTCGGGGACTTCCCGTTCGCGCTCGACGCTGCGCGCTACGTACCTACCGCTGCGGTGTTGACCATGCTCGCGCGCCCTGCCATCGACGGCTCCGTGCCGATGCTCGCGATCGACGCGTCGACACGAGGCAGCGGCAAGAGCCTGCTCGCTGACGTCATCAGCATCATCACGACCGGCCGCTCTGCGCCGCGCATGACCTACCCGCCCGACGAGACCGAGCTAGAGAAGGTGCTGGCCGCGTGCGCGCTGTTCGGCGCGCGGATCGTCGCGCTGGACAACATCGCCGGCACGCTCGGAGCTGCCCCGCTCGACAAGGTCCTGACCGCCGACGATCGCGTTGCGCTTCGCGTGCTCGGTCGCTCCGAGATGCGTGAGGTGCAGTGGCGCGCGCTCGTGCTCGCCACGGGAAACAACCTCGTTCTCGGCGCAGACACCGCGCGCCGCACCCTGGTCTGCCGGCTCGAGCCGGACGTCGAGCGGCCCGAGGAGCGGACGGGGTTCCGGCATGCTGACCTGCTCGGCCATGTCCGCGAGCACCGCGGCGAGCTCGTGGCGGCAGCGTTGACCATTCTGCGCGGCTTCGTCGCTGCTGGGCGGCCCGACGCCTCGCGGTACACGTGGGGTTCCTTCCGCTCGTGGGCCGAGCTCGTGCCCGCTGCGATCGCGTGGGCGGGCGGCCAAGACGTGCTGGCGTGCCGTGCCGTGTCGCTGGGCTCGAGCGAGCCGGAGGCCGATGCGTTGCGGGTCGTGCTGGGCAGCCTCGGGTCGCTGGTGCCCGAGGGTGGCACGGCGCGCACCATCGTGGGCATCCTGTGGCCTGCCACCGATCGAGGCGAGCGGCGGCCGCCCGATGGCTGGGACGCGCTGCGCGATGCGCTCGAGGTGCTCTGCCCGCCACGGCGATCGGCGGAGACGCCGACCCCGACCCGTCTCGGGCGAGCGTTGCGGCGGTACGTCGGGCGTGTCGTCGGGGGCCGCCGCCTCACCTGTCGCGACGACCGGACCGGCACCGCGATGTGGAGTGTGCAGCCATGAGCGTGCAGGCGATGCAGGCGTTGCAGGCGATGCCTATGACCCTTCGCGGGCGAAGTGTCTTTGGGGGTTACGGATCTGTACATCGCCTGCGACCCCTGCATCGCCTGCACTCTGCGGGGCGACGTTCGACTTCCTCGCAGGATTTGGGGGTCTCATGCTGATCGTCGAGTTGGGCAGGCATGGCCTGGTGGTTCGCCAAGCCTCGCCGATCGAGGCTGCCCGCGCTCGCCGGCTTCTTTCCTGTGAGCTGGCTGCCGAGGCTGGCCAGCGCAGGGGCCTGGCTTGCTTGTGCAGCACTGCCGAGCTCGAAGGCGTGGGGTGCGTCTGCCAAGCCGTTGGAGGCCACGCCAATGTGTGAGCGGCTGATCGGTTCCGGTTTTGTTCGGTTGATCTGGGCCTGGCTGCCTTCCGAGGCCGCTCGGATCGAAGGGGGGGGCGCCTTCGATGCATACCCCCCCGGCCTTCCTTCGCGGCCTTTTTTTCAGAGGCGCGCACGATCGTTGCGCTCCCCGCGGCGGAACCGCGCCGAACCGCCCCGCACGCACAGAAGGGAGGGCTAGGTGCCGAATCACCGACGCATGACCTCGGCTGACGTTGCTCGGGCCCGCGAGCTTCTCGCCGCTGGTGTGAGCCAACGTGGTGTGGCTGCCCAACTGGGGGTGAGTCACCGGACTGTAGGGCGCCGCATCGCTGCCCCGGGGAGCGACCCGCGGGCGTTCGAGGGCCCGATGGTGCCCCCCGCGACGAAAGCGCGCCAGGCTGGCGCCAGCGCGGAGCGCGAAGGGGTGCTGAGGGAGTCGGCCGCTCGGCTCCGGGGACTACTCGAGGCCGGCGGTTTGGATCCGGTCGCGCTGGTTGGTGTGAGCCGCGAGCTTCGGGCCACCGTGGGCGAGCTCCACCAACTGGTGGAGCTGAGCCAACGCTCGGTGACCGACGAGACCGAGCACGCCGCCGCAGAGCGCACACGCGCCAAGCTTCAACGGCTGGCTCAGCTCGAGGCCGCCCAGCGGGCCGCAAGACTCGCCGCCTTGCCCGAGCATGAGCGGGCCATCGTCCAGCGCTTCTTGGCGTCGCCAGGGCTGGTGGTGGTGCCCAGCCTGGAGGCCGCCGATGGTTGACCGCGACGCCACCGAGATCCGCGAGGTGCTCGGCCAGATCGGCTTCATCGCCGAGCAGGTGTGGCCGTCCTTGTCGCCGGCCTCTCAGGTTGCCGTGGCGACGCTGCTCGGGAGCGTGGTGGACGTGCTGTCACCGCCGCGACCGGTGGCCAAAGTCTTCCCCATCAGGGGGACAAAATGAGCGCAGGGACCGTCAGCGGGTCCCAAGGGTCAACGTGTCGACCCTCGCCAACCGCGCGTCCAGACGCGCGATGCGGCGGCGTGGGCCCCAGGGCGGCAGCGGGTACTTCATGCCCGCCGGGCCGCCCAACTTTTTCGCCGGCAACGCCGGCAGAACGGAAAGACACGATGAACCAAGGTTGCCACGACCACGACCAACAGCGCGCCGACTGCGCCGACTGCGCCAGCGACGCGACCATCACGGCGATCAATGTGCTCGCCGCTGCTGCGGGACTCGAGGGCGAGAAGCGCATGCGCCTGCACAGGATGTACGCCACCAACGGCGCGGAGGGGATCCGCGCGTTCCTGAACGCAGCGGAGCTCCGCATGGACGCCGCCGGCCTCGCCGCCTTGGAGCGCGCCACCAAGTGGCAAGCCAGCGTCGGCACCGAACCCGCACCGGCACTCTCCTCGCAGCACGTTCGCCGCATCGCCAACAGCCACGGACTGAGCGAGCGCGAGATCGCCATGTGCGCGGAACTGAAACTCAACCCCGAGACCTACGCCGCCGACAAGGCCGCACGAAAAGGAGCCTGACCAATGAACCAGACCACGAACGCCTCCCCCGACGTCAACGCGCTCGAGGCCGACGCCGGCCGCATCGCAGAGTTGATCGGCCGCATCGACACCACCAGCGCGACGGCATCCCCCGACGGACGCGAAGCCCTCGCAGAAGCCCGCCGCACGCTGGTTGCCGCGCAGTCCGAGCAGGCCAAGGCCGTCCAGCGCGCACGTGACGGCGCGACGGGGCTCGCAGAAGCACACGCGCTGCGACACGCTGCCCTGGCCGCACAGCAAGCGGCAGAGCAGGCGCAGACGAGCTACCTCTACAGCGGCATCGTCGAAGATGCCGAGCTGCTGCGGCACCGTGACGCGGTGTACTGCGCTGGCGCCCGTGTCGGCGCTTTGTCGGAGTTGTGCAGCCGGTTGCAGCAAGCGCGCATGGCCTCGGGCAGCAGCTCGAAGTGGCCCGCGCTCCGCGCCCGCCTGGTCGACGCCGAGCGGGTGACCAAGGGGATCCACGCTGCGTGCCGCGACTTCGCGGGGCAGAGCGAGGGCGAGGCCGTGATGTTGCGATCCGCTACGACGATCACGAGTCTGGCGGATCTTGGCTTCGCTCTTCTGTTCGAGGGCGCCGAGCTCGAGGGGTGCGAGAAGCGCGACGCCGAGATCAAGCGAGCGAGCCGCACGAGCACCACCAGCTCGGATCGCGTGGTGGGCGTCGACGTCTTGCGGAAGCTGTACACTCGCCGGTGCCGCGCTGCGATCGAGCACCTTGCCCGTCTGCGCACGAACGGCGACGCGGCAGCCCTCTCGGCCGAGAACGCTCGCTTGCGCAGCGAGCTCGCTGCCAAGGCTGCGCCCACGAAGCCCAAGAAGGCCGCGCCGGCCGAGGTGGTGCCGTGAGCAGGATCCGCGACCACTTGATCGCGCACGGCATCATCGTGCCGCGCACGCGGCCGGGTGAGGCCACGGTCGAGGGGCCTTGGCTTCTCGCGCGGCCCTACATCGCGATGGACGCTCGAGGGCGCGCGGCGGCGAGCACCCTCGACTGGGACCGCTCCACCTGGGCGCGGCAAGCCGATCCGCGGCGCAACCCCCCGCCGCCGCTCGAGTGGTCCGATCCGATGCTGGGCAGGTTGGTGGCATGAGAACCCATCGCAGCCTGCCCGCAGACGAGTGGCTCTCAGAGCAGCGCGAGCAGCCACGCACGAACCCGGAGCCGTACGATCCGGGCGAGACACTCTGGACTGCGCCACGCGGCGAGGGCCAGCGGGTGCGGCTGGCCCGCAAGACCTTCAAGGGGCGGACCTACCTAGACTTGCGGGTGGAGTACGAGCCGCAGCCAGGGACGTGGGCGCCGACGCGCAAGGGCTTGTCGTTGCGGTCGGGTGAGCTTGGCGCGCTCGCGGCCGCGCTCGAGGGTGCTGCCGAGGTGGGGTCATGATCGCCGGCTCCGTCACCGTCGACCCCACTACCGGCGCTGTCACCGGCAGCGGGCTCGCGTTGCAGCTGTTCGAAGCCGAGATCCAAGGCGTCGACGCGTTCCGCGCGCTGCTGCCTCTGTATCGCCCGGACTTCGACTGGAGCGCTCCCATCCCCCCCGAAGTGGAGAGAGTCCAGAAGGCCTTCGTCGCGGCGAAGAGCAACCGACTCGCGGCCGTGCTGGTGGCGCGCTTCGGCGTGGTGCCAGTGCCCAAGGAGTCGTTGGATCCGGGCATCCCGTCCGACGATCGGGAGCTGGTGTTGCCGTGAACCGTGACCGGGCTACTCGTCGTCTCGCTTCGCTGGGTTCTTGGGTGGCAGCGCCGGTGGCGCCTTTGCGGCACCGAGCTGCGCACGAGCTGGGGCTTCGTAGTCCGTCACGGCCTGCGCGGACTTTGGGGACAGCTGCATCGTCATGCCCTTGTCGGCCAAAGCCGTGAATGCCGGAACTTCCTGGGCGACGACTTCGACGGCTTTGGTGTGTTGCTCCTCGGAAATGTTGGGGGCGAGCCGCTGCGCGAGCGCGCGCACATCATCGCGTAAGTCCTTCAACTCCTTCTCGGTCTCGCGCAGCCGGAGCTTGTCTATGACCTGCTGCTCGTCGGGGCCGACCTCGACACGGATCGTCGCTTGCAGCGTTGCCACGGGACGCTGGCGCTTGTGGAAGGCGTACAGCAGCGCGACCAGCGCAGCGATCCACTGGAGGGCATTGTCACCGCCCACGCTGACCGTGATCCAGTCGGGGCTTCCCCGCTCGCCGCCAGCGAAGCCGACTGCGCCAAGACTGAGATCCTTCGACGTACGATCGAAAAGCGCGGCGAGCGTGGTCGCGGCCTCGGCATACCCCTCGAGATCAAGGTCCGGCGGCAGCTGGATTTCGACCAGAAGCCCCGTGTCTTCGATGACGCTGCCACGCAACGCGTTGGCCAGATCGAGAGCGTCCTTGCGCAGAGCAAAAACCAGATGTTCGAGGTTAGTTCCCTCCTCAACGGAGGCGACGACCTCGGTTAGACCGGTTTTCATCGCCGGGTGGCGCAGGACAGCACGCGCTTGCTCGGCCAAAGGCTCGAGCGTGAGCAGGGCCGAGGCGGATTCCCTCAGCTTCGCAAGGTCTCGGTACTCGTGTGCAACCGCGTTGTTGGCCAGTCGCGCCTCACGGCCCTTGGTGAGCGTGACCCCTGCGATGCGCGTATCAATGAACCTCACCAACTCCGTCGGACGCATCCGACGATGGTCGTTGCAGCGTGAGAAATCGACAACCAGTTTTCGATATCATTCGAAGGACTTGCAGACTTTCGCACGGCTGGCCCCTTTCGAACCTCGCAAGCCGTGGATATCTGTTGTCGCTCACGTAGTGAGCCCGGCGCCTGCGTCAACAGGCCCGAGCTCGTGACCCACAACAGAAGGAACCTGTCATGAGCAAAAACAAGATCGCAACAGCAACGGCACGAAGCAAGCGGGCGCAGACCGACATGGACGAGCAGGAGCAAATCTCCCTGTACCTGTCGTCGCGCCACCGCGACCACGCAGACACCCCGCACTCGGCTGCGTCGGTCGACCAGTACCGCGCGGTGTTCGCGACCCTCGACGCCGCCATGATTGCCGCGACCAAAGGAGCGCAGAGCGGAGACGGCTACCTCGGCGCGGTCAAGCTCGCGCTGGTCGCGGTCGCTCACAGCATGCGCTCGGCGAAGGACGAGACGTCTTTCATTCTGCTCTGCTCCGAGATGATCGGCAGCCAGGCGCGGGCGTACATGCACGGGTACGTCGGCCGCACCATCGCCCGCGAGCGTTCGGCGAAGAAGAAAGCGGCCTGACGATGCCCACGAAGCTCCGCACCCGCGCGGCCCTAGCCTTCCGCGGGATCAGCATCCGCACCGACGACGAGCTCGAGCGCAGGCTTGACCTGCTCGCGCTCCGGCTCGGGCTGGTGGAGGGCGCCAAGCGCTCGGGCCGGCGCACCAAAGCCGCGCGCGCGGCGCTGCTCGCTGGGCTCGAGGCGCTCGAACAGAGGAGCGCCTAGCCCATGCCGCGCCCTCGCGTTGGCCAAGTCTGGGTTGAGCGGCACGTTGACCACTGGGACGTTCGGATCGAGCTGCCCAGCGGGGAGCGCTCGCGGCGAGCGTGCATGCCTGCCCAGCTCACGAAGGACGAAGCCAAGGCCGAGGCGCGGCGGCTCAAAGGGATCGCGTGGCGAGTGGGTGCGACGCTCGCCCGCGACGACGAGCCGGCGCCGGCGGAGGAAGGCGAGACGGTGGAAGAGTGGGCGGACCGTTGGTTCACGGCGCGCGAGGCGAAGGGGCAAGAGCAGTCCGCGGAGCGGGCGCGGTGGGGGAAGTGGATCCACGCTGCGCCCGTTCGGGGCCGCGCTTTCGGCGCGCTCGCGATCGCCAGCGTCACGCGCGAGGACCTCGAAGACCTGGTGGTGTTCCTGGACGCTCAGGTGACCGCAGAGAAGCTCTCGTGGAAGACGGCGGCCAACGCGTGGGCGCTGGCGTCGAAGGCGTTCAGCGACGCCAAGAACGCGAAGGATAGGAGCATCCGCGCCCGCGCGGACAACCCCGCCGCGGAAGTGCGCGGGCCAGATCGCGGGCCGAACAAGGCGAAGGCGTGGCTCTATCCGAAGGAGCTGCTCGCGGTGCTCTCGCTGGCCGACGAGCCGCTCGAGGTGCGCCGAGCCGTTGCCTTGAACGCCTACCTCTACGCGCGGCCGGGCGAGCTGCGCGCGCTCACTTGGAGCGACGTCGACTTGGAAGCGGGGAGCGTCGAGTTCCACGGATCGATCCGACGGGACGGCGAGGAGAAGGGCACCAAGACGGGCAACGTGCGGACGGTGCCGATCGAGCCCGCGTTGCTGCCCCTGCTCGGCGCGATGCGGCAGGCGGCGAACGGCGAAGGCAGAGTGATCGAGCTGCCGCCGGACACGGCCTTGGCGGACGTGCTGCGGCGCCTGTTGCACAAGGCCAAGGTCACTCGCGCCAAGCTCTACGTCTCCTCGAAGACGCGAAAGCAGATCACTTGGTACGACCTGCGAGCAACGGGCGTCACGTGGCGCGCGATCCGAGGCGACAACCCGATCGCGATCATGCAGCACGCGGGGCACGCGGACTTCAAGACGACCCAGGTCTACATCCGCGAGGCACAGAGCATCGGCGCAGACTTCGGACCGGTGTTCCCAGCGTTGCCGCCGGAGCTCTACGAGAGCGCGATCGGAGTGCCGTCGGGGCGCCCCGAGTTTCCCACCCAGGTTTCCCACCCAAAGGCGGCTAAGTATCGAGAAGCTTGGTGGGTCGACAGGGACTCGAACCCTGGACCTACGGATTAAAAGTCCGCAGCTCTACCGACTGAGCTATCGACCCAGCTGGGCCCCGCGGGGCCCAAGCGGGCGCACCCTACCACGAACCCGCTGAAAGCAAGCCGACGAAGCGGGGCTCGGCAGTCTGACGCGTGAGGCTTTTCGCGTGCGGGCGGCTGCGTTATCCAAGCCCGCACATCGATGTCCAGCACCGACCCGCCGAATGAGTCCTTTGCCGCGTTGTTCGAGGGCTCCGTGTCGGCCCAGGCGGCGCGCAAGCGCTTCCACCGAGGGGACCGGCTCGACGTGAAGGTGGTGGCCATCGGCAAGGACGCGGTGTTCGTCGATCTCGGCGGCAAGCAGGAGGGCTACTTCGACCGCGTGGAGGCACTGGGGGAGGGCGGCAAGCTCACCGTGGAGGTCGGCTCCTCGCTCTCGGCCGTGGTGGTCAAGGCGGACGGCGAGCGGGTCAAGCTCTCGCCCGTGTTCGTGCGCGCGAAGGCAGAGGACGGAAGCGTGGACATGGCGGGAGAGCGCATCGCCATCCCTCGCGCGCGTTCCGGCCCGATGCTGATCGAAGGTGGCCACGTGAAGGGCACCATCTCGGGCATCGAGCGCTACGGCTTGTTCGTGCAGATCGAAGGCACGCACGGCCGGAGCGGGCGCGGTCTGGTGCCGACGGCGGAGACGGGCGCGCCGCGCGGCCAGGACTTGCACAAGGTGTTCAGCGTGGGCGCTCCGGTCGAGGCGAAAATCCTGGCGATCCAGGAGGACGGCAAGATCCGCCTCTCGATTCGCGCGCTCAGTGCGGACGCGGAGCGGCAAGAGTTCGAGGCCTACTCCAAGGCGCAAGAGAGCGCGGGCAGCACCAGCACCATCCCGCCTCCTCCGCCGGGCGGCCAAACTGGAAAGCCCCAAGGCAAAGTGCCCAAGCCAGCCCCCATCAAGTCGCTCGGCACGCTGGGCGACCTGTTGGCCAAGCACAAGCGTTGAGCGCGCCCGCGCCGGTCGAGGGAGCAGAGGGCGAAAGGCTCGCTCCAGGGAGGAGCCCTTCGCCCTCTGAGGGCCCTCACAAGCCAAGCGCCAAGATAAGCGAACCCTCTTAAACAGGTTTCGTGCCAGCGCTGCGTCAGGCCTCGTTTGCGAGTTCCGCCCTCGTCGCCCAGCGCTTACCCTGACGCGCCATGACATGGATGTCGCGAATGGTGCCGCTGCTGCTCATCGTCGGCGCGGGCTGTGGCAAGGGCGCGATCCAAGCGGAGGACGCGCCCGCCCCCAGCGCCGCTGCGCCGACCAGCGTGGAGCAGCAGTGCCTGGCGGCTGCGGGCGCACCGCGGACGCCCAAGCCCGGCTCACCGGACAAGGTGTCCTTCAAGCAGATCCTGATCCATTCGGTGGCCTCCAAGCGGCCCAAGGAAGGCGTGACGCGCTCGCGCGAGCAAGCGTGCCTGCGCGCAGCCGAGGCGCGCGACAAGATGAAGGCCGGCGGCGACTTCGACGCCCTGGTCAACGAGTACAGCGACGAAGCGGGCGCCAGCACGCGCGCCGGTCTCAGCAGCGGGATGCCGGTCGCCGACCTGGTCCCAGCAGTGGCCGACGCGGCGCTCGCGCTCGACGTCATGCAAATGAGCGACGTCGTGGAGTCGGAGCACGGGTTTCACCTGATCCTGCGCGTGCCCTAGTCCGGCCCAAGGGCGGCCAGACGCCTCTTAGCCGAGACTCGTCGCTACGCGCCCGTGGATCCGTAGCCGCCGGCGCCGCGAGCGGTCGCGCCGAGGTCGGCCACGATCTCGACGGCGACGCGGGTGACCGGCGCGACCACGAGCTGAGCGATGCGGAGGCCATGCTCGACCACGAACGGCGAGGTCCCGTGGTTGACGAGCACGATGCCCACCTCGCCCCGGTAGTCCTCGTCGATGGTGCCCGGACTGTTCAGCACGGTGATCCCATGTTTGAGCGCGAGCCCAGAGCGCGGCCGCACTTGGCCCTCGTGACCGGGAGGCAAGGCGATGGCGAGGCCAGTCGGAACGAGCGCCCGCGCGCCCGGCGCGATCGTGATGGGCGCGTCGAGCGCGGCGGCCAGATCGAGCCCCGCCGCGCCCTCGGTGTGCGCGACAGGCACGGTCGCGTCGGCACGCAGGAGCTTGATTTGCAGGGAGCGGATCATGCCGGGCGGCTGACCACGTGATCCAGATCGTCGAGCCCGACGAGCGCGTCGTCCGCGAACACGCGATCGACGTCGGTGAAGCCGGACTGGATCGCGACGCGCAGCAGGTCGAGCGCCTTGCGCGGCTCTCCCGCGCGCGCGAACACCCGTGCCGCCTCGAACGCGTCGTTCGGGTCGCGCTCGCGCTTGAAGGCGCTCTCGAACAGCTTGCCCGCCCAGCCGTGCGCTTTGCCGTCGGCGACCATGCCCGCGACGACGCGCAGGTCTTCGGTGCTCAGCTGGTCAACGCAATCGAAGGCGAGCGCGCCCGCTCGCGCGTGCTCGTTCTGCCGCAGCAAGATTTGGATCAGCGGGCCGAACACCTCTTTGCGCTTGTCGTTGTCGGCGCGCGCGGCCTCCAACAATCGCCGAGCACTGGCCAAGTCGTCCTTGGCGAACGCGACCGCCGCGAGCAGCGCGGGGTCGGTGTGCGCCATGCGGGACAGGCGCGTGACCGCCTCGGCCGCGTCGGCCGTGTTGCCGAGCGCGAGGTGGGCCCAGCCCTTGACCTCGAGCGCCCGCTGGACGGCCTTGGCCTTGGGCCGCTCGCCGCTGTTCTCCCGGCCGGCCATGACGTCCTCGGCGAGCTCGATGGCCCGCTTGGGATCGTCCTCTTCGAGCGCGAGCTTGGCCTCGCGCAACGCGCGCTCGGTCGCGGGGGCGAGCGGCTCCTCGCGCGTGCGAGCGGCGTCGTGTGCGGCGCCGGAGTTGTGGATCAGCATCTGCAGCTCGCGCAGCCGCGTGAACGAGTGCACCGCCGCCGAGCCGAACAGGATGAGCAGCCACCAGCTGCTGGAGAGCAGCGCGAGGATCGCCACGACCGTGCCCACCAGCGCGCTCAAGCCCAGCGTCCAGCGGTAACGGCGTGGGCCGAGCGCGGCCTCCATCACGTGCCCACCGTCGAACGGCAGCACCGGCAGCAGGTTGATGAAGCTCCAGTAGATGTTGACGTAGATCGACATGCGCAACACGTCGGCCACGAACGGGCTCTGCGGCGGAGCGAACTCCCTCACCGCGAGCGTGATCAACCCGAGCGCCAAGCCGGCCGCAGGACCTGCCACGCTGACCACGATCGAGCGCAGGCGCGTGAGCCGCGCGGGCGCGAGCGGCATGGTCAGGCCACCCATGTGGTAGAGCTGGATTTGCGACGGGATGCCGTAGGCCTGGAACGCGAAGGCGTGGCCGAGCTCGTGCACCGTGATGCTGACCAGCACCAGCAAGATCCACGCGATCACCATCCCCGGGTTGGCGCCGAACCCGAAGTACCCCATCAGCGCGGTCGTGATCCAGAAGCTGCCTGTGATCTCGACGTCGTAGCCAAACAGCCGGAACGTCATCGTGGTCCCTATAGTACGCCCGAGGCTCCGAGGCACGTCGGCGGCCACAAACTTGCCGCCTGGCCCGGGCCCGGTCAGAAGCTCGGTCGTGGCCTCGCGATCTGCCCTGATTTGGCTGCTGGCCGTGGCCGGCTGTGGTTCCACCGCCGAGCCGGCAGTGCCCCCGGAAGTGCCCTCCAGCCGGGTCGAGGCGGCGGAGACGCCGGCTGCCGCGGCGCCCTCGGCGCAGGTGGTCGTGAGCGCGGCCGCCACCTCAGCGGAGGTTGTCCCTCCGGCGGCGCCTCCGCTTCCGCCGGGGACCGTCGTGCTGCACGTGGGCGACTCGTTCGTGCACTCGGGGTTGACCCAGCGCCTGCGCGAGAAGCTCAAGCCG
>CAZXMG010000060.1:0-53837 GCA_964641275.1 uncultured Polyangiaceae bacterium
GAGACTTGGCCCTCGCCGTTCGAGCCGCCTATTCGGGATCGCATCGATGAAGCTGGGTTGGCTTGCCAGTTCTCGCGAGCGGCCCCCCAAAGCCGAACCGAAAGCGCCCGTTGCTGCCTCCCAGGGTGCGCCGGCCGCCGGCGGTTTTCGGGGTGCCGTGCACTCCTTCGCGCGCGAGGCGGCCAGCGTGTCGTCGCTCGCGGCATCGCTGTACCTGAGCTTGGCGCTGGCCTCGTTCCGGGCAGATCCCAATCGCGCCGAGGTGCGCGGCGCGGATTGGGTGGGGCCGGTCGGCGCCGGGATCTCCGAGCTCCTGGTCACCGGCGTCGGCGTGGTCGCGTGGCTCTTGCCACTCGAGCTGCTGCTGCTGTCGCTGCCCGTGCTGCGAAGCGACGAGGCGCCAGCGCGACCCAAACAACCGCTCTGGGCTCGTCTGGCGGGCGATCTCGTGGTCACCACCACCGTCGCGGCGCTCGTCCATGTGGCCTTCGCGGATGCGCACGCGTTTGGCGCCATGCCGCTCGGCGGATCGATCGGCGAGCTCGCCGGTGAGCTGTTTCGCTCGCTGTTCAGCGCGGTCGGTTCCTTCATCCTGGGGTTGACGCTGATCGTGTTGATCCTGACGCAGCGTGCATCGTTCTCGTTCATCGAGCTGGCGCGCACGCTGGCGCGCTTCTCCGCGCACGTGGGAGAGCGCGGCGCATCGGGGCTGCGGTCGCTGCTCGCTGCCTGGTCCGAGGCCCGCGCGATCGAGGCGCAGCGCCGCGCAGAAAACGAGAGCGGCGCACGCATCGTCGAGGAGGACCCCGACGCGATCATCGCTGCGTTGGCCGACGAGACCGGGGACTTGGCCTTCTCCCTCGAGCCCGCAGAGCTGGCGTTTGCAGGCGTCGTCACGCCGGCTCCACCGCCGGTCCTGCTGCGCATGACCCCGCCGCCGGCGCCGGTGCGTGAGGTGCTCGAGGAGACTCCCACCCCGAGCCCCAAGGCCACGCGCTCGAGCAAGCCCTCGAAGCCGGCAGCCCCGCTGCTCGACGTGCCGACACCCTCGCCCATCGCGCCCGTCGCTGCCGCGCGACCGTCCAAGAAGAAGAAGGAAGACGAGATCAAGATCGTCGACACATCGGCCGCGCGCGAGGTGGAGAAGGGCGACACCAAGATCGTGCCAGCCGTGGGCCAGGGCTTTCGGCTGCCGTTGATCGAGTTCATGGACGCGCCGCAGGAGCGTGGCTTCGAGGTGGATGAGGCTGCGCTCAAGGTCACCGCCGCGCAGCTCGAGCGCACGCTGTTCGACTACGGCGTGAGCGGCAAGGTCGAGGAGATCCACCCCGGGCCCACGGTCACCACGTTCGAGGTGGTGCCTGCGGCGGGCACCAAGGTCTCCAAGGTCGCGAGCCTGGCCGACGACCTGGCGCTGGGCCTCTCGAAGAAGGTGCGCATCATCGCGCCCATCCCGGGCAAGAACCGCATCGGCTTCGAGATCCCCAACCAGCGCCGCGCGCCCGTGAACCTCAAGGAGTTGATCGAGGATCGACGCTTCGTCGAGATGAAGGCGCCGCTGCCTTGCGTGATGGGCCGGGACATCGTCGGCGCACCGTACTTCGCCGACCTGGCCTCCATGCCGCACGTGATCGTGGCTGGCGCGACTGGCGCCGGCAAGAGCGTGGGCTTGAACGTGATCCTGGTGAGCTTGCTCTACCGGCGGACGCCCGAGGAGCTGCGACTGCTCATGATCGATCCCAAGGTGGTCGAGCTCGCGCCTTACGACGGGATCCCACACATGTTGCTCCCGGTGGTGACGGACATGAAGCAGGCCGCCACGGCGCTGCGCTGGGCAGTGGACGAGATGGAGCGTCGTTACCAGCTGTTCGCCAACGCCGGCACCAAGAACATCACCACGTACAACGGGTTCGTCGACCGCGTGTTGGCCGGACAGATCCCTGCCCCCAAGCCGCCCGCGGCGAGCAAGGTCAGCGCCATCGCGGCCGACGGCAGCGAGGTCACGGTCGACGCGGCCAAAGACGGCAGCGACGTCCCGCCGATCGCGCGGCTGCCCTTCATCGTGATCGTCGTCGACGAGTTCGCCGACCTGATGATGCAACAGGGCAAGGACGTCGAGGCGAGCGTGGCCCGCCTGGCGCAGAAGGCACGCGCCGCCGGCATGCACGTCATCCTCGCCACCCAGCGACCGAGCGTCGACGTGATCACCGGCATGATCAAGGCGAACTTCCCGACTCGCGTCGCCTTCCGCGTGTCGCAGAAGGTCGATTCGCGCACGATCCTCGATGAGCAAGGCGCCGAGCATCTGCTCGGGCGCGGCGACATGTTGGTCAAGATGAACGGCACCAACGACGTGCGCCGCGTGCAATGCCCCTTCATCTCCGAGGAGGAGACCCAGAAGGTGACGGACTTCCTGCGGCTGCAGGGCAAGCCCGTGTACGACGAAGACATCCTCAAGCCCCGTGACGAAGAGGGCAACGCCGTCGACGACGACGATGCCGAGGGTGACCCGCTGTATGATCAGGCTGTACAAATCGTGGCCGACACCAAGCGCTGTTCCACTTCGTGGCTGCAGCGCAAGCTGGGGATTGGCTACAACCGCGCAGCCAAGCTCGTGGAGACGATGGAGCGGCGTGGGCTCGTGGGTCCCGCCAACGGGTCCAAGGACCGAGAGGTCTTGATCGGCTCGATCTGAGGCGCCGCTCGTCCCGCCCCGAGCGGCACGGCTCTTGCGCAAACCAGGTCCCCCCCCACCAAGCGACAAATCTCGTCAAGGTCTTTGACTTTGTCTCCGCATTGTTTCATACGCCGTCATTACCCTCATGCGTCCTGAGTGCGACCGGACCCGCCTTATCGCCGAGCTTGCAAGTCTGCTTCGCGAGTGTGAGCTGCCCTGTGAGGCGCGCACCGCCGGCCTCACGCTGATTGGGTATCTCGCTCGGCGCATGCCCGGCGAGGCGCCGTCGGACGCGGGCGTCGCCGAGGTGTCGGCGCAAGCTCGGGCTTGCTGCCAGGGGGCCCCTTCCTCCGAGCGGACGAGCTCGCGAACGCAGAAAAAGCCGTTCGCAGCCTGATTCGAGCCTGACGGGCTGCGCAGGCGTTCCCGCTTCGGAGCCCGGAGAACAAAGCGGGGCCTCAGCGAGCTTCGGGGTAGCGCTCGCGGTGTGATAGGTGTTGGGACCTGCCCTCATGGCGCTCGAGCTCCCGCTCATCCCCGAGTCGCGGCCTGAGGACGTCGAAGACGTCTCCTGGGGACTTCAGACCGCGGCGGCGCTCTGGAATCGCGGCGACAAAGCCGAGGCCGTCGTGTGGATCAAACGCGCCGCCGAGGCGGCGCGCCACGCCGGCCAAGATGCGCGCGCTGTCGAGCTAGGCAAGAGCGCGCTCGAGGTCGATCACCTGTTGAACGGGCCCGCCTCACGCGCGCTCGAGCCCCAGCGCCCACCGCTGCCGCCGCCAGCTCCGATCGAGGACCTCGAGACGATCGAGCCCGAGGCCGCCGACGAGCTGTTCGAGGAGGAGACACACGAGCTCACTCGCAACGAGGTCCCCAAGCCGGCCGCGGCCGCGGCGAGCACGAGCCCCACAGCGCAACTTGCACCGCCCGCCGCGGCACCGCTCGCGGCCGCGACGGCCCCTGCGGCGCCGACCACGACCAGCGCCTCGTCGGCTGCGGTTGCCGCGGTCGCGCCTGCAGCACCGCCTTCGGTCGCGCCAGCTTCGGTTCAACCGCAAACGCCGGCGACCGTGTCCTACCCTGCCGTCGCCATCTCCAGCGTGCCCGAAGCGGGCGAGTCCAACACGATCTCGTCGGTGCCGGCGCCAGGTGGGAAGGGCCAGAGCAAGAAGCCGCAACGCGCGCCCATTCTGGACCCTTGGTCGGACGAGCTGCCTCCCAGCGATCCGCCGCCGCGGACCCAACACATGCGTCCGGACCTTCCCTCCGACGACGACGACGTGATGACGTCCGCCCCGCTGCTCGACATCACGTTGAAGCGCAAGCCGCCTCCGCCGGTGCCCAAGGCGCGCTCCGCCACGCTCACCGGTGGCACCGTGCTCGCCGCCAGCGACAGCACCGACGTGTTGCGCATCAAGCCCGACTCACCCGCACCGCCGGGCGTGGAGAGCGGAGCGCGACCGCCCCCGCCCCCCACTCGCAAGCCCACCGTGCCCAGCTTCGCGGCGGTGACACCGCCCACAGACGGTGCTCCTCGCAGCGAACGGAAAAGCGTGCCCCCCCCACCACCTCCTCGGGTGGCCTTCCCATCCAGCTACGCGCCCGAGGGTGCGAGCACCTCCGCACCGGCTCCCGAATCGCCCGCCACCGCGGGCCAAGAGGCCGCAGCGGCAGCAGAGGCGAGCCCGGTGATTCCGCTCGATCAGACGCAGCCACTGCCCGCCGGCTCACAGCTCGAGGCGGCCATGCCGTTCGAGCAGCGCAACGAGCCGCCACCCCCCACCATGCCCGCGGCCCAGGTCGCACAGCGGGCCAGCCGTCCCGATCTGCAGGAGCTGGCCGCCCCGCCGGATCCGCCGCCTGCGCGCCCGCCGCAAGCGCCCGCCCGCGCCCCCTCGGTGCCGCCGCCTCCTCCCCGGCCGCCCACCGCACCTCCTCCGCGGCCGCGCTCATCCCCCCCCGAGCCTCCGCACAAGAGCGAGCCGCCTCCCGCCCCGACCCGTACCAGCACCGTCCCTCCTGCGGCACGCTCGATCGGAAGCGTTCGCTTGGATCAGATCGAGCTGTTCGCCGATCTCTCGGGAGAGACGCACAAGCAGCTCGTCGCGAGCGCAGAGATCAGCGCGCTCGGGCTCGAAGAAGAGGTCGCGGTCAGCGGGGCGGCGCTGGTGCTGGAGGGCTCCGCGGCGGTATGTGCAACGATCGCCGACGCCGCGGCGGCGCAGATCGGCCCGGGTGCGTTGGTGCCGGGTCTGGGCTCGCTGCCCGAGCCGACGCGCATTCGCGTGGTGGCGACCGGACCGTGCTCGATCGCCAGCTGGGACCGCAACGCCCTGGAGGAGATCCTGAAGTCGAGCCCATGGGTGATCGAGGAGCTGCAGAAGAGCGGGGACCGCTTCGCAGCCCTGGCCGGCGCCACCATGGGCGCGCTCGGCGATCTCGATGAGGGCAGCCGCCTCGCTGCATTCGATCGCTTGACGCTGCGCGTGCTGGCGGCGGGCGAGGTGCTGGTGCCGGCGGGCGGCGAGCTCTCAGGGCTCACGATCGTGGGTGCAGGGTCGATGCTGGTCGATCGCTCGACGCCGGCCGAGTTCGGAGCGGGGGACGTGCTCCTTCCGGAGACTGCGCTCGAGGGCGGGACCACCGACGCGGCCATCAAGGCCGGCCCGGGAGGCGCGCTTCTACTGAGCGCCTCGCGCATGGTGACGGTCGAGCTGTTCTCGACCATTCCGTCGCTGCTCGAGCTCCTGCGCTGAGTCAGGGGGTCGCGGGAGGCGCGGGTGGTGCTGGCTCGCTGGGCTTGGGCTCGGCTGGCGGCGCGACCTTGGTCGTCGGCGCCTTCGGGACGGTGGGCGCGTCGCGATCGATCTCCCACACCAGCTCGGTGGAGCCTTGCGCCCCCGCGAAGCGCAGCCCGAACCACTCGGCGTTGTCTGCGATGGTGGGCTTGCCATCGGCGTTCACGCGCGGAAACCGAATGCGGAACGTGCGATGGAACACGGTGATGTAGGGGTAGTAGGTGCGCTCGATCACGTTGGGCCGCTTGATCGCCACGATTTCATCCGGCGCAATCTCGTTGCCGGTGTTGTCGATCAACCGAACGATCCACGCACTGTCGGGCTTCGTGAGATCGTTGAAGCGGCGCTCGCCGCCGGTGATCGACACGAAAAAATGGTGCCCGCTCTCGGTCTCGTTCAGGGTCTTGTCGAGCAGCTTCCGGCGCTGATCGAGCGTCAGCCGATAGTCCTCCACGTAGCGCACGACGTAGGCCCAGCGAAAGTCCCAGGACTCGAACGTCGCCGTGGCTTGCAGCAAGCTCGACAGCTGCGACAGCGTGATCAAGTCCCCCGTCCTGGTCCAGTTCTCGCGCACGTCTTCATAGTCGGTGGGCACGTACTCGCGAGGGCCCGACCGCAAGCTCACCTTGCTCGCACCACAGCCGGTCACGAGCGCCAGGAGCACCAACCACGCGAGGCGCCCACGGAGGCCGACAAGCACGGGGAAGTTCACGGCCCGTAGGGTACGGCGGCGGTCTCCTCCAGCGCCAGCCGCACGTGCACGCGAACCGCGAGAAACTCGCTGGCGATCCCCTCGAGCGGCGTGCTGATGGGAAACAGCAAGGAGAGCCCTGGCTGCACGATGCCGATGCGCGCGCGCACCGAAGGCGACAGCGTGAAGGCCGCGCGTTGATCGTCGCCCACCTCGGCGGTGATCGAGTACGTCTGCCACAACGTCAGGCCCAACGCGAGCGCCGGCACCGGCTCGACCGCAGCGTAGGTCCCGATGCGTCCGATCACGTCGTAGCGCGCGTCGTCCCAGGCATAGGAGACGTCCAGGCCTTGCTGCAGCTGCAACACGAAGGGCGCGAGCACCAGGCGCGCATCGAAGGTGGGCCGCGCGGTCAAGGTGCTGCTCTCGAAGTACGCTGAGTCCCAAGGACGGAGCACGCGCACGACCTCGAGCACGCCCTGCGCGTCCGGTCCTAGGTCCCGCGGCAGCGGCAGCACCACGCCCATGCCCCCGCCCGCAGAAAGACCGCTCTCGTGCCAGCTCACGCCGCGCAGCCAAATCTCGGGATTGCCGTAGAGCAAGGCTCGTCCGCGCCCTGCCGCCGCTGCGCTCACCAAATCCCACGCCAACCCGGCGTGCCAGGAGCGTGTGGTGAGCGGCACCTCGCTGCGCAGCTGCGCCATCCAGGTGAACGTGCTGCCCAGGTCGCCCTCGCCGATGCCTGCCCCGGAGTAGTCGAGCTCGAGCGTCGCGTCCGCGTGGGTGAGCGCGGGAAGCGTGAGGGGAGCAACCGGATCCAACGACGCGGGAGCGGCGGGTGGTTCGGGCTGGGACCACGCCGTCGACGAGGGCGCGAGAACGTACGCCACCCACCACGGCGCGCGCATGTCGCCTCTACTTGGCCAGCTTGAAGTCGTTGGCCAGGGTCACGTAGATCATCACGCCGAGCAGCATCAGCAAGCCCACCGCGTGAATCTGTGCCTCGACCGTCGGGTTGGCGCGGCGACGTGTGGTCGCCTCATAGCCCAAGAACATCAGCCGGCCGCCGTCGAGCGCGGGGAACGGCAGCAGGTTGAACGCCGCGAGCCAGGCCGAGAGCGCGCCCAGCAGAAACAGAAAGTCCCCCCAGCCTGTCTTCACCGCCGTGGCCATTTGATCGACCATCGCCTTGGGCCCACCGAGCTCGCCCTGGCTCTTGCCCCGAGCCCATTTGCCGAGCTCCGTGAGCTGAAGTTGCACCGTCCTGGGCGGCGCAGTCACCGCCAGGGTCGCAGCCTCACCGAAACCCGTGGCCGGCCGCATGCCGCGTTGCTTGACGCCGATCAGACCCCGGCCGTCTTCGCTCGCTTCCGGGGTCACTTTGATGGGGATGCGCTGACCTTCGCGCTCCACCACGACCTCGATCTCTTGGCCGCCGCGCGTGCTGATTTGCTCGCTCAGTTGCTTCCAATTCTCGATCTCATGGCCCTCGATCGACAGGATTCGATCTCGGGTCTGGATGCCGGCCGCCGCCGCGGGCCGCCCGTCGATCACCTCGACGTGAGTCGTGTCGGCGGGAACACCGTCCCAGAAGAACGCCACGAAGAAGAAGACCGACGCAAACAGGTAGTTCGCCAGCGGACCGGCGAAGATGGTCACCACCCGGGCGCGCAAGCTCGCGTTGGCGTAAGAGCCCTTGTCGTTCGGGTCGTTGTCCTCGAGCGGGTTCATGCCCGCGATCTGCACGTAGGCCAGGAACGGGATCATCGCGACCTGGAACACGGTCGGCCCGTGCTTCTCGGGATCGTGAGCGAACAGGCGCGCCTTGATCCGGCCTCCGAACGCGCTGAAGCACCAGTACCCACCATCTGGCAGGATCTTGAAGAAGGTGGGACCGAACCCGATCGAGAACTTCAGCACGCGCAGGCCAGAGGCTCGCGCCGCGAGGTAGTGACCGCCTTCGTGCACGATCATCAGGACGGCGAGGCCCAGGATGGCCACCAAGACTGTCATGTCGAGCACAGTGTAGCCCGAACCGGCGCCCTCTGCTCGGTGGTAGACTGCGCCGGTGAACGAGCTGGCCCCCGAGCCGCGTCGGCGACGGCGCGGCGCCAACACCGTCGAGGCGCTGATCGTCGGCGCGATGGTCGCGCTGGCCGTGCTGATCTGGCTGCGTGCCTGCTAGCTTCACGCCCACGCGCTGCGGGCGCCCTTGAGATCCGGCTAGATCACCCGTCTACTGGTTACTGTGACCAGCGTCGTTTGTGTCCGCGGGGAGGAGTCGCGCCTGGGAGAGCTCAAGGCGAAGGCGCAGGAGGGTTTGGCAGGGCCGGCCAAGCTGATCGTGGCGTTCGTGTCGAGCAAGATTCCGCTGTTGCCGGTGTTGGGCTCGCTCGAGGAGGCCTTTCCGGACGCCGTCGTGCTCGGGTCCACGACCAGCGGCGAGTTCACCGGGGAGGGCGACGGCACCGGCACCGTGAGCCTGTTCGCCTTGGGTGGCGACTACATCGTCCACGCCGGGCTGGGGACCGGCCTGGGCGCGAGCCCCGAGGCCACCGTAGCCATGGCGCTCGCCGGCCAGCCCAGGGAGCTCGTGGGCTACCGTCACCGCACAGGCATCATCCTGCTCGACCCGCTCGCGGGTCACGGCGAAGAAGCGGCGCTGCTCGTCGCCAACGAGCTCGGCAGCGCACCGCTCGTGGGGGGCGCCGCGGGCGACGACTTGGCGATGCAGAAGACCTGGATCGGGATCGGCTCGCGGGTGGCCTCGGACGCGATCGTGGTGGCCACCATCTTCTCTCGTGCGCCGCTTGGTATCGGCGTCAAGCACGGTCACGATCCGCTGTTCGCCAAGGGTCTCACGGTCACGCGCGCAGACGGCAGCGTGGTGTTGGAGATCGACGGGCGGCCAGCCTGGGACGTGTGGCGTGAGCTCAGCGGTGACCGCGCGAAGAGCTTGGGCCTCGACCCAGAGGCCCATCCGGGCGCGTACTTGCTGCGCTTCGAAGCGGGCCTGCGCATCGGGCACGAGTACAAGGTGCGCGCGCCGCTCGCGCCCAAGCCCGGCGGCGGCATCCTGTTCGCGACGCCCATGCCCGAGGGCACGGTGTTCAACATCATGGAGAGCGACGCGAGCGCGCAGGTGGACAGCGCCGTCGCTGCGGCAGAGCAGGCGCGCTCGGCGCTCGGCGGCTCCGAGGTGGCTGGCGCGCTCGTGTTCGACTGCATTTGCCGCAAGTTGATCCTCGGCGACGGGTACGCCCCGATGCTGGCGCGAGTCGCAGAGCAGCTGGGCGGCGCACCGCTCGCTGGCTTCGAGACCTACGGCGAGGTCGCCATGAACTCTGGCGACATGAGCGGCTTCCACAACACCACCACGGTGGTGCTGGCATTTCCCAAAGATGAGAGTGGCCCCAGCGGGGGGGACCACGCTGGAGGCTAGGTACCCTATCGATGCCAAGTCCTCCACCGATCGAGTCGATCATCGGCCAGCTCGCGAGCTCCCTCGGTCCCGAGGTCGCGCGCGAGGTGGTCGAGCGCCACGCGCGGGCGCTGGGCTTGTTGAACCTGTCCACGCGCGAGGAGGCAGCCCGCGTGCTGGGTGCCATCGACGCGGGCGGTGGGACGGCTGGGTTGGCGGCGCGGCTGCTCATCACACGCATCGAACGCTCGGCCGTGAGCAGCAGCTCGAGCTCGGGGCTCTTCTCCGCGCCACCGGCTAGCGCCAAGCGCGTGAAGGTGTCTGCGCTCGCCGACGCGATGGCTCGATCCCTGGGAGATGCGAAGGCCAACGAGGTCGTCGCCAAGGCGTGCGGTGCGCTCGGGTACACCGCCGACTCACTGACGGAAGAGCAGGCCGCGCGCGTGCTCGAGAGCCTGGTCAAGCTCGGCGGTGTGATCGGCACGGTGGCGCGTTTCGCCAAGGTGAGGTTCTTGCTAGACAAGGAGGCATGAGCCCGCGCGTTCCTCCGCAGCTCGGTCGCGTGGTGTGTGCGACGCTGGTCGCCGCAGGAGTGGCGGGCAGCTGCGGCGACGATTCGCCCGTAGGCGGCTCCGGTCAGGGCGGCGCACAAGGCGGCGGCGCACAAGGAGCTGGAGCGGCCGGCGCCCAGGGCCCCAGCACCGCGAGCACCGGCTCCGGCGAGCTGCCGCGCACGTTCCTGGTCGAGGGGGTCGTGGTCGATCAAGACGGCAGGCCTGTCGCGGGCGCGCTCGTCCTGCAGGGAGGCGGAGAGGTGCAGGTCACCACCGGGAGCGACGGCGCTTTCGCGATCACCCTCACACAAGAGCTCCCGGGCATCCCCACCGCCGTGGCCGCCAAGGTCGGCTATCGCTCGACCGGCGTGGAGATCGACGCCATTCCCAGTGAGCCCATCGTGCTCACGGTCAGGCTGGTCGAGCCCCCCGACAATGCGCTCGGGTACAGCTTCGGGCACCCCGGCGTCGGCGACCCCTCGCTCGACTCGTCCACGCTGTTCTGCGGGCACTGCCACACCACCTTCGCGGCCCAGTTCCAGACCTCGGCGCACGCGCGGTCCGCGCGCGACCCCGAGGTGCAGGATCTCTACGCGGGCGTCGCGTCGAGCTTCACGACGCAAGCCGCGTGCAACCAAGCGGGCGGCAATTGGCGTAGCGGGACGCTGCCCGGGTCGCCGGGCGTGGCCACCTCTCGCTGCTACGTCGGCGTCGGCGTGCTGCCCGATCTGAACACCTGCGGAAGCGGCCTCGCCTGCGACGATCCTGCGCTCCCCAGCGGAGGCCAGCCGACCGCGTTCGGCGCCTGCGCCGACTGCCACGCGCTGGGCATGGATGGCCCGAGCGGCGGACGCAACTTGCTCGAAGCGAGCGGCATCGGCTTCGAGCACGGCAACCACTGCGACGCGTGCCACCACGTTCGAGACGTGGATCTCGCTGCGCCACCTGGGGCGGGCGGTCGCTTGATTATGCAGCGCCCGCGCGAAAAACAAGGCGACCAGATCGGCGCGCCGATCCTGCAGGCGATGTTTGGACCGTACCCCGACGTGCCCAACGCGTTCATGGGCGGGAGCTACCAGCCCAAGTTCAGCACCGCCGAGATCTGCGCCGGCTGTCACGAGCAGCTGCAAGACGCGTTGTTGCCTGGGTCTTCGCTGGATCCTGCACGCTTCCCGAATGGGCTCCCGACCCACTCCACCTTCTCCGAGTGGCAAGACGGCCCGTTCGGCAACCCCGGCACACCTTGCCAGTTCTGTCACATGCCGCCGATCGACTCGATGGTGAACTCGGTCGACGTCACCACCGAGAACGACATCGGCGTCGTGTTCGGCTTCAGGCGCGAGCCCGAACAGATCCGCGAGCACACGTTCCGTGGCCCGCTGTGGAGCCAACCCGGGATCGATCGCTTGCTCGACACAGCCTTGATCGCGACGGTGAACAACACCCAACTGGGCAACGAGCTCGAGGTCGACGTCGAGCTCGACAACGTCGGCTGCGGCCACGCGCTCCCCACTGGCGAGCCCATGCGCGCCGCGTTCTTGTTGGTCTCGGCCAGCGGCTGTGGCGACGAGCTCACGCCAGTCGCAGGGCCCACCCTGCCCGACGTGCTCGGGCGCGGCCAGGTCGGAGAGCTCGGTCAGAGCGCCTCGCTCGCCGGCAGCGTGCTGAGCTGGCCTTCGGTCAGCGCTGCGCCCGGGGACGTGGTGCGCATCGTGCGGCCCTCGGGCACGTTCTGGGACTACGACGGCGTGGGGTTGTTCGAGGGCTCGTTGCTCTCGCCGGCGGAGAAGGGGCTGCCCGTGCTCGTGCCGGTCGGCAGCGCCACGGTCACCAGCGCGAGCGCAGGCACCCTCAACCTCGATCTGGCCATCGCCGCGCAGGCGGGCGATCTGGTGTACCTGGGCGACGCGCTCCCGGACGGGCTCGCCGTCGCCGATGGAGACGGCGCACGCGCGCTCGCAGGGGCGCCCGGCGTGATCTTCGCGCGTGTGCTCACGGATCCCAGCGGCGCGCGCAACGTCCCACACCACCGCGCCATCGACATCGCCAGCGACTCCCGCATCCGACCGGGCGGCAACGCGACCTCCAGCCACCGCTTCGCGATCCCCAGTGGCTGCCTCGAGGCGGACGTGCACGTGCGCGTGCTGTACCGACCGCTGCCGCTCTCTTGGTCACTCGAGCGCGGCTGGGACGCTCGTGACTACGTCGCTCTGGCGCGCGACGTCACCGTCACGCTCAGCCCCTGACCGTCAGTCCTGCCAGGGGAATTTCCAGCTACGGAACGTGTGAGAAGCGCCGCTAGCGGCGAAGTCGTTGGCCACCTCGGAGGTGAGGGCGCTCCACGCGAAGCGCTTGATCGAGCGATCCAGCGTGCCGTCCTCGAAATGGATCTCGACGCGCGCGTCCACGGAGCCGGGCGCACCCGGAGCCCGCTCGTAGGCCACGTCGATCTTGCGCACCGCCTTCTCCAGCTTCTCCACCAGATCGGGATCCGGGCTGCCCGAGAGCGTAGCCGCGAGATCCACCTCCTCGAGCTCGAGCCGCTTGGCGAGCTTGAGCACGATCTCGTCTTTGGCCCACTTGTCGATCGCCGACTCCGACTTGCTCTTGTCGTCCGCTCGTTTGCGCTTCTTCGCGATGCGGCTCACCACCAAGAACACCACCACCCCGAGCAGGACGAGCGCGACGATCTCCATGGCGAGAAGGGTGACCGCTCGCGCGCCCCACCGCAAGAGTCAGATCACCGGTACGCGAACGGGCTGGGTGGGCCGACCTTCCTGCGGGTCAACAAGCCCATCGCCCGGGTCACCACCATGCCGCCAATCCCCGCGAACACGATGGCCACCTGCATCAGCCCACCCACCCAGGGGAGCAGGCCCATCACCATGTACAAGCCACAGCCGGCTGCCAGGTGCAGGTAGACGTTGCTGGTCTTGTGGCCAGACACCATGGCACCCAGCACCACGAGCGCGCTGGTCGTGCCTGCGAACGCGAGCAGTACGGCCGCGATCGCACCCAAACCCGCGAACGGGATGCCGATGAGGGTCACGGCGACCAGGATCAGCGCCACGACGGTGCCCAAGAGCCCCACCAAGCCCAACGCGATCGCGCGCATGGGACTGTGCGCGATGGCGCTGCGCACGCTCTCGGCGCGAGCTCCGCCCAGCGCGATGAACACCGTGCCCAAGAAGAACAGGAAGGCCGCGGTGCGCATGCCCGACGACAGATCGTGTCCGAACCGGGTGATGAATGGCGCCTTGTTCTCTCCGTCCGAGGGGTCGAGCTCCGTCGAGCCACTCACACGCACACCCTCCGCGCCCTCAACCGACCCGCCCACCACCGCCAAGTCGCCGCCGATCGTGGCTCCCTCCTCGAAGCGGATGCGACCACCGGTGACGGCCGCGTCGCCGTCCACGCGCGCGCTGGACGAGAGCAGCGCTTCGCCCCCGAACACCGCGAGCTTGCCGGTCACGCGGCCCTCGATGTGAACCACACCGCCCATCACCGTGACGTCGTGCACCACCTCGTCCTTGCCGATGTGGATGCGCTCCCCGAACACCTTCACGTCGCGTTTCTTGGGGCGCTGCTCGGGCGGTGCGTCCGGAGTGGACGGCGGTGTGGGTGCGGCCGGCGCCGCTTCGGCAGCCTTGCCCGGCGCGATCGAGACGATGCCGCCGTCGTTCTTCGCCACCCACTCGCCATCGGCGAGCAGCACCGCGAGCACCTTGTCTGCCGGCTGATCCTTGATGTGGACGTCGACCAGATCATCCACCGGACCACGCACCACCAAGCTCCACGAGGCCTGCTCCGCCAAGCGCTTGAGCGCCTCGCGGCGGGTCACACCCGAAGCCTCCAGCGTCACCTTGGGCGCGTCTTTCCACTCGCCTTCGAGCCGCACCTCGGCCTGCGCGGCGCGTGGCTGCCATAGCGCAGCCAGCCCCGACACGAGCGCGAGCACCCCGAACCACGCGACCAGGCGCGCGCGCTTCATCAGCAGACTCCTTGATTCGTTCATACCGGTTGCCTCTCGAGCGACGACTGTTCGTTCCTCACCCCACGCGCCAGCACCACGGCGATCAGCACCAACGCCAGCGCAGCCGACAGGCTCCAAACGGGCCCGCTGAAGAGCCCGCTCACCGCCTCGAGCGCTTGCCACACGGCCTCCCGGTACACACGCCCCGAGGCCAGCAGCACCGACAAGCTACGCGCCAACGATGGCAAGAGCGGCAAGGTCGAGAGCAGCACCAGCGCCACCGCGACCAGCAGGGGCTTGGTCGGGCTCGGCTGCGCGCGAGCCACCTCGACCTGCGGCGCTGTCGCCGCCTTGGCCGCGAGTGCCACCAAGCCCCCCCGCAGCTCCAACGCCGAGAGCGCGCTGTCGGCCACCCTCGACGAGCAGCCGTCACACTGCTCGGCGTGCGCGACCGCTTCGGCTCGCACCAAGGACAGCTCACCATCGGCGATGGCGGCCACCTCGGCCTCGCTGAGCGGCTGCTTGCAAACGTGCTCGTGGCTCATGAGTCACCCTCTCTCACCAGGTCTGGCCCGAGCGCGACGACCAGCGCCTTGCGGCCGCGCGCGATCCAGGTCGCAACGGTGCCCATCGGGACCGACAGCTGGGTCGCGATCGCTTGGTAGCTTTGGCCCTCGACGTAGAACGCCACGATGGCCGCGCGCGAGGTCGCTGGCAGCGTCGAGAGAGCGCGCTCGAGCGCTTCGAGCCGCTGGGCGCTGCCCGCTCGGTCCTCCGGCGACGGCCCAGGATCCATCTCGTCTTCGATCCGGGTCGAGCCCTCGGAGGCCTCTCGCGCCCGGGCGCGACGGGCTCTGCGCTGTTGATCCAACGCGACGTGGCGCGCGACGCCTGTCGCCCAAGCAGACACGGGCTCGCCCGGACGCACCCTGTGCACGCCCTCGACCACTCGCCGCATCGTCTCGGCGACGGCGTCGTCCACATCCGGGTGCTTGACCGAGAGCTGCAACGTCCGAGCGACCACCGCGCGCACCAAGGGTCGCAGCGCCGCGAGCTGGCCCTGCGCCTCGGCGCCGGCAAAGGCCGACGGGCGCGGGGGCGGTTCGGCGGGAGAGTCCAACAGCATCAGAATAGGAGCGGCCTCACTCACCTGTTCGACCTAGCCTCCCGGAGTCTTTCAGCCGATCTCCACTTTTGTTTGGTTCACACGCACCGCCCTCGCCAGTCTGGAGCCACAAAAGCGCGCGGGCCCCCCGCGTTTGGTGCAGGGGGCCCTGGTCGCGACCGACCTGAGCAGAGGGTCAGCCGTCTTCGCCGACGAACTTCGCCGTCTGCGGCTGGATCACGCAGGTCTCACCGTGCAGCCGGTTCGCGCCAGGCTTGCTGTTCAAGTTGTCGCCCGGGACCAGCCACGGGGACTCGACCACCTGTTCGTAGGTCTGCTCGAACTCGCGCCGGCGCTGCGACATGATCTTGAGCAAGTCGACGGCATACGCATCCTTGTTGGCTGTGCCGCGGTCGTTGCAAGCCTTCACGAACTTCTCGAGCTTCTGGGCGTGGGCGTCGAAGTCGGAGGTGTTGTCCAGGCGCGCCTTCAGGCCCTTCGCACCGCGCAGCGACGAGCTTCCGAGCGCAGCCGACCACTTGCTCCGCAGCTCTTCGGCGTTGGCCCAAGTCGTGGGGATGGTCTCCGCCAGACCGCAACGGACGCTCGAGAAGGTCGACACGCTGAAGTCGGTCATCATCACGTCGGCGATCAGGTTCTTGTCGATCAAGTTGCGGGCAGCCAGCTCCTGCACCACCTGAATGTCGGCGAAGCTCATCTCCGGGCTCGACATGGGGAACATCGCATCGCCGGGCTGATCGCCGATCGTCTGACCGATGGTGGTCAGCGCCTTCACGTAGCTGGCGGCGTCGATACGAGCGCTGGACAGCGACGGAATGTTCATGTTGAGCAGATTGTCGAGGCCCTTCTGGTCGCCGGTGCCGGTCTTCGGGTTCTTGAACAGGTTGTTCAGCAAGATCGAGGTCGGCAGCATGCTCGAGAAGGTCTCCACCGTGCCGGTGCGCTTGGAGTTCTTGGAGTGCGCGGCGATCAGCGAGGGCTCGCCCAGATCGCACATCATCTGCTTCAGCATGGGCTTGAGCTTCTTCTCCTTCACCGCCTTGTCGACGCGCGTCTTGGTGGCCGCCTTGGTGCCGGCGATGACCAACAGCTCCAGATCGTCGCCGCGCTCCTTCTTGGCGAACAAGCGCTTGAACAACGCTTGCTTGGACGCCGGATCGGACATCGAGAACCAGGTCGAGTTCCAGTTGGCCCAGGAGTCGTGGAGCTCCTTCATCAGCGGCTGCCCGGTGGTGTGGCAGCCCTGGCAGCGGAACGCAGGCTTGCCGTGCTGCGAGTACGCGTCGGTCTTGACCTGCGTGCCGTCGCCTTCCTGCACCCAGCCGCCGTCCTGCAGATCGTAGAAGGCGTAGACGCCCTTCTTCGCGCTGAAGCTCATGATCTCGACGAAGTCGTCGCTCACGCCGGCGCCGGATCCGAGCGAGCTGATGAACAGGTTCTCCTCCTTGCCGTCCCCTGTGTCGACCGAGATCACGAATCGATACGGAGTGTTCTTGCCAGGCGTGAGGTCACCTTCTTCACTCACGGCAAACACCGACATGCTCATCTTGCTGTCGGCCTCGATCGCGTCCAAGAGCGCGGTCAGTGTGCTCGGGCACTTGCCACCGGTGCCCTTGGTCTTGACCGTCTTGCCCGTCTTGTTCACCTTCACGCTGCAGCCTCCGGCGAGCAGCGTCTTGGCGAAGACGTCGTCCACGGACGAGGTGGCGTCTTGCTCGTCGCCGGTGACGACCTCTTCCTCGTCGCAGGCTGCGGTCGAGAGCATCGCGGCGCAGCTGGCCAGCCACATCATCTTCTTGAGCACGTTCGTCTTCATGACCTGAGTCCTCGTTCCTTGTCGCTCTTCTGAGTTCTTGCTGGCGCCGCGGCTCACTCTTCGTCGTGGAGCACGGGCATCGGGTTGGCGTCCCGATCGAACATCGCGCGCGCAGCGTCTTTGCGCGCCTGCGCGCGGGCCTTGAGCTGCGTGCGCCCCTCTGGCGTCTCGAGCTTGGCCGTCTCGGTTTGATAGCGCTTGAGCGCGTCTGCCAGGTAGGCGACGCGAGCCGCTTTCACGTCCGAAGCGCCGCTGTCGTCGAGCAGCGCGTTGGCGTAGCTCCGGCGCAAGCCGCTCTTGCCGAACAGCTTGTCGGCTTTGCCCTTCAAGAACGCACGCAGGTGCGCGTCCACCTTGAGCTCGTCGTCAGGCAGCCCCTGCACCGCAGCGCCGTACAGATCGCAGCGGGGCTTGGAGAAGATGTCGGTCGACTCGTCGACCAACCGAATCGCGATGCTGGTCGTCTGCTTGACCACCTTCTTCTTGATCAACGCGGTCTCGATGCGCTCGTCCATGTCGGAGCGAACCGGCATCAGCAGCGGGAACAGGTCCACGGAGTAGGAGGTCGGCGGCTGGAAGCTGCCACCCGCCACGGCGCCTGGGTCCACGAACAGCTCGACGGGCACGGTGCCAAACGAGCTCGCGTACTGCAGCTCGTTCTCGCAGAACAGGCTCGAGAGCAGGTCCTCGACGCCGCCCGGTTGGTCGCCGTCGATCGCCGCCTGCACGAAGCCCGAACCGGGTACCGAGGCTTGACCCTCGTTCCACACGCGCATCGCCGCCATCATCGTCTTCTCCAGATCGTTCGCGAGGCTCAGCCGGCTGTGTTTCCCGTCCACGCTGGTCGCCTCGCTCACGATCGAGCGGGTCTCACCGGTCAGCTGCGACGCCAGCTCCGGCAACGTCTTGTGAGTGCTCACCCAGTTGGTCCACGGCTCATGCATCTCGTTCATGAGCGGGCCCATCTTCACGTGGCAGTTGTTGCACAAGCGGTCGGTCGACTTCTTCTTGCTGACCGACTTCTTCTTCGGGTCCTTGGTGTAGGTGTAGACCGTGTTGTCGGGGCGGAGCTGCACGCGCTGCAGCACCCCCGGCAGCGACGCGTCGGCGCTCGGCGTCATCACGTAGAAGTTGTAGAGGCCGGTCTTGCGATCGAGCGCCATCATCTCGACCCGATCGAACACCATCGGGTCCCCCTTCTTCGCTCCGGGGACGTCGGGTGAGCTGAACAGCGCCGCCATCAGGCTGAAGGACTGGTACAGGGGCTCGCCCGGCGGGTTCATCTCACCGGTGTTGCAGCCGGTGATGACGGCCCTGGGCAGCAGCATCTCGGTCTCTTCCTGCGTGCCCGTGGCGCGCGTCGAGCTCTCCTCGACCACGTAGATCTCCTTCGAATCGGTGCGCTTGCAGGCGCGCCCGATGCCGAAGAGCTTCTCCGCTTCTTGCCAGCTGCGTGGCACCTTGCCCAGGTTGCCCTTGAGCACGTCGGCCACGCGATCGTCGCCGAACAGGTCGCGTGTCTCGGCCACGTTCTGCTCGTCGCCGGTCTCGACCGTCTCCTCCTCGCAGCCGAGCGCGCCGAGCGCGAGCGACAGCGGGAGCAGGACGCGTCCGAGCCGAGGGGTGAGGGGGATCATGGCCAGCGTCCTCACTTCACGGCGTTCTTGGTGAACTCTTTGCAGAACGCCGTGGTGGTCTTGCTGCAAGACCCGGCGGTTTCCACGGCGCGGAGCGGCGCGGTGAGGACGATGTCCTTGCCGAAGCGCTCGTTGCAATAGGCCTGCAAGTTCTCCGAGTAGTCCAAGCTGGTCTCGAGATCGCTGCGCTCCGACTCGGAGATGTCGCAGATGGTCATGTGTTGGTAGTCGGAGCCGGCCACCTTCGCGCGGCGGCAGCCTGCTGGCAGCGCGTCCTTGCTGCTCCAGCTGCCTTGCAGGAAGCCTTCGAGCGCGTCGGGCAGCGCGCTGTACGTGCAGCCACACTCGTCGTTGGCCCGCACCACCACCTGCGCGATGTGCGGATCGCTCATGCGCCAGTCGACGCCGCCGTTCTCGAGCCGACCCACCGACATGCAGGCCACGGTGTCCTTGTACATGTCGAAGTTCGAGGCCTTGCTCGTGGGGATCTTGGCGCCGAGCTTCGTCGCCTTGGTCCACGCCGAGGCCACCGAAAGGTCCTTGCCGCGACAGGCCGCCTTGAGCTTCTCGGCGTTGGCCTTGTTGGCCGGGTCGATGCTTGCGAGAAAGCAGGCGGCCTGACGCTCGTCGTTCTTGTCCTTGGCGACGTTCATCGCGTCCACCACCAGCGTGGTCGCAGCGCCGCGCGAGTTGAACTGGCCCTTCATGCGGACCAGGTCCTTGTTCACGGTGGCGTTGAGGTTCTCCTTCTTCGAAAGCTCCTTGGCGAGCGCGGCGTCACGCGTGGTGCCCTTGGCTACGTCCATGTAGACCGAGGTGAAGAAGCACGAGAGCGGCTTGCTCGGATCGGCGTCCGCAAAGTTGTCCACGCGCTTGCCGTTCGAGACCGCGAAGTACTCGCAATACTCTTGGCCGCGATCCGAGGCGCCATCGACGCCGGGGCGATCTCCACACTGCCATCGCACCACGCCGTCCGACAGCTCTTGCGGGCGCACGGTGATGTGTCGCTGGATGTTCTCTTGGCAGAGCGCAGCCAGGTCGAAGGGCGTCTGCGCGCCATCGGGCACCACGTTCTGCTCGTCCCCCGTCTCCACGCTGTCACCCTCGCAACCAGGGCCCATCACGGCCAAGGCCGCCAACGAGAAGAGGCCGACGCCGAAAGTGCCAACGAACGAACGAACGAAGGTCATGGTGGTCACCGTAGAAGAAGACGCCAGTGGCTCACAGCCACCCGCGCACCCTGTGCACACAGCGGACCACCGCCATGCAATCGCTGCACGGTGCAGGGCACGAAGGCATCTACCTGGAATCATTGATGAGCCTTATACACCTACACGACCAGACATATCGTTACGTTGTGTGCACAGGATCCAGCGTGGATCACTGCTGACCCACCAAAATTGGATCCACATGGCTCCGTAGCCGGGGGTGATCGCGTGCACCGCGGTCCGCCGTGGCGGTGGAGTCTGGGCTGCGCTACGCCGAGCCATGCTCGGTGACCGGCTCCGCGACTGCCTGACGTTCGACGACGTGCTGTTGGTGCCTGCGTACAGCGAAGTGCTGCCCCACGAGGTCGACGTGCGCACCCGGCTCACGCGCCGCATCGGCCTCCATCTGCCTTTGCTCTCGGCCGCGATGGATTCGGTCACGGAGGGGCGCGCGGCCATCGCCATGGCACGGGCGGGTGGCATCGGCATCATCCACAAGAATTTGCCGCCCGTGGATCAGGCGCGCGAGGTGGAGCGCGTCAAGCGGGCCGAGAGCGGCATGATCGCGTCGCCGATCACCGTGGCTCCGAACTTGAGCTTGCGGCGCGCGCTCGAGGTCATGCGCGAGCATGACATCAGCGGCGTGCCGGTGGTCGAGGGCGGCAAGCCGGTGGGCATCCTCACTGCACGTGACGTGCGCTTCGCGCAGAACCTGGACCAGGAGATCTCCGGGCTGATGACCAAGAAGCTGGTGACCGTGCCTCCTGGCGTGCAAAACGAGCGCGCCAAGGAGCTCCTGCACCAGCACCGCATCGAGAAGCTGTTGGTGGTCGACGGCGAGGGACGGCTGGTCGGCTTGGTCACCATCAAGGATCTGCTGCAAACCGACAAGAACCCGAACGCTCTGAAGGACGACCAAGGTCGCCTGCGGGTCGGGGCCGCAATCGGCCCGGGACCGGATCGGGACGCTCGGCTCGAGGCGCTGATCGGCGCAGGCGTGGACGTGATCGTGGTGGACACGGCGCACGGCCACTCCAAGGGCGTGCTCGACGCCGTGCGGGCAGCCAAGGCGCGTTACCCGGGCTGCGACGTGATCGCTGGCAACGTCGCCACGCCGGAGGCGACCGACGCCTTGATCGACGCGGGCGCGGACGCTGTGAAGGTGGGCATCGGGCCGGGCAGCATCTGCACGACGCGCGTGGTGGCGGGGATCGGCGTGCCCCAGATCACGGCCATCGCCGACTGCGCGCGGGTGGCGGATCGTCATGGCGTGCCGATCGTCGCCGACGGTGGGATCAAATACTCCGGCGACGTGACCAAGGCGATCGCCGCCGGCGCGTCGAGCGTCATGATTGGCTCGCTGTTCGCCGGCACCGACGAGTCACCCGGAGATCTGGTGCTGTATCAAGGCCGGAGCTACAAAGTGTACCGTGGCATGGGCTCGCTGGGCGCCATGCGCAAGGGCAGCAAAGACCGCTACGGCCAGGGTGGCGCCGCGGACGAGAAGCTCGTGCCCGAGGGGATCGAGGGCCGCGTGCCCTACCGCGGGTCGCTCGAGAGCATCTTGCATCAGCTGGTCGGCGGCCTGCGGTCAGGCATGGGCTACACCGGTTCGCGCACCATCCAAGACCTGCGCGAGAAGAGCACCTTCGTGAAGATCACGTCACAGGGACTGCGCGAGAGCCACGTGCACGACGTCATCATCACGGAGGAAGCTCCCAACTACCGCATGAGCTGACGCGGAGCGCGCACGATTCAACGGGCTCGAGCCGCAGGGCACGGGAGGATTCTTCGCGCGAGGCTCGGGAGCGTGGTATCGGCGGGGCATGCGCGTTGCGAGCATGTTGTTGGCTTGTGCCTTGGCTTGGTCGACGCCGTCGTTGGCGTCGGCCAAGGGCGCGAGCGAGCTGCGCTTCCTGGGCCTGCACCCGCACGGTCCGCTGGCGAGGGTGAAGGCAGGCAAGGTCGAGTCCCCCGAGCCGGGCGCCTGCCGCACCTGGGGCAAGCGCGGGGCAGCATGGCTCGCGCTCGATCGCTTCGGCCGCGTCGTGGGCAAGTCGCGGATCGACGCGCTCGACCGCTACGACGTCACCAACTGCGACGAGCTCATGCTCGCGCGCGAGAGCGGCAAGGCTGGCGCGGGCCTGTTCGTTTCGAAGGCCTACCAGCCGCTGGCGATCGCGGAGTGGACGCCGAGCAAGCAGGCCGAAAGAGCGCTCACCGAGCTCACCCGGAAGCGGGACCGAAAGCTCGCCAAACCGCATAGCATCGCCGCCAAGAACCTCCCGCCTGGCACGCGTCGGCTGTTCTTCCGCACGCCGGACGGCACTCGCCGCGTCGCGGTGGGAGGCAAGGCGCTCAGCGTGTACCGCTTCGAGCGCGGGGCGTGGAAGAGAGAGCACGAGCTCCCACCGAACGGCGAGGGCGACTACGCGGACACGTTCCTGATCGCGGGCGTGCTGGACATGAACGGCGACGCCGCCCCAGAGCTGGTCGTGCATTGGGCAGGCATCGACGGCTACCACGACCTCACTCTCTCGCTCGGCAGCGACCGCTCGCGTTGGCGCATGATCGAGGCGGGCATCCACGGCGCATACGCCGCCGTGCACAGGTCGCTCGGGACGCTGTGGGCTCTACGGCACGCCGAACAGCCAGCGCGAGGTTAGGCCCAATCCGGCGCTCGTCGCGTTGGCCGCGAACGCCCACAAGAGCGGCCGCTTCACCGCGAACTGGTGCAAGATCACAGCCTCCGCGCCGACCGCGAAGGTCTCGGCCAGGGCTACGTAGCCCCAGAACGAGAGCCACGGGATCGTGGACGGAAGCAAGAACCACACGATCGGGTGTGTCAGCGCGCTGGCGCCAAACGCGATCAGCAGGCGCTCCCACAGCGGCGCGTCGAGCTTCTGCGAGCGCATGGCGTAGAGGTAGATCGGCACCTCGAACGCTTGCGTAAACGCAAACGCGATCAGCCACTTCATGCGCGCTGGGCCACACCCGCGGCGGACGCCTGACCGGGGCGGGTTCGCTCGATGAAGAAGAACGCCGCTGCGACCAGCTCGAGCGGCCCGTGGAAGATCGCGACGCGCAGGTAGTTGGCCCGAGCCGAGAGCAGATCCACGCACGCCCAGCCCACGAGCGCCACCATCGACACGGCAGTGAGCAGCAAGAGCGGGCGCCCCACGTCGCGCACCAGCGCACGGTAGCTGCTCGAGAAGCTGCGCGGCGCAGGCCGCTCCCGATCCTCTTCGGGCACCAACCGCAACCACACGCCGTAGTGGACCGACTGCGCGAAGGCATAGATCAGCACCAACCGAAGCGGCCACGGCCCGCTCAGCGGACCGCCGAGGTCGCGCACGAAGGCAGTGAGGTCGGGGCCGAAGCCGATCGACGCGCGGGCCGAAGCGTCGAACACACCCAGGCCGAACATCGCGACGGCAGCCACGAAGAACAGGAGCGGCAAGCGGTGGAGCGCCGTCGAGCGCTCGCGCCACCACCAGAACATCGCCACCGCGATCAGGTTGTGCGCGTGCGCGAAGCCGAGCTCGGAGAAGTAACGGTGCTCCCAGGTGAACGTCAGCCACGCCGTGGCGAGCCCCAACACCAGGGCCTTGCGCGCGAGGCTACCTCGCGCGACCAAGGCCGCCACCATCACCGCCACGATCCCAGGCAACAAACGCCCGCTCAGCGCCGTGCCCGCGAGACACGCGGCGATCAACAGCGCGCCCACGCCACGTCGATGAAAGCCTGGCTTCGCGACCAGGTAGCGAAGGTCCGCCAAGATGTGCGGGACTCCGAGCACGATGGGCCCCAACGCCAGCATCCAGGCCGGGACGAACGCCGCGCCGAACAGCGCGGTGGTCATGGCCAAGAGCCCCAGCGCCGCGACGCGCAGGTCTCGGCGCGCTGCCCATACCCCGACCGACGGGCCGATCGCGCGAAACAAAGCGCTTCGGGCCGAGTCGAGCGGCGCTAGCAGTCGCAGGGGCAGGGCGTCGGGGACCATCGGCGTCGGGCGCTTACTGCTTCTTGGCGCGGCGGCGGCCAGCGAACGCCAGGCCCACGAACGCGAGCGCGCTCATCGTGCCTGCGGCGATCGGGGCGCTCGCGTTGGAGACGCTGCAGCCCTCGTCCTCGGAGCCGCCGTCCCCGGAGCTACCGCCCGAGCCGCCCTCGGCGGAGCCACCCGCCGCGGCCCCGCCTGCGGCCTCGCCGCCCGCTGCGGCCCCGCCAGCGGCTGCGCCGCCGGTCGCAGCGCCACCTTGGCCGCTGCCACCGGGACCCTCACCACCCGCGGGCATGTCCGCGGTGGCCACACCCGCCACGAGCAGGCTCGTGAGCAGGGCGCCAGAAGAAAGCGCGTATTTGAAAGAACGCATGTCATCACCTCGAGGAAGATCCAATGAAAGATCCGGGCCGAAGGCCCGAGCCTGGGCGAATCGAACCAGACCCGCGGTCGAGGGCCCAATTTTGCGGCCTGTGCCCGTGGTCGCTGTGATCGGCGAGTCGCGCCTGCGGGGGGCTTGGCTCACCCGGTAGCCGAGCTCGCCGCGTCGACCTGCGCCGCAAGTGCGACGGCCTCGGTCAGCGAAGTGGCGGTGAACGGCTTGCGCAACACGGTCAGCGCGGACTCTCGCAAACCGCGGACCACCACGTCGTCGTCCGTGTAGCCGGTCATGAACAGCACGGGACCCAAATATCCTCGCTGACACAGCCCCTCGAACAGCTGCCGACCATTCAGGCCGGGCATGACGACGTCGGTCAGGAGCAGGTCGAAACGCTCGCCGCGCTCGAACAGGTCGAGCGCTTCTTCTGCCGTGCCCGCCTCCAGCAGGCTGTGGCCCGCACGAGCCAACACCCGCACCACGAGGCGACGCAAGGAGGCTTCGTCTTCGACGACCAGCACCGTCAGGCTCGCTCGAGCGCCGCGATCCACCCGCTCACGCACTCCGCTCGAGACCTTGGCCTGAGCAGCATCGGCGCACACCTGCCCCTCGCCCACAGCGTGCCGCGGCAACAGCACCGAGAACGAGCTGCCCTTGTCGGGAGCGCTCGTGGCCACGATGGTGCCCCCAGCCTCGTTGGCGATGCTGCGCGCCATGGCCAGCCCCAAACCCGTCCCGCGCCCAGGCGCCTTGGTCGTGAAGAACGGCTCGAAGATGCGGCGGTTGGTCTCCTCGTCCATGCCGTGCCCTTCGTCGCGCACGCACAGCTCCACGAAAGCGCCGGGGGCGACCCCCAGCTCACCCGCCTCGACCGCGGACAGCTCACGGGCTCGCACCTCGACACGCACGGCCCCCCCGGCATGGCTGGCGTCTCGCGCGTTCGAGATCAGGTTGAGGACGACCTGTTGCAGCTGACCGAAGTCGATGCGCGTCACCAGCGGAGCCGCGCTGACTGTCGCCTCGAACGTCAGGCCCTCGCCGCACAGCGAACGCAGCAGATTGCTCATGTCGCGCACCAGCTCGGCCAAGTCCACCAGCCGCGGCTCCACGAGCTGTCGCCGGCCGATGCTCAACATCTGAGACGTCAGCTGGCTCGCGCGCTCGCCCGCGTCGATCACCTTGTGCAAGAACCCGTGGCGTGGGTCGACCGCTTCTGTCCGATCGCGAGCCATCGCTGCGTAGCCCAGGATCACGCCGAGCAGGTTGTTGAAGTCGTGCGCGATGCCACCCGCCAACCTGCCCACCGCCTCCAGCTTCTGCCGCTCGCGCAGCTCCGCGAGCAGCCGCGCCTCGGTGGCCCGCTGCGCGTCGGCCGTCTGCCGCTGCTCCGTGGTGTCCACGATCACCCCCACCACCAGCTCCGCGCCGTGTTCGTCCTCTACCCGCAACGCGTGGTTGTGCACCCAGCGGATCGAGCCATCGCGATGCAGCAACCTGTACTCGGCCCGCGCCGGGCCGTCGATTTGGCCTGGCTTGAACGTCGACTCGGGGCGCTCGAGCTCGCGCCGATCGTCCGGGTGCATGCGCGATCGGAACAGGCCAGGATCCTCGATGAACGCGCTGGCCGGAAAGCCCAACAAAGCCTCGATTTGTGGGCTGATGAACGACGGCACGCCGGGCGTGTCGACCGCGCGGTAGTACGTCACCGCGGGGAGCTGCTCGATCAGCGCGCGATGTAGCGTGCGTGTCGTGTTTGCATCTTCGCGCTCGTGCGCCGCGTCGAGGGCGGCGCCGAGCTGCGCCGACAACCCGCGCAGCAGCGCGCGATCGTCGTCGTCGAAGGGCGCCTGATCCTCGCGATCCATCACGATCACGAAGCCGCCATACTTGGAGCCCAGGCGCTCGGCCAACACCGCGCGGAAGCTCTGTCCGTGGAGGCCGATCAGCGCGCCATCCACCTCGGTCAGCGACAGGTGCCGCTCGTCCGGTCCCAGCAAGCCACCCGCGTGGGGGTTGGCGGCGCCAGCTGGGGGATCCAGACCCGCGCTGCCAGAGACCGTCGGCCGCACCTGCGTTTGCACGACCCAGCCGAAGCGAGCAGCCAGCGCGCGCGCGGCGACCTCGGCGCCGACGCGCCCGAGCGTGGGCGGGTCGAGCGGGCGCGCGATGGCGACCATGGCGTCAGCGAGGCGGGTGCACCGCTCCGAAGCTGGCACACCTCCAGTGTAACGCGATCGCGATCGCGATCGGGGAAGCCTTTGTTGGCGCTCAGCCCTTGGCCTTGATGTCGAGCTTGATCACGACCTCGTCGCGGATCAGGTCGTCCTTCTTCCCCTCGTAGGCGATGCCCCAGTCCTTGCGGTTGATCTTGAACTCCGCGGTCGCGCCGATCTCGCCCTTCTTGAGCGACACCTTCGCCGGGAAGGTGACGCTCTTCTCCACGCCACGCAGCTTCAGGTTGCCGGTGATGGAGTGGGTCGCGCCGCCTTTGGCCTCGGCCTTCAGCTCGGTCAGCTGGAAGGTCGCCTTGGGGTGTTTCTCGACGGCAAAGAAGTCGTCCGTCTTGAGGTGACCGTCGAGCTTCTCCGAGTCGGTCTTCAGGCTTCCCACGTCGATCTCGATGAACATGCGCGCGCTCTCGAGCTTGTCGCCGTCGATGAAGATCCAACCCTCGAACGTCTGGAACTTGCCGTCGTGTTTGCCGCTGACCTTCGAGCCGGTGAACTCCACCTTGGAGTCCGCCAGCGAGACCGTCAGGCCGCCATCGGGTTTGGCTGGTTTGGCGTCGGCCTTGGGCGCATCGCCGGTGGGGGCCGGAGCAGCAGACCCCGCGCCGCCAGCTGCGGAGCCAGCGGGAGCCTTGGCGGACGGCGGCGGCGGGACGGGCTTCGCGCTGCCGACCTTGGCAGACTCGGCCGTGGCTGCGGGATCCTCGCACGCGACGACAGCGAGTGAGAGCGACGACAACGCGATGAAGGTGAGGAGCTTGTTCATGCCGGCGACCCTAGCCTGGGTCGCACGATTGTCGATTTGGAAGGTCCGCAACAGATTGTTGCTCCGACGGCTGCCCCGCCCGCCTCCCTTGACGACCCGGCGCGCGACTGCGAAGGCGACCTGATGCTTCGACGCAGCCTGGGGGTGGGGGCGGTGGTGGCGCTCTGTGCCTGTGGAGACAGCGGCCCGGCCGCTGGAGGCGGCGCGGGCGGAGGGCCGACGAGCGGAGGCGGAGGGGAAGGCGGCAGCCCGCCCGTCTGCGCGAGCGCGGACGAATGTCCGCAGCCCGTGTTCGAGTGCCAGGTCGCGGTGTGCGAGAGCTCTGTGTGCGGCATCGCTCCGGTGGCGATGGGGGTGCCCACCGCCACACAAACCTTGGGGGACTGCAGCGAGGTCCAGTGTGACGGGGCCGGATCCACGCAGACCGTCGACGACGATGATGACCTTCCGAACGACCTCAACGCGTGCACGTCGAACACCTGCGAGCTCGGAGAGCCTCTCTCCACGCTGCTCGCAGTGGGCACACCGTGCAGCGAGCAAGGCGTGTGCGACGGCGCTGGCATGTGCGTGCTCTGTCTGGGAAACCAGGACTGCGGGGTCGCGACGGAGTGCTCCACCCCCACCTGCTTCGATGGCGGGTGCATCACCGAGCACACCGCCGCCGGTACACCCATCGCCCTGCAGACGAGCGGCGACTGCCAGCAGGTGGTGTGCGACGGCAACGGCTCGACCAGCCCAGAGAACCTGGACAGCGACAGCTTCGACGATGGCAACAGCTGCACCACGGATGCATGCGCCAGCGGCGTGCCGACCCACACGGCACAGCCCGGCCAGCCTTGTGGCACCAACGGCACGTGCGACGCCGCTGGTCAGTGTGTGGGCTGCCTCGCGCCCGTCGACTGCCCAGGGACGGACGACTTTTGCCGCACACGCACGTGTTCCCCCGCCGGAGTGTGCGGCTTCGACTTCACGCCTGATGGGACGGCATTGCCGGCCGCGTCGCAGACCGTCGGCGACTGCGTCACGCTGGCGTGTCAGGGCGGCGTGTCCCAGCCGAGCGTCACACCCACCGACGTCCCGGTCGACGGCTTCGAGTGCACGCTCGACGTCTGCAACGGCGCCATGCCCGACAACCCTGCCGTCAGCGCTGGCACCTCGTGCAACAGCATGGGTGGCGCGCTGTGCGACGGCTTCGGCTCGTGCGTCGACTGCTTGTTGCCGAGCGACTGCGGCACTCCTCCCGGAGCGCCTTGTGTGGTGCCCACCTGCAGCATGGGCAGCTGCGGCACGGCGAACGCGAGCGCCAGCACGCCCTGCGGCGCGGCCTCGTGCAGCGGCGGCGTCGCGACCAACCCGGACATGTGCAACGGCGCCGGGAGCTGCATCGACGCCGGCACCACCAGCTGCGGAGCGTACGCGTGTGGACCCTCCGCATGCCTCACCAGCTGCGCGACTGACGCGGGCTGCCAGGCACCCGCCACCTGCGACGAGGACCTGGGGATCTGCACGACCAACCCGCACTGCACCGACTACTGCGACACCATCCAGGCAGCGTGCACCGGCGGCCTGTCGCAATACCCTTCGCAAGCCGCTTGCCTCGAGGCCTGTCAGGCGCTGCCGCCAGGCACGTTGGCGGACGGCTCTGGCAACACCGTGGGCTGCCGGCTGTACCACGCCACCGTCGCGGGCTCCGCGCCGAACCCTCACTGCTACCACGCAGGTCCCGGGGGGGCAGGCGTGTGCGGCAGTGATTGCGCGGGCTTCTGCGACATCGCCCAGTTCAGCTGCACCGCTGGCAACAGTCAGTACGCATCAGAGGCGGCGTGCCTGAGCGAGTGCGCCGGCTTTCCCGCCTCGCCGCCGTACTCGACCGCCGTCGTCAGCGGCGACAGCCTGGCGTGCCGCATGTACCACCTGATGGTCGCGACCGAGTTTCCGGCCGCGCATTGCTCGCACATCATCGAGAGCTCCACGACCTGCAATTGATGATGGAGGTTGCTCAGCTGGGCTCGGCAAGAGACGATGGTCCGGCATGGAGGAGGTTCCACGACCATCCCAGCCGGCGCCGGCGCCTCCCCAGGTCGAGCCCCCGGTGGACGACGCTGAGGAGCCCGAGGCGCCGTCTCGCGCACCCCACCTCCCGCCCGCGCCCAACGCCAACCGCACGCTGCGGATAGCCAAGGCGCGCGGAGGCAAAGGCGGCACGGTGCGCATGATGGCACCGGGCGCGAGCGACGACGGCCGAACCAGCATCGGGCGCTCCACCAGCACGTCGAGCGACGGCGCTCGCCGCTCGCGGCTGTCGGTGTTGCGAGAGTCTCTGCTCAGCGCGCTACCGCCCATCCCCAAGAGCCTGGCGGCGCTGGGCGGGCCGGCCACGTTGATCGCGCTGATCATGGTGCTCGCGGTGCTCGCGTTCGCCTTCATGATCGCCACGGGCCGGCTACCTGACGGGCTGAAGAGCCGGCTCCCGTTCCGAGAGGCGGAGCAGGACGACAAAGTGCCGCCACCACCATCGAACGTCTCGATCGAAGAGGTGGACGAGATCGTGCCGCCCAGCGCGCGCCCCGGCCGTGCCAGCGTGGGCCGCGCGGTGCTGCAGATCCCGAAGACCTTCACGGCCGCGGACGACGGCGCGTTCGATCTGGTGGTGCACTTCAACGGCAACACCGAGCTCGTGCTCGAGAGCTACGAGGTGGCGCTGCTCGACACCGTGGTGCTGGTGGTCAACCTCGGCAACGGATCGGGCGTGTACGACGAGGCCTACACCAACCCCGACGCGCTCGCGCGCGTGTTCGACAAGGTGCCCAAGATCGTCGCTGCGCGAGGGCTCGAGGGAGCCCACCTGCGGCGCGTCGCGCTGAGCGGCTGGAGCGCTGGGTACGGGTCGATCGTGCGCATCTTGGGGCAACGCGAGCACGCCGAGCGCATCGACGCCGTGATCCTCCTCGACGGGCTGCACACCAGCAAGAGACCTGGCACCGACATCGTCGACGGCACCAACATCGAGCCGGTCGTGCGCTTCGCCGAGCGCGCCAAGCGGGGTGAGAAGCTGCTCGTCATCACACACTCCAACATCGAGCCGGTGGGTGGCTACCTCGGCGTCAAGCCCACGGTGGACCACCTGCTCGCGCAGGTCGGCTCCGAGCGGAGCCAGGTCTCCGCGACCACCACCATCCCTCGGCTCAAGGCCGCCAAGGGTGTGCTCCCAGAAGACGAGCTCAGACCCCTGGAGCTGCGCACCGAGGTGCGCGCTGGCGGGCTCATCGTGCGCGGCTTCGGCGGTGACCAGGCCGCACATCACATCAGCCATCTGATGCAGATGTCGGTCGTGGCGCTCCCGGAGCTGGCCAAACGCTGGGCTCGCTGAGCCGGCGCTCAGCCGTGGACGGTTCGACCGAACTTGGTCATCCACGCGCGCTCTTCGTCGTCGAGCGGGCCCCTGTCCAGCGCAGCCAGGTTCTCGTCCAGCTCGGCACGGCTCTTGGGCCCGCACAGCACCAGGCTCACGTGCGGGTTGGACAGGCAGTAGCGGTAACAATCACCGGCGCTCATCACCGGGCCGTCGTAACCGCTCGGGCGCTTCAGGAGCTTGCGCCACGCCGTGGCGGTGTACGCCACGATGTTCGGCTTGCGCTTCTCGAGGTGAGGGAAGATGTCTCGCTCCGCGCCTGGGTGGGCGGCGTTGTAGCGGATCATCAGCAGGTCGAGCACCGAGTCCTCGGCCAGGCGCCCGGCGCGCTCACGATCGTGGATCGACACCCCCAGTGCACGGACCTTGCCCTCCTCCTTCAGCCTGACCAGCTCGCTGATCGTGCCTTCGGTCCACGCGCTGGTCTTCCCCAACCAGAACAGGTGGAACACATCGAGGTAGTCGGTCTTCAGCTTTCGCAGGATCGACTCCGCGCCGCGCCGCACACCACCAGCGAAGAATCCCAGGGTAGGCCCCGCGGCGACCACCATCTTCTCGCGGTCGCGCCGTAGCGCCTGCTGCAGGACCGGCAGCGCCTGTCCCGTGCGCAGCTTGGTGTAGAACACGTAGTTGATGCCGCGCTCGAAGGCCGCCGCGACCCCCTCGGCCTCGAGGCCGAAGTTGAGCGAAAGGCCCAGGCGATGCACGCGCTTGTCGACGGTGCGCAACGTCGTCTCGGTGAACGTGTTCGGGGCCACCATGAGCCGAATCTAGCAGCCGAGAGGGAGGACGGCGGTCACTCTCGTGTGAAGTTTGCGTCGGGTCCGGGTACGCGGCTCACCGTCATGAACCTCTCCGCCAACGTGATCAGCGCCTCGCTTCCCGCGTGCCCTTTCTCGCAGCTGCCGGAGGCATACGCGGCGAGCCGGTGCTTGAGCGGCAGGTGTTTGCACAGCCCCATGCTCGAGCGCAGCAGCCTGAGCCCCGCGCGAAAGCACTTCTTTCGATCCGCGAACAGGTCGGCCTGCGTCCAGCCCTCTGGCGTCTTGCCGTCCGCGACCTTGATCTGCATCAAGCACGCGGACCGACCCGAGTCACAGCGCGTGCTCTTGCCTGACTTGCCGCGGTAGCAGGGGCCCACGTCCACGTCCTTCTTCAGGCCGCTCTCGTGGTACGCGACCGCCAGCAACAACGCGCCGGTGCGCGCCCGACCATGAGGCCCACCGAACAGCGGTCGCGTGGCCTTGTCGAACACCACCGCGTGAGCATCGTCGGCGATGGCCTGGTAGCGCGCCTTGCGCTCCTCCGCCGTCTCTGCCCAGCCTGGAAACGCCTCCTCGGTCGCGGCACGCTCGGGGGGTGCCGCCGCCACCAACATGGCGAGCAGCCACTCGGTCATCGCGTTCATGCCCGCGGACGTGGGCGGGCAAACCTGAGGCGGCAACACAAACCAGGCCTGGGTGCGGCCTGATTGAAGCTATCCGCTGAGAGTGCCTCGACTGCGAGGCATCCGCTCAGCGCTTTTGCGCAGAGGCCATCTGCGCGTGCACCTCGAGCACGCTCTCTTCACCGGGCACGCCCACTCGCAACGGGAAGCCGTACACCCCGGTGCCGCGGTGCACGTACAGCCGGTTTCGGCCCTTCTGCCACAAACCGTGGTCCGGGATCTTGGTGAAGAGCGACACGAACGTGGTGGGGATCCCGAGCGACACGAGCCCCAGCTGACCGCCGTGGGTATGACCAGACAGCACCAGGTCTGCGTCGCCGTCGGGGAGGTGCGTGAACGCGCCTGGATCGTGCAGCAAGATCAGCCTCAGGTGACCCGGTCTGCGCGGGTAGCGCTCCAGCACCTCGCGCATCCGCCTTTCGCGGTCGCGAAAGCAGAAGTCCAACCCCACGAGCTGCACCTTGCCGGCGGGTGTGTCCACCAGCGCCTCGGCGTCGATCAGGTAGCGCACCCCCGCGGAGGCGAGTCCGTGCTCGACCGTCGCGGGCGCCTCGAAGTCGTGATTTCCGCGGCAAGCGAAGGTCTTGCCCGCGAGCGGCAGCAAGGGTGCGAGCGCATGCTCGAGCGCCTTGGGTGCGGTGTGCGACTCCATGGTCAAGAAGTCGCCGGTGAGCAACACCAGATCCGGCTGCTGGGCGACGGCGCGCTCCACGATGCGACGCAGCCGATTCGCGCTCATGAAGGGGCCCAAGTGAGGATCGGTGATCTGCGCGATGCGCAGCGGGCGCTCGACGCGCAGGCTGCCGCTTTTGCCACGTGCGAGTGGGCCGGCGTCGTCACCATCGAGGCCCAGCGTGACGGTCTCGAAGCCCGAGCGCAGGCTCTGCCCGAGCCCGACCAGCGCCAGCGCGAACGGCGCCCCGAACAGGCCAACCTTGACGCCGAACGCCCCCAGGAGCGACCACGGCATGGCCAGGAACACGCCGCCCGCGAAGGCGCTCGCTGGCCAGCTGACCAGCGCTCTGTAGGCCAAGCCGCGCAGCCTGCCTCGCACCAGCGTGGCGAAGTGCACGTAGACCGCCAGCTGCAGGTAGGCTGCGAGTGGCAAGAGAGGACCGAAGCGGTCTGCGATCCCGCACACGATGAGGGTGTGGATGCCCAGCACCACGCCCACGAAAATGGCGTAGATGCGCCCGCGGCGCAGCGCCACGAACGAGATCAAGGTGAGCAGCAGCACGACGGATCCGAGCTGCAGGTAGCGATGAGGTTCCATGCCGGAGCGAAGAGGGCACAAGCCTGATCGCTGGGGAGAGGACCGTCAACTGTGCGATGCTCGGCGCGTGATTCGCCGCGCGCTCCAGGCTCGACTCGTGCTCCTCTATCTGTTCGCCCTGTGCGCGGTGGGAATCGGCTGCGAGAGCCCGCCCGCGCCAGCGAGCCAGACCTCGCCCAGCGCATCCGCCGTCAGCGCGAGCGCCGCTGCCAGTGCCAGCGCGCCCGGGGAGGGCTCGAGCGCGCCCGCTGCCAGCGCGTCGGCCAGCGTATCCGCGAGCGCGCCCGCCTCCAGCGTGAGCTCCGTGCCGATCTTGTTCGTGGCCACCAAGGGCGACGCCGAGAGCTTCCTGTTCGGCACCATGCACACCGGTGTCGACGCCGAGAAGGAGCTTCACCCCATCGTCTTCCACAAGCTCGCGGCGGCCAAGGTGGTGGTGCTCGAGGCAGACGTGTTCAACGCCGACGCCATGATGGTCATGAAGACCGCCATGCTCCCGGCCGGCCAGAGCCTGAAGACCAAGATCGCGCCTGCTCGCTGGAAGATCGTGGTCGATCGGCTGGCTTCGTTCCTGATGCCCGAGTCCACGCTGGCGCAGATGAAGCCGTGGTTCGTGGGCACGATGCTGGTGCAGAAGATGTTGCCCGAGGTCGAGCCGATGGACGCGGTGATCTACCAGCGCGCCAAGAAGGACGGAAAGCAGATCGAGTTCCTCGAGACGGTCGAGCAGCAGCTCAAGCTGGTGGACAAGTCGTTCGACGTGAAGGTGCTCGACGACATGCTCGGCGAGCTCGACAAGACCGAGAAGATGACGAAGGACATGGCCTCCGCGTACAGGCGCGGAGAGATCGACGCACTCTCCGCGTTGGTGTTCGACCCCGAGGAACGGAAGAAACACCCCGCCATGTTCGATGTGCTGTTCGATGCGCGAAACGCGGCCTGGATCCCCAAGCTCGAGCCGCTGCTCGGCAAGGGGAGCGTGTTCGTCGCCGTGGGCGCGGGTCACCTCCTCGGTGACAAAGGTGTACCGGCCTTGCTCACAGCCAAGGGCTTCAGCGTGGCGCGCATCACCCTGCCGTGAGCGGCTCGCGGCTCACGCACGCTTGGCAGAGAGGATCGTCACCATCTCGACCGGGGCATCTTTGGCGAAGGGGCCCCCCTTGTCGGTCTTCACGCCTTCGATCTTGGCGACCACATCCATCCCGCTCACGACCTTGCCGAACACGGTGTAGCCCCACTCGCGGTCGGTCTTGGCCTTGTGATCCAGGAACGCGTTGTCGGCGGCGTTCACGAAGAACTGCGCCGTGGCAGAGTGTGGGTCGCTGGTGCGCGCCATGGCCACGGTGCCCTTCAGGTTCTTCAGCCCGTTGTCGGCCTCGTTCACGATCGGCGCACGCGTCGACTTCTTCTCGTAGCTCGCGTCGTAGCCCCCGCCTTGGATCATGAAGGCCTTGATGACGCGGTGGAAGATCGTGCCTGTGTAGTGACCACCGTCCACGTACGCCAAAAAGTTTTGCACCGTCTTCGGTGCCTTCGCTTCATCCAGCTCGATGGTGAAGCTTCCCAGGTTGGTCTCGACGACGACTTGAGCCATGACGCAGCCAGGGTAACCCGCCCTTCCCGCGGCTGTGTAGACAGAAGCGGCGCGAGCTCGGCGTATACTGCGCGCCCGTGGCCGAGCCCTCCTCCGTCTTCGTGTACGGGCCGATCGGGTTCGTGGCCGCCTCGTGCGTGGCCAGCCTGCTGCTCACGCCCAGCACGACCAGATGGCTGCGACGGCGCAAGGCGCGGCGATCGATGTTGCGCTCCCGCGAGCAGGCCGAGCTCGCGGAGATGTTCGGGTCCGCGCCGAAACGCGAGCTCGATCGGGTGCTCGGGCTGCTCTGGTCGATCGTGGGGTTGTGGTCTCTTTCGTCCTTGATCGGTGGCCTGCTGCTGCTGCTGCCGGCCTCCGAGCGGCCCGACCAGCCGCCGGGCACGTACGTCGACGCCATGGTGGTCGCACACGCCGTGCCCCCGATCAGCGGCTGGGCCTCGGATCGCCTCGTCGCCCGGTTGGCGGGCCACCCGGAGGTCTCGCGCTGGAGCCCCGAGGGCGCGCTCGAAGAGCGACTGGTGCTCGCGGCCAGACTGGATCGCTCGCCCGAACGCGGCGCGCTGCGCTTGGTCGAGCGCGGCTTTCGCACGCGCGGAGCTCGCTTCGCGCTGGCCAACCCGTCCGACCGCGCGTGTGAGGTCGCGATGCCAGCCGCCGCCGAGGCGCTGCGCGGAGGGCTGCTCAGTGAGCTGATGGTGGCGTGCCGCAACGCCAAGGGCGACAGCGCTGCGCACGCCGCGTTCAAGATGGGAGATTTTTTGCGCGCCGCGGGCCCCGAGGCCGAGTCGATCGTGTCGCGCGTCACGCGGGCGCCCCAGGACGAGCCGGAGTGCGCTGCGGGCGGCTACGACACACCGCCTGCCGAGCAGCCGCTGTGCCGGCTGATTCACGCCGAGGTGAAGCCCAACGAGCGCGCGTCGATCCTTCCAGACCTGCGCGTCGCCCCACCGTTCGCCCAGGCTTGGTTGCGCGCGATGCACGTCGAACGCGGCGCGCCCATGCGCGACGAAGACTGCTTCACGGTCGACGCCGACCAGCTGGTGTTGCGGCCGTTCGACGCGCTCGCGGATCTTCCGCTCGCGTTGCTTCAAGATTTGCGCAGCAGCACACGTGCCAACCTGACCCCGGGGCAGGCTGCGTGGGTCCGGCTCGCGCTCGCCGGCGGCCGCTCGATGATGGGCAAGCACCAGGATGCCGCGTTGCTCTCGGAGGAGGGCCTGGCGCTGCTCGACCTGGGCCAAGGAGCAACACCTGCCGAACGCAGCCAAGCCCAGCGTTTGGCGGCTGCCATCGCCATCCGCAGCGGCGACGAGTGGAGGCGAGACCAGGCCCTGGCGGAGCTGTTGCCCACGGACACGCTGCACGCCCTGGCCGCTGCGCTCGACCGAGAGGATCCCGCGCTCGACGTCGCGCTGCTCGAGCACGACGCCACGCCGTACTTGCGCGCGCCGCTCACGCTGTCGAGCGCCTCCGCTCCAGCGCGACCGCTGCTCCGCCAGTGGCTGCGAGAGCGTTTTCCGAGCTGCGTGCGCTGCGGCTTCTTCCGCGAGCTCCGCCGCCTCGTCAGCCTGAACGACGCCGCGTACGCGTTGGGAGACGCGGAGCTCTCCGAGGAGCTTTCCCCGGTGCTCGCTCGGTTCGAGGCCGTGCTGCTGAACCGCTCGCTTTCGCTCTCGCTGCGTGCCGCCGACCCTGGCGCGACCAGCGAGTGAGCGCAGCGGCCCAGTCCGCCCGACGGGCGCCAACGATGGCAGGGGGCGAGACCAGACTGGTGGCTTTGTCGCGGGTGACCGTCACAGCGTGAGCGAGGGTCGTACCGCGACAAGAACTAGGGACGCCCCCTAGTAGCTTTGCTATGCGTGGCCGATGTTGCGATCGAAGATCCTCGGTCTCGGCTCGTACGTGCCTGACCGAGTGGTCACAAATGAGGAGCTCGCTTATCTGGACGAGCGTCACGTCCGCCACGCCGAGAAGCGCACGGACACCACAGACGAGTGGATCCGCGCTCGCACCGGGGTCGAGGAGCGGCGCTATGTCCCCAACGACGAGTCGACCACCTGCAGCGACCTGGCGCTGTGGGCGTCGCAGCGCGCCTTGGCAGACGCCGGGGCCGAGGCCAAAGAGATCGACTGCATCGTGCTGGCCACGCTGTCGCCCGACATCCACTTCCCGGGCACCGCGGTGTTCTTGCAGACGCGGCTCGGCATCGACGGCGAGGGCGGCTGCCCCTGCTTCGACATCCGCCAGCAGTGCTCGGGCTTCTTGTACGGCCTGCAGATGGCGGACAACTTCGTGCGCGCCGGCCAATACAAGCGCGTGTTGGTGGTGGGGGCCGAGCTGCACAGCCACTCGCTCGACTACTCCACGCGCGGCCGCGACGTGATGATCCTGTTCGGAGATGCGGCCGGAGCGGTCGTGGTCGGCCCAACCGAGACGGACGATCCCCGCGAAGGCATCATGTACACCAAGCTCGGTGCGGACGGGTCCGGCGCCATGGACCTGCACCTCAAGGTGTTCGACTCGCGCCGCATGCCACACATCCAATACAACGCGGAGTGGGGCACGCCGGCCATGATGTACCCGCAGATGAACGGCAAGAAGGTGTTCCTCAACGCGGTCAAGGCGATGAACCTGGGTACGCGTGCCGCGCTCGAGGCCACCGGCCTCACCTGGGACGACGTGGACTGGTTCGTGCCCCACCAGGCCAACCTCCGCATCAACGAAGCGGTCGCGCACTACGCGGAAATCCCCGCGGACAAGGTGCTCAACAGCATTCAGCACTACGGCAACACCACCGCCGCCACGATCCCACTCACCATCGACCACCACCGCAAGCTCGGCCGGGTGAAGAAGGGTGATCTCGTGGTCTCCAGCGTGTTCGGCGCAGGCTTCACCTGGGGCTCGGCCGTGTTCCGCGTGTGAAGTCCGACAGGTTGACGACCGGCACCCGGTCGTTGTCTTCTCGCGGACGGAGGCGACTCATGGCGCGCGCACAGGTGTGGCTGGCTGGCTGGCTGTTGGTGGGAGTCGGGGCGGTGGGCTGCAGCAGTGCCTTCGCCGTCGGCGGCGGTGAGTACACGCTCGTCCGCATCGCCTCCCAAGACGCGGTCGCGATCAGCGGGGACTGCGCCAACAACGACGGTGACACCACGGACCTGTTCAGCGGCGGGACGTTCCTCGTGTACGGCGTCGCGGGCGAGGACGGCGAGCGCATCTTCTTGGACACCGGCGACACGGTGTACGAGGGCGCCGTCGGCGAGGACGACCTGTACCAGTTCACCGGCCGCACCAAAGACGTAGACGGCGTATCCATCACGAACACCGCCGTCACCATCAACCTCACCCCTGACGGCAACAGCGTCTCCGGCGACTACGCGATCGCCATCGACGTGACGTGCAACTCCGGCGACTCCGACCTGTGCCAAGGTGTGGCGTTCAAGTGCAACATCGCAGGTCAGTTCGTGGGCGTGATCCTCGACCACGAGACCGACGCGTCCCCTGGCTCACCCATCGGCGCGCCCTGACACCACCCGCGCGCCATCCAGCCGATCGAGGCGCAGACGGCGCTCCTCGCCGCTGTGCTCGTCGATCGCGATCAAGAGCGTCATCGTGCGCTCGCACAGCGCGCCCCGCACCCGAACGAGCGCGCGCTCCCGGCTGCCCTCCGAGCTCGTCCAGCTCACCTCGAGCGGGGCGCCCTCGAACCACGCCTCCTCGACAGCGCGCCGGATCGCACGCGACACAGGCGGGGTCGGCACGCCGATGAAGTGGAGTTGGTCGAGGTGATCGCGCACCTCTCGCTGGCCCGCCTTGTCCAACGCACCACGTACCTTGTCCACCGCCGCAGCCAACGTCTCTGTGAACGGGATCAACCTGAGCTCCGATGCCCAGCGCCCCACCAGCGCGATCAGCGCTGCCTCGCGCGCGGTGAAGTTCACCGGCGGCAGCGTGTACGACCGATCGAGCGCAAAGCCGCCGCCCGGTCCGCGCTCGGCCGAGACCGGCAGGTGAGCGTCGCGCAACGCGTCCAGATCGCGGTAGATCGTGCGCACCGTCACCCCGAAGCGCTCGGCCAGCGCCTCGGCGGTCACCCCAGTGCGGCGGCCTCGCAAGTACTCGGTCAGCGCGAACAGCCGCGAGCGCTTCTTCACCGCGGGATCCTGACAGATTGCTGGCAGCGCGTCAGTGCCCGTAGGCGTAGTCGGCCACGCACGAGCAGCGCAGCGCCTCGATCATCGGCTTGGGACGCAGCGCGATCCGCCCTTGCTCGAGCTTGACCAAGTAGCTCGTGTCCCACAGCGCGCCCGCTCTGTCGCGCGCCACCAGCATCACGCCGGCGCCCAAGTCGTTGCCCACCAACTTCGGCCGCGTCATGCCCCCGTGGCGAGCCACCAGGTCCGAGAACTTGGTCTCACTCGTGAGCTGGAAGCGGTCGCCGACCTTGCTGAACGAGAGCAGTCGCGGCGGTTCGTGCTCACGCGCCAAGGGATCGCGGTACAGGACCAAGAGCACGTCCTCGGCCCCCGCCTGCGCCACCTGCAACGCCAGACCGTACGGCGGCAGACCGCGTGTCGGCAAGGAGAGGCTGTGGTCGTACACACCGCGCTGGAACACATGCAGCCCGGATTGATAGTCGGCCGCCACCACCTCGATGCTGGGCCCTCGCGGCCGGGCGTATTCGGCCACGGCGATGCCGGTCATGTGGCGCCGCTCGAACGCGAGCTTGGCCTCGGCGAACGAGGTTCGTCCGGGAACGAACCCGAGCTCGCCAGCCGAGACGTCGTTCAGGTTGCCGATGCGCAGCGGCTCGCGGACCACGGGTGCGAGGCTGACGCACCCTCCGCTCAGCGCCGAGATTGCGAGCAAGCCCCAAGAGTGCCACAGCCGAGCTTTGGCCACTTCTCCCTGGTGCCCAGCCAAGCCGTTGTGTTCAGGCAAAGCGCGGCGTGCGATAGCTCAGGCATGATGCAAGCGCAGCTGGGCGGGCCCATGGGGGTGATCACGGATCCGGCCACCGGCCGGCAAGCGCACGCGACCGTCAGCGGCAGGTTCGCGTTCGTCGCCCAGGGCAACCCCGCGGCCCTCGTACCCCAGCTCAATGCCGCGCTGGTGCAGGCCACCCAGCGCGTGATCACCCACAAGCTCCAGACCAACCAGGTGGCGATTCCGACCCTGGCGCAGAGCCTGCCGCATTTCACCAGCGAGATCGTCCAGAACAGCGGGATTGCGCAGATGGGGGTTCAGCTTCAGCAGATCGAGCTCGCCATCTCGCTCGACTGGACCGCGGTGCCGCAGCAGCCCGCGCCGCAACCGCAATACGAGGTTCGCGGTGAGCTCGAGATCGGCGGGTTCAACCTCAAGGCCAGCTCCTCCGGCGGCTTCGACGCGCAGGGCTTGGCGGATCAAGCCACCGACAAAGCGCGCAGCGAGATCACGTGGTGGATCATCATGGGCGTGGTGGTGATCGTCGCCATCCTGGGTGCCATCGGCATGGGCATCTACATCTACTTGGAGTCCAAGAAGACCTCGAACAGCGACGACACTGCCGAGAGCGACAGCAAGAAGAAGGAGGCCTCGTGGGATGGCTCCGAGCCGTTCTCGTGCAAAGGCAACGAGAAGCCCAAGCTCGAGGGCGTGAAGGCCAAGCTCGACAAGGGCGTCGCGGTGACGGCGTCGGGCAACTGCAAGCTCGAGCTGATCGACGTCGAGATCGACGCGCCCACCGGCATCGTGGCGGAAGGCAACGCGATCATCACGGTGAAAGGTGGCAATGTGACGGGCAAGGACTTCGCCGCCAAGACCAGCGCCAACGGTCAGATCACCTTCAGCGGCACAAAAGTGAACGGCAAGAAGGAGGGCAAGAAGATCGAGGGGCCCTGATCTCGATCCGCTGCGGCGCCGGGCTATGCTGAGCGCGTGGCGCACATCGACGACGACCCCACCAGCCCCGACGCCCCGAGTGGCGGCTGGCTGTACGCGGAGCGCTTCGAGCTGCGCGGCATGGTCGGCGTGGGCGGCATGGGCTCCGTGTTCCGCGCCTTCGATCGCGAGCTCGAAGAGATCGTCGCGCTCAAGGTCATCCGCAAGGAGCTGATCGGCCGTCCTGGCATCGTCGAGCGCTTCAAGCGCGAGGTGAAGATCGCGCGTCGGGTGACGCACGAGAACGTCGCGCGCGTGTACGACCTGGGCGAGACCAACGGCGAGCGCTTCTTGACCATGGAATTCGTCGAAGGCGCGTCGCTCGCCTCGATCTTGGACGAGCAGGGCGCGCTGCCCCTCGCCCGCGCTCGCGACGTGGCCATGGGTCTGTGCGCGGGGCTGTACGCCGCGCACAGCGCCGGCGTGATCCACCGCGACCTCAAGCCCGACAACGTGCTCATCACGCCCGACTGGCGCGCGGTGATCACCGACTTCGGCATCGCCCGTTCGCTGCTGCTCCCCATGGGCCGCGCCACTGCCCGCGGCGGCATGATCGGCACTCCCAACTACATCGCGCCCGAGCAGCTCGATCAGGGCACCCCCGCCGACGTAAAGAGCGACCTCTACGCGCTCGGCGCGCTGCTCTACGAGATGGTCACCGGAGAGCTGATGTGGCCCAAAGAAGATCCTCTGGGCGTGATGGAGCGCACCCTGATCGATCCGCCCGATCCGCGTGCGCTACGCAGCCAGATCCCTGCCGCGTTCGCAGACATCATCCTGCGATGCGCGGCGCGCGACCCTGTGGCTCGCTTCGAGAGCGCGCTCGAGGTCAGGTCGGCGCTCGGCGCGCTGGGTCTCTCGCCCGAGTCACCCCCCAGCCAGCCGCAGGCCCCCCCGCGCGTCGGCTCTCGCGTCGGCACGCACGGCGAGGCGCGGCCAGAGACGGTCATCGCCGTGTTGCCGCTGACCGACCCCAGCGGCGAAGAGGACGACTACCTGATCGCCGGCTTGACCCAGGAGATCATCGACGCGCTCTCCTCGTCGCCGCGGCTGTCGGTCACGCCCTGGGGGTTGGTCGCTCCGTACGGGCAGCGAGCGCTGCGCAGCAAGGCCGCGGTGGCGGAGGTAGGCACCGCGCTCGGTGCGGCGATCGTGGTCGAGGGTTCGCTCGTGCGCGGCCCTGACAAGCTCGGGGTCGAGCTGCGCATCGTGTCCGAGAGCGGCTTTTCGATCTGGTCCGGCCGCTTCGAGGCGCCCGCGCGAGATGTGTTCTCACTGGTCGACGCGGTCGCGCGGGGCGTGGCCAAGAACCTCGCCAGCGAGGCGCGCGCGACGTTGCGCAAGGCCCACGCCCCGGAGCGCGTGGCCGACCTCTACCTGCGCGCCCGCCACGCGTATCACGGCTTCTGGCAGGACGACGTCGAACGATCGCTGAGCCTGTTCCAGCAGGCGTTGGCCGCCGATCCAGACAACGCGCTCCTGCTCTCCGGCTTGGCGCTCGCGCGCTTGCGATCCAGCTTCTTCACGGGCGCGGGCTTCGACGAGGCACGCGAGGTGGCCGCTCGCGCCGCGAAGAGCGCGCCGCGTCTGCCCGAGGCGCACCTGGCGCTCGCGTCGATCGCGCTGCACGACGGCGACACCGTGGGCGCCATTCGCGAGTTGGGTGTCGCGCTCGAGGGCAGCCCCACGCTGGCCGAGGCCAACGCCTTGCTCGGACGCATCCAGCTCGAAGCCGATCGCATCGACGAGGCCATCCAGCGGCTCACCTGGGCCATCTCGCTCGAGCCCGAGCAACACCTGGCGCGGCGCGATCTGCGCAGAGCGTACGTGCTCTCGGGCCGCGCCGGCGCCGCCACGCTGCTCGGGAGCCGCGAGCCACCTGGTGACGAGGTGGGCATCTTCCTGGGCAAGGCGCGGCTGTGCTTGTGGCGCAGGGACCGGGTCGGCGCCGCCGCAGCGCTGGCCACGGCCCCTTCGCCGGCGGCGTCTACCCACTTGAGCCTGGGCTTCACCATCCTGGAGCTGGTGGCTCATGGCAAGCGGCCCTGGGAGAGCCCGGCGTTCCTCGACTTCTTGGACAAGGCGCGTGCCACGCCCAGACGTGCCTTGTTTGGGGCGCAGATCGAGGCCGAGCTGTTGGCCTTCGAGGGCACTGGCCAAGGGGTGCTCGCTGCGCTCGAGCGGAGCGCCCGCGCGGGCTTGGCTGATCTGTCGTGGATCAACCGCTGCCCGCTCTTCACCGAGCTGCGCACCGATCCCCGATTCTTGGCGGTGCAAGCGCTGGTGATTCAGCGCGCCGAGCCCGTGCGCCAAGCGCTCGACAGCGTCCCGCGCTTGGCGAGTCGCGTTCCCGCGCCGGCGCCGTTCGAGGCCCGCGCGTAGGCACACGCGGGCGTCCGCCGTTAACTCGGCCCGCCTGACGAGCGCATGGTTAGATCCCGGCGCGAGGGAGGCTGACGGTTGGGACGACGCATCGCACGGAAGAACGTTCGTTGGCTGCTCGCGCTCGCGCTCGCCGTCTCCTTCGGTTGCGGCAACGCGGCCATTCGTGATGCGGGCTACCACGGCACGCAGGGTGCCATCGAGGGTGCGCTCGACGAGCTGGGCAAACTCCCCGACGACACTGCCCAGCGCATGAACGACGCGGTGCAGGGCCTGACCAAGTCGGCCGTCGTGGGCGCCGGTGACGGGGCCAAGGAGCTCGAGCTCGACAAGAGCCTGAAGAAGCTGCTCGAGACGTTCTTTCAGACCACGCAGGAGCAGACCAACGCCCTCGTGAAGTCGCTGCTCGACCAGCAGGGTCCGCGGCTCGAAGCCACCACCCGACGGCTGCTGGTCGGCACGCTGAACGACGCGCGCAGCGAGCTGCGCCAGACCACCCAGGACGACCTGCCCAAGGCGACACGCATCGTCGTGACCGACGCGGTCGACTCCTTCGCTACCGCCATGGGCAGCGAGAAGGTGACCACGCTACGCAAGGACTTGGTCGAGACCACGGGCGCGGTCACCTACACGGCCTCGGCCAGCGCCGTCACCGGCCTGCGCGACGAGCTCTCCAAGCCCGAGACGCTCGACGCAGTCGGCGCGCTCGCCAAGCGCATCGTGAGCGAGGCGACGGACGGCGCCAAGGACTCGATCAACCCGCGCGACCTGTGGATCGTCGGGGCGCTGGTCGGCGTGTTCTTCCTGCTCGCGATCGCAGCGCTGGTCTTCTACATCCGCAAGTCCATCGTCACCAGCCGCGCCCTCGCGCTCATCGCGCAGCAGATCAACAAGGGCGAGCACACCGACCTCAAGAAGCGCATCAAAGAGAAGGCGACCGACAAGCAGCTCGAGCCCTTCTTGCGAAACTTCCTGCTCGACCGCGGGCTCTGAGCCGGGCCACCATCGAGAGGTGGGAGCGGTCATCATCTGCGTGGTGTGCGCGCGCACGATCGGCAAGTCGACGGGCGATTGTGCTTGTCGCTCACCGGTCCCGCCACCCCGACCGAGTGACCTGTCGCCCTACCGCTCCGCGCCGCGCAGCAGCGACTGCCCACGCTGCGGCCTGCGCCTGTCCTCGCTCGACGGCTCTCCTGCGCTCGAGTGCGGATCATGTTTGGGCCTATTTCTCGATCGCGAGACGGTCCAGGCCCTCGAGCGCGCGCCCGAGGGGGCGCAGCAGCTCGGCTTTCCGAAACACGCCCGGCGCCCCGAGCCCGCCCCCAGCGGCTACCTCAAGTGCCCAGTGTGCAGCCAGCTGATGAACCGCACCGTGTTCATGCGCTCGAGCAAGGTGATCGTCGACGTGTGCCGAACCGACGGTGTGTGGTTCGACGCAGGGGAGGTTCAGGCGGTCGTCGAGTTCCTCGAGCGGGGTGGAGCCGAGGCGGCGCGCGAGCAAGCCCGCAGCGAGCGCGAGACCGAGCGCGAAAAGCTGCGCAGCCAGCGCATACGCGAGATCGAAGCCAGGGCCGGCACCGCCGCCTCTCGCCGCGAGCTCGAGCGCTCCCCCATCATGTCGCTGTTCAAGCTGTTCTGAGCCGCGCGCCGTCCCGGCCGCGCCGCAGGGCGCGGATCAATTTGTACCAACAAGTACATTATCACCTTGCGCACCAGGCGTGCGTCATTATGTACTGTTCATCACATATTGCGCCGGATGGTGGATCCATGGCCCGCCCGCGGCAGTTCGACGAAGACAAAGTGCTCGACGCGGCCACGCGCGTGTTTCGGGAGCGTGGCTTCGACAACACCTCGATCACCGATCTCGAACAGGCGACCGGCCTCGTGCGCACCAGCCTGTACGGCGCCTTCGGCGACAAGGAGCAGCTGTTCTTGCTCGTGGTGGATCGCTTTCAACACCGCTACGACGCCTTCAAGAAGGAGCTCTTGTCCGGGCAACCTGCGCGCGCTGGCTTCGAGGCCGCGTTCCGGGTTTGGCTGGGCATCAACTGCAGCAGCCAGGGCCCGCGCGGTTGTATGGTCCAGCTCGCCACCTCGAGCTCAGCCGATCTGCCGCGGGTCAAGGAGTTGGTCCGCGACGCCACCAAGAGCTTCGAGCGAACCATGCTCCAGGCGGTCACGCGCGCGCGCACCATGGGGGAGCTGCCTGCCGACGCGGACGTGAAGCTCTTGACGCGTTATCTGCTCGTGAGCATCCAGGGTCTGTCCGACGCCGCGCGCGGCGGGGCCACGCAGAAGGAGCTCGAGCCCGTGTTCGCGCTCGTGCTCGACACGGTGTTCAAGGCGCCCGCGCGCTGAGCCGCGCCGTCACTCCCTGTTTGGGTCGCAGCGTCACCGACGGGTCAGGCACGGGCGTGCCCGACACCTCGACGCGAAAACGGCGCGCGAGCGTGGCCAGCAGGAGCACCGCCTCCATCTGCGCAAAGGCCTGTCCGATGCAGAGCCGCGGTCCCCCTCCGAACGGAAAATACACATAGCGGTGCAAGGATTTCTGGCGGTCACCCTCCCAGCGCTCGGGCACGAACTCGTTGGGCCGCTCGAACCAGCGACGGTCGCGCTGGATCGACCAAGGGCAGAACCAGACCTGTTCCCCGCGAGCGATGTGATAGCCGCCGAGCTCCACGTCCTCGCACGCCTCGCGGCCCATCGACCACGCGGGCGGGTACAGCCTGAGCGACTCCGCGATCACCTGGCCCGTGTAGCGGAGCTTGGGTAGATCTTCGATCGAAGGGGACCGATCGGCCAGCACTTCGCTGAGCTCGCGCCAGAGCTTGGCCTCCACCTCGGGGTGACGAGCCAGCAAGAACCAGGTCCACGACAGCGCGATGGCCGTCGTCTCGTGGCCCGCCAAGAACAGCGTCAGCGCCTCGTCGCGCAGCTGCCGGTCCGACATCCGGCTGCCATCTTCGTCCACCGCGTGCAGCAACATCGAGAGCAAGTCCTGGCTCTCGGCGCTGCCTCGGCGCTTGTCGATCACGCCGTAGATGATCGCGTCGAGCTTCGAGACCGCCGCGCGGAAGCGCTGCACCACCGGCAGGGGCACGCGCTTGAGCGCGGGCAGGAACAGAAACGCCGGCTGCGACACGTACGCGAGCACCGCATCGAGCGCGTCCCCCACGTCCTCTGCGTGATCGCCCACGTCTGCCCCGAACAGTGTCTTGGCCACGATCTCGAGGGTGAGCCGCATCATGTCCTTGTGGACGTCACGTACCTCGCCGTCGCGCCAGCGCTCCGCGAGGGCCTCGGCGTAGTCGACCATGATGCGCCCGTAGCCGGCGATGCGGTCGCGGTGGAACGCCGGCTGCGACAGCCGCCGCTGACGACGCCAGAAGTCCCCTTCGCTGGAGAGCAAGCCTTCGCCCAACACCGGGCGCAGCGTGGTCTGCAGGAACTCGTCCTTCTTCCACGACTTGTTGCGTGTCACCAAGACGTCCTCGACCAGATCTGGGTCGCTGATCAGGATCGCCTCCATCGGCCCGAGCGCCACGCGCACGACGTCACCGTAGCGGTCGCGCGTGGAGCACAAGAACGCGAGCGGGTCGGACATGTACGCGGGCAGGTTTCCGACCACGGGCCAACGCGCGGCGACAGGCGGAGACGGGAGAGGCACGCCGCCGAGCGTAAAGGTTGGTCTCTGTGGCTGCAGCCCCCTCGTGACAGCGATGTCACGGGGCGCCGCTTGGATCACGCTGGATTCGAGCGACTCATGGCTGGCAGGCGCCTTGCTATGGGGTTCGTCGCCGTGCGCTTGACTTGCTTCGCTTGCTCACTTGCTTGGGGTGCTGCGCTCTTCTCTTTGACTGCCCCCGCGTCCGCCGAGCCTGAGCGCTCGTACGTGGACGCGGGGCAGTATCCGCTCTTGCTGGTGTCATCGATCAATCTCGGCCCTTCGGGGATGGAAGGCCGCTGGGGGCTCTCGTTCGAGCGGCTGCCGGGTCGGCCCGCGCGGGGTGGCTCGTGGACGGGACCGGGCGTCGGCTACGGCGGCGCCGCTGGCTTCAGCTCGTTCTCGCCGAGCGATCCGGCCAGCAGCGAGCCGTCGATCCGCGCCGCGTTCGTGCAGCCGTCGATCCGGCCTGGCTTCTACTTCAGCGCGCGTCGAGAGATGTTCGTGAGCGGCTACGTGGGCGCGAGTCTGAGCACGATCGTCGACGTGATGGAGACAGGCGACGCACGCTTCACGCTCAGCGCTCAGCCGGGGTTCTGTCTCAACGTGGAGCGCTTCACCTTCGGACTGGCGGCGGTGCTCAACGGCACGGTGTTGTCGAGCGACGGCGCCACCGGCTTCGGTCCGGGCGCGCATGTCGCGATCGGCGGCATGATCTAGCCTGGCTCTACGCTTCTCGAGCGGGCGGCCGCCTCGAGCGCAGCTTCCTCCAGCTCCCCCTCCGCGGCCTGCTCGAGGGCCACTTTCGTCGCCTCGTCCGCGCACGTGTCGATCGCCACGCGGATGCGCTGCTTGTCGTGCTCGTCGCCGCAGTCGGCCAGCGCGAGGGCCGCTGCCACGCGACGCTCCGGGGCGGTCGCGCCATTCTCGAGCAAGTCATGGAGCAGCGCCTTGGGCAGGGCCTGCGAGCGGTAGCCACCCCCTCGCTGCACCAAGCTGCGCAGCTCCTGGCGCCAAGCTGCAAGCGGCTTGCCTCTGCGGTCGAGCGCGTCGATCGACGCCGGCGGCACACATTCCGTTGCGTTTTGGGTGATGCGATCGAACAGCACGCGCTGCGCCATGGCCGCCCGGACCTCGCCCGGACCGGGCACCAGATCGCCCGTCGGCAGCGGCCGATCTCTCCAGGTAGTCGTGCGCAGCAACATCGGCGCGCCCGCGTGCCGCTCGATGCGGACGCCCAGTGGATCTGCCATCACGGCGCGCATGTCCGTGTACGGCACGAAGCCCGCGTCGCGACTCGTCTCGAGCCGGATGCCGTCGGCGCCCACCACCGCCGACCTCCGCCGCAGCGTGCCGAGCAGCACAGATCCAAGCCAAAGCATGACCAACAGCAGCACCACGAACACCACCATCATCGGGCCATCCCACCCGTCGGGGCTCGTGAACAACCTCGTCGTCCCCACCGAGATCATGAGCAGCCAGAACAGGATCCACGCGCCCAGACCGCTCGCGCCCAGGAGCGCCAGAGTGGTCCCGAACGGCACCGTCGACGCGGGGCTCACCAGCGGGACGCGCAACGTGCGTTTGTCGGGATCGACGCCCGCCGCGCTGAGCAGCTGGTCCGCCCGCTCCAAGCTGCCACAGCCCACGCTGAGCTCCTCGCCGTCGTCCAGGCGCAACGTCGCGACGTCGGGGGGCAATGACCAACCCTCACGCACTCGGCCGAGCGGCACCGTGCGCACGTCCGGCCCAGACCTCACGGTCAGCGCACCTTGTTGGATCGACACTTCGCCGTAAAAGCGCTGCCTGGCCTGACGCAGCGAGAGCAGAGCCACCAGCCCAGCGCCGATGCTCGTCAGGCCGCCCGCCATGCTCAACACCACGACCCCAGCGTGGTCGAGGGGAAACGCAAAGAGCGCGCTGATCGCCGCGATGGCGCCGGCCCCGCCAGCGATCCTGATCGCGGAGCGCCTCGTGCGTTCGCCGGTGCTCCAGCCGACGCGCTGGCTTTCGATCTTCAACGACGGCCCGGCCATTGCACCGGTACCATCAGTCATCCTTGGAGCCAGCGCAATTCCGCCGAACTTTCGGGGGTGGCTGGCGCTACTTGGCACAGGAGCTCGTTCCCCATGTCGCGTTCCAGCATCGATTCTGCCTCGTTCGCCGCGCGCTTGCTCACCGCCATGGGCTTGCCCGCCGCACTGCTCGCGGCGGGCTGTGGTGGCAAGGTCGTCTTCCTCGAAGACGGTGACGGCAACGGGGGCGCTGGCGGCAGCGGCGCCAACAACCAAGGCGGCTTCGATCCCACAGGCGGCTTCGATCCCACAGGCGGCTTCGATCCCACAGGCGGCGCGGGCGGCATCGGGGGCGGCTTCCCATGCGAGCCCGCGCTCGGCCCAGATCAGCAGGCCGTGTACGAGTGCATCTTCAAGGACAACGACTTCTGCCCCGCAGCGAGCTCCGACGAGACGTTCGCTCAGCTCGGAGACAGCCTCAACTGGGAGTTCTGCGACGAGTTCTGCTGCGACTCGCAGAAGCTCGACTTCGTCGCCTGTGGACCCGACCCCTCCGTGCCGGACGCGTGCTGTTACCAAGCCGTCGTCAGCTACTACTCCGAGTGCATGGGGCGCCCCTTCACCGTGGACGGCGCTGCTCGCACCGCCGCTCCTTGCGCGCGCGACGACTGGCAGGCGGAGCCGATCGCCCCGGTCGAGCTTGACGAGGCCGACCGACGCGCGCTCGGCCAGGCCTTCGCCAACAACGCCCTGCTCGAGCACGCCTCGGTCGCCAGCTTCGCGCGGCTCGCGCTCGACCTGCTCTCGCTCGGGGCGCCGCCAGAGCTCTTGCGCGCCACCCAGCGCGCGATGCTCGACGAGATCCGCCACGCGGAGCTCGGCTTCGCGCTCGCCGCGCGTTATGGCCACCCGCATGCGGGCCCCGGCCCGCTCGATCTCGGCCCCGGCGCGGCGCGCACGCCGGCGCGCATCCTGGTCGACACCATCCACGAGGGCTGCATCGGCGAGACCATCGCGGCCATGCTCGCCGCGCGCGCCGCCGAACAAGCCACCGATCCCGAGGTCAAGCGCGCGCTCGACGAGATCGCCCGCGACGAAGCACGCCACGCCGAGCTGAGCTGGCAGATCGTGGCCTGGGCGCTGCGTCAGGGTCCGGCCGAGTGGCGCGAGCAGGTCGAGCGCGCGTTCAGCGAGCACGAGGTCTCGGCGCCCCCAAGCGAGATGCCCGCGGGGGTCAGCGCCGAGGTGTGGCGGGCCCACGGCCAGCTGGACGAGCTTGCCACCACGCTGGTCATCCAGCACGCCGTGCGAGAGGTGATCCGCCCCTGCGCCAGCGCGCTGCTCGGGTCGACCGAGGGCCTCGACGCCGGGGTCGCAGCTCCGTCAGCGCTCGCCTGAGCCGCGCGCACATCTCGGCCCAGGCGTGCAGCACCGCGCCAGCGTGCGCTCGAGCTCCTTCGACACGGCCACCTCCACATCCAAGGCCGACAGGGCCGGCGCGATGCCGCGGGCGAGCTCTCGGGCCGTGTCGCAATCTCCTCGCAACAGCGCCCGCCTCGCTGCGCGCGCGTGAGAGAGCGACTTCCCCCCAAACATCCCAGACTTTGGTGGATCGAGACGCTCGGCATGCGAGAGCTCCCCCGCTCGCTCGAGCGCCACCGCCGCCACGCTCGCGCGCCCTCCCAAGTCGGTCTGGATGCGGCGGAACGCGCGCGCCGCGCCCCGCAAGTCCCCCGCGGCGAACGCACGCGCACCCTCGAGGTAGGCCGCCGCGTCCCCAGTGCCCGGCATCAAGAAGTGCCTCTCGGAGGCGAGGCGATCCAGCCGCGCGAAACAGCGCTCCGCCACCTCGCGCGTGGCGTACGCGCACGCGTGTGCGATCGCTTGCGCCGCGAACGGTCCACGATCCACACGCGCGGGCTCCGGCGCCACGAAGTGATCGAAGATCAGCCGGGCGGCTTCCTCGCCGCGACCGAGCAGCACGCCGAGCTCCACGAACAGCGCCAAGAGACCCACGTCGCCCGTGTCGATGCTGCCGATGTTGTCCAGACGCGCGAGCACTGCTGCCCCGCGCTCGAAGGCACCGAGGACGCGTCCCTCCGCCAGCGCCAGCTCCGTCGAGAGACGGCCCGCAGCCGCGCGCTGCCCCGCGTTGCCGAGCTCGAGCTTCGCCATGACCAGCTTCGCCTCGTCCAGCCGCCCGTCGAGGGCCAGGCGCACCCCGTAGTTGCCTGCATAGAGCGGAAAGGACTCGCCCAGCAAATAGGCGCGCTCAATCACGTCCGTTCGCTCGTGCTCGGCAAAATCCACATGCGCCGCAATGTTCCACGCGTCGGCAGCCTCGGGCGCCCAGGCACAATGGGCACGCGACAGCGTCGCGAACTCCGGTCGGCCGAAGCTCGCGTGCGCCAGCACCGACCACGGCGCGTCCCACGGGTCCTGCTCCGCCGCGGCCAGCGCCAAGCTGCGTGCCTGTTCGCGCTCCCCAGCGAGCAACCGCAGCGTCGCCTCCGCACGCACCAGGGCCAACGCCTCCTCGCTGGCCATGGCGTCGCCACGCTCCGCCAGCAGACGGTCCGCCAAGCTCGCTGGCGACTCTGAGCCGCCCAGCAGGACGTGCGCGGTGGAGGTCGCCGAGAGCTCACCCACGGAGCCATCCCACAGCTCGGGCGGCGCGGGCACGCGGGTGTCGCCCATGCCCCAGCCCATCCGCACGCTCAACATCAGTCCACGCGGATCGTCGGGCACATCACGCTCGAGCATGGACCGCGCCTCGCCCAACGCGCCGCCCGTGGCGGCCGCCGCCTCGGCGAAGACCACCGTCGAGCTCGGCCCGTGGGGGTCGATCTGCGCCGACGCGTACAGCGCCGCGAGGAGATCTCGCGTCGCGCGTGTGGCCGCGCTCGCCAAGGGTCCCGTCGCGCTGGCGCGGGCGCGCGTCTGGCCTTGCCACTCCGCGCGCAGCGCCACGCGCACCCCCGACGAGAGCTGCGCCAAGTCGCCATCGATCACCACCCGCCCCGAGTCCAGCGCCCGCGTGAGCGCGCGAGGTCGCGCGTCCACCGCACCATAGGGGTCTCGCGGCAGCTCCGGTCCCGGCGCGTTCGGCAGCTCGAGCAGCGCCGCCGGCGGAAGCGCCCGCTCGCGTTCACCACCCAGCAGCGCGCGGGCTTGCTTGCACACGATGTTGGCCGCCGCCGCGCCCTGCCACCCATCTCTGGGGTCCGGCACCGACAGCTGCGGACACGCCACTTGCAGTGGCGGCGGCGGCTCGCTCGCCGCCAGCGCCACGGACCATTCCGGGTCTGCCGGCGCGGAACTCTGCGTGCCGGCGAGCGCGCTCGCCATCAATGCGAAGGTCGCGCTCAACCACGCCCCGCGTGCGGGCCTCGTCACGCTGGCCAAGCGCGCGGCGAAGTCGTCACAGCTCGGCCACCTGGCGGCCGGCTCCGCCGACAGCGCACGCGCGACGACTGCGCGCAGGGCGCGTGGCCAGGTGCGCGGCAATGGGTCCCTCGGGGTGTGACGTCGCCCGGTCGACGCCTCGACCAAGATCAGCGCCAGCGCGTATTGGTCGCTCGCCGGGGACGCCCGCTCGCACAGTTGCTCTGGTGCCTGGTACCCGGCCGTCCCCGCCAGTCCTCGCGCCGCGCCGCCCTCGAGCACCGCCGCCAGTCCAAAGTCGAGCAGCTTGACCTGATCCTCCAGGGTCACCATCAGGTTCTCTGGCTTCAAGTCGCGGTGCACCACGCCCGCCGCGTGCGCCGCGCCCGCTGCACGAGCAGCTCGCTCCACGATGCGGCAGGCGCGGATCCAAGGCAGCGCTCCTTCGCGCTCGAGCCTCGCGCGCAAGGTCTCGCCCGCCGCGCGCTCCAGCACCAGCAAGGCCGTCTCGCCATCCAAGATCAGGTCGAACAGCGCCGCCACGCCAGGGTGTTGCACGCGCGCGATGACGCGCGCCTCGCGCAGCACGCGCTGGCGCGCCCGCGCTGACAGCGCCCCCAAGGGCAACCATTTCAGCGCCACCTCCCGACCGAGCACCTCGTCCGTGGCCGCGAACACGACCCCGCTTGCGCCGCGTCCCAGCCGCTCTCCCACCAAGAACCGGCCTGCGCGCTCACCTGGGCGTGGCGGCTGAGTGGGTGATAGCGGAGCCGCCTCGGCCACCCGAGCCACGAGGGAGTCGTGGGACGAGCCGCTGCTGCCGTCTCCGGCGCTCACGCCGCGCCCGCGGCGAGCTTGCGCAACTTGAGCGAGAGGTCGTGCACGCGCTGTCGCAGACGCACCGCGCCCCGCGCCACCTCGTCGTCGCGCGCGGCGCCCAACATGACGCGCGCGACGTCGGCGTAGGAGAGACCGCGATCCACGCGCAGCACCAGCAGCGATCGGTCCTCTTCGTCGAGCGACGCACGCAGCTCGTCGAGCGTGCGTCGCTGGCCCTCTCGGCTCGGCTCCTCGGCGGCGCGCTCTTCGGCGCTGGGGTGGTTCGCGAGCGGCGTGTGCAGCGCCCGCTGCCGCCGCTGTCGCCGCTTGAACTGGCGCGCCTCGTTGCGGGCCACTTGGTACAGCCACGTTCGCGCGCTGCTCTCCCCCCGAAACGTCTTCATCGCGCGCACCAGCGACAGTGCCAACCCACCATTCATGTCCGCCGCGTCGATGGGCCCGTGCACCGCCACGAGCCAGCCGAACACCTCGGCGCCGTAGGCGCGCCACAGCACCTCCACGGCTCTGCGCGTGTCGCCGCGCGACAGCGCTTGCGAGACGGCGGCATCGATCGGCTCCACCACGGCGTGGCGGGTCATTGGTAGATTCTACTTTCCGCCGAGGTGGCTGTGAGCAAAACCCCCG
>CAZXMG010000061.1:0-52893 GCA_964641275.1 uncultured Polyangiaceae bacterium
GCGCTTGGCGCCGCGGAGGGCGCCCCCGAGGTCGCCGGGGAGGCCGACGCGGAGGCGCCGGGAGCCGCATCCTTTTCGTCCGCCCAGCCGAGCAAATCGATCTCGAAGACGAGGGCCGAGTTGGGCGGGATCTTCTTGCCTGACCCGGCGGCGCCATAGGCGAGGTCCGAAGGGATGGTCAGCTTGCGTTTGCCACCCTTCTTCATGCCGATCACGCCTTGGCTCCAGCCCTCGATCACGCCCTCGCCGACGGTGAACTCGAAGGGATCGTCCTTCTTGGTGTTCGAGTCGAACATCGCGCCGGTCTTGAGCAAGCGGCCGACATAGTTCACCTTGACCTCGTCGCCCTGCTTGACGGCACGGTCGCCGGTGCCGACCGTGAGATCTTCCTTCACCAGCTCCTTGGGATCCGTGGGAGCGGTGCTCCCCGACGCGGCGGGTTGTTTCGGCGGCGGCTCGGGCTCGGCGACCTTGTCGCTGCACGCGACGCCGGACAGCATCCCCAACGCGAGCAAGAGATGACGGGACAGCCTCATGGGCCACCCCTTCGCCCGGCTGCCTGAGTGAATCAACGAAAACCCTGAAAAGGCCTGCGCAAGTCCTCAGCAAACCGTTTGGTCAGCGGACGGGTGGGCGCGACCGTGGTAGGTATCGCAGCCGTGTCGGGCTCGTTCACCGTAGGAGCGCTCGCGGTCGCGTCCAAGGACGCGAACGCCGTGGGCGCCGTGCGGCTCACGCTGCTCCCGCACCGGCTCGAGGTCGAGCTGCTCCGCGCCGGCGCGTTCCACGACGGCTACGTGCCCGGCGGGCTGACGCGTTTCGTCCGCTTCACCGTGCCTTACTCCGCGGTGCGCGGCCTGGTGCGGCGCGAGCGCGGCGTGGTGTTGGCGCTCGATCCGGCGGCGGCCACGCCCCACAATCGCTTCTTTCTCACACACTTCACCGATCTGCCGCTGGAGGCGCTCGCATCCGTCCACAAGCGCCGGTTCGCGGCGCGCTGGGCCGCCTGGCTGGTGCCGCTGCCGCTCGCCGCGTGGTTGAGCTCGGCCGTCCCAGCGTCGTTGGCGGACGGGGTGGTGGGCCGAGCGAGCATGTTCGCGCTGCTGATGCTCGCGCTCGGAGCGCTGCTGCGCGGCGCCGCCGGATGGGTCGAGACAGGGGGGCCGCTGTCGCGCCGACTGCAGAGCGCGCTCGAGCATCGACTGGCGCGCCGAATGGGGTACGCCCCGGAGCTGAGCCACGAGACGGATCCGTTCGAGGTGCCAGAGGCGCTCGCGATCGCCCGCCCGCAGGCCAAGGCATCGTGGGTCGCGCCCGCGACGGCGACGCCCGCCAGCCGCGCGCCCTCGGTCGCGCCGGCGAAGCCGCCCGCGCTGGGCTCGTTCGGGTGGGCACGCTTCGCCACCGCAGCGCTCGCTTTGGCGGTGACCTTGGTCGCGCTCGGTGGCGTGCGGCTGCTGGGTCGCGTCCGCGCCGAACCGGAGGCGATGCCGATCGCGCGGGCGGGTCTCGAGCCGGTCGCAGGACCGACCGAAGAGGAGCTGTTCGCCTCGGCGCTGCCCTCTTGCAGCTGCGACCGCGCAGACTCGCCGCTGTGGCAGACCGGCTTGCCCGTGCTGACGCTCTTGCCCATCCCCAAGGCGGGCAAGGAAACGATCGCGCCGGAGCCGAATCGGCGCGGCCGATACGGCTACGATTTCGACTTGGCGGTGGTGAACAACGCCGCCGAAGCGCTGAAGGACGTGCGCGTGCTGCTGACGTTCGCGCGGCGAAACGAGCGGGACGAGCGCGTGGGTGTCACCGACCGGGGCTTGTTCTGGGAGGGGCTCCTGGGGCCTGCCAAGAGCGTCAAATGGCGCGTTCGCGCCCCGGGCACCGAGGTGCGCATCGACCTCGATGAGAAGCGTCTGCTGAGCGAGACCGCCCCGGCCAGCGCGGAAGGATTCGAGAAATTGCTCATGGCCAAGCAGCCCGCGGTTCGCCTGCACGCCGCGATGATGCTCGCGTACTTGGGCGACAGCCGCGCCGAGCAAGCTGCGCGATCACTCGGTGAGCTCTCGGGCGAGAGCGCCCTCACGCAGGCGCGCATCCTCCGCGCGATCCGCCCGCTCAAGTTGTGCAACGCCAAAGTGGAAGGCGACACGCTCGAGGTGTGCGCTCACAACGGCGGCAAAGAAAGGCTGCGCGCCGCTCGGGTCGTCGAGGTGACCGAGTCGGGCACGGGGCGCACACGAGACCTATCGGATGCGATCCCGCCCAACGGCGGCCTGCGCTTCAAGTTGCCCGGGTTCGGCCCCCTGCCAGAAGAGCTCGCGCTGGAAGGGCGCTGAGCGCCGGTCAGGCGCCGCGATTGGCGCCGCGGAAGCTCGCCGGCCCGGCCTTTCGGGCCATGACCTTGTCTGCCAGGCTCTTGGCAAGACGGTAAGCGTCGCCAGGCCAGCGGGCGGACAGATAGTGACCGTCGTCCACGACGAACGCTGGGCCATCATCGTACTCGCTGCCCTTGGAGAAGAGATGGATCGGTCCGACGATGAACTGCTCCGGGTGCGAGAGCACCGCCTTGACCTCGTCTTCGACGTAGGTCGGGTACGTGCGGTAGTAGTCGCCGAGCTTCCACGCCGTGCTCAGCCAGGCAGCCCGTTCCATGTACTTGGGGAGACAGGTGGTGCGGCGATCGAACAGCACGCTGCGCCCGGTGCTCTTGTCCTTGGTGCGAGCGAGCACCAAGACGCCGTGACAGATGGCGGCAACCTGGCGCCGCGCACGGAAGAAGCCGCGTACCCGATCGAAGAGCTCCTCCGACTCGAGGTACGGTCGCATGCCTTTGGCGTGTCCTCCCGGCAGCAGCAGCGCGTCGAACTCTTCGGGGTCCAGGTCCGCGAACGAGAGCGGCCGCTGGAACTCGGGCGTCTGCACCATCTCGCGGTAGAAGTCCTTGGCTTCGGGCTCGGCTCCGAGCTTGCCGAAGATGACCCCGTCGAGAAGCAACGGGTCGGCCGCGGCGACGTGTCCACGTGCGGTCGCGAAGCGAACGTCGAAGCCACGCCGGGTCAACAGGCGCCAGGGCACCGCGACCTCGGTCACGTCGAAGTCGCGGTCGGGGAGGGGCACGATCACGCGCGCGATGGCCATCGTCGAGCTGCTCGTAACCCGGCGGTGCGGTCGCCGCAAACCGAACTCGCGCGAGCGAGCTGAGCGTCCGGTGGTAGGCTGCCCGCGTGCAACGTCTCGCTGCTGTGGTCTGGCTCGGCATGTGCGCCAGCGCTTGCACGCGCGTCGAGACCACCGTGACGCACTCGGGCCCTCCGCTGACGGCAGCGGCCGCCGAGCCGGTCAGCTTCATCGACGATGATTTCGTCGCCGCGGCGGCGCAAGCGAGGGCGCAAGGCAAGCTCCTGTTCGTCGACGCGTGGGCGCCCTGGTGCCACACCTGTCTCTCGATGCGTGAGCTGGTGCTGTCGCGGCCTGAGCTCTCGCGCTTTTCCGATCGCTTCGTGTTCGCCGCGGTCGACACCGACAAGCTCGAGAACTCGGCGTTCGTGGAGCGGTACCCACTGCGCACCTGGCCGACATTGATGGTGATCGAGCCTCACAGCGGCGAGCTGTTCGCGCGTTACGGCGGGTCGCTGTCCCTGGATGAGCTCTCCGCACTGCTCGAAGCCGCCGAGCAGCGGGCCCGTGACGCGCGAGGGCTCGGCGCGGAGGCACTCTTGGCGGCGCACGCCGCCGCACGTTCGGGCCCGCCGCTCGAGGCCGCCCGAGCCTACGAGCGCGCCGCCGCTGCGCTGCCCACCGAGGCACGGACCGAGGCGCTCATGGGTGGCATCGCGGCGTTTTACGCTGCCCAGGCCCATGAGGAGTGTGTCTCCTTCGGCAGCACGCACCTGGTTTCAGTGCGAGGCTCGGGCGCGAGCGGAGACTTCGCTGGGTTGTTGTTTGCTTGCGCGCAGAAGCTGCCCGAGGGCGCGGAGCGCGCCGGCGCGATCGCTCTCGTCGACAAGCGACTCAGCGAGCTCACTAGCGCTCCTCCCGCTGGTTCGAGCGTGGACGACCAAGTCTATGCGCTCGGCGTCTTGGCAGACCTTCGCGCGGCGCAGGGCGACACCAACGCCATGAAGGCGATCCACTCGAAGCGGCTCGCCCTGATCGAAGCAGCGGTGGCCCGGGCGCCGTCCGTCGCCGCCGCTCAGGTCCACGACTACGAGCGTATGAACAGCTTGCTCCAGCTTGGGCGCGGAGACGAAGCGGTGACGCTTCTCACCCGTCGCACCCAAGAGATGCCCGACAACTATGAGCCGTTCGCGCGCCTCGGCTACGTGCTGCTCGAGATCGGCAAGCCCAAGGAGGCGCTGGTGCCGCTCGAGCGCGCGATCGCCCTCTCCTACGGGCCGCGGCGCGTGCGCTACTTGGCTCAAAAGGCCAAGGCCTTGGGGTTGACCGGTGATGCGCGAGCGGAGCTATCGACCTTGGAGCAGGAGCGAGCAGCGCTGCTCGCGCTGCCCGACGCGCAACGCGGACCGGGCCGGATCGCCGACGTCGACTCGCGCATCGATGCGGCAAAAAAGAAGCTGCCCACTGGCGGGGGCGCTCACCCGTGATCAACGGGCCTTCTTGCGCTTTTTCTTGGGCGGACCGTGGTACTCGGGAAGCACCTTGTCGTACGCCAGCACCGACAACGGTCCCTCGTCGCTGACGAGCGAACACAGCCCATCGTCCGACAACATCGCCAAGAGGTCGTGCTCCTGCTCGTCGATCCAGACCTGGCGATGAACGAGTCTCACTCCGTGGCTGTAGTCTGCGTAGCGCGTCGAGTGTGTCGTCGAGAGCGGCTGGATGATCTCCCCCTCGGCCTTGTGCCAACCGTAGATGGCGACGCGGTCGACCTTTTCGGCCAGGCGGTTGCTGAGCACGATGTCCTTCTTGTTGCCTGCCGTGAGCACGCCCAGCGCGAAACCTCGCTGCTTGCGCCGGGCCTCGAGCTTCTCGTGGTGCAGCCCAAAGTCGTCGATCTCGTCGTCGGTCGGTCCACCGTCGATGTAGCTCGGAGGCAACTTCGCGCCCGCTTGCCGGTAAATCTCGTCCACCAGCCGACGCGTGGGCAGGCTGGTGTGCGTGAGGTCCGCGATCGTCTGCGCTGCCGCCGAGGTCATGGGCATGCGCACGAAGTCCTGGTCCGACCCGATCGCCAGGTAGTCGCACAACACGAACAGCCGAGCCTTGAGACCGGACGCTCCGGAGAGCTCGATCGGCACGAATCTGCGCTGGAAATCAGGCACGTTGCCCGCGCGCACCTCGCGCAACACTGCGTCGTCGAGACCCTGCCGACCGAGCCCCCGCGCGCTCTCGAGGAACGCGCTACCACTCTTCGCCCCGGGCACGCGCGGCGGGAGCTTGAGCGAAGGCACGACCGGCAAGGGGGCCGCTTGCGCGACCGGCTCCGGCTCGACCACGGGCACCGGCTCCAGCACACGCTCCGGGCGGGGCGCAGCCCCGTCGGGCGAGCGGGGGGGAACACGGGCCGCCGCCACCGGCGAGCTCCCGGCACACCCCACCAGGGTGGTCAACCCAATCGCTGACCACGCCCCGAGGACCGCACGTCGTCCCAGCTGGCGTTGCTCGCGCATGCACCGACTTTGCTCCTTCTCGACGAAGAAGGCCACTCTGCGGCAAGCTGCCACCCGCTTGACGGCGCGTGACAGGAGAGAGACCTCAGAACTGCGCCGCCACACCGAGAGTGGACCCCAGCAGCGGGCGTCCGAGGCGCCCCACACGCTCATCGCCCATCTCGATCGTGATCCGCGGGAACGCTGCTGCGGCCAGCACGTCGAGGTGGATCGCCACGTGGCGATGGGCAGTCAGCGCGAGCCCAGCACCGAGCTCCGTCAGCAGCGCGCTGCTCGAGCCGCCACGTTCGCGCGCGCGATCACGCAGAACGCCATCGGCCTCGACGTGGAACAGACCCAGACCGGCCCCGAGCCGAAAGCTGAGCGGAGCAGCGATCTCCAGCTGGAAGGTGGCGTCCACCGTGGCGACCACTTGCCTCAGCTCAGCCTCGCCGAGCACTCCCTCGAGCGCCGGGCCTGCGCTCGGTCCGATGAACGTCAACCTTGCCCCCAGGCCCAGCGGGCTCGTGTACAGCAGGCGCAGCTCGGGCGCGACGGCGGGGAGCACGGGATCGACGGCGAGCAACGTCGCCACGCCAGCCTCCACGGCGAAGCGATGCCTCGGTCCCTCGACCGGAGAAGTGAGCGTCGCCGCCGCCGCGGAGGGCGCTGGCAAGGTTTGGCTGGGGGCGGGGTGCGCCAGCTCGAGCAAGCTTGCTCGAAGCAGCTCCACCGCGCGGATCGCGAGCGTCGCAGGGGTCTCCCGCAGCCGCTCGACGGGGCGCACCGAGAGCTTGCCCGTGGCGCGGTCGGTGACCCACACCTCCACGCCCGCGCCCCGCCGGGTCGTCTCGATCGCGATCGCCGCGGCGGCGCCGCTCTCCTCGACCGCCTGCTCGAGCGACGCACGGAGCTCGGAACCCCGTCGCTCGGCGCGCACCACGGAGAACCCGGCAGCCTTCAGCTCGGCGGCCAAGCGGGTCAACGTCTCTTGCTCAGCCTCGCCGGCTTGGGACGGCGAGAGCAACACGATCACCTCGCTCGCCGGCGCCGCCTCGGACCGCGACGGGGCCGAAAGCCAAAGCCCGAGCACGATCAGGAAGGCGAGCGCGCGGCGCATGCGCGCGGACGTCGCTGGTTTGCGGCCGGGAGGCAAGTGCAAGCGAGGCGGCGCTCACTGGGCGAGGATGGCCTTGGCCTGCGCGGCGAAGGCGCCTTTGGGAAAGCGCGCCAGGTACTGCTCGGCTACCGAACGTGCGGCCACCGCGCCGCTGCGCCGCTTGATCAGGAGCATCTTTCGGCCGAGCGCCTCGCCAGCGAACGATCCCCCTTCGGCGAGCGTGGCGTCGTAGAGCGCGATGGCAGCGTCGGCGCGGCCACCGTCCTCTGCCAACCGCCCCAACAAGAACGCGGCGGTGCTGGCGGAGCGCGTGCCCGCAAAGCGACTCCTCACGGACTTGAGCGCCTGCGTCGCGAGCGAGGCCCGTCCGCCGTAGCGCGCCGCATCGGCAAGTGCCATCAGCTCGGTGGCGCTCGCGCCACCAAGCACTGCGTCGATGCCGCGCGCATCCGCTTCGTCGAGCACCCCGTCGAAATCACCCGTGGCCACGCGCTCGGCCCAGCTGCTGCTGCTGCTGCTGCTGCTGCTGCGAGCAGGCGGCGCGCTCACCACACTCGGCGTGGCGGGAGCGGAGCTCGGCTGAGCGGCCGACACATCACTCGCCAAGGGCGCAGGCCGGGGTGCGCTGAGGGTCGCCTCGGCCTCCCGCAACTCCACGCCGCTAGGGCTCAGCGAGATCTGCTGGCCCGCTCGCATCGCAATGGGATCGTGACTTGGACCTGCCACGGACACGCTGCCTTCTTCGAGCGCGATGCTCAAGCGCTGCTCAGCAGGGCTCCACTCGAGCTCGAAGCGAGTGCCGGTCACGGACACCGCGTAGGGCCCAGCCTTGAGCACGTAGTCAGCGCCGCCCGCTCTGGGCACGATCGAGACGGAGACGACGCCGCTCTCGATCGACAGCTCCGCACCCCGCTCTGTCACGCCCAATACTCGCGCGCGCGCACCGGCTGCCAACCTCACCTCGCTGCCGTCCGTGAAGCGCACCTGGGCCTCTGCGTCCGGCGCAGCCTGCACGAACCCTCCACTGGCGGCGGGGGAGCCGTGCACCTCGTACCCGAGCGGTGCGACCCCGCTGCGGGTCACCACGAACAACGCCAAGGCCAGCAGGCCCACGCAGGCTGCGAACGCGAGCGCCCAAGACCTTCGTGAGGACGGTTTCTCGCTCGCTCGCCGTTGAGCGCGTTCGAGGAAAAGCGAGCGCTCTTCGGCGTCCCGTCCCGCTGCGCGTCGAGCGCCCTGCTCACCGCTGGTCTTCACGGCGCGCCCCAGCCCCGACAGGAGCTCACCATCGGAGCGCTTCACGACGCCTCCTCGATGCGGAGCTTGCCGAGCCGCTCGAGCAGCTCGGGCCGGCTCCTTGCGTGGACGAGCACCCTGGCGTTGGCCTGGGCCAAGCGCCGCTTGGCCGTCGCGAGTGAGCACTCCAGGTGCCTGGCGATCTCGTGGAGCTCCAACCCCTCGGCGTGACGCAGCACGAACAGCAGACGCGCATCGGGGTGGAGCTTGTCCAGCACGCGGTAGAGCTCGCGGAGCTCGGCGCGCGCAACGAGGTCGGCGTCGCTGGCAGCGACCGCGGGTAGCTCGCCGTCACTCGTGAGCGAGAGCCAACGTCGGAGCCTCCGACGTCGAAGCTCGCGCCGCGCCACGCGCACCGCGATGCCGACGAGGAAGCTCTTCAGCAGCGCAGGTTCCCGCAGCGTGGAGATGTGGCGAAGCAACGCCAAGAACGTGTCCTGCGTGAGGTCATCGATCTCTTGATCGGGACCGAGCGTTTGCAGCAGCAACGCGCGCACCAACGGCGCAAAGCGATCCCACACTGCCGCCGCCGCCATCGCCTGACCAGCGACGAGCGCGCGCGCGAGGCTCGCGTCGTCGGGGTAACTGACGGGCAGCACCCGCACCACCGCCCGCTGGACAGGGTGGGTCGTGGGTGCGGCGCGGGTCATGTCACGTCCTCACGGAGTCATTGAAACAGAAACAGCCCCTTCAGGTCCTCGGTGGACGAGATGGGCACGCCATCTTTGATCGACGTGGCGCGGAACTGGTAGAGCATACCGGCCTCGAGCGCAGGCCCGTCGTAGTCGACCGTGGCATCGCCGTTGCCCCCTGGATCGAACGCTCCGCTCGTTTCCCACACCAGGCTCCCGAACGCATCGAACACCTGCACTTCATACAGGTCCTCGCTCGAGTCGTCCTCCCACGCGAACGAGATCGGGCCGCTCACCATCTCGATCTCGCTCGCGCCCGGAGAGACCACGTCGAGCGCACCGGTCACCTTGAAGCCCTCGCTGATCGAGACGTCGGCTCCCGCCACGCTGATGTGCACGATCTCCGTGCCGCCGATCGAGGTGTCGGGATCTCGCACCAGACCATCGTTCTCGAACGCGGCCAACACCACGTAGTCGCCGTCGGGGACGCCTTCGATGCTGAACGCGCCCGAGACGTTGCCGTCCCGCAGGCCAGGGGGCGCCTCGCCACGAATGGCGGCTTCGTTGAAGGTGCTCTCCAGCACCAAGATCACGCTGGTCTCGGACGCTCCTCCACCGTTGACGATCTGCACCGATCCGCTCACGGTCGCGGTCGGTTGCTCGTTCGCCGTCAGCGTCACGTTGCCGGCCTCGGCGCCTGCCTGGACGTCGACGCTGGCAGGATCGAAGTTGAGGCCTTGCTTGAAGCCTCGCACGGTGTGAGAGCCTGCCGGCACGTTGAAGACCACGAACCCACCGTCGCTGTCAGCGACCCCGGTGACGCCCGACGCCTCCACCAGCGTGCCGCCCGGCACGTCGGCCACGACGGTGCCGGAGATGGATCCCAGTCCGGTGGTGTCGGGCAACGCGAGCAGGCCGATGTCGGTGTTGGGTTGCTGCAGGGACAGGGGCGAGCCGGTCGCGTCGGCGAGGTCGACGGGGAGTGCCACACGCGGCGGGGTGGGGAAGGACTGGTATTCCGCCGCGTCAGCTCGCAGCGTGAATGGGCGGGACACCGGCGCGCCACTGGCGTCGCGCGCAGCTGGTACGGCCAGCGCGTAGCTGCCGTCCGCCTCGCTCACGGCCACCGAAGAGAGTGACGCGCCGTTCTCGTCACGCGCCACCACGCGCGCGCCGGCGATGCCAGTGTCGTCCACGAAGTCGAAGACTCGCCCGCGCACGTAGACCGGCTCGAAACAGGCAGTCGTACCATCGCTCACGTCTTCACAGGCTTGCCCGGCCGGGCAGCCTGCGTCGGTCGCCGCATCACACGCGGCGGCGCCACCGCTACCCCCGCTGCCGCCCGCACCGGTGTCGTCCCCGCAAGCAACGAGCACGATCCACATGACCGCCAAACACGCCAACGGGAGCTTCATGAGCGAGTATCTCCTTCTCCGCACGCACTCTCGACGGGCTCTGCGATGGTCAACGGGGCTCTGCGATGCAGCAGCCCGTGACGCAGAAGAAGCCACCGGGGCAGGGGGCTTGCCCGGCGAGGCCACATTCCTGGATCCCCGGCGCGCACTGTGAACCGCCTCCCCCTCCGCCAGCACCCGCGCCGCCCTCTCCACAGCTCGGGTCCGGCTCTGGCTGGCCGATGCAGACCTCGCATGGATCGCACTCGTTGAGGCATGCCGCGACGGGCACACAGGGGTGGCAAATGGCAGGGTCGGCGAGATCCGCGATGCTGCAGACGGTGCCGGTGAGGCCCTCCGAGCCGAGCCACACGTACGCGCCGCTGCCCGCGGGCAGCTCACAGCAGCCGAAGCAGTCGCAGCCGTTGGGAGTGAGCGGTCCGCAGTAGTCGTGACACGCTTGCGACTGCGTCGCGTTGAGCTCGGCACAAGTCTGCCCCGTGGGCGGCAGCACCGTGTCCGGCCCGTCGTACGCGCAAGCGTCACCCGAGGCAGGCTCCGGGTAGTAGTTGGGCGGCACCTCGTTCGGGTCGCACTCGTGGCTCCAATAGCAGTCGTCGTTGCCTGAGCCTGAGTCCTGGTCGAAGTAGCAATCGACCTTGCACGCAGGCCCCGACTGGCCCGGGATGCCGCCGAAGTAGCTGTCCTCGGTGTCGTCACACGGACCGAGACAGTCAGGATCGTTCGAGTCGAGCAGGCCGTCGCCGTCGTTGTCGACCAGATCGCCACACTCGTAGATGTGGCCCTGACACGCGGCTGTCTCCGTCGGAGGAGCGATCCCGCCGGCACCACCGCCTCCGGTCACGCCACCCCCGGTCACGCCACCCCCGGTCACGCCACCGCCCGCGCCGCCGCCGACGTTGCCTCCCCCCGTCACACCAGCTCCGGAGCCCCCGCCACCCGCCACGTTGATCGCGTCGTCCGAGCACGAGAGCTGCGCAGCCAGCGCCACCAAGATCCAGAAGGTCGTTCGCGCCATCGTTTGTTCTCCTCGCGAGCTCAGCCCTCGTCGTCCGAGTACGTGCAGGCGCTCGGGTCCGGGCAAGCACCACAGGCCTTGATCAGCTCGTTGCCATTGCCACCCTCGCACTCCACGACCTCTGCGTCGGTGCACTCGAGGTCGCACGCGCCCGAACCTTTGCAGCACACGAAGCAGTCGCTCAGACAGGTCAGCGAGCACGTGCCATTGCCGGTGCAGCCGATGCCGCAGCCGGTGTCGCACGTCATCGTGCAGTTGCTGTTGCCCGAGCAACCGCCGCCGCAGTCCGATCCGCAGGCGACTTCGCAATCCGAGCCGCCCGCACAGTCGAGATCGCAGCCGGACGCGTCGGTGCAGTCGACAGCGCAGTCGGATTGCCCTTCACAGCTCGCGTCGCAGTTGCCCGCGAGCGAGCAGTTGGCCTCACATGTGGAGCTCGAGGCGCAGTCGAGCGTGCACTCGCCACCCTCACACTCGAGTGAGCAGTCGGCCCCCTGTTCGCACCCGAGGTTGCACGCCCCGTCCAGGCACACCTCGTCGCACTGCTCGCCCACACACGTCGGGCAATCGGGGGCGCAGGTCGCGTCGTCCGAGCACGCCGCCATGGCCGTCACGCCGGTCGCCCCTGCGCCCAGAATCACCAAGCAAAACAACCGAGTGCCCCAATTCGCGCGGGGTGATCGTGCGGCCATGACCTGAGCCTCCTCGAGCTGAACACGGAGCAGTGCCCCGAGCGGGCCATGGAGGCTCAACTATTTCTCACGGAAGATGTTGCTGTTGGATTCAACCCGTGGAGCTCCACGGGCTTGGCAGTCGACCCAGTGGGTTCGACGCCTACTCGCCGGAGTAGGCGCCCAGCGACGCCTTGCCCGCGAGCGCTGGGTTGGCCTGTCCCACCTGGACCACCACGGAGATGAACGCGGTCGGCTTGAAACCCTCGTCCGGACCGTTCGAGTTCGTGATGTAGCTCATGCCCAGACCTGCCAAGAAGCCGAACGTGGTGGTGTTGCCACCCGTTCCGAGAATGGGCAAGGTGGGCGCCACGCCGGCATAGGCCATGAGGCCGATCTTGTCTTCGCCGAGGTTCTGGACGAAGCCACCCACCTGACCGGCGATCGGGAACGCCGTCCGCTCGACCGGATCGTAGCTGTCGAACGCCAAGGCGACGCCGACGGCGGAGAGCACGCTGCGGGTAATCAGCGGCTTCTCCAGCCACGGCGCGCGCGTGATCTGGAGGGTGGCCAACATCGCAGGGATGGTCAGGTAGGCTCGCACGCAGCTGCCGGCCTCCTCGAGGGTCTCGAAGTTGCTTTCCCCGCACAGCGGCACGGTGTGGATGGTGGCCGAGCCCACCATCCGCCGCGCGAGCTTGTCGTCGGCGCCGGCGTCGTCGCTGTGGATCACTGCGGCGACGCGCCCGGCGTCGCCGACCAGCACCATCTTCCCGTTGGGGTTGAGAGGATCACTCTGCACCACCAGCTTGAGGCGAGAGTCGCCGTCGAAACCTTCGCGCAGCGCCGGCAGCGGGAAATCGGTGTCGTTGGGCGTGACGATCCAGGTCGACTCATCGTCCGGGATCAGGTTGACCGGCTGCCCGTTCTGGGTCCGGTCGGTGCGGTACAAGGAGATGTGCAGCGCGAGAGGCGCGGTCAGTCGGTTCTTGGTTTGCCCCTGGAGGATCAAGCGGCAGTTGCCCTGCGCCAGCGGCTCGGGAGCGATCACCAACGAGCCGTGATCCAGCGACTTGGCCGCCGGTCCGTCCACCTCCTCGGGCTTGAGCTGAGGAGCCGGACCGGCGCCTGGGCGCGCAGGGCCGAGCGGGCCTGCCGCGGGCCCGCCCGGCGCCCCCCCTGCGCTGACGCCAGCGCCTGCCCCGGCGCCCGAACCACCGGCTGCCGGCGCGCCACCGACCGCGCCGGGTGGTTTGCCCGCGCCCGCAGCGCCAGGAGGCGGCGGGCCCGAAGGTGGCAGCGGCGTCCCAGGACCCGGAGGCGCGTCGTCCTCTGGAGGGGCCACGAGCCGGGAAGGATCGTCGTCGTCGAGAGGGGGCTCGTCGCCGGGCACCGGCGGCTTGCTCGGCTTGCTGGGCTTGTCGGGCACCGCGGGCGCCTGCGGCTTCATCCACACCGGGGCGGTGCCCAGGTTCGGACCGGTCTTTCCGCCCGGGCTGCGGGGGATGCCACCGGGATCGTTGGGGCCCCGCCGCAGCGACGGGCCGCAGTCCACCTTCAGATCGTTCAGGCGGATGTCGGGGAACAAGAGCTTCGCAGGCTCGGCCTCGGAGTAGTTCTCCAGCGCCGGGATCGACACGCGATAGGTGACGTTCATCACGTCGGTGGAGGCGGGCGCGTCGAGGTTGAAGGCGGTGACGCGCAGAAAGCCCCCGGAGGGGAACACGCGCAGCACCTTGCCGTCGGGCCGGCCGCAGCTCGAGGTCGCCACCTCGAACACGGGCACGGTGAACGAGCGCTGGAAAGGCTGCACGCGCGCGTTGCCGCACGAGTCGACGATGGCGAGGTAGCGAAAGCCCGCGAGCTCGGCCTTGCGCGGCCACTCCATCCCCACCAAGAGGTCAGCCGAGTCACTCTCGGGGGTGGCCGGCTTTCCGTCCTTGCACAGGTCGATCGAGCCCGGATCTTTTTTGGGGGCGTTGGGATCGTCGCTCAACACCGGCGGGTAGGCGCAAACGTGCGCATAGCTCCGGCGACCGAGCAGCATCGGATCGAAGTCGAGCTTGGTCGAGCCATCCTTGCGGCGCCGAAAGATGGTCACAGGGACAGGCAGCGTCGGCATCTGCACCTTGATGCTCTTCAGCATCTCGTCGCCATCGCGGCTCTGGCCGATCACGCCCGCCTGCGCGCTGCAGGGGCTCTTGGAGCAGAGCCAAGGCCCGCCGCGTCGGGCGCGCTCGATCGCGATCGGATCGGCGCCATCGCGCACCGACATCCACACCCGGCTCGCCTCTGGAAAGATCTCGATGCCTAGCTTGGAGGCAGAGGCAGCGGAGCTGGGCGCGCGCACGACCTGCAAGGAGCCGCTGAAGTCGGCGTTTCCTTGGGCGGAGCCCATCACGCGAGGCTGCGGCTCGGGCTCGGGCTCTGGTTCGGGCTCGTCTTGGGCCAGGCTGCGGTGAGGTGACAGCCACGCCGACACGACCAACAGGGTCAGCCACAAGCGCGACCAGAGCCGGCTCTTCAGCGCCTGGGGAAGCTTTCGACGGAGGGAGGTGCGCATGCGGGCTCGGGGAGTTCGGAGATCAGGGCGTGAACACAGTGACCGTGCCGCTCGAGCACATGGGGGACGCCAGCAAGCGCGGCGTCACCACCAGGTTGGCGGTGCCGTCGATGTTGGGAACGCCCGAGACGACGGCCGCGGCGGCCCCTTCCGGCGCCAACGTGATCGAGCCTTCGTTGAGGCTCAGCACACCGGCGGGAGAGGAGTCGACCGACAGGTCCACGTCGAGCGCGAGCGCGGACAGCGACACATCGTACGCGCTCACCTCGAACAGCGGCTCGGGCACGAACGAGGTCTCGATGTTCGACTGCCCGTCGAGCACGCGGACGCGCAGGATGCGCGGCTCCGGGTCGATGGTGATGGACGGCGGCGGGGTGATGGTCTTCGCGCTGCTCGTGACCGCAAAGTCGATCTCGCCGCCGATGTCCGAGAAGCACAAGAAGAACGGCGGCGACTCTCCTGTCGCGTCGAGCAGCACGCGCAGCCGTGTCTTGCGCTCGACACACTCCGCCGAGGTGCTGAGCGCGCCTTCTCCGCTCAAGGTCTCGATCGTCACGGGGGCGTGCTCGACCGCGCTCGGGTTGGCCGCCGGCGCCGTGGCGCGCACGACCGCCTCGCGCGCGCGTATCCGACCTTCGGGCCACTTCGAGCCGAGATCTTCAGGCAATGAGTCCACGGTGCACGCCAGCGCCAGGAACGTGGCGGGGACGCGATCCTCGTCGCCGATCCCCAGCAGCTGGAAGTTGGTGGCGTCGTCTGGGAGGCCAGCAGGCAACACGGTGATGACCTGCTCCTTGATCTGATTGGCCCAGCTGACGATCAGCTGGGCATCGCCGGACCAGTCGCCCGCTGCCGTCACCGAGAAGCGTGCGAAGCCCTCGGTGTTGCCTCGGCACCGGAACGCGCCGTCGACCAGGCTGCAGGTGGGCTCGCCGTCCTCGCTGGTGGCGCCTTCGGCGTCGCCAGCCAGGGCCGCACCGAGCACCAGCGCCTCTGCCGGCTCCACGCGCACTTGGACGAAGGCGCCGTGGCCGACCTCGTCCTCCTCCGTGATGCGCAGCACGACGTCGCTGCTGAACGGGGTCTGCCGAGGTCCGGTGGCCTGCCCCGCCTCGTCGAGCTCGTCGGTCGCGAACAGGGGGCCGTCCACGCTGACGCGCACCTCCACCCGCCCGTCGGTCCCGAGCGGGTGGCCATCGCTGACGCAGGCCCAGGGCGCCGCTGCCATGGCAGCACCCAGCGCCCACCCTGTGGTGCCACGCCAGCCGAGGGCCAGCGGCCGTACGCGGATCACTGCTGGAAGATCTCCGTGTATTCGGTGCCGAGCGGGTGGCGATGCCACGCGAACGCGGTTTGGTGGTAGCCACCTTCGTCGGTGTACTCGCAAGCACCGAGCTCCCACTCGGTGTGCCACACGCTCGTCCCCGTGGCCTGGTCCACGCTCATCGAGTGTGCGGTCACGTCATCGTGGCGCGCAGCTGGGTCGTGCCCCAACGTCACCCCCGTCGCGACGTGCTGCTCCAGCACCGACAGCGGCACCTTGGCCACCCGTCCGCCAGGCAAGGGGATCACGAACAGCGCGGCTTGCTTCTGTGCAACATCACTCATGGGTCTCTTGGCCTCTCCTCACCCGGCGACGACTGGCGGCAGCCCGCTAGCCCGAACTTAGCGCAATCAGCAGGCCAACTGTAAAGCCTGTCGGGACAGCCCCCTCCGTGCGCGTTCGCTCACCCCCATCCGACGCCCGACCACGGGCGAATGTTTCTGGTCGCGGGCTCACGCGCGCGGAAACCTGGCTCCTCCCGGGTTGTCGTTGCTGAGCGTGCGTCACGAGCCGCGGTTGGACGGACGAACGAGCGAAGTGATCCAAACGTTTTTGGTGCCCGCGGGTCCATCGGGTGCGACGGCGCGCCCGGCTGGGCGGAGAGGAGGCCGAGCCGATGTGGTTGCCTGATGCGGCCCTGGCCGGGCTCGGGGGCGCGACCGGACAGAGGTGCGCCCACTGTGGCGGCCGGTACCTGGCGCGGGACAACTCCCGGCGCCCGAGTTACGCTCCCCCGCCCACGGTGACGAACCAACGAGCCGACGGCCAGCCCGACCCCTTGCCTGAGGAGGCGCACGATCGCGAGCCGGCCTCCCGAACCGCAGGTGCTGCAACCCTGTGGCTGACCGAAGAAGCTTGGGCGCTCTCGATCTGGCGTGGCGAGGTGGACGCGCCGGATCGCTTGCGTATCGACGGCCGAGACGGCTCCGTGCACGAGCTTCGCCTCGATCGGGCGGTGGGCGCGCAGCGGGTGGTCAAGCTCGGGCGAGCCCCGCAGGTGGGAGCCGAGGTCAACGACTTGGTTTACCCCGACGTGGCCTCGCGCTTGGCCGCCACCTTCCGCCACGACGGCACGCGCTGGTGGATCACGCGCCGGGACGAGTGCAGCGTCCCGGTCGAAGTGGGCGCACGCACCTTGGGCAAGCGCGAAGAGGCTCCGCTCGTGCACGGCGTTTGTGTGGTCGTCGGCGGCATGCGCGCCGTCTTCGCGGACCGTCGCTACGTGACGTTCAGCGTGCCTGCCGGTGCGGTCGACCCGATCACCGGGCTCCTCGGTCGCACCGGGCTCGATCTCGAGCTCGCCATCGCCCTGCGCCGCAAGCTGAAGACGTTCTTGTTCGTGGGCCGCGAGCCCGACGCGAAGGGCCCCAGCTCGGGCGCTCGCGGCGTCAGCGACGCCGCCGAGTACTCGCCGCTGGCGCGCTTCGCGCTCGGTCTGCACAAGGCGCTGCCGAGCGCGCCCATCGCCGTGTTCGACGACACCGTGTTCGTGCTGTCTACCAACGAAGCGGACGGACAAGCCATCTTGGCGGCGGCGCCCCCCGACGTGACCTTGGGGTTGTTCCCGGTGCGGGGTGGTGGCCCCGAGAGCGCAGGCCGTGAGCTGGAGCTCGCGCTCAGCGCGATCACGCTGCGCGCCGGACGCGGCACGGATCGCATCTCGCTCATTCGCGACGAGGACACCGTGGAGATCGCCACCGCCGACGCGGTGCTCGAGGCGGCGCGCAGCGACAAGCGAGTCTTGGTGCTGTTCGGCATCGAGTCGCAGCACGCGCTCGAGAGCGCCGGGCGCCACGTCTTGGCTGGGCTGGAGGAAGAGCTCGCTGCGGTGGTGAAGGCGCACGGCGGGGCGGGGGTAGTGGTCGCTCCGCTGGCCCGCGGCGTGATCGGCGCGGCGGTGCCGCGCAAGCAAGAGCCGAGCGCGTTGGCGTACGCGGTCCAGGTGGATTGGCATGCGCGCCCGCCGATCGTGGACGGTCGCGCCGAGCTGCCACGCTCGCTGTCTTGGGAGTCGCTGATGCCGGCTCGGCCCTCGAGCTCCGAGGCGCCCAACAGCGCGCCCGGCCCGCTCGATCGCGCCCACGAGCTTTCGCGCGAGTGCGGCGACCCCGCCGGTGTGCTGTCGAGCCTCGGCGGAGGCCTGCCGTACCCGATCGCGGGCCGCGTGGCAGCACTGTCGAGCGCCCGCAGCGGCGTCGAGCGCGTGAAGATGTTGTTCGACGTGCTGGAGGGCACGTGGCGATTCATGGCGGCGGTAGTGGTCGCGGCCTTCGTCTCGGGCGACGGTCAGAGCTCGGCCTCGGCGGCCGCGGCGCAAAGCCAGCTTGCCGAGTTCCTCAAACGCAATGCGACGCGCGACGGGTACGCCTTGGGCTCCTGGCGCGAGCTGGCGCGCTACGCAGCCGCCGGCCTCGAGGGCCGCAGCGATCCGGTCGCGATCATGGCACGCGAGATCATGGGCGTCCGACTGACCGAAAACCAGACCTTCGACACGCTCTCCAACCTGCTGCAAGCCGAGCGCAACTCGTTTGCGCACGGTCAATACACCGAAGCCAGCGCGGAGTCGGATCTGGCCGAGTTCGAGCAGATGACGCGCACGCTGCTCCGAGCGCTGCGCCCCCTATCGATCTGGACGTTGGTCACGGTGGAGAAGACCGAGCCAGACATGTACGGCGAGCAGCAGATGGTCGAGTTCATCGATCACACCGGAGCAAGCCCGACCGGGGTCCGCCGGCGCATCGGCCTGATGAGCACGCTCCGCCTGGCCAACGTCACCTACCTCGCGCGCTGGCGCGAAGGCTTCGTCCTGCCGCTCGAGCCGTTCCTGCGACGCTTGCCGGTGCAGGAGCGCTTCGACCTGTACTGGATGGATCACCTGCCGCGCGCTGGCAGCTGCACCATGAGCTCGGTCGTCGGCGGTCAGACCAGCAAGAGCCCGGTCGACGTGCGGCGACTGCCGCCGGTCATGCGCAAGCTGCTCGGATCCGGCTGATCTGGAGCTCAGCTCACGTTGGGCGCGACCTTCTTCTGTGCGCTGTCGCAAACCCAGCGCGCGACCCCGGGCAACACGCCCTGTCCAAGCGCGACCATGCGCGACGCGATGTCCGGATAGATCTCGAACTGCCCCTTGGCCATCCCCTCCGCCATGGACTGCGCAACCGCGTCCGGGGACAGCGTCTTGACCGTTCCCGCGATGGCTTTGGTCTCCGCGGGCTTGTACTGATTCTCGAACGCGAGCTGCGGCGTGTCGGTGTCGGGCGGAAGGCACAACGAGACGCGCACACCGTGCGGCCACATTTCGGCGCGCAGCGCCTGCGAGAAGCCCACGAGCGCGAACTTGCTCGCGGCGTAGGCGGTGTACCCGTAAATGCCCATCACCCCCGCCAGCGAGGACACGTTGAGCACGTGCCCGCTGCGGCGCGCAATCATGTGCGGCAAGACCGCCTTCGACATGAACACCGCGCCGAAGTAGTTCACGTCCATCATCCTGCGGAACTCGTGGCTGGGCAGCTCGAGGAAGCGGCCGGGCATGACCACGCCGGCGTTGTTGATCAGCACATCCACGGGACGCGCAGCGCACAGCGCGCTCATTTCACGGAGCGCGGCGTCCTCTTGGCTCACGTCCAGCTCGAGCAGATCGACGCGCGCGCCGGGGAACTTGTCGGACAGCGAGCGCTTGGCGTCCTCGAGCAACGCCTTGCGGCGCGCGACCAAGGTCACCTGGGCGCCGCAGCCGAGGAGCTTGCCCGCCAAGCTCAGCCCGATGCCGCTCGAGCCGCCGGTGATGACCGCATGTCTGCCGCCGAAGTAGTCGCGCACGCTCATGCGCCCGAGTTAGCGGCTGTCGGGTCCGGGGGGAAGCCCCGACCTCTCGGCGGCGTCCAACCAGTCATCGAGCTGCAAGAGCGCTCGGTGGAGCGATCGCATCTGGCCGCTGCCCAACGTCGCGGCCATCTCCGCCTCGAGCTCCCTCAGGATGCCGAGGCCCACGAGCAGCGAACGTTTGCCGGCCTCGGTGAAGCGCACCAGCGCCGCGCGTCCGTCTGCGGGGTCGGGCACGCGCTCGAGCAAACCCAGCTCCGACATTTCACTCACCAATTGGTGGACCGCCTGCTTCGAGACCCCGAGGCGGCGGGCCAGCTCGCTCTGGCGTGTCCCTGACAAGTCGACGTGCGGCAGGAGGTTGGTGTGTGACGGGCGGAGCGCGACCTTCAGCCGCGCGCTCGCCAGCGCGAGAGCTCGCTCGTTCAGTCGGCGGGAGGCACGAAACAGGAGCTGGATCGCGCTCTCGCGTTTGGCCTTCGAGAGCTCAGCCTCGAACGGGGTGCCCCGCGAGGGCGCGCGCAGCTTGATCGCCATCGGGCTTCTTTGGCGCTGCGGAGACACATAGTCAACTCCGCTTGACAACATGGTCAAGCATGGTTGACTATGACACTCGAAAGGGACGCGCCGTGCAACTCGAACAACTCTGTGAAGGTGTCCACACCGTGCGCAGCCAGCTCAGGCTCGGGCCCGGGTTCAGCATGCCCGTGAGCTCCACCGTGCTCACGCTCCCGAGCGGAGGGCTGGCGGTGGTGTCGCCCTTGGCATTCGACGAGGACGCAGCGCGGGCGATCGACGCGCTCGGCGCGGTGGAGCACTTGATCGCACCCAACCGGCTGCACCATCTGTTTCTGGGTCACGCCGCGCAACGCTGGCCCGGCGCCCGCGTCTGGGGAGCGCCCGGCCTCTCGGACAAGCGTCGTGATCTGAGCTTCGATCAGACGCTGGGGCAGGGCAGCCCGCCGAGCGGGCTCACGCTGGTCGTGATCGAGGGGGCACCGGCGCTGTCGGAGGTGGCGATCTTGCACCAAGCCAGTCGCACGCTGGTGCTCACCGATCTGGTCTTCCACGTGCGCTCTCCGCGTGGGCTCTTGACCGGCCTCATCTTGCGTTTGGTCGGCGCGCACGGGCGCCTCGCTCAGAGCAGGGCGGTGCGCTTCATGGCCCGGGACCGCGCCGCGCTGGCGACCAGCGCTCGCGCGCTCCTGGCGCTCGATTTCGAGCGTCTGCTGGTCGCCCATGGCGACCCGGTGCTCGACCGAGTGAAGGAACGGCTCTCGGAGGCGCTCGGCTGGATGCTGGCCGGAGGCCCGCCGCTGTTGCCCGCAGCCGAGCGCGGCGCCTGATCGTCACACGGAGATCGTGACGAACTTGGCCGCTTGAGGCTGCGTCTGCGCCGGCGTGCCGACCCACGGCTCGCGTGTGCCCATGACCCAATCGAACAAGGGCCAGGTGACGCACCAATTCTTGTGTTGGTTGGGCCCGAGGTGGTGATCCACGTGCCAAGGCACCCATTTCTCCGCCCATGCGGGGTCGAGATGCGACTTCTTGTGCACGAAGTAGTAGGTCGCGGAGCTGAGCCAGGCCGCGGCGACGAACCCGGGTGACACGACGATGAGCGGCGTGGCCGCGAGCGCTCCCGAGAGCACGCCGAGCACCTCTTTCGCCTTGGAAGGCGTGGTCAGGATGGGCTGCTCGTACATCGGGTCGTGCCCGCCGGACTTGCGGACATGCCGATGGTGCTCGTGCCAGTGGAACGACCAGAAGCTGCCCCTCTGCTTGCCCAAGCCGTGCAAGACATACTTGTGCACGGCCCACTCGAAAGCGTTGGAGGAGATGAGACCGAGCGCGAAACCGAGCATGGGAAGCCTCCCTGGCGATGGCCACAATTGTGACCAACAAGTCATTCTTTTTTGAGGCATGCTACCGCTCGTGTCAAGTCGATTAGTGACCGAAAAGTCACCTTCTGCTTCCCCTGCAGCGCCCGTGGCTGGGGAACCACCCACGGGCAAGCGCGCTGAGAACAGGCGCATGCGCACGGAAGCGCTGCAGCGCGCCGCCCTCGGACTGTTCCTCCAGTACGGCGTGGAGGCCGTCACCATCGACCAGATCGTGGATGGCGCCCGCACCGCGAAGGGGAGCTTCTACCGCTACTTCCGCGACAAAACGGACCTCGTCGCCTCGCTGGTGGAGCCGATGCGAGGGGACATCAAGTCTGCGTTTGGCCGTTGTGCCGAGGCGCTGCGGGAGGCCAAGCGCGGCGGCGACGTCGCCAAGCCTTACGAGGGCCTGGCCCAGGATCTCATCCGTGTCGTGCTGCAGTACCCGGACGTGGTGCGACTCTACTTGCACGAGTCGCGTGGGCCCAAGAACGGCGCCCGCGCGCCGATCGTCGAGGTGTCAGAGGAAGTGCTCGATGGAGCCACCGAGCTGTCCAACATCGCCCATGCGATGGGTTTGGTGCGGGGGCTGGTGGGGCGCTTGAGCGCCATCGTGGTGGTCGGTGCTTCGGAGCTGATCGTCGCGCGACTGTTCGCGGGCGACGACGTGGGGCCGGTGCTCGAGATGCCGGGGGAGCTCGTCTCGTTGGTGCTCGATGGCGTGCGTGCTCCCGCGAGAGCCGAAGCCGCAGCAGCCAAGCCCAAGCTGGCCGAGAGCAAACCGTCACGCGCCGCCCCTCGACTGCCGCCCACGAAGGGACCGAAGAAGCGTCTGGGCAAGCGCTGATCAGAGCGCCGCGTCTTCACCGCGATCAGTGACGAACACGCGGCCTGCGCCTGCCTCGATCAGCAGCCTCTTGCCACCATCGCGGTAGGTGAGCCCAGCCTCGTTGGCCTCCACCCAGCGCGCGGCACCAACGACGTGACAGAGTTCCCCTTCCTCGAGCGCGCCCTCTGCGTAACGCAAGCTGTGACCGGCGCGGAGCAGCGCAGGCCCGCGCGAGCCCGCCGCGAACAGCGACTGCTCCAGCTCGAAGCGTGTCTCCGGGTCGAGCTCGTGAGCGCTCCAGTAGTGGTCGAGGATGACCTCGATCAAGCTGTGATCCACACGGACCAGTGCGCGACCGCTGCCATCGTCCAGGACGAAGGCGGTGGACTTCGTGTCCGTGTGTGCGCGCAAGAACCCTCCCCCGCGCTTGGGGATCTCGACCCCGGCCTCGTAGTGGGCGCAAGGGCGGCCGCTGAACGGCGCCCGCAGCGAGTCCGGGAGCAGGTTGATGCGCCCCACCACCCGCACGGTTTCGCCCGTCTTGGCCTGTTCGATCCTCGTACGGGGCACGCGGAACGCGGCGTTGCGGGCGCGGACTCGCCGGGACCAGCGGTGCCGCAGCTCGCTCGAAGCCGAGGCGGTGAGCGTGGCTACGCCCACCGACAGAAGCCACAGTCCGACCGTGCTCACCCCCGCATGGTATCGCCCCGCGAGGCGTCGCGCCCGATCGAACGGGCGCCGTCCGCTCGAAGGGCTCGCACGACATCAGGGGCGAGACCCCACGAGTCGCGTTGTCGCGCGGTCTCTCTGCGGCCTCCACTTTGCGAGCATCAGCGGGGCCGCGAGGCGACACCGCGACCGAATGAACCAGGGACAACCCTAGCGCGGCGAGGCAGCGGGCAAAGGGGGCGGGCCGACGTGGTCGTCGAGCCGGGCGAGCACCGGCGCCGAGGGCGGGGGGCTGTCGTCGTCGAAGTCGATCAGCTCGGGGGCACGACGGCGCATGTACGACTGGATTGCGCGTCGCGCACCGAGTGGCAAGCGATCGAACTCGACTCCGAAGCCGTGCGCGTGGCCCTCGTCCGTGGTGAGCCGCCAGGCAGCTCGGCAGGCCAGCACGTAGGGCTCACCCCCGATACGCAGCTTGAGCGTGAGCTCGGTGCCGGGCTCGATCGGGATCGGCGACTCGATGAACAGCCCCCCCATCGAGATGTCCTTCGTGCGCCCGACGTAGAAATTGTGCGAGTCGTTGACGTCGACATCGACGTCGAACGAAATGCGCGGCGCCTTGCGTCGTTCCAGCATGATCGAACCTCCAGGGTGCCCGTGCGAGCAGCTACTCGAGCACGAGCGGATCGCACGGCTCGGACCTTAACGACGTGGCAAACAAGGCGCGACCCACCGCGCCGCCTACTCGTCGGTCGGGGCGGTGTCGCGAGTTGCCGCGCGGGGCACCGTGGTGCGCTCGTCCTGATCGAGCGTGGCGACCTCGGCGTCGAGGTCTTGGTCCTGGTCGCTGTCCGGTTGAGGGGTGCCGCGTGGCAACCCGCGGAGCCCGGTGCGCACGCTGCTTCGAGCGAGCGGGCCCAGATCCATCTCCACCGTGGGGAGCGGGTCGAGCGCGGAGGGCTGTGCGGCGGCCACCGGATCGAGCGTGCTCAGCAGTTGTACCGACGCTTCACCGAGCACCACCTCCATGGTGTGGTGGCCCTCCGTGACCGTGACCTCGCTGTCGAAGTGATAGCCCGGTTGGCTCACCGGCGCCGGGGGCGCGGGCACTCGCACCTGCGAGGTGCTGGGGTCGGCCTCGAACAGGAGGCTGCGCCCGTCACCTGCGGTCTCCACCTCGAATCGCGCTCGAAAGACCTGCTCGAGCCCAGCGACGAGAGCGATCTGACCGGGCTTGGTGCGCTCGAGCAGGTCCGGGAGCTGCTCGAGCGCGAGCACCTCTCCCTCGTGGAGGGCGGTGACCACGACTGCCGCGCTGGGCAGGGCGCTCTGCACCAGCATCGCGGCGCGCCCGGTCGCTTGGAGATCCCCCGGGCCAGCCGGTTCGGGCACTTCCACGAGGATGGCGCCGCCGCCCAACACGTCCACGCGGGCAGCGAGCGGCTCGACCAAACGCACCAGCGCGTCGATCTGCGCTTCGCTTTCGAGCGAAGGCGCCGTGCGCACGGGCGGACGCGCCAACACCAGCCCCGCGTCGGGGCGCTGGTCGCGCGAGAGATCCACACGCCCCGTCACGCTGGGCGGCGCAGCCTGCGTCAGCGTGAGCTCGTTCAGCGCGTCTCGCGCCGTGATGCGGGCCGACGCGTCCTTGGTCAGCATCCTGCGCGTGAGAGTGCCCACCACCGAAGGAGGCAAACGCTCGTCTCTCTGCGCGAAGGGCTCGCTGTACAGCACCCGCAGGCGCCGCCCCAGGTCGTGCCCGGCTCGGAACGGGCGCGAGCCGAGCACACAGTGGAATGAGATGCAGCCGAGCGCAAACACGTCGTCGGCAGTCGTGGGTGGCCCACCGGCGCGAATTCGCTCCGGCGACAGGTAGTGGGTGGGCGCAATGCGCACGCTCGGCTGGGAAGCCTCGCTGGCGATGAGCCCAGGCGGAACGAGCGTCGTGTCCGTCAGCAGCGCGCCGCTCGCCTGCCCGCGAGGGAGCACCACGGCCACCTCCGACAAGTGGCCGTGCGCGAGGCCCAGTCCGTGCAAATGAGCGAGCGCCTCGAGCGTCCGGCGGAGCACGTGATACGCGTCACCGTTCGCCAAGCCGTCGGCCAACGCGTCTTCGAGCGTGGGGCCGTCGGGCACGAGCACGGCCGTGTAGGCCTCCCCCCCGCTGGCGCGCCCCCACGCCACCAACCGCTCGATGCCGGGGTGCGGACTCTGCCAGAGCTGCCCGCAAACCCGCTCCAGATGCTGGGCGCCCGCGGTGGACAGATCGGGGTAGATCCGCAGCGTGACGTTCGTGGACGTCATCGAGTCCAGCGCGCGGTAGACGTCGAGGCTCGCGCTGCGCTGCAAGCAGCGGTCGATGTAGAAGCGGCCTCCCAACAGCTCCCCGCGGACCATTCGAGCGCATGGTAAGGCCGCGCCGGGATTTGCGGGAAAGATCTAGGGTCGCTCGATCAAGCGACGGCCGTCTGGGCGGCGTCCTCGGGCCGAGCCCAGCGCCCACGCAAGATGCGCCGCGACGGATCGCGCAAGTAGTCCCGCACGGCGGTGCCGGCCGGCAACACCAGGAGAAAGAACACGAGCGCCAAGAGCGCGCCGACTTTTCCGGTCAGCGTCTCGAACACCGGCGCATGCAGCGCGAGCAGCGTCGGCACGGCAGCTCCGAGCAGGATGCCTGGCAGGAACACCGAGAACACGAAACGCGCTCGTTGGGCGGCGTAACGTCGCGGGTGAACGGTGAAGAAGCCGAGCTCACCAGCCAGCGGGGCCAGCCGCTGGACGCCGCCGACGGTGACCACCTCACCCTGCACCCAAACGCTGCGGCCAGGGTCCAGCGTCACCTCGACCGTACGGACGGAGCCTTTGATCTTCCTCGCCGCCGCGAATGCCTCGTCGAACGCGGCCGCGTTCGGGCAAGCGGCGCGCGCCGCGAGCTCTTCCGCCTCGACCCAGACCGCGGCGGCATGGGGCTCGACGTGAACCACGCCGTGGCCCTCGATTTCCAGCTCGCCCGGCAGCGCCTCGCTGGCGTAGCTGCGATCGTGCCACACAATGCCCGGGGCCCCCCCCGCGGCGTGGCGCCCCACCTGCTCGACGCTGACGCGCGCGACCGGCGACGAGCCCACCACCCGCGCGGGCAGCAGCGAGCGCGACATGCGGTTGGCCCTGGAGAGCAGGGCCAAGGCTTGGGTCGCGGCAGCGAGCCCGACCAGCAGGGTGTTGCCCCACAGGACCCAAAGGGCGACGTAGCCCATGAAGGTGTGGCTCAGCATCTACACCCCCGCCGCGCGCGCGGCCTCGGCGCGGCGCACCTCGCGTGAGCCGAGCTCGAGCTCGGGCGCACTGCTCTCGATGGCCTTGCCTTCCGTGAGCGCAGGCCGCTTGGGGTGGAGCAGGTAGGTGCGCAACAGGTAGCGGACCATGCTGGGCTCATCGAGCGAGGGTGCGATCCGCGGCTTGACCTCCTGAGCGTGATGCTCGTGCAGCACCGACCAGTGCAGCCCCGCGCGATTGTGATGAATCGTGTGGTAGCCGTTGTTGCACATGATCCAGTTGAAGGCGCGCCCTACGAAGTTGCGCGAGTGGTTCCACTCGGTGGTCGTGTCGCAGCGGTCGTGCTGGATCAGGTTGATGCGCAGGATCGAGCGCGCGCCATAGAGCTGTGGCAGGACCACGAAGAACAGCGTGGCCCAGAAGTCGTACAACATGAGCGCCCCGGTCAGACCAAAGGCGAATGCGTTGTCGTACAGGTACTGGCGCTTGAAGTCCTCTCGCCCCGCGATGGCCGCCCAGCGCTGCACGCCGTTGAACGTGTTCGGCCCGGACACGTTCGGGAAGTGGAGCAGGTTGAGCAGATTCCAGCGGAAGTCCACGTTCTCGGGTGCGGCCCAGTCGGGTTGGCCGTCGTCGTCGAAGTGGTGGTGGACCAGGTTGTGCGCCGGAATGTTCACCGTCGCCGGGTACAGCGCGCCGAACGAGAGCACACGACGGAACGCGAGGTTCAGCGTCTTCGAGCGGAACACCCCCTGATGCATGTGGTTGTGGATCACCACCGAGTTCAGGAAGCTGAAGAAGCACGCGGCCACGAACACCGCGACGTTCCGACATGCCGGCACGAACACCATCGAGCCGAGCAGACCCCAGTACACCGCCACGATCCCGAGTTGCCGCCACTCCGCAGGGTGTCGAACCAGAAATGGCCCCCGGCTCTCTCGGGGGCTCTCGTCCCCCCGCCGCTCGACGACCGAAACGTTGCTGGGGACTTGCTCAAGCTCGGCCATAGCTGCTTGAGAGCAGCGTCTACACCCACCATTCAGCCGAGGCAACTGGGGAGCAGTTCCGAAGCAAGCACAATCCTTGCCAACGCAAGGGCAAGAAAGTGTCGCAGAATTGGTCGTCGGTACCTGGACTTGCGTGTGCCGCTGGGATAACGCCAAGCGCATGAGCGCGGCCAGCGTTTCCCCCCTGCGCACCTTGCCCTTCGCGCAGCTCCGTCAGAACCGCTACTTCTACCTCTACTACGACGGGTTCTACGCGCTGCTGGCGTCGACGCTGCTGACCCTCATGGCGGTCACCGGGCATCGCGGGCTGTACGGCGAGAACGCTTGGCTCGGCGCGTTCCAGTGGTGGCACCTGGCCTTCTTCCCGCTGGTCACCTACGCCATCATCCTCGGCCACGTGTTCGCGCACGTGTGCACCCACAACAGCCTGCCTCGACCGTGGAACCGCATCGTCGGCGAGCTCTGCGGCGTGCTCGTGCTCACGCGCTTCGCCTCCTGGGAGGTGGTGCACCAGCGCCACCACCGCTTCTCGGACGATGTGGAGAAGGATCCGCACCCGTGCCTGCCCAGCTACTTCCGGCACTTCTGGCTGACGATCAGCAACGTCGAGCGGCAGCTGCAGCAGACCTACTTCGACCTGTACGGCGACACCCCCGAGAACCGCGCCTACGAGAAGAAGCGCGCGTACGTCAGCTACGGCACGAACATCCTGGTCATCGCCGCTTGGTTCCTGTTCTTGGGCCCGATCGCGTTCCTCGTGTTCTTCGTGCCCGCGTCGATCTTGGCTGCGTTCCACCTGGTGCACTTCAATTGGAGCACGCACAACGCGCACTCACCGATCGCCGACTACAAGCCGGTGAACCTGAACCACGGCTACTTCAAGCTCGGCAACCGCCTGTTCTTTGGCATCTACATGCACGCCAACCACCACAAGTGGCCGAACGTGCTGAACCCGAGGCACAGCAAGCATCAGCTGCCGATCGAGCCGGGACCGACCGAAGAGAGCGAGCGCGCCCGGCGCGAGCTCAAGCGCACCTGGCAGTATTAGCGTCCGTTCGTCGGCCCGCGAGACCGCGCGGTCATTTCGCCGGAGCAGCGCTGGCGGCGGGCTTCTTGGCGCGGCCCTCGAGGCAAGCCGCGTCGGGCGGGGCGGGCATGGCGATCTGGTGCGTGGCCGGGTCGCCCGAGCGTGTCTGGTGCTTGACCGTCGAGTACACCGCGGGCTCCTCGCAGCTGTAACCCGCATCTTTGGCCGCCTTCTTGTCGCGCGGATCGAACGGGGTGGCGGCGCGTTCGTTCGGACACTGCGCCCACTCGAGGGAGTACTCGGTGGTGGCATCCGGAAGCAGAAAGCGCGTCGGAGGCGCGGCAGGCCCAGACAAGCCGTAAGCCATGACCGTGGCGATCACCTCCTCGCCTGCCAGCACGCGCAAGCGGACCGGGCGTTTGAGGCCGCCGCGCATGGTCTCGCCCGCCAGATCGAACTCCGAGCACACCGGCTCCTCGGTGATCAACGAGGGCACGGAAGGCCCCTTGCACGACATCGTCCAGAGCACAGCCCACAGGGAGGCCGCCACGTAGAAGCGCATCAGACCTTGGTCCTCCCGAGCTTGAGGATGTGATCGAACTGATCCTTGGTCACCGGCACCACGCTCAAGCGCGAGCGCTTGAGCAGCGCCATCTCGATCAAGGAGGGCTCACTCTTGATCACGTCGAGCGAGACCGGGTGCTTGATGGGCTTGAGCGGCGCCACGTCGACCGCGCTCCAGTCTTCTCCGGGAGCGCTCGGGTCGGGGTAGGCCTCCTTGACCACCTTGGCGACCCCGACCACCACTTTGCCGTCGTTGGAGTGGTAGAAGAGGCAGAAGTCTCCCTCTTTCATGGCGCGGATGTGGTTGCGAGCCTCGAAGTTGCGGACGCCATCCCAGTGGGTTCGTCCGTCCTTCTCGAGCTGCGCCCAAGAATACTTTGCGGGCTCGCTCTTGATCAGCCAGTGCTGCGCGGGGGCCTTGGGCACGGGCGGACGATAGCACGTCTCGTGCTACGCCAACCGTCCGCAACTTCTGGCTGAATCAGCGGCCTACTGGCCGTCGTGCAAAAAAAGAAGGCCGGTTGTCACACAGAGCGTCGGCCGTTCGATACGCTTTCGATGACCGCCCTCATGGCTCAGCCCACCGCGACCAGCGACAAGAACAGGCTGCTGGGATCTCCTGAGATCCGGCGCATGTTGAGCGAGTTCGTGCGGCGGCGCGTGCCCGAGGCGGATGCCGATGACGTCGTGCAGACGGTGCTGGTCGAGGCGCTCAGCAGCGAGCGCATGCCAGAGGAGCGCACCGAGCTGCGCAAGTGGCTCACTGGCGTGGCTCGGCACAAGATCGCGGACTTGCACCGCAAGCGCGGCCGCGAACGCCCAGAGGAGCTGCCCGAGATCGAGACCAGCCCGCCGCCGGTGGAAGAACACGAGATGGTGCGCTGGGCCGAGCGCGAGGCGAAGAAGAGCTCGAAGGACGCGGACGCGACGCTGCGCTGGATGGCGCGGGAAGGAGAGGGCGACAAGCTCGAGCACATCGCGGCCGAAGAGAAGCTCCCGGCTGCGACCGTGCGACAGCGCGTCTCGCGCATGAGGCGCTGGATGAAGGAGCGCTGGCTCGCGGAGCTCACCGCCGCGGCCATGTTGGGGATCCTGGCGTTCGTGGTCTATCGCTTCGTGTTGTCTCCCAAGTCGGTCGAGGTGGTCCGTGAGGACGCACCCACGCCGGGTCCGAGCAGCCCGCTTCCGCCGGTCGCGCCGTCCCCGATCGAGCGGGCGGCCGAGCTGCGCAAGCAGGCGTTGCCGCTCTGCACGAGCGACGCCCGCGCCTGCTTGCAGAAGCTCGACGAAGCGAAGCGGCTCGACGCGACGGGCGATGCCGCGCCCGAGGTCCAGGCGGGGCGCAAGGAGGCCGAGCGCGCGCTGGCGCCGCAGACCAGCGCGGTGCCGGTCCCCGACCCGACCGCTGTTCCGCAGAGCTCCGCTGTACCGCAGAGCACCACGCCGAGCGTGCCGCCCACCGCCAGACCTACCGCCACCAGCCTTCCGCCCAAGGACCAGAAGGGCCCGAGCAAGGCCGCACCCAAGGGCATGGTGAAGCCGAGCAGCCCGATCGACTGGGACAGCGGAAGCATGAAGAAGTAGCGGGGCTCGCCCACGCGAGCATCGTGCCCAGCCTCAGCCGCGCCAGCGGTCTCGCCGAGCGGGGGGCTCGGCCTCTGACGCTGGGCGCAGCGAATCGAGGGGGCGAGACCAGACGCGTCCCCGTGTCGCGGGGTTCGTCACGACCTCCACTTGCGAGCGTGAGCGAGGGTCGTGAGGAACACCGCGACGAAACTGGGGACGCCCCTCGTCCGCCCGAAGGGCGGCCAAGAATATCGAGGGGGCGAGACCAGACGCGTCCCCGTGTCGCGGGGTTCGTCACGACCTCCACTTGCGAGCGTGAGCGAGGGTCGTGAGGAACACCGCGACGAAACTGGGGACGCCCCCTTACTTGGGCGACAGCTTGGCGATCACCTGCTCGGCGAGCTTCTTGCGGTCTTGAGCGCTGAGCCCGCTCTGGCGCAGCTGCTTCAGCATCTTGCACAGGTCGGGACCAGCGGGTGCGTCGTTGATGCCGCACACCAGGTCGAGCTCCTTGCGTAGAGACTCGGGCTCGATCGGCTTCTCCGACAGCGCGCGTGAGAGGTGATCGAGCAACATGGCGAAGGGCAGCAGGCCGCCGTGCTCCTTGTGCCGGGTGACGAAGTCGGGCTGTTTCGTGAGCGTGTCGAGCAGCTGCGGCTCACCTCGCCGCACGCTCAGCGCGGCGGCGAACAGCCCTCCCTGGATCTCGCGCGAAGGGTCGCCGAGCTTGCGGACCTCGGCGTCGAGCGCCGCGAGATCGAGCGACAGCGCGGCTGCCTCGCCGCCGATGCCACAGTTGATGAGGCCCGTGAGCAGATCGGCGCGCTGCGCCGGAGCGCCCGCGAGCTCGGCGTGCGCCTTGCGCATCGCCGCGAGCGCGCGCGGCACGCAATGGCTGGGGTCGCGCTGCCGCGTGAGCAGCAGAGTCGCGTCGAGCACCTTCTTCTCGGCGATCAGCTTCTCGGCGGCGTCGAGCAACTTCTCCGGCTCGTATTTGCCCCGCTGCGCCGGACGCAAGAACCCGTCGAGCGCGGCCAAGTCGCCACACCCGTCGCTCTTCTTGCCGGCCGAGAGCTCTGGCAATCCGAGCACGGCATCGGCGACGCGCAGCGCGAGCGCTTGAGGGTACGCCTCACAGGTCGGCCGCAGGAACACCGCCTTGTCGGTCTTGGGTCCGACACACGGCAGCCCGAAACCGAGCGCGCCGAGCGTCTTCTTGGTCCGCGCGAGCACCGGCTCGAGCTCGCTGATGCCAACCAACGGTCGCGGCAGAGGATCGAGCAGCGCAGTGAGCTCGTCCGCCTTGACCGTGCGCGGGTCGAAGCCCGACCTCACGATCTGCAACAGCGCGCCGCCGAGGAGCGGGCGTCCCGAGTCGATCGCCAGCTGGGCCAAGAGCGCCAGGGTGGGCTTGGCCGGCTCCGCGAAGCGCGCCGGCTCGTCGGTGAGCCCAGGTTTGTACAGGCTGGTGGGCGTGAGCACGCTGCCGAGCACACGCGCGGCGGCACGCTCGCCCCGCACCGGGTCTTTGGCCAGGAAGTGGAGCACCCCGGCGACCGCGGTGGCGTGCACGTAGTACTGAGCGCTGGCGTCGCTCGCCCGCTTGCTGTCCGGTGAGTCGACCGCCACCTCCAACGAGAACTTGGGCTCGCCGGCCGTCTGGAAGCCGCCGCCCACGTTGAAATCGCCGGTCGCGCCGACGAAGGGTGCACCCAGATCGAGCGCGATCGACACGTTGAACGCGCGGGTCTTGGTCTCGTGTTTGAACGCGTAGCTCACGTGCGGAATGGTGAGGCCCGCCTTGTCGGCCTCGAGCAGCTTGTCGAGCTCGAGCCGCGAGGTCTCCCTCTCGCCCGTGCGAAAGCGCTCGATCGCCCCGAGCACACCGGACACCGTGCTGCTGCTCGCGACGGCGCAGCGCTCTTTGAGCAACGCGTCCAGGCCGGGCTGAAACTTGGGCTCACCCAGCGCGCCCGCGCGTGGGCCCACTTGCCGCACGAACTCGAGCACCCAGCCGAGCTGGCTCTGGTGCTTCTCGGCCAGCTCGAAGGGCCCCTTGCCCAAGGCTTGCTCCGACATGGCGCTGGTGATCACGGCTGCGAGCAGCACCATCTCGGCCTCCTGACGCTTGTTCTCGCCGAACAGGCGGCCCGCCACCGACAGGAACGGCGGCGTGACGTCGGGCCCCGAGCGCCCGAGGGCGGGCGCGATGCTGGTCAGGAGCGCACCGGCGCTGGTCGGGCCGCCGTCCTCGGCCAACAGTCGGCCCGCCGCGGCGAGCAGCTCGCGCGCTCGCTCGAGGCCGTCGCCACGAAAGTAGGTCGGCCCTCCCGAGAGGAAGCCCCGACCCAGCGCGTAGCCATTCACGCTCGCCTTGACCAGGTTGTCGCTGGCTCCAAACGACGAGAGGGCGTCCGCCAGCACCTGGTCGGCCTGCGCCTGAGAGATGAAGAACTTGACGCCCAGGTCCTGGGCCCGCTTGTCCTTGGGCGCGCGGCGCTTGGCTTGCTCGGCTTGGGCCAGGTCGATGGCGTCGCTGAGCACCAACACCAAGCCTCGCGCACGCCGCGTCCACTCGTCCTTCCCGCTCTGCAGCGCCGCGTTCTGCCACAGCGTCTTGCGCTGATCGGCGAGCTTGCGCAGCGCGCGCTCGAGCTTGGGATCCGGCTTCTGCCCGAGCTCCGCCTCGCACTGGGGCGCCTCTCCCTTCGCCTTCGGCGGCGCCGCGGGCGCCTCGTCGAGCAGAGACCCCACCGCGAGCGCGAGCGTCGCGCCCGCGTTGTCCGACAGCGCGGCCACCTGCTTGGAGAGCTTCGGCTCAGCGGGCGCCGTGGACAGCCTGCCGAGCGCCGACTCGATGGCGCTGCGCGCGGCGGCGCGCCCAGGCAACGGAGCCTTGTCGTCCTCGAGCACCGGCGAGCCCAGTCCGCCAAGGCTCGCCAGCCCACCATAACGAACGAACGCGCTGAGCAGCGCGGCCAGACCTGGACCCTCGATGTTCGGATCGGTCTCCAGCGCGCGCGTGATGTTGGCGACCGACGCGGCCACGTCCGGGCCCTGCTTGAACACCGCGCGGTACGCCAGATCCGCACCGAACGAGAGCGCCACGGGCCAACCTGCCCGCTTCTGGAAGTCCTTCGAGAGGCGCTCGGAGAACGCGCTGAGCAGCCCGTTCAGGTGCTGATCGCGCATGTCAGGGGGCATGTTCGCGCTCAGGATCGCGCCCATGAACGTGGCCGCCAGCACGTCCCAGGGCTCGCTCGAGAGCGCGAGCGAGCCTTGCGCCGACACCCGGCTCAAGTCCTTCAGCGTCGCGATCGTCTCTGCGTCTCCGTAGGCGCCGGGCGACGCCAGAAAGCCGAGCTGGCCGAGGCCGACTCGACCCGGCTTCTTCGTCGACAACGCGAGCAGCGCCTTGGCGTGTTTCGACAACAGGACGTTGACGCGCCGGTGCACGTCCGAGCCGCTGGGCACGATCGAGCTCTTGCCGCCGCGCTCGTAGATCAGCGTGGGCACCAAGAAGAACCCGGTCTGGGTGCGCTCGACCAGGTCGACCAGCTTGCCGTACCGCGGGTACCAGTCGTCGAGTCGCAGGCGCCCGCGCTCGTCGCGCGCCCGCGCGGGCAGCAGCGCCGGAGCCAAGAGGTGCGCGAACGCGAGATCGCGCGGGCGCTCGAAGCTGTGCGGCAGGGTGACCGTGCAGCCCTCGCTCGGTGTGCCCCAGGTCTGCTCGGCGAGGCCCCGCAAGTCCTCCGGCACGCTGGGCAGGAGCGCTTGGCTCCGCTTGGCGAAGGCGCCGGCGCTTGCCGGATCGGTGCGCACGCGTAGCAGGTGGTAGTAACCGCTGTCGCTCGCGCGCGGCTCCGGCCCAGGCGCTGGCTCGGTCGACTCCGCGCCCGAGACCAGCGGCCGCTGCTTCGGGAGCCCCAACGCGTTCGTCATCACGCGCGCCCGGAGCGCCTGGGCGTCTCCCGGAGGCTCCGCGCCGACGAGCCCCTCGAGCACGTCGACGTGATCGGTCGCAGCCACGTAGTCGAAGCGACTGGCCGCCTCGAACGTCGCGCGAAGCTCTCGCTCGATCGCCGCGTCGCCACGCAAGACGCTGGCGTCCGCGTCCACCACCGCCGGCACGAGGCCAATCATCCAGGGCTTGAGCGGATCGCGCCCGAACGCCCGCACGACGCTGCCGTCTGCGCGGACCACGGCCAAGTAGTCGAGGCCCGCGGCTTCGGCCAACGCCACCCACACGAGCTCCGACGGAGCCTTGCCCAGCGCCGCGATCGGCCCTGACTCCGCACTGGGGAGCTCTCCGCCGGGCAGCGGCGACTTGGCCCCGCCCAGCAGCAACAGAGCGGCGCGTCCGGTCTTGCCGAGCTCGGCGAGGTTCGTCGCGGCCTGAGCGAACGCATCGCCGCCGTCGCGCTCGCGACGCGCGGCCGCGTACGCCCGCGAGAGCTCGACCACGTCGTCCCCGAGCGCGACGGCGCGCGCCAGCGCGTCCTCGCAAGCGACGACGTTCTCGGCGGAGCACGCGCTGCCCTTGGGCAGCTTGGAGGGATCGTTCGCAGGCTCGCAGCCAAGGACACAAAGCACGAGGGTGGTGAGCGAGGAGCGCGCGAGCATCATGACCGCGCGAAGCTACCTTGGAAGCGCGCCGGGCCGAGCTTTTTTGACGCGGGATCCCGCCTGGAGCGTGCTAGCCATGCGGGCGTGTCACGCTGGTTGTCCGCTGCCCTCTCGCTCGCGAGCTCGATCGTCTTGGCTTGCGGCGATCCTGGGGACGGCGCGTACCACGGCACCACCGAGCGCCACGGCAAAGACCTTCACACCTTCTACGTGAACAACGGCGGCGAGCCGGAGTACGTCGATCCCGGCAAGGCCCACGACAGCGCCAGCACCAAGCTCATCGACCACCTGTTCGAGGGCCTCACGGGTTACGGTCCGGACGCCGAGATCGTGCCGGCTGCGGCGCAGCGCTTCGACAAGACCGACGACAGCCTGTACTACCGCTTCCACCTGCGAGAGGACGGCCGCTGGAGCGACGGCAAGCCCGTCACTGCGCACGACTTCGAGTACGCCTGGAAGCGCGCGCTCGACCCCACCACCGCCTCGCTCTCGGCGGTGAACCTGTACTGGGTGAAGAACGGCGAGCTGTTCAACCAGGGCAAGCTCCTCACCGCCAAAGAGGACACCGACGTGCGCGAGCAAGCCAGCGCTGGTGCCAAACAAGTCGCCTCGTTCCCCAAAGGTGGCGCGGTGCGCGTGCTCAGCCGCTCGCCGGTCCGGGTCTCCACGGCGATTCCGGCGTTCGGCGCGCTGCCCGAAGGCGTGACGGGCGTGAGCTACGACGCTCCCAACCCCAAGAAGAAGCTGCCGGAGAAGCTCTCGGTGTTCTTCGATCGAGACAAGAAGGAGCTCGCGCCAGACCCCACGCAGGCGCTGCCCGAAGGGGACTACGACGTGGTCGCGATGAAAGGCGCCACCTCGTGCAACGGCGATCGGGACCACTTCTTCGAGCTGGTGGCCCGAGACGGCAGCGGCAAGCGCGGCGTGCTCCCCGGCTGCATGCTGTCGGCTTCCAAGGCCGAAGGGCAGTGGATGCTGGTCGCGCGCTGGGACGCGGTGCCGACCTTCGATCCCAACAAGCGCATCGAGGCCAACCCCGACGCACCCCCCCTTGGTTTCGTGAGCGCCAGCGCCTTCGGCGCGGACACCTCGCTGCTCGGGGTGCGGGCCACCAGCGATCTCACCCTCGAGATCGAGGCCGAGTACCCGGTGCCCTACATGCTCGACGTGTTGCGCGCTGCGGTCACGTACCCGGTGCGCAAGGACGTGGTCGAGCCGTTCAAGGAGCGCGGCGAGCCCGACATGTGGACGCGGCCCGAGACGCTTGTGAACAACGGCCCGTACGTGGTCTCGGATTGGCGCTTTCGCTACGAGATCCGCATGAAGCGGAACCCTCACCACCGCTACCACGACAAGCTCAAGATCCACGAGATCGTGTGGTTGGCGGTGGAGAGCTACGTCTCGACCATGAACCTGTACAAGGCGGGCGAGATCGATTTCATCGGCGACAATGCGTCGCTGCCCCCCGCTTACCTGCCCTTTTTGAGCGCCAAGAAGGACTTCGAAAGGCGAGAGTACCTGGCCACCTATTGGTACGAGCTCAACACCAAGGTGCCGCCGCTCGACAACGTGAAGGTGCGCCAAGCGCTCAACCTGGCGATCGACAAGCAGCAGCTGGTCGACAAGATCACGAGGGGCGGCCAGATCCCCGCGACGCACTTCGTGCCAAACTTCACGCAGGGGGGCTACGCGGAGGAGGTCGCGCGCGAGGCACAGTCACCCGCCGGCGACATGTTCGCGAGCAAGGACCGGCAGTTCGACCCCGAGCACGCGCGCGCTCTGCTCTCGGAGGCCGGCTACCCGGTCGTGGGCGAGGCCGGCAGCCGGCGCGCCGAAGGGCTGCCGTCGATCGAGGTTCTGTACAACACGAGCGAGGCACACAAGGCGATCGCCGTCGCCATCCAGAGCATGTGGAAGGAGCACCTCGGCGTCAGCGTGTCGCTGCGCAACGAGGAGTGGCACGTGATGCAGAAGAACGTGCGCGACGGGAACTTCCAGGTCGTCCGCTACGGTTGGATTGGGGAGTTCGACCACCCGCAGACGTTCATGGACACCTTCATGGCCAAGAGCCCAGCCAACAAGACTGGCTGGTCGAGCCAGCGCTTCGAGGAGCTGATCGGCAAGGCGCGCACCACGGCCGACAGCGCCACGAGCATGCGCCTGTACCGCGCGGCAGAGCGCATCATCAGCGACGAGGTCCCCAAGATCCCGCTCTACTTCTACACCAAGGTCACGCTGATCAAGCCGTACGTGAAGGGCTTCCACTTCAACCAGCGCAACCAGCACATGATCCACTGGCTGTGGATCGACCCGCGCTGGAAGGACAACCCCTCGGACGAGCCGGCCATGGCGCCCGAGTCGTTCGCCGCGCCGGGAGCCTACTGAGTGGTCTCCTTCATCGTCCGGCGTTTCCTGTCGATCATCCCCACGCTGTTCTTGGTGGCGACGTTGGTGTTCGTGTTCGTGCGCCTTGCGCCAGGAGGGCCGTTCGATCGTGAGCGCGCCTACCCCGCGGAGGTGATGAAGAACATCGAAAAGCAATACCGGCTCAACGATCCTGTGCTGGTCCAGTACAAGGACTGGCTCGGCAACATCGTCGCCAAGCGCTCGCTGGGCAACAGCACCAAGTACGCCAACCGCACCGTCGAGGAGCTGATCGCGATCACGTTGCCCGTGTCGATGCAGCTGGGCGTGCTCGGCATGTTGACCGCGCTCGCGCTGGGCGTGCCGCTCGGAGTGCTCGGCGCCATGCGCCAGAATACCTGGAAGGACTCGCTGGCCATGGCGGCGGCCATGCTCGGCATCAGCGTGCCTCGCTTCGTGCTCGCGCCACTGCTCGTGCTGGTCTTCTCGCTCAAGCTGTACTGGCTGCCGGTCGCGCGCTGGGAGACCTGGCGCCACGCGGTGCTGCCGGTCATCTGCGCGGCGCTGCCCATGGCGGCGTACATTGCGCGGCTCTCGCGCGCCGGCATGCTCGAGGTGGTGCAGAGCGACTTCGTGCGCACGGCGCGCGCCAAGGGTCTGAGCGAGCGGCTGGTGATCGTGCGCCACGCCATGCGCGGAGGCATGTTGCCGGTAGTCACCTTCTTGGGCCCGGGCTTCGCAGGCCTCCTGGTCGGCTCCTTGGTGATCGAGAAGATCTTCGACATCCCCGGCATGGGCCGCTACCTGGTCGAGGCGGTGCAGAACCGCGACTACAACTTGGTGGCCGGCGTCGCGCTCGTCTACGGCTCGCTGCTCATGATCTCCAACGCGGTGGTCGACGTGGCTTACAAGCTGCTCGATCCGCGGGTCGAGCTCGATCGATGAGCGCAGCGCAGACGGTCGAGCAGGGCTCCAGCCTGTGGCGCGACGCTTGGCGCCGCCTCAAGAAGAACCGCGCGGCAGTGGTCTCCGCGGTGTTCCTCTTCTTGCTGCTGCTGATCTCCATCCTGCAGCCGATGTTCACCGCCCACCCGTATGACAAGGCCAACATCGCGCTCGGCGCGCAGGGCCCGTCGTGGGACCACCTGCTCGGCACCGACGCGTTCGGGCGCGACCAGCTGAGCCGGATCGCGCTGGGTGGGCGGGTCTCGTTCGCCGTCGGCGTGATCGCCACCGCCATCAGCTTCACCATCGGCGTCGCGTGGGGCGGGGTCGCCGGCTACTTCGGCGGCCGCATCGACGCGTTGATGATGCGCGTGGTGGACGTGCTCTACACCTTCCCGCTGCTCATCTTCGTGATCTTGGTGACCGCCTTCTTCGCCAACGAAGACACCGTCTTCTACCGCATGTTCGTGGCCACGCTGGGTCTGTTCACCGAGGACGCCGCCGATCCCAAGCACCTGCCGCTGTTCAAGATCTTCTTCGTGTTCGCCACGCTGGGATCGATGAGCTGGCTGACCATGGCGCGCATCGTACGCGGCCAGGTGATCGCGCTCAGGGGTCAGCTGTTCGTCGAGGCGGCGAGGAGCTTGGGGGTGGGACACGGGCGGCTGATCTTCCGGCACCTGATCCCCAACGCGCTCGGCCCGATCATCGTCTACACCACCCTGACCATCCCCGAGGTCATGCTCACCGAGGCGTTCCTCTCGTTCCTGGGGCTCGGCACGCAGGAGCCGCTCTCGAGCTGGGGTCAGCTCGTCGCCAACGGCGCCGAGGCGCTCGATCTGCACCCGTGGCTGACGGTGTTCCCCGGCCTCGCGCTGGCGCTCACGCTGTTCTGCTTCAACTTCCTGGGCGACGGCCTGCGCGACGCGCTCGATCCCCGGATTCGAAAGGAGTAGCGCGTGCCCCTGCTCGAAGTCCGCGACCTGACGACCCACTTTTTCACCGAGGAGGGCGTGGTGCGGGCGGTCGACGGCATCTCCTACACGCTCGAGCGCGGCGAGGTGCTCGGCATCGTGGGCGAGAGCGGCTCCGGCAAGAGCGTGGCGAGCCTGTCGCTCATGCGCCTGGTGCCCGATCCTCCTGGGCGGATCGTGCGCGGAGCGATCGAGCTCAGCGACGAGTCCGGCAACAAACGCGACCTGGCGCGCCTCACCGAGGCCGAGATGCGGACCATCCGGGGCGACCGGGTGGCCATGATCTTCCAAGATCCCATGACGTGCCTGAACCCGTACCTCAGCATCGAGCGTCAGCTCAGCGAGGTGCTCGAGATCCACAAGGGCATCACCCGCGCGGAGGCCAGACCGCGCTGCGTGGAGATGCTGGCGGCCGTCGGCATCCCCGATCCGAGCCGCCGCATCGACGACTACCCGCACCAGCTGTCGGGCGGCATGCGGCAGCGCGTGATGATCGCCATGGCGCTCTTGTGCGAGCCCGACGTTTTGATCGCCGACGAGCCCACCACCGCGCTCGACGTCACCATCCAGGCGCAAATTCTGGAGCTGATCGACGAGCGGCGGAAGAAGAGCGGCGTAGGCGTGATTCTGATCACACACGATCTCGGCGTCGTCGCCCGGCTCGCGGATCGCGTCGCGGTGATGTACGCAGGGCGCATCGTCGAGTCTGGGCCCAGCGAGGCCATCTTCGGGGATCCTCGGCACCCGTACACGGTGGGCCTGTCTCGCTCGATCCCGCGCTTGGAGGAGGAGAAGAAGAGGAGACTGGTGCCCATCCAAGGCGCGCCGCCCTCGCTGGCCAAGTTGCCCTCGGGCTGCCCGTTCCGCGTGCGCTGCCCGGCCGCGCTGCCCGTGTGCCAAGAGAGTTACCCCGCGCGGCGCGAGCTCGAGGGCGGGCGCGAGGTGTTCTGCCACGAGGCGGATCCGGAGCGCGTGCGCGCGCTGCCCAAAGAAGAGGCCACGACATGAGCGCCCTCTGCCGGGTGCAAGATCTGAAGGTGCACTTTCCGGTGCGGCGCGGCTTGCTGCAGCGCCAGGTCGCCTCGGTGAAGGCGGTCGATGGCGTCTCGTTCGAGGTCGAGCAGGGCCACACCCTCGGGCTGGTGGGCGAGAGCGGCTGCGGCAAGTCGACGACGGTGCGGGCCATGCTCAAGCTGGTGCCTGCCACCGCGGGCAGCTTCCAGCTCGAGGGGCGCGAGATCCTCACGCTCGCGGGCAACGAGCTGCGCAAGGCGCGCCAGCACATGCAGATGGTGTTTCAGGATCCGTACGCGTCCTTGAACCCGCGCATGACCGTGTTCGACACCTTGGCCGAGCCGCTGCGCGTGCACGGCATCGCGTCGGCGCGGAGCGAGCTCGAGGATCGCGTGCGCACGCTGATGCAGCAGGTGGGCCTCTCTGCTGCGTACATGCGCCGCTACCCGCACGAGTTCTCCGGCGGGCAGCGCCAGCGCATCGGCATCGCGCGCTCGGTCGCGCTGAAGCCGAAGCTGGTGTTGCTCGACGAGCCTGTGAGCGCGCTCGACGTCAGTATCCAAGCGCAGATCTTGAACCTGCTGGCGGACCTGCAGGCCGAGCTCGGCCTCACCTATGTGTTCGTAGCCCATGATCTGGCGGTCGTGCGCCACATCTGCCGCACCATCTCCGTCATGTACCTGGGCCGCATCGTGGAGAGCAGCCCAGCAGAGGATCTGTTCCGCTCGCCGCGGCACCCGTACACCCAAGCGCTGCTCTCCGCGATCCCGGTGCCCGACCCTGTGGTGGAGCGCAAGCGCAAGCGCTTGGTGCTCAAGGGCGAGGTGCCGAGCCCGCTCAACCCGCCTAGCGGCTGCCACTTCCACCCGCGCTGCCCCGTAGCCACGGATCGCTGCAAGAGCGAGGCGCCCAAGTTGAACGAGGTCGAGCGCGGGCGCTTCGTCGCCTGCCACGCGGTCGAAGACCTCGCCGGCAAGGCGCCGGATCTGGGCCTCGGCTGAGCGCTGGTTCCGGCGCAGCCTGAGCTGATCGGCGGCGCGCCGCGCTGGCTTTCGTCTTCGACAAGGGGTCTGCGGGCGGCAGGAGCCGCGGTCACGGCGACACGGGGCCCGGATTGGGTGCCATGCTCGGGGGCTGGGGACCATGAAGTCGAACCGCACCGTCAACGATGACGCGCCAAGAGCTCGTCGCGCCAGCGGAGCACGCTCGGAAACGCTGCTGCGAGCTTGGGCTCTTGCCACACCTCGCGCGCGCCCGCGCCGTGGATCGCGCGCACCGGCGGAAGCACGAAGGTGGTGGCGCAGGCCAGCGCCACGTCGGCCAAGGTGAACCTGTCAGCGACCAGGTAGCTCGAACGCGCGAGCGCAACTTCGGCGAGCTCGAGCACCTGGGACATGGTGGCCTCTGCCTCGGCGGGCGAGCGCGAGGCCGTGTCGAACTTGCCGGCCACGAAGCGCGCGCCGAGGCGCGCGATCGGCACCAGCGCTCCGCCCAGCGCGCGCATGGGTTTGGGTAGCTCCTCGATCAAGGCAGGCGGCGAGTCGATGAGGCGGGGCATCAAGCGCGCGCGCGCGGCGATCTGGAAGCGCTCGACGCGCTCGTTCCAGGCCAACACCTCGGGCTCGTGCATGCTCGGTATCAGCGGCTCGCTGGCGCCCACGCGGTCCGCGTAACGCACGATCGCGAGCGAGTCGCGGCACACCTCGGAGCCCGCGAACAGGATGGGTACCGTGGGCTTCTGCCGCACGTCTCGGGACGCGAGCCGGAGCAGCGGCTCGAACACGAGCGGGACATGGTCCACGGCGCGATACGAGATCCGGTGATGGTCGAGCGCCCAGCGGGCCTTGTCGCTCCAGGGGGAGTGGGGGAGCACTACCAGGATGGGGGTCATGGTTGGCTGCTACGATGCGTGCATTCGTTCGGGGTGGCTGCTGCTGATCGGAGGGGCGCAAGCATACGCAGCTTGCGACGACGGAGCGACCTGCGGCGGCACTTGCAAGGCGAGCTGCCCCGCATTCGAAGGGTCACCCTGATCGACGCGCCGCCTGGGTTTGTCTCCGCGCAGCACCAGCACCGCGATGATGACGATCACGAACAGCGCAACTACCCCGATGATCCAGTAGCGAGCGTGGCTGCTCGGCACGTCGCTCTGCGTGTGGGACGGTGGGGCCGGCAGCTGCGGCTGCGAGCTGGGGGAGGGCGCCACGAACCGCTGCGGCGTGGGCACACCCAACGTGGCGGCGTAGGCGAAGTCCTGAGGAAACTCCGACGGGCCGCTCGGCGCCTTCTGCGCGCTGCGCGAGCCCGCTGGTGCCTCGATGATCTCGGTGCCTTTGGCGCTGACCTTGCTGCCCGAAGGCCGCCCTGAGGTGAGCCCCCAGAGCGGCTCGGCGGCGACGCCGCAGCTCTCGATCAACTGCAACATCTGCTCGGCGCTGGCCGGCCTTCGCTGGTGCTCGGTCGCGAGGGCCTTCTCGATCGCGCGAAACAGCGGCGACGTGGCGATGCGCGGATCCACCGGCGGCAACACGCCGCGAAGCTTGTCCATGCAGATCGCGATCGCAGCGGAGTCGTACATCGGCTTGCCGGAGAGCATCTCGCCAAGCACCAGCGCGACGGCGTAGAGATCCGTCTGGGGGTACAGCTCGGTGCCGCTGATCTGCTCCGGCGCCATGTAGGCGGGCGTCCCGACCATCAAGCCATCAGCGGTCAGGCCCGCCTCGGTCGTCGGTGTGGTAGACTTGGCGACGCCGAAGTCGAGCAGCTTCACGAGCCCGTCGGGCCGACTGCACACGTACACGTTCGCGGGCTTGACGTCCCGGTGCACGATGCCCGCGCGGTGTGCCTCGGCGAGTGAGCCGAGCACGGCGCGCGCGACCGTCACCGCTTGCCCTGGCGTGAGCGGTCCCGCTTGCAGCAAGCGATCGAGGGAGGTGCCCTCGAGCAGCTCGAAGGCAATGAACGGAGTGCCGTCCCCCGCGTCCCCCGAGTCGAGCACGCGAATGGTGCTCTCGTGCTTGAGCCGCATGGCCAGGTCCGCCTCGCGCTTGAAGCGCGGCACCGCGCCGTCGCGCCCCATCGCCTCGCGGGAGAGCAACTTGAGCGCTACCAGCCGCTGATCCGAGAGGCGTTCGCAGCGAAAAACGCCTCCGAAGCCGCCTTCCCCGATCTGCTCGACGATGCGGTACGCCCCCCCGACCGTGACGCCCGGCAGCCACGCCGTCTCCCCGCTGGCCGGTGCTACCACGTGGTCGAGCCTATCCTGTCGCGGAGGTCGGATCGAGGCGCCGGCGCAGCTCGCGAATGAGCGCGGTGGTCGAGGCGTCGTGACCACTGATCTCCGCCCCAGGCTCGAGCTCGGGCAGGATGCGGTTGGCCAGCTGCTTGCCGAGCTCGACACCCCATTGATCGAACGAGTTGATCCCCCAAATCGAGCCCATCACGAACACGCGGTGCTCGTACAGCGCGATCAGCGCGCCCAAGGTCGTCGGGTCCAAGCGGTCATACAGCATCAGCGTCGAGGGTCGGTTGCCAGTGAACGCCTTGTGTTTGGCGAGGCGCTCGAGCTCGCCACCGGACACACCAGCTCGCACCAGCTCGTCGCGTGCCTCGGCTTCGGTTTTGCCTCGCATGAGCGCCTCGGCTTGCGCGAGCACATTGGCCAAGAGGAGCTTCTGGTGGCGACCGAGCGGGTTCATGCTGTGCGCCGCGACCAGGAAGTCGCAGGGGACCATGCGTGTGCCTTGATGGATCAGCTGGTAGAACGCGTGCTGACCGTTCGTCCCTGGCTCGCCGAACAAGATCGGCCCGGTGTCGCAGCCGACTTCCTGGCCGTCTGCGCGCACACCCTTGCCGTTGCTCTCCATGTCCGCCTGCTGCAGGTAAGCCGGCAAACGGTGCAGGTACTGGTCGTAGGGCAACACGGCGTGCGAGCTCGCGCCCAAGAAGTTCGCGTTCCAGACGCCGATGAGGCCGAGCAGCACCGGCAGATTCACCGCCAGAGGTGCGGTGCGGAAGTGCTCGTCCATGGCGTATGCGCCGCTGAGCAAGTCCTCGAAGCGATCGAAGCCGACGGCCATCGCGATGGACAGCCCGATGCTGCTCCACAAGGAGTAGCGGCCGCCCACCCAGTCCCAGAAGACGAACATGTTGGCCGTGTCGATGCCGAACTTGGCGACCTCCTTGGTGTTGGTGGAGATCGCGAAGAAGTGCTTGCTGACCTGTGCCTCGTCTCGCGCGTGCGACAGGAACCAGGCCCGCGCAGTGCGCGCGTTCTCCAGCGTCTCCTGCGTCGTGAAGGTCTTCGAGGCGATCAAGAACAACGTGGTCTCCGGGCTCACACGACGGAGCGTCTCGGCCATGTGGGTGCCGTCCACGTTCGACACGAAGTGCATCGCCGGGCCGCCGGTGCGGTAGGGGGCGAGCGCTTCGGTCACCATCAACGGGCCCAGGTCCGAGCCACCGATGCCGATGTTCACCACCGCTTCGATGCGTTTGCCGGTGTAGCCGCGGTGCAGGCCCGTGCGCACCGCGTCGCTCGCGACCCGCATGTGCTCGAGCGCGGCGTTCACCTCGGGCATCACATCCTTGCCCTGCACCGTCATCGGCCGGTTGCCTCGGTTGCGCAGCGCCACGTGCAACACCGCGCGGCCCTCGGTCGAGTTGATCGGCGCACCGGCGAACATGGCGTCGCGGTGAGCCTCGAGCCCGCGCGCCCTGGCCAGCGCCAGAAGCAGCTCGAGCGTCTCCGTGGTGACGCGTTGTTTGGAGTAGTCACACAACAGGTCGCGCTGCGCGCCTAGTCCGACTCGCAGCGAGAGCGCGTCGAACCGCTCGGGGTCACGCTCGAAACACTCGCGCATGGTCTTGCCGCGCGACGCGTCCGCATGGGCGCGCAGGGCCTGCCACTCTTTGCTCTCGGTCACCGCGTTCGACATCCTCGGGTTCTACCCGAGATCGGCGCGTGCCACACCTGCTACGCAGCTGAACAACGGCCGCGCGAAGGCCGTTTCGCAGCGTCTTTTCCATGCCGAATGTTGGAAGCGCGCGCACGCACGACTTAGGCTTCGTGCATGTCGAAGCGTGCGTGCGACGGCAAGTCGCCTTCGTTTCCGTTCAAGACCCGGCGCCTCAGCGTGATCGACGGGGAGATGGCGTACTTCGACGAAGGCGAGGGCGAGCCGATCGTGTTCGTGCACGGGCTCGTGGGCGACTTCACCCACTTCGAGCACGTCGCCAAGCCGTTGGTCGAGAGCGGGCGGCGCGTGATCGGCGTCGACCTGCCTGGCTGCGGCGTCTCGCACAAGCGCCGGCAACGCCACGACCTCGGGGGCTACGCGCGCGACGTGCTGACGATGCTGGACGAGCTCGACGTCCCACGGGCCACGTTGGTGGGCCATTCGGCAGGCGGCGCCGTCGTCGCCGAAGCCGCCCTGCGTGCGCCTGCGCGGGTGCGGAGCTTGGTGCTGCTGAGCTCCGCGGGGCTGCGCAGCTACCCGCGCGCCACACACCTGGCAGCACGCGCGGTGGTGCGCCCGTGGCTGCTCGAGCGCACGTTGGAGCACCTGGCCATGCCGCTGCTGGATTTGGTGCTCCGGGATCGCAACCAGTACACGGAGAAGTTCGTGCGCGACGCCCTGAGCCGGCCGGTGTTCCCGACGATGAGCGAGATGGCGCGGGTGATGGCCGATCTGGTGCCGGAGCTGGTGAAGCCGAGCGTGCTCGACCGCGCCCACTTCTTGCGCATGCCCGTCCTGGTGGTGTGGGGCAGCACCGACAAGCTGATTCCCCAGGAGAGCGCCGACCTGCTCTCGCGTCGGCTGGCGCGCGGGCGCCTGGTGACGCTGGACGGCTGCGGGCACATGCCCATGATCGAGCGGCCTCACGACGTGCTGCGCGAGCTCCAAGAATTCTTGGGCCCGGTGTCGTCTGATCTGGGCGCCGTCGCTGCCTGAGCTACAGTCTCGCGGGTGACCGCCCCGCGTGCGCTGCCCGAGATCTCGTTCGAGACCTTGCGCCGCTCGCATGCCGTGTGGTCGCCGATCGTGCGCCACTACTTTCGCTCCGAGGTGCGAGGCATGGAGCGCATCCCCGAGCGGCCTTGCCTGTTCGTGGCGCACCACGATGGCGGCGTGCTGCCGCTCAACGGCGTTTGCTTCGGCGTGGCTTGGTACGAGCACTTCCAGTTCCAGCGTGGCCTGTACGTGCTGATCCACGACCTCATCCACCGGACGTTCTCGCCGTTCACGGATCTGCTGCCCAAGAGCGGCTGTGTGCCCGCCGACCGAGCCACCATGGACATGATCGTGCCGACCGGGACGGACATGCTCGTCTTCCCGGGCGCGGCGCGCGAGACGTTCCGACCCTTCAGCGAGCGCAAACAGATCGATCTCGGGGGGCGCATGGGCTTCGTGCGGCAGGCGCTCAAACACAAGCTCACGATCGTGCCGGTGGTGAGCGCAGGCTCCCACGAGACCCTTTTCGTGCTGCGCCGCGGGGGGCGCCTGGCCAAGTGGTTCGGCCTTCGCAAGCTGGTGCGGAGCGCGGACGCGCTGCCCATCATGGCCGGCCTGCCGTGGGGCATCTGGGCGCTGCCGTTCCTGCCGCAGCTGCCGCTGCCGGCGAAGATCACCACCGAAGTGCTCGAGCCCATCGAGCTCGAGGGGGACCCGGCGGACGTGGCAGACGTGAAGCGCGGCTTCGACCTGATTCGAGGCACGATGCAGGGCGCGCTCGACCTGCTGTACGCCGAGCGTCGGTTTCCGATCTTGGGCTAGCGGGGAACGACGAGCTCATGGCACACGCACGCGAGCTTCTGTGGTCGGCGGTGTCGGGTCTGATGGTGGGAGCGTGCGCGAACGAGAAGCCTCCCTCGACGCTCACCGTGGTCGAGCTTTCGTCCGGCAGCCCCGCCGATCCATCGCCAACAGCCAGGCTCGGGCGCCGCGTGGCCGTGGGGGACCCGAACTGCTGCAAAGGCAAAAACGAGTGCAAGGGTCAGGGCAACTGTGCCTCTGCGAGCGGCGAGGGCTGCCGCGGCTTGAACGAGTGCAAAGGCAAGGGCGGCTGCAGGCCGGAGATCTGCCCGAAGGACCGCACCGAGCCGAATTGCTGCAAAGGTCAAAACCTGTGCAAGGGCATCGGCGGGTGCAAGACGGAGCAGCACGATTGCCGGGGCAAGAACGAGTGCAAGGCGCTCGGCGGATGTGCTGTCGGTCGCTGCCGTGAGTGAGCTTTTTCGAGCCGACCCGCACGCGACCACGATGGCGAGCCAGGTCGACTCGCGTTGGGGTCATGCCGCACGCGGTGCGCTTCCCTGTGTCGGGCAGTCAGCGACAGCGAGCCCTCGCTCCCTCCGAGGGGCTTGCGCCTGCGGATGAAGAACATCACCGGCGACGCGTTCGAGGTGGGCCTCACCGGCGAGATCGAGATGTGCTGCCCCCATGAAAACAGCCGCCGGAGCTTGAGGGCCCAGGCGGCTGGCTTTGCTACTCGAAATGTCGGCGGGGTGGACGGGACTCGAACCCGCGGCCTCCGGCGTGACAGGCCGGCGTTATAACCGACTTAACTACCACCCCACTCGGGGTACTGCTGCTGACGTCTTGGGCCTCGAACCCTGACTGCTTCCGCGCCGCCCCTCTTGTGAAACGGAGAGAGCCGGCGCAGTAGGCGGGACAGGGATCGAACCTGCGACCAACGGCGTGTAAAGCCGCCGCTCTACCGCTGAGCTACCCGCCCGGGCGAAGAGCTGGCGCAGAATACTCGCGGCGCTCGATTGGTCAAGGTCGTTCTTGCAGAAGCGATCACTTCTCATCTGCCGCCGAGTGGGGTGATCATGTCGACGTGCGGATCTTCTGGATCTTGATCACGTGGTGGCTCCTGTCGCTTTCGTCCACGGCAGAGGCGCAGAGCTCGGCTGCCGATCGCAGCAACGCGCTCAAGGCCGAGGCCGACGCCGCGATGGCGGACATTCGCTACGAGGAGGCGCTCGGTAAGTACCAGGAAGCGTACAAGCTGAGCGCGAACCCGGCGCTGCTCTACAACCAAGGCCGTGCGCTCGAGGCCCTCGGTCGGCTGCCAGAGGCGCTCGAGATGCTCAAGCAGTTCGACGCCAAGGCCACCCCGGAGCTGCATGCGCGAGTCCCCAACCTGCAGAAGCTGATCGAAGAGGTGGAGAAGGGCACCACGCTGCTGACCGTCACCGTCGATCGCGCGGGCGCCAGCATCCGGTTGAACGATCGCGTGATCGGAGCTGCTCCCCTGGCAGAGACGCGGGTGAACGCGGGCAACAAGGTCAAGCTCGAGGTGAGCGCCGACGGCTACGAGACGTTCTCGGAGCTCGTCGATCTCCCGCGCGGTGGAAAGAAGGCCGTCTCCGTCACGCTCACCCCCAAAGACAAGACGGGCATCCTGATCATCGAGTCGCCGGTAAAGGGAGCGACCGTCTCGGTCAACGGCGGGGCGCCGCGCCAAGTCCCCACCGAGGTGAAGCTACCGACGGGCAAACACACGATCGAGCTCAAGGCCTCCGGCTACCGAGACAACGTGGTGGATGTGGTGGTCGCGATCGGCGAGAAGAAGACCGTGACGATCGAGCCGGGAGAGCCACCGGTGTACGAGCGCTGGTGGTTCTGGACGATCATCGGCGGCGCGGTCGCCGGCGCCGGCGCCGGCGTCGGCGCTTGGGCCGCCACCACCGAGGGTCCACCGGATCAGGGCACCATCCCGCCCTGCCAGGTGCGCATCACGGCCGAAGGTGACGGCTGCGTCGAAGCGGCTGCGTACGGGCCCCGCCGCAGCCGCCTCGTGCGGCCCGCCGCGCCCGCCGAGGCGTTCCAGTTTGGGCCGTTTCCCGTGCTTACCGTGCACTTCTGACGCCGGTGGCGTAGGCTTTGCGCACGTGAACGTCGAACCGGGGGCTGTTCTCGCCGGCAAGTACACCGTCACCCGGCTGCTCGGGGAGGGCGGCATGGGTACGGTGTTCGAGGCGTACCACGCCGGCCTCGGGACCCATGTGGCGCTCAAAGTGCTTCGCGACGAGGCGATGCGCGATCGCGACGCGGTGGCGCGCTTCGCCCGTGAGGCCAAGGCCTCGGCGGTGCTGCGTGGACCGCACATCGCGCGCGTCTTCGACGTGGGAGAGCTCGAGGATGGCCGCCCCTTCATCGTCATGGAGATGCTGCAGGGGCACGATCTCGAGACCGAGCTCAGCCGGCGCGGCAAACTGCCGCTCGCGGAGGCGGCGCACTACGTGATCGAGGCCGCCGAGGCGCTCGCCGAGGCGCACGAGATCGGCATCGTCCATCGCGATCTCAAGCCGGCCAACTTGTTCCTCTCGCGGGCAGGCAACAAGCGCTTGCTCAAGATCCTCGACTTCGGCATCTCGCGCTTCGAGACGGCCGGCGAGTCGCGCGTGACCCAGACGCAGACGGCGTTCGGGACGCCGCTCTACATGGCGCCGGAGGCCGTGCGTTCGGCCAAACACACCGACAGCCGCGCAGACATCTGGGCCTTGGGCGTGATCTTGTACGAGCTGGTCTCGGGCACGCTGCCTTTTTTGGGCGAGACTCCCACCGCCGTGGCGGTGAGCGTCTCGGTCGACACGTTCAAGCCGCTCTCGGAGGTGTGTCGCGACGTGCCGCCAGAGATCGACGCCGTGCTGTCGCGCGCGTTGGCCAAAGACCCGGCACACCGCTTCCAAACCGTGGGCGATCTGGTCGAGGCGCTCAAGCCGTTCACCGAACAGCAGCCGCTCTCCTTGCGCGCGTCGGGCCGCCTGTCGTTGCCGATCGTGCGCCCCGAGCAGAGCGTGCTCGCACGCACCAGCGAGGCGGACGGCGTGGCCGTGCAAGCGGCCGGGTCACCCCCACGCGGGCTGTTGTGGCTGGGCGTGGGGGTGGGGGCTGCGCTGCTCGGCGTCGGCGCGCTCGTGTGGGTGCTGATGCAATCGGACCCGAGCCACGCGGGTGCCGGCAGCGCGCCTGCCTCTTCGACCGCCACGGCCGAGGCGAACGCGAGCGTCGCGGTGCGCCCGCTCGAGCCCACGGCCACGCCCGTCACCACCGCCAGCAGCGAGAGCAGCGCGGCGCCCACAGCCACGGGCGAGGCCCGCGCCCCGAGCACGACCGAGCCATCCAGCGCCAGCGCCGTCGTCAAGCCGCCAGTCGACGAGCCGACCGCGATCCCGACTTTCGGCGCCCCGACGACGGCACCCACACAAGCCCCGGCCGGAACCGCGACGAGCAAGCCCGTGCCGACCAGCACCACGGGGCCCAAAGGCAATCCCTTCACGCTCTGACGCGACCCTCCGATATACTCCGGCCGTGCAGCTCCGCGCGCGGCATCGGCTGTCGATCTTGTTCTTGGCGGTCTTGGCCGGCTTCTTGTCTTGTCGCGAGCCCACGCAGATCACCGTGGTGCTCACCACGGACGCGTCTTGTCCCAACGGGCAACCTCCGCGGCTGATCGACCTCACGCTGGGCACGGGCCGCACGGTGGACCCGCGCAATTTCATCGAGGCTGCCGTGTCCGCGGCCTGCAGCGACGACAGCGACGGTCAGTCGCCGGTGCAGAACGAGCTTGGCACGCTGGTGCTGCTGCCCGGCGACGGCGACGACAAGACGGTCGAGATCATCGTGATCGCGGGCGTCGAGTCGCAGGCCACCAACCCCAACATCCAGGCGATCGCCAAGCAGCAGACCTCCGAACAGTGCAAGCTCTTGATCCAAGAAGGCGGCCTCGCGGCCGTGGGGGGCACCGCGTGCATCGTCGCGCGCCGGCGGCTCTCGTTCATCGATCACACCCGGCTGGTCGTGCCCATCGACCTGGACACGCGCTGCATCGGCAAGGAGTGTGACGAGAGCAGCACCTGCTACCAGGGCAACTGCGTGCCGATCACGATCGAGTGCCCAGAACAGGGCGGCGACTGCTCGACGCCCCCGAGCTGCGGCGGCCAAGCTTGTGACGAGCAGTGCGACTCGCGCTCAGGCGAATGCAAGGATGGCCAATGCGGGTGTGGCGACTGCGACGCCGTGAAGTGCGCCAACCACTGTGAGCTCAGCGGCTTCGTCGGATCATGCGAGGACAATCAGTGCGTGTGCCAGCCCCGCTGCGAGGCCCAGGCCTGCACGGACCTGTGCAACGGCACTTGCTCCGAGGACGGGACGGCGTGCAACTGCGACACCTGCGACGAGGTCCAATGCGGAATGTTCCCCTGTCCAGCCGGCGGATTTGCCCAGTGCTTGCAGCCAGAAGACCTGTGTGGCTGCCCTGGCTGTGTCAGCGAGGAAGACTGCGCAGTGCTTCCCCTGCCATGCACCGACGGCCAGCTGCCGGATTGCGTCCCGGGTGACCCGACCTCGTTCTGCGTGTGCACCTGTGACGACGACGAGTGCGCTGCGGACTGTGGAGGCAGCTGCGACGCCGGGTTGTGCGGTTGCGATCTGCCTTGCGACGAGAGCGTCTGCGACGACTTGCTCTGCCCAGGAGGAGAAATTGGGACCTGTGACGCGGTCACCAACGGCTGCGTGTGCGAGTGCCGCACGAACTTGTGCACCAGCCACTGTGCTGGCATGAACCAAACGGGCGCGTGCAATGCTGCCAACGACGAGTGCATCTGCACGAGCGACCCCGTCACCACAAGCTCGAGCGCCAGCGGCATGATGAGTGGCGGGGGTGGCGCGGGTGGCGTGGGTGGCCTGGGTGGAGCTGGCGGCGTCGGCGGGGTCGGTGGCACGGGCGGCTGCTTCGGCTGCCCCGGGGGCTGCCCACAAGGAGAGTTCTGCGACGGCTGCGCTTGCGTGTGCGACGACATGAATTGCCTCACTTCGTGCGGCGGAAGCTGTGACGCCGGCAACAAGTGCGACTGCGCGAACTGCTTCGACGGCATGTGTGGCCTCGACTGCCAGACGCAGGGATACCCCGGTGGAAGCTGCGTGGCTGACCTCTGCGACTGCACCGAATGCACCGACGACAGCGACTGCGCGGTGCTCCCGATCGTGTGCGGAGGCTTCTACCAGGCGCTCACCTGCCAAGCCTTTGGCAACTGCGCCTGCACCTGCGACGTCTCGGCGTGCAACGCGGGCTGCGTGGGCGCCGGCCTGGCCTGCGAGCCGCTGAGCTGTTCGTGCGTCCCGGACGGCACCGGCGGGGCCGGCGGCGGGACGGCGGGCAACGGGAGTGGGGCCGGACCGGGGAGCGGCGGCGGCGGCGGCGTTGGTGGCGCCATTCCTCCCGCATGCCCCCAGTTCGGCGGCTCCTACGGCGACTTCGCGACCTGCACTGCGAACTGCCTGGGCGACTGCACGCCCACCGGGTGCTTCCCGCCCACGTGCGTCCCTGCCGGACCGATGGTCATCTGCCAATGCGGCGGCGGCGTCATGTGAGGGCTCGCCCTCGTGTATGCTGACGCGGTGGTGCGGCTGGACGTGCGACTGAGAGCTGGGTTGCTGATCGCGGGCACGCTGCTCGCCTGCCGTACGCCCACGCAGATCATGCTGGAGCTCAGCACCGATGCGCGCTGCCCCGACCAGTCGCTGTCTGGTCCTCGGCTGGTGGACGTGGGCGTCGCCACCGGCACCACCGTCGACCCGACCACGGCCATCCTCACGGCGCAGACCGGCGCTTGCACCGCGGGCGAGATCGGCTCGCTGGTGCTGCTGCCCGGGCCGGGTGAAGACCCGACGGTCGAGGT
>CAZXMG010000062.1:0-51006 GCA_964641275.1 uncultured Polyangiaceae bacterium
AGCCCACGCTGGTAGCGAGCGCCGGGGCGAACGGCGCGAGCGCCCTCGCGGCGCCCTCCCCGCCGTTTCGCCGAACCGAGAGCAGCGCCGACGCAGCCCCCGCGAGCGCGAGCGCGAGAAGCTCGTCCATTCCCGCCACGACCAGCACCGCCGAGGCGAGGCCCAGCGCGCGCAATGGGGTCGTCTTCGCGGCCGTAGGGATCAGCCCCCAGATCGCTTGCATCACCACCGCGATCATCACGGGCTTGATGCCGTACAAGATCCACATCGTCTGGGGGAGGCCGCCAAAGCGCACGTAAGCCCAGGCGCACAACCCCGTAATCGACATGGCTGGGACGATGAACGATAGCCCTGCCACCAGCAGGCCCGCCCAACGGCGCCGCTCCCAGCCGATGTGGATCGCCAGCTCGGTCGAGCTGGGTCCCGGGATCAGGTTCGTCGCGCCCACGAGATCCATGAAGCGCCCTTCGTCCAGCCACTTTCGGCGCTTCACCACCTCCTCGCGCATCATCGCGATGTGCACTGCCGGGCCGCCGAAGGCCGTTGCGCCGAGCTTCAAGAACAGTCCCGCGAGCTCGCTCAAGGTGGTCGGCGGCACAGACACGAGCGGCGTCACCCCTGGCTCGAGCTCAGCGCGAGCAACCGCGCCGGGCCCACAGGCTCCTCGATCTGCCAGGGCACGATCGCCACCCGCTTCGCCAACCGATCGCGCACGTCAGCGATCTGTTCGCGCTCGGCGCGGATGCGCTGAGCCAGGCACGGATCGCTGGATCCGGCGGCAGCGAAGCTTCCGTTCACCACCCACGCGAACGGCTCGATCTTGGCGCGCCGCAGGTCCTCTTGGAGGCGCGCCGCCTCGGTCACCGGGGTCGTCTCGGCCAGCGTCACCACGAGCAGCTTGGTGTAGTCGGGGTTCTGCAGCTTCATGAGCGGGGTCACCAGCCGACCCGCCATGCCCGAGGGCTGGCCTTCTGTGCCCACGACCTGCCGGTGGTACGCGCCCGTGGCGTCGAGCAACAGCAGCGTGTGGCCTGTGGGCGCCGTGTCGAGCACCACGAAGCTCGAGCGCGCCTGCGACACGATCTTGGAGAAGGCAGCGAACACCGCGACCTCTTCGTAGCAGGGGGAACGCAGATCCTCCGCCAACAGCGCGCGCCCTGCCTCGTCCAGGTTGGCCCCTCGCGTCGCCATCATGCGCGCGATGTAGCGCTCGGTCTCGGCTGCTGGATCGATCCGACTCACGGTGAGGTGAGGGACCTGGCCATCGAGCGTGGCGGCGACATGCGCGGCAGGATCCGTGGTGGACAGGTGCACGTCGTGCCCCCGTGCGGCAAGCGCCGTGGCGATGGCAGCAGCGACGGTCGTCTTGCCGACGCCCCCCTTGCCCATCACCATGATCAGACCGCGCCCCGGAGCCTCGAGCTCCGCGACCAAGGACGAGAGCGCAGGCAGAGACGGAAGCTCGGGCGCCGCATCGGCCACCGTGAGCGTCGCCGCCACGGCGTCATCGAGCAGGCCGCGCAACGCCTCGAGCCCCACCATGTTGAACGGGCGGAGCGGGAGCCGCTGCTGCGGCAGGGCACGCAACCGCTCCGGCATCGCAGCGAGCGCGGTGCGGCCGCGCTCCTCGAGCGCCCGGGCCACCTGGTCATGGGCATCGCGCGCCTGGAACACGCCATTGATCACCAGCTCCTGACGCTCGAGCCCGAGCGCCGAGAGCTCGTGCGAGGTGCGTTCGACCTCGCGCAGCGCGGCGCGGTCGGGTCGGGTGACGAGCACGATGCTGGTGCGCTGCGCGTCGGCCAAGGCGGCCACCGCACCCGCGAACCTCTGCTGCTGCATCTTCAGGCCCACGTGCGGCCCCAGACACGACGCCCCGTGCGCGCTCGTCTCCAAGAAGCCGCTCCACGCGCGCGGCAGGCTCAGCAGGCGAAGCGTGTGACCCGTGGGGGCCGTGTCGAACAAGACGTGATCGAACGGCACGGTGGTGCCATCTCCCGCCAGCAGCTCCGCGAACTCGTCGAACGCGGCGATCTCCACCGTGCAGGCGCCGGCGAGCTGCTCCCGCAGCTCGACCAACTGAGGATCCGACCAAGTGCCTCGATAGGGGGCGATCACACGCTCGCGGTACTCGTCGGCGGCACGCTCCGGGTCCACGTTCAACGCGAAGAGGCGGTCCACTCCCGGCACCGCGGTGGGGTGGTTCGTCAGCGTCACGCCCAGCATTTCGTCCAGGTTGGATGCCGGATCCGTGCTCACCAGCAAGATCCGCTTGCCCTGGTCGGCGAGGCGAATGGCGGACGCGCACGCGAGCGCCGTCTTGCCCACGCCCCCCTTGCCCGTGAAGAACACGAACCTGGTCGGCTGCTCCAAGAAGCTCACCGCGGCACCCTACTCGCTGCGACGAGCGAGGAACAGCACTCGTGCAGCCCCAATCCGCGCGACGCCGCGAACGCCCGACCGCTCAGGGGACGACGATCGCCAGCACGGTGTCGCCAGAAGAGGTCGTGCCGACGGGCGCGCCGATCTGCTCGTTCTGGTTGACCGCCGCAGCGATCGCGAAGGTCGAGAGTGGTCCCGCTGCGCCCGAGATGCTCAAGCTCGGGCTGAGCAGCACGTGCGTCTGCCCGCCGGACTGCGGGTACCCGAGCTCCTGCGTGGTCAAGTAGCTGCCCGCTTGAGTGATGGCTGCGACCGCCGTCTGGAAGCGGTTGTTGCACAGGTTGGCGGTGGAAGCGGGCGAGATCTCGAGCTGCGAGAGCACGAGGAGATCACTGGGCACCGAGTGCGCAATCGACGCCTCGAGCACCTCGCTGAAGCTCGTCGTCATCGCTATGGGCACGTTCGCGCCTGCGCCGAATTGATTCCAGATGGTGCGAAAGTAGCTGCGCGCGACGATGCTCGTCTCTACGCACGCAGGATCGGGATCCTCGACCCACACTTCGATCGACGAGCCCGCCGCGATCGTCACGGTGCCATCCACGCACGCGGTGTCGCGATACTGGTGCATCACCACGGTGACCTGGTTGGCGAGTGCGGTCAGCTCCCCATAGCCGAGCATCGAGCGCGACATCGCCTCCCCAGGACACAAGTCTTCTCCCGCGCCGAAGTTGATGATGTCCCCGAAGCTCGGGTCCCCCGTCTGGATGTTGGCCGACCAGCCGTGCACCCCTGCCGAGCTGGCGCCGGCGCCCACCAGGTTCAGGTTGAGCCTGACCAAGGCGCGCCCTTGATCGGGGATGCTGACGTCGAACACGGTCGACGGCGAGCCGCCCGGCACACAAGAGAGGGCGACCGGCGCGCTGAGCGCGTGGGTGTAGGTTCGCAGCGGCACGCAACCCGAGCCGCCGCCCGATCCACCCTCCCCGCCCGATCCCCCGCCGCCGCCTGCTCCCACGCCGCTGGCCCCTGCGCCCGTGCCCGCGCCAGCGTTCTCGCCACCGTCGCCACTGCCGCCCGCGCCAGCGCCGCTGGCCCCCACGCCATCCCCTCCGCTGTGGGTGGTCGCTGCGCCCGAGCCCGTGGCGCTCGTGCTGTCGCCGCCTCCCGTCGACGCGGGGTCGCCACAACCCGCACACACGACCAGCGCGGCGGTCGTCCAACGAAGCTGCGAGACCATTGCGGTCATCCTAACAGCGCCTCCGCACCCCGAGCGGAGAACATCTCACGCGCGAGCCCAAAGAGGTCCTTGAACCACGTCCGCCGCGAAGGCAACGTCACGCCGTGAACTGCCCCGTTGCTGCGATCTCGATCCTGCTCTTGTCAGCGTGCGCCGCAAGCCCCGCCACCGACGCGACCCCTGCTGGCCACCACGACGAGCATCACCACAGCGAGCATCACCATGGTCACTCGACCGTGCACCACGACTTCTCCGACGCAGCCGCCTGGGCCAAGCGCTTCGACGATCCGTCGCGGGACGCTTGGCAGAAGCCAGCCGAGGTGGTGCAGCTGCTCGCCTTGACGCCCGGTCTGACCGCGGTCGACGTGGGCGCCGGCACCGGCTACTTCGGCAGACACGTGGCGCAACCGCTGGGCAGCAGCGGAAAGCTGCTCGCGCTCGACGTGGAGCCCAACATGATCACGTTCATGAAGGACCGCTTCGCGAAGGAGGGCCTCACCAACGCGGAGCCGCGCGTGTGCCCCACCGACTCCACAGGGCTGCCGGCGAGCTCGGCGGACCGCATCTTGATCGTGGACACCTGGCACCACATCGAGCGGCGCACCGACTACGCGAAGCACCTCGCGAGCGTCCTCCGTCCGGGAGGGTTCGTGCTGATCGTGGACTTCACCCTGGAGACCGACAAGGGCCCACCTGCCAAGCACCGGCTCCCCCCCGAGGACGTCGTGAAGGAGCTCGCGGCGGGCGGCCTACAAGCCAGCATCCTGCCGGAGACGCTCCCGGACCAATACGTGGTCAAGGGGAGCAAGAGCCCCGCACCTTGATGCCTGCGCGGTCCTTTGCGGCGCGCTACGGACCAGTGGCGCTGGTGGCTGGCGCCGCCGAGGGGCTCGGTGCCGGCTTCGCGCGAGCGCTCGCGCACGCGGGGCTGGATCTGGTGCTGGTGGATCAGCGCGGGGAGGCCGCGCAGCAACTGGCGACCGAGCTCGCGCGCGAGCTCGGGGTGAAGGCGCTCGCGGTCGAGATCGATCTCGGCGCCCCTGACGCAGGCGCGCGTGTGCGGGCGGCCGTCGGGGCGCTGGAGATCGGGCTGGTGGTCTACAACGCGGCCTTCGCCCCGGTGACCGATTGGGCGGCGCAACCTCTCGCCGAGCAGCACCGCACCCTGGACGTCAACGTGCGCGGCGCGCTCGAGCTCGCAGCAGCGTTCACCCCCAGTTTGGTGGCGCGCCGCCGCGGTGGCCTGCTGCTGGTCGGCTCGCTGGCGGGCCTGCTCGGTCACCCCACCACGGCCGTGTACGGCGCGAGCAAGGCGTTCCTGGTGCGGCTCGGCGAGACTTTGCACGAAGAGCTGCGTCCGCACGGCGTGGACGTGCTGGTCGCGTGCCCCGGCGCCGTGCGCACGCCAGGCTTCGAGCGCTCCGGCGCCAAGCTCCCGCGCGCGTTCGTCGCATCGCCGGACGCGGTCGCGAGAGACGCGCTCGCCAGGCTGGGCGGCAGCGCTCCGGTCGTCGTGCTCGGCGCGGGCAATCGCGTGGCCATGGCTGCGCTCCGCGCTCTGCCGCGCCGCCTCGCAGTGGGCCTCCTTGGCCGGATGATGCGGGCGATCTACGCGCGCGCCCCATGCTAGCCTTCCACAGTGGTGGCACCTTCCGCCATGACGTGTCGGGCCGCCATCCTCGTCGTGTTCGGCACGCTGCTGAGCTGCGCGCAGCCACGCACTGACGCAGCTGAGCTGGTCATTGCGCCTGCGAGCGACTCAGCGGCCGCTGCGTCGAGCGGGAGCGCACCCGCCGCGCCGGCCCCGTCCGCGTCGGCGTCCTCGACCGCCCAGATCGCACCCACCTGCGGCGCCACCCTGGCGTTCTCGGCCATCACCGGCGCCGAGCACGCCAAGCTGCCTGCGGGGGTGCCCGCCACGGTCTGCGACGCGATCAGCACCCTGTTCAGCGACTACGACGCTTCCTCCGAGACCTCCGTCGCAGCTGGCGGGGCTCTGCGCGCCGGGGGAAGCTTTATGGTCACTCTCGGTGGCCGAACGCTCGTGGCGCTCCCCCATTACACCGGCGAGATCGCCAAGGAGTCCTTCTTGTGCGGCTGCTGCGAGGCGAAGGCGAGCCTGGCGCTCCTCGAGCTGTCCGCAGGCAAGCTCGTGGTCGTGGCCAAGACCCTCAAGCCCATCGCTCATGCCGGTCTCGGGACTGGGCTGACCGCCTCCCCACTCAAGCTCCGGCTCGACGACACCCGAGAGCTCGTCCTGGTGGAGTCGGCGCACACCTGCGGCACCGCGCCGCTGCGGCGGATCCTCCACGGGCTCGAGGTGGACGGCCAGAAGCTGGTGCCCAGGCTCGAGTGGCGCGTCGGCGCGCGCGGCTCCACCGGTCAGGCAGACGTCTCGGAGGTGACCGCCACCGTGACCAACGAGCCCGGCCCTGGGGTCGCGTTCGATCTCGTGTTCGCATGGAGCCGCGCCCTGTGCCCGTTCGACCAGCAAGCCGGCGAGTACGTGTGCGGTCCGCCGAAGCCCACCGGCAGCGAGCGGCTTCGCTGGAGCGGCAGCGTCTACAAGCTGCACGGCCCCGAGGCGAAGCTGGAGCATTTCAACTTGCCGTGAAGTCGCTGGCGAAGCGCTCGTCCACCGATCCGCCCGGTGGCGGACTGTGCTACTTTTCCTACGTCGTCATGCCTTCCGCGGTCTCTCGCTCGCGTCGCCGCCCCGCTCTGCCCGCGCCTCCGCAGGAGGAGCGCTTGTACGACGTCGACGAGCGCCTGGTGATGCCGGAGACCCGATTCGAAGCCATCGAGGGGGAGATCGTCTACGTGGTCCCTGCCGAGCCTCCGCACGCCAGTCGTCACTCCAAGGTCGCCGCGCTGCTCGAAGCTCACATCGCCGACGGCTACGACGTCACGGTGGACATGTTGACGCGCACGTCCGAAAGGAATGACTTCGCGCCTGACGTGAGCGTGTACGCGACGGAGCCGGATTCGCTCACCGGGAAGCGTCAGCTCGAGGAGCTGTCGTTCGAGGTCGTCAGCACCCAGCAGCTCTCCCACGCGGGGAAGAAGGCAGCCAAGCTCGCCGAGCGTGGCGTCCGGCGCGTCTTCGCGATCGACGTTGCGCGGCAGCGCGCGCTCGAATGGTCGCGGGCCACCTCCAACTGGAACATCCTCGCCAACACCGGCACTCTGACGGACCCCACGCTCGCGGCGCCACTTCCAATTTCTGCGCTCGTCCACGCTGCCAAAGCCGATGACGCCATGGCCGCGGCGCTCCTCGCCAAGCGGAACCCGGTCCTCGTGGGCGCGCTCGACACGAGCCGAGCCGAGGGCAAGGCCGAGGGCAAGGCCGAGGGCATCCTGAGCGTGCTCGAAGGCCGAGGCCTGCCTGTGAGCGCCGAACAGCGTCGGGTGCTTCGTGCCACGCGCGATCTCGAGCTGCTCGACCGCTGGTTGCGCCGCGTGGGGACCGTCCCCACCACAGCAGCGCTGTTCGAGCCCGAGCCTCGGGCGCCCCGAGCACCCCGCTCCGGCAAGCGACGATAGCGGCCGGGCTGCGGTCGCTCGAGCTACTCGGGCACCGCCTCGACGACCTCGCCCACGATCTGCTGGAACGCGCTCCCTCGGCTCTGGTTCTCATTCCCTCCATTGGTCATGACCGAGACCACGATCTCGAGCTCCGGCACGACGATGAGCGCAGCGAAGAAGCCCGGGGCGCTGCCGTCGTGCTCCAGGCTCGGGGCGCCGAGGCGCTGGCCGTGGATCGGACCCAAGCCGTGCCCGGCGCCGGTCGTCATCGCGTACAGCGCTGACGCGGGGTCTTGCTCCGCAGCTCCGAGCGCGACGCCAAAGCGGGCCAGCTCGGGGCTTGTGGTCCACAACCCGCCGAACGGCAGGTAGTAGCGGCTCGCGTACCAGGTCGGCGGGTTGAAGTCCGCGGAGCTGCCCGACCCCACACGCCCGTGCGCGGCGTTGTCGTCGAGCAAGGGAGGCCAAAGCTCCGACCGGGGCATCTCGAGGCCGTCCAGGTACGGGGCCATGCAGTCCGCGAAGGAGCACGCCTCGACCTTCTCCGCCACGGCGCCCAGCAGCGCGTAGCCCAGATTCGAGTAGCTGTATTGGCCGGGGCTGCCGCTCAGCGGGATGTCCCAGGACTCGGTGACCACCTGCAAGAGGTCTGGGTTGGTGAAGTCGCCGCCCGCTTGCTCGACGATGTCCGCGGCCTGATGCGGCAGGCCGCTGCGGTGGCGCAAGAGGTCGCGGAGCGTCACGGCGCCACTTTGATCCTGCCCCAGCGCGTCGATCAATCGGACCCCGGGCAGGTGCTGCGCCAGGGAGTCGTCGAGCCCGAGGCTGCCGGCGTCTGCGAGGCTCACGATGCGAGCCGCCGTGAGGAGCTTCGTCACGCTCGCCACGTTGAAGCAGGTCTCGTCATCCGCCGCGGGCCCGCCGTCCCACAGGTCGCCAACGGTGACCGTGACCGTGAGCTCTCCTCGCACGGCTGTCACCGACGCAGCGGTCCCGAACGGAGGCGTGACCAGCTGATCCAAGAGAGGAAGTAGCCGCTCGCGCAAGGCCTCCTCCGGGGGAACCGTAGGGCTCCCTCCCTGCCCGCCGACCAAGTCGCCGCCGGCGCCGCCCGCACCGCCCGCGCCCTCGGGCGAGCCTCCAGCGTTGGACTCGCCGCCTCCGCAAGAGACGATCAACATCAGCGCCGCTGCGGCCGGCGCGAACAGGAGTCGAACCATGGGCAAGCCTCCCTGCAGACCTACAACGCGGCGTGCATACCCCGCAACTGCCAGCCTTTGGTGGAGCATTTGCACACCTCCGAGGTGATGCCCCAGCCCGCGAGGGCGGCCTTGCGCGCCTCGACGCGCTCGGCCGGCGCTGCGTCTTTGGAGGGGAGTCGCGCGCTGCCCGGAGGGGAGGACAGGCAATCGACCATGGCCTTCGATTTCTCCAGAGTCGCGTCTTCAGGCGGTCCGACCGCCCCGATCCGCCGAATCAAGCGCCTCCGAGCGGTGCGACCGCCCCCGGTGAGCCGGAACCAGCGCCGGCGAGCGGTCCGATCGCCTTGAGGTCACCGGGTTCGGCGTGTTCGAGCGGTGCGACCGCCCCTAGGCGACCGTGTCACAGGAATTTCGGGCGGTGGTACCGCCTCAGATCGCCGAAACGAGCGACCTCAAGGCGATCGGACCGCTCGCCGGCGCTGAAGCGAGCGATCACGGGCGGTCGAAGCGCCTCTCAGCCCCGCTGCAGCTTGTCGCCGTGCGTGACGCTGCGAAGGGCACGCCAATGATTTCAACCGCTCCGGCGATGGGCGCGCGGCGGCATCCGCGAGAGCAAGAGTTCACAGACCGGTGCATTGACGCGGCGCTTGGTTCCGATAACTTCTGACAGCATGACAGGGGGGAGCTTGCAGGATCGCGTGATCCAAGCGGCTGCTACAGCCGCTTTGATCCTGCTTGCAATGTCCTGCGACGACGACGTCGTTCGGCAATGCACGCCTGGGGACCAGGAGCCGTGCACGTGCGACTCTGGCGACGTCGGCACCCAAACGTGCACCGCGGACGGCACCGCCTTCGGGGCTTGCGAGTGCGGCGGACAAGGCGGCGCGGGCGCGGCTGGTGGCGGGCCGACCGGTGGTGGAGCATCCGGCGCTGAGGGCGGTGGAGGGCAGGAGCCGTGCGACCCTGGCTTCTCCACGCCGTGCTACACGGGACCAGCCGGAACCGCAGACGTGGGCGTCTGCGAGGAGGGCATCTCGACTTGCGAGGCCGATGGCACGCCTGGCCCTTGTCTTGGTGAGGTCACGCCCGGAAACGAGTCCTGTGCCACGGTCGAGGACGAAGACTGCGACGGCAGCTCCCCTCCATGTGACAACCTCTGGAGCGTCAGCTTCGCCGCCAACGCGGACTTCACGCCTGCGTTTCTCGAGGCGGATAGCCTGGGCAACGTCTACCTCGCCGGCACCTTCACCGGTACCCTGAACGTGGGTGGCGCAGACCTGGTCGGGTTGGGCAGCGCAGACATCTTCATCGCGAAGTTCGACGCGCAGGGCGACCACGTGTGGAGCCGATCCTTTGGAACGCCCGTCGACTACCTGTTTCTCACCGGCATGGATGTCGACCCGAGCGGCAACGTCGGTTTCTGCGGCATCTTCTACGACGAGCTCGACCTCGACGCGGTGACGATCAACACCGACACGTCAGCCGCATTCGTGGCGTACATGACCGATGCAGGCGTCGTGGACTGGGCGGTCGCAGCAGAAGGGCAAGTCACTCAGACCACGCAGCTGACGTTCGCGCCCGACGGCAGCTTGATCTACGGCACCGTGCACGCCGGGGACATCTACTTCGGCGGCTCTATGGTCATCAGCGGAGTCGGCACCGCGTTCGCCAGGTATGCCGCGGACGGTGCCAACACCGACACGGTCGGCTTCACGGGCATCGCGACCTCGCTCTCGCTCGATACAGACCCCACAGGCGACTTCTACATCCTCGGTCGCAACGGAAATTTCCCCGACTTTGGCGGCGGCACCATTCCAGTCAGCCAAGGTCTCGTCGGAGCCCGACTCGATGCCGCCTTCGCGAACGAGCTCAACTTGGGCTTTGCAAACAACAACCAGAGCGACCCTCTCGGCATGTCAGCATCCTCCGGCGGTGCGATCGCGATCGCGGGGAACAGCGCGTACGTGATCGACTTCAGCGGCTCGCTCGTGAGCTCCCAAGCCAACACCATCGAGGGCTTCATCGCCGTGTTGGAGCCGACCGGCAACCTCCGCTACGGACGGTTCTACGAAGGGAACAACGTCAGCGAGACCGCCACCCGCTTCGTTCGCCCCCGCTTCGCCGCTTCTGAGAACGTGCTGGTAGGCGGCACGCTCGTGGCAGACGCCAACATCACCGGATCACTCACCTCCCCGATCGGCACTGACGACGCCCTGGTCATCCACCTCAACGATACCGGCGGCCTCGTGACCTTCGGCCACTATGGCGGCGCCGGCACTTCCACCCAAGCGACGGCACTGGCGGTGCACGCCGACGGGTCCTTCTTGCTTGCGGGCACGTTCAGTCGGCCCGACCTAACCGCGACCGCCCCCGACTTCGGGCAAGGCCCGCTCGCCGGCGGCCCGGGGATCAGCGGATTCATCGCGAAGGTGGCGCCGTAACGAGAACCGCCGCAAACGAGCCTGCCCGTGGCTGAGACCCTCGTCCTCCAGGACTGGACCACCATCAACCGCAAGTTCGGGGTGAACGTCGTTCAATCCCCATGCAACTGGCTCGACCTGGCAGCTTACCGCGACACCGCGACGTCGTGGTCATCATCGAGGTCAAGGAAGCACGAACTCGCCCGTGTTGAACATCAACACGGGCCCCGCCTGCGAATAAGCGTCGCCAACGAAGACTGCTGGCATGCGCGCCGTCCGGCCCCCCCAGGCTCGTGCCTCCGGCTCATGAGTCGCGAGGGGGTGCAGATTCATCCGCCGAAGGCACTTGAGGACCGGGCCCACCGCGTGGTTGACCACGGCCCACCCTACGGGTCTGCCACGGCACCGCTCCGAAGCCTCACGACTCCTTGCATTTGGAGGGTGGCGAGTGAGTGGATGGCCAGTGGAGCATCAGCAAGCAACTGGCGATCTCTGCGTCGGCTGCGGCGGAGTGGCCCCCGCCATCCTCCGGTCGACTACATCGGACTTTTCTTTTCCACTGCTTTGATTCTCGAGCGCGACGACTGACAGTGGTCTGGCAAGGACGCATTCGGATCACTACGGACGCGCTCGGACACGTTAACCGCTTGCCACTCATTCGCCTGGTGGTCGACCATGCCTTCAGCGAACCGAGTCGGCGCCAGAGTCTGCTCCGCCAGCTTGATTTCGGTCCGAAGTGTACCCTGAAGCAAGAAGCTCAAGAGAGCGTGCATTGACGCAGCGTTTGGCTTCCGTCACCCTAAGGCCGTGCAAGAACAGGCGAGGCTCTCCTGCTTTGCGCTGTTGGTTGGGTGTGCCCAGCCTGAGGGCCCCGTTGCGATGTTTGCGACCACCCCAGGGCCGGACTGGTCCCCGCCTGCGGCGGGAGCATCATGTCCGCCAGAATTCCCACACGCCCTTCCGGTGAGCATTGGGGCTTGCGACTTCGACCCCGCCGATGCGTTGGTGTTGGAGTCGGCGTGCGGGACCACGACAACCTGGGAGGTGGGTGGAGGGGTCTTGGTGCGTGGCAAGTACGGGCTGGCGTCCAGACTGCGCGCCAAGCTGGTTGCTTCAGTCACGTCGACGTCCTCGAAGAATGCCCAGAGATCGGGGAAACGACAGCAGACCCCGCTCGCGCGGGGCACGGGGAGGTTCGAGGTCGAGCTGCCTCTGGAGGTGACGGGCTACCCGAATTTGCGGATGTACGATGCTGAGGGAGACCTCTTCGGCGTGTACTACTTCGGCTCGGACGAGTGGCTTCTGCCCACGAGCCATTGGCAGCTGCTCGGGCCGAGGCGCGACGATCGCAATCCCGACCCGAAGGACCGCTCATTTCGGTTGCTGGTCGGCCCCTGATGTCCCTCGCTACCGCAGCGCCGCCGCGCGCTCCTCGGCGCGCTCCCACATGCGCAGGTAGGCCTCGGCCGAGCGGAACAGCGGCTCGAGGTCGGCGTCGCTCACGCCCCCTCGGCGCACGTCCTCGATCAGCTCGGGGAGCAGGCCGACGTGCACCATGCCCTCGGTGTTGAAGTCGAGCACGCGCTCGCCGATGCGAGGCTCGGTGAAGGTCACGTCTCCGTTGAAGGAGGTGAACGGGTAGGTGACCGGGTTCTCTTGCTCGGTGGCGCAGGAGGCCTTGTCTCCGAAGCGGGGGCCCGGCGCGCCGGCAAAGCCATTGAGATCGAAGCCGAAGCCCGGGCCCGGATAGCCCCCCGCGGCCTCGATGCGCGTGACGCGGTCGCGCAGCGAGTTGGCCATGCCGCCAGGATCCGCCGGGTCTGCGCAGCGCCCAAAATTCATCTTGGACAGACCCGCGTTCTCGTAGATGCGCCCCCCGTACTCGCTGCCGTGCGTGGCCACGGCGGGGTAGCCGTTCTGCGCCAGGCGCTCGAAGGCCTGCTGATACGACCATTGCGGGAGGTGATCGATCTCGACGATCATGCCCCTCTGCATCAGCTGGTCGAGCAGCGCCTCGCCGAGCGGGGTGAGGCCGAAGCTCTGGCAGTACTCGCCCTCGAGCGAGGGTGACTGGAGCTGGTCGATGAACGGCATCAGCGTGCCCACGGGCTCGTCGGCGAAGCCGCTCATGTCGTTCGGGGGCGGGCCGAAGTACTCGTCGCGGGGCTGATTGAGGCCGCCGAACTGCACGTTGCCGTGGTCGAACACGGGCGTCGCGTCGGTGGGGCAGTCGGTCGTGAAGCTCGACCAGTGGCCGCTGTTGGCGAAGTTGCCCACCTCGCTGATGGCGCGGTGCCCGTCGCCGGGAGAGAACGCGTTGTCGTACTTGTGCACGGGGAAGATCGCGCGCACCCCGAGCTCGTGGTAGCGCTCGATCTGCGCGAGCAGGAAGGTCTCGTCGCATTGCGGCGAGCCCTCGGGCGTCACCAGAAAGCAGTCGAACAGGTTCGACGTCTCGATCCCGAGCACGACCGCGAGCTTGCCCTCATCGATCACCGCGCGCGCCTCCTTGGGGCTCTTCACGACGCGAAACCAACCGAGCCCGGGCCCGCCCCACTGCGCGTCGATGTAGCGCTCCAGGTTGTACGTCTCCTGGATGCTGCGATCCATCGCGACCATGTCGTTGCAGTCGTAACGAACGGTCTGGATGTTCTGCCCGGCGATCAGGTCGCACATCACCGAGTTGGAGGTGCCGTGTTGCACCACCAGCCGGAGCCCGCCCATCCACGCGCGCTCGAGCCAGCGGTAGTACTGCGTCTGGTGCGTCGAGCTCGACGGCGCGTTGGGCCAATGGCTGAACGTCGGGTAGCCGTCGGTGTTGTGGTTGAACGAGGGCAACGTGCCGAACAACAGCGCCGGCAGGAACACCTCGACGTCGAAGTTGCCCTCCGTGCCTTGGTCGTAGGCGAAGCCCAAGAGGTCCTTGCGCCCCTCCACCCCGTGGAACAACGAGCAGTCCGGCAGGGCATGCTCCACCCCCAGCCGGTGGAACGGAGCGCCGTGGAAGATGCCGCCGCCACCGAAGCCGAAGTTGGTCATCATGTGCGAGTGCGTGTCGACGATGCCGAACACCGAGCCATCGTCGAAGCGCTTCGGCGCCACCGTGCCCTCGGCGTCGAGGCTGAGCTCGGGGTGCTCCGCGCAGCCGCTCTGCGGGTAGAGCGCGATCACCGCGGCCGCTGCTTCGTCCTCCACCAGACGCCCGCTGCGGGCCAGGTACATCCCGGACTTGAAATGGCGCAGCTGGAAGCGCTCCTCGTCATGCGCAGACGGCAAGAGCTCCCACTCGGCGCCGGAGACGTAGCTGTCGTCGATGGTGAGGATGTCCGAGAGCAGCTTGGCCTGCCGCTGTAGCGCGCCCGTCTCGGCGGTGAGGTACTTCCCCTCCTGGTCGTAGAACAAATAGGTGCCGAGGTCGGACGGCTTCAGGAAGAAACGCGCGCCCGCGCTCTCCTCACGCGCAGTGAACTCGTAGCCGTACCCGGTCAACGTCGGCCGTAGCCAGCGCGTGTCGTGCTCGCCGGGGTCGGTCGCGTCCATCGCGAAGCAGCCCCCCGCGAACGAGTACACGCCCTCGTGCGGCGGCGCCGGCGGGCGCTCCACCTCCCCGTCGCAGGCGACGAACGTGAGCGAGACCAGGGCGGCGAGGGTTGGTTGCCGGAGCTTCACGGTGGCCAAGGCCCGAGGATAGCGCGTGTTCGCGCGCTCAGGATCGAGACACCGCGCGTCGCAGCGCCTCGAGCTGGTCCCGGCCGATCCGCTCGGCGAGCGGCTTCACGATGCGGCGCACCACACGATCGAGCCCCCCCCTCCCAGGTCTCCACCGAGCGCACGCGCGTGCCGCTGCCCTCGGCCTCGAACAGGAAGCGGTGCCGCGCCGCGAGCAGCGGCGACCCGCCACCCCACGTGATCTCCTTGGCGCGGTCCACCACGTACACCTCGATCGGCGTGGGGAAGGGCAGCCGCGCGATGTACGCCTTGAACCTCGAACCGGCCTCGAGCTTGCCACGCGACGCTCCTGCCGGGCGGAAGGTGGGCGGCATCCAGTCCACCCACGAAGGGTGGTCCGCCAGCTTGTCGAAGGCGACCTCGGGGGACACGTCGAGCAGGATCGAGGCCTCGGCGACGAAGGACATGCGCGTATCAGAGCCGCTCGGCGCGGCGATCTCAAGGGCGCTGCCCCCTATTCGCAGCAGCCGTCGGGCAAGCGCCCGTCGGGCCGGGGCTCGCAGCCCACCACGCGGCCCCGCGCGTCGAGCGCGATGTGGCAGCAATCCTCGAGCGCCTTGCGCAGCTGCACGCGGCCTCGCTGCACGCGCGACTTCATGCCCGAGAGCGAAATGCCGAGCATGTCCGCGGCTTGCTTTTGGGTCAGGCCCTCGAGCTCGGTGAGCGTCAGCGCCTCGCGGTACGGCGAAGGGAGCATCGCTACGAACGGCGCGATGTACGCGGCGAGCTCCCGCTCGATCGCGCCATCATCGTCCACCTCCTCTGCCGCCGGCTCCGCGTCGGTGGCCCCCTCCGCCACGCGGTGCTTCGCCGCGGCGCGCTGGTGGTCGACGATGGCGTTGCGGGCGACCTGGTAGACCCACGGGCCGAAGCGCTCCTCGTCGCGCAGGCCCGCGAGGCCGCGCTGCATGCGCAGAAACACGTCCTGCACCACGTCGTCGACGTCGGTCTCGGAGCGCACGCGGCGGGCGACGAACGGGCGCAGCTTGGCCTCGAGGTCGCGCCAGCCCACGCGCGCTCCGGGCTCGATCACGCGTAGGTCTCCGGGGCGCAGCACGAAGGCCCGCAGCACGCCTTGCCCCCGGGCTTGACCGCCTCGATGCTGGCCGACGCGACGTAGTCCTCCACGCCGGAGTTGGGCAGCCATCCGCGGATGAACTCGCGGCTCTCTTCCTTCACCTCCACACGAATGCCCTCGAACCCGACCTCGCGCAAGAGCGTTTCGAGCGCGCTGACAGCCACCGCGCCGGAGACGCAGCCGGTGAGCGCCGCGATGTCGCGCTCCATGCCCTGGGGGAGCGGCTTCAGCTGGACCACGTCCGAGATCGCCAGTCGTCCGCCAGGCTTGAGCACACGCCAGGCATCTTGGAACACCGCGCGCTTGTCCGGGCTCAGGTTGACCACGCAGTTCGAGAGGATCACGTCCACCGTGCCGTCCGGCACGGGCAGGTGCTCGATCTCGCCCAGCCGAAAGTCGACGTTCTTCGCCTCGAGCTTCTTGGCGTTGGCGCGCGCCTTGGTCACCATGTCCGGCGTCATGTCGACGCCGATCACTCGGCCCGTCGGGCCGACGCGTTTGGCCGCCAAGAAGCAGTCGAACCCGCCGCCGGCGCCCAAATCGAGGACGGTCTCGCCCGTCTTCAGCGCCGCGATCGCCTGCGGATTGCCGCAGCCGAGCCCCATGTTGGCGCCCTCGGGGACGGCCGCGAGATCGTCCGCAGAGTAACCCAGCTTCAAGCTGGCGCTCGCGTTGGAGCCGCCGCAGCACGCGGGCGCGCAGCCCGACGCGACCTCCCGGGCCACCTTGCCATACTGCTCCCGCACCGCCGCTCGGACCTCATCCTCGTTCATCTGGCTCATCGACCAACCTCCTGCCCTGAAGACGGGGTCTCGGCGAAAAGGACGCAGCAGGACGCACCAAAAGTCAGGTGTGCGGTTCGGGCCGCGGCGGTTATCGTGGCGCGATGATGCTCCCGCGCACCCTGCTCCTCTTGTCTCTGGCCACGTGGACGTTCGCTTGCGGCGACAAATCGGCCGACACCAAGAAGGACGACAGCAGCAAAGACTCGGACGACGACGACGACAAGAAGAAGAAGAAGGACAAAGACAAGAAGGGTGACAAAGCCAAGGGCTCCGCCGAGGCCAGCGCGTCTGCCGCCCCCAGCGCGGCGCCCACCGCGGCAGCTACAGCGGCACCCACGGCGACCGCCGCCCCCACCCCGCCAGCCGCGCCCGCGGACCCGTTGGCCACGCTGTTCACCGGCGACCCAGATCCCGCCGTCAAATTCCTGCGGCAAAAGCAGATCCCCAACGAGCCGGTCTGGATCCAGGTGGTCCCCTACTGGGACGCCAACACCGACCAGCCCTCGCCCAACGACCCGTACACCACGCTGGATTTGCGCGGCAAAGACAAACACGCCTACATCGGCATGGGTCTGTACAAGGTGGACCCCGGCTTCGAGGCCAAGCGCCTTTCGAACCACTGCGCCTGGGCCACCGCCACCAGCTGCACCTTCAAGGCGCCGATCGACGGCACCCTGGGCAAGGATCTCAAGATGAAGATCGCGGAGGGCACGGCCGAGATCATGCGCAAGCCCGCGAAGGTCTGGTGGATGACCGGCCCGGTGAAGGACAAGGAGCTGTTCGTGTTCGTCGCGCTCCGCACCGACGTGTGGCCCAAGCTCGAGGGCGAGGCGATGGCGATGCTCAAGACGGTGAAGGTTGCAGGGCCCTGAGTCCGGTCACTGCAGCGTCTGCCCCACGTTGACCAGCCCCCGGCTGTGGGCTGAGGCCGCCGCCCAGGTGAACGCGCTGTAGGCGCCGCCGGTCCCGGTGAGCTGCAGCGCGAGCCCGATGGCGGTGGGCGGCTCCTGGGAGACGCCGATGTTGGTGCAAGTCTGGCCCACCGCCGGCCCATTGGTGGCAGCGAACGTCCCTTCGTAACACAGGAACTGGATCACCTGGTTGGCGGTGCCGATGAGGGCGATGCCATCGGGCGCTCCATTCTGCAGTCCCACGATCGGCACCCACACCGTGCCGAAGCCGTTCATCTGGTTGGGGATCGTGCCGCTCAGGTTGCTGGTCAAGTACGAGGTGCCGTCGGAGCCGTTGTAGGCACGCACGCTGAAACCGGTGAGATCCGTACCTGCCGGTCCGGCGATCTCCACGCCCTCGTCCAGGTCCGTGCTGGCGTTGTCGTAATGGATCTCGTTGATCCACACGTTGGGTGGGGCACCGGGCGTGCTGGTCATCTGCCCGGCGTTGGCGAGCGCGTAGCCGTTGCTGCTGCCAGCGGCATCGCCATCGCAGTACACCCAGGTGGTGCCACCGTCGCCGCTGAAGCGGTACGCGTAGTCGTACGGAGATCCCGACGAGACAGGCACCGCGAGCGCGGCTTGGTATTCGTCGTTGTTGGGCTCGCCTGCGCTGGCGCCATTCCAGCCCGGGTTGGGGATCGCCGCGGTCCACGTCCACATCGTGACCGCCGGATCGGTGCCGTCAGGCCCATAGCCGACCTGGCCGATCAGGTTGACCGCAGGATCGTTGCCATTGGTTTGATCCGTGAGCCCCATCGCGTAGACGCGCCCGAAGACGGTGACCGAGGTGCCTTGGACCTCGTTGATGGTGGTCGGGAACTGCAGCCGGCAGAAGCCCACGGTGTAGTCGAGCGCGCAGGTCTCGTTGGGCTGCCCTGGGGACCCGAAGTCCCCGCTGGTGAAGCCGGGCGAGGCCGTCGTGGCGGCGCACCAGTTGGCGCCGACGTCGTTCGTCGTGGCATCGAAGCCAGGGCTCAGGCTCATGCTCGCGCCGTCCGGGTCCGGGAACACGGGGCCGCCGTCGTACTCGACCTCGTCGACCAGCACGGAGTTGCAGCGCAGCCGCACCGCGTCGGCGCCGTTGGTGAGCGTGACCCCGCTGTACACGTAGCTGGGCGCGAACCCCGGGGCGGCCACGTTGGCCAACGTCACCCGGGCCTGGGGACCGATCAGTAGCGACCCAGCAATGGTGAATGACTCGGTGGGGAGGTCCCCCTCCACCACGCAACCGCCCAGCTGGTACGTGGTGGTGCCGCTCGGGTTGTAGAGCTCGATCCACTCCCCGGTGACGTTGTCCGTCCCGGACGGGTTCTGCATGATCTCGGTGATCACCACGTTGCCGGAGCCGGGCAACGGCACGTTGGAGCAAGCGGTCGTCACGAACGCGCAGCTCGCGCTGCAGCTGAGATTGCCGCTGACGAACCCCAGGCCTTGGCAGGTCTGCCCACCCAGCGCGGTGCCGTCGCACGCCTCGGTGCCCTCGATCAGGTTGTCGCCGCAGGTCGTGCAGCTGTCGGTGTCGTACGTGCAGTTGCCAGCGCAGCTGATCGTGCCGCCGTCGAAGCCCTCACCGATACACGTCCCGCCCCCGAGCAAGCTGCCGTCACAGTCCTCGCCTGGCTCGAGCGTGGCGTTGCCACACGAGAAGAAGTCGCACCCGGACTCGTCGAAGCTGCAGTTCGAAGCGCAAGCCAACGTGCCTGTGTCGAAGCCGAGCAGAACGCAGGTCTCGCCACCGAGGGCGGAGCCGTCGCAATCCTCGCCCGTGTCGATGGCATCGTCGCCACAGGTAGAACAGGCGCTGGTGTCGAAGTCGCATTCGGTGCTGCACAAGAGCGTGCCCGACGCGAAGCCCTGCGAAGCGCACGTCTCGCCGCCGAGGTCACTGCTGTCGCACAGCTCGATGCCCTCGATCAGACCGTTGCCACACTCGGTCTCGGTCTCGCACTGCTGCGTGTCGAGCGTGCACTCGGGGCTGCAGTCGATCACCCCGCCGGGGAACCCCGCCGTCTGACACGTGTTGCCCGCCAGATCGTTGCCGTCGCAGTCCTCACCTTCGTCGGCGACGCCGTTGCCGCAGCTCGACGCCACGCAGGCCGAAGTGTCGAGCGCGCAGCTCGCGTCGCACGCGAGCGCCCCTGAGGCAAAGCCCTGCTCCTCGCAGGTCTTGTCGCCGAGGTCGTCGCCGTCGCACGCCTCGCCAGCGTCGAGCACGCCGTTGCCGCAGTTGCCGCTCGCGCCACCAGCGCCCTCCGCGCCACCGCCCGCAGGGCCAGCCCCCGCGCCGCCACCGCCGTCCCCGTCGTCCCCGCAAGCGATCGAAAGAGAGCCGAGCAGCAACAGCGTGGGCAGGGTCGAGCGGTGCAGCATGGCCGCTCCTATCACGGCGGCCTTGCTCCTTCGAGGGCTGCGACGGCCCCCCTGCACCTCCGACGAACACGGTGACGAACCGGTGACGGAGGCCTTGCCATACATCCACGACCATGTATATTTAGGCGCATGGATGTTGACGTCTTCCAGACCCTCGCGGATCCGAGTCGTCGCCGCATCGTCGAGGCGCTGCTCAGCGGCGAGCAGGCCGTCGGCGATCTGGTGGCACGCGTCGACATCCAGCAGTCCGGGGTCTCCCGCCACCTGCGCCTGCTCAGCGAGGCTGGGTTCGTGGAGATGCGCGCCGTGGGCACCAAACACCTGTACTCGCTGCGCCCCGAGCCCTTCCGCGAGCTGGAGAATTGGGTCGCCCGGTACCGCAAGTTGTGGGAGGCGCGCCTGGATCGCTTTGGCGCGGCTCTGGAGAAGCAGAAGAACCGCCGCACGCCGCAAGGGAGCTAGCGCACATGAACGATTCCTCGAAGACCGCGAGCCGAGCCAAGGTGATCATCGAGCGCGTGTACCGCGCGCGCCCCGGAGAGCTGTGGGCGCTGTGGACCACCAAGGACGGCTTCGAGTCGTGGTGGGGCCCGGAGGGCTTTCGGGCCGAGGTGCACACGCTCGACGCACGTGTAGGCGGCGTCCTGCACTACGACATGATCGCCGACGCGCCGGAGGCGATCGCCGCCATGAAGCAGATGGGGCAGCCGATCTCCCACGGCGTGCGCGCGCGGTTCGGCGAGGTGAAGGCGCCCACGCGGCTCGCGATCGTCAACGTGATCGACTTCTTGCCAGGGGTGGAGGCCTACGAGGCCACCATCGGCGTCGACCTGCTCCCACAGGGCGACTCGGTCCGCATGGTGGTGACGCTCGACGCCATGCACGACGAGGCCTTCAGCAAGATGCAGCAGCAGGGCTTCACCAGCCAGCTCACCAAGCTGGACAAGCGCTTTGGCTAGTCGACGGCGGCCTTCAGCTTGGGGGCCAGCTTCAAAGACAGCCAGCGAGAGAGGTTGGGGAACCACAGGCTCACGGCGTACGAGCGCGGATAGATCACGCGGGCGCCGCCGAGCTCCACCGTGCGCGCCACCATTTCGGCCAGCTCGCGAGCTATGCCCCAGGGCATCAGGCTCGAGCCCGCGGACTGCTCGTACTTCACGATCGCTTTGGCTCCCATGTCGGTGTGCACCGGGCCGGGGTACACCGTCACCACGTTGATGCCCGTGCCCCACAGCTCCCCGCGCAGCGCCTCGGAGGCGTTGGCCAGGCCACCCTTCGAGGCGTTGTAGTACAGCATCCCCGGCACGGGCGAGAGCGCCGCCATCGACGCCACGTTCACGATCGTGCCGCTGCCTCGCTTCTTCCACGCGGGCAGCACGTGGCGGATCAGGCGCAGCGGCGTCGCGACGTTGAGCGACAAGAGCGCCTCGCCGTCGTCTGGATCGGTGTGCTCGGCCGGGGCCACGATTTGTACGCCCGCGTTGTTGACGAGCACGTCAATCGGTCCCGCGAGCTCCTCCGCGGGCGCGACCGAGGCCTGGGCCGCCCGCGGATCGCTGAGGTCCGCCTCGATCGCAGAGGCCCGCTTGCCCAGCTCCTTCACCAACGCATCGAGCCGGTCCTTGCGGCGCGCCACCAGCGTGACGTGCGCGCCGCGCTTGTGGAACTCGTGCGCGAAGGCCTCCCCGATCCCGGACGAAGCCCCAGTGATGAACACGTGCATGCGCCACCTCGTAGCGTCGGGGCTGCTTGGCGGGAAGTGAGGCCTCGTCACGCCACCGAAGCGAGGGCCGACAGCGCGCGGTGTCCACCTTGAAACAGGCTCCACCCATCTCCGACCAGCACAGCCTCGATCTCCTGGAGCGACGCCAGCCGCTGAACCGAGCGGTGCGCCGCAGCTGGATCGCGGAGCTTCGACGCCGGCAGCATCATGAGCGATCCCGCGCGATGCGCGCGCACGAGATCGCCAGTGACGAGCGTCGTCCGCTCGAGCACGAGCGCCAGCTCTCCCGGCGTCTTGGAGCCATCCAGCGCGACGACCTCGAGGCCAGGCACGACCGACTCACCGTCCGAGAGCCAACGGTCGCAGACGATCGGGAACGCGTCCCTCTCCCCGACAGGCCCGGCTACCTGGGCGCCCGTCTCGCCGCGCAGCGCCTCCGCAGCCCGCACGTGGTCCGAGTTGGTGATCACGATCCAGGCCGCGCCGCCAAGCGACGCCAAGTGTTTCGCGTCATGCTCGCTCAGGGGCAGCGGATCAACCACCACGTTGCCGGCGGCGTGCACCCACAGGATCGAGTGAAAGTCGACGTTGCGCTCGGGGTCGAACTGCGACCAAGCGTAGAGATCGGAGCGGTGCAGAGACTTCACCGCCATCGTGTAGCACGGCCCGCGCGCCTCCTGTGCATGGCCACGCGCCGGCGCCACGCCCCCCCGGTCCGCAGGTTGCAAGTGACGCCTCCATACAAGCCAGGAGGCACACCCCATGTTGCGAAGTTTGAAGGATCTCGAGCGATACACGTTGAGCGCCACCGATGGGGAGATCGGGAGCGTCGTGAACTTCCTCTTGGACGATGAGCACTGGACCATCCGCTATCTCGTGGCGGACACGGGCGGCTTCTTGAACGGGCGCCGAGTCCTGATCTCCCCCATTTCCGTGCGGCAGGCCGACTGGACCACGCGACTCTTGCACCTCGGTCTGACCAGAAAGAACGTCGAGGACAGCCCCGGCGTCGACACCGACAAACCCGTCTCACGCCAGCACGAACGCGACTACTACCGCTACTATGGCTACCCCTACTACTGGGGCCAAACGGCGCTCTGGGGCATGGGCACCTTCCCGGGCCTGTTGGCCGCCGGGAGTTGGGACGACGCGCCCGAGGACCGCGCCGAGGAGCCCCCCGACGTCCACCTACGAAGCGCCGAGGAGATGCGCGGGTACCACGTGCAAGGCAGCGACGCGGCCATCGGCCACGTCCAGGACTTCATCGTGGACGACGAAACCTGGCAGGTCCGCTACTTCGTCGTCGACACCAGCAACTGGTGGTTCGGCAAGAAGGTGCTCGTGGCCCCCCATTGGGCCACGCGGGTCAGTTGGGAACAGGGCAAAGTGCACTTCGATCTGACGCGACAGGCGATCGAGAACAGCCCCGAATGGGACCCCGAGGCGGCCGTCAATCGCGAGTACGAGACCCGCCTCTACGACCACCACGCACGCCCCCCGTACTGGGAATCCGGGCTGCCCGCAGCCAGGTCGCCCTCCGACGCATGGCAGAGTGAGACAGGGTGACGGCCGCGAGCCGCTCGGCCTGGGCTTCCGTATTGCAAGGGCCACAGTCATGGCCCACCACACGCCCGAACAGAACGTAGCCGCCTCGTGAGGACCCGAGCGGAACACCTGCCCACCGGGCACCGCGAGGCGCACCGCAGCGGCCGCACCGCATGGCTCCGAGCCGCGGTGCTCGGCGCAGACGATGCCATCGTCTCGACGTCGAGCCTCATGATCGGCGTCGCGGCGGCGTCCGCGTCACGAGACACCATCTTGATCGCCGGGGTCGCTGGTCTCGTGGCTGGAGCGATGTCGATGGTGCGAGGTTTCGACCACATGGAGGACGCGATGCACATCCTGATCAACACCGACAGCCACATCGAAGGGCGCGACGCGCTTGCTCGGCACATCAAGGGCGTGGTGGAGCGCGCCCTGCGCCGATTCAGCAGCCACGTCACGCGCGTGGAGATCCACGTCAGTGACCAGAACGGCGACAAGAGTGGCCCGCGCGACAAGCGCTGCATGATGGAGGCTCGATTGAGGGGCAGCCAACCCAGGATCGTCACGCACGCCGCCGAGACCGTGCACCAGGCAATCGACGGCGCGGCGGACCGACTGGAGCGCAGCATCGACAGCGCGCTCGAGAGGCTCCACGACCATCGCTGACGAACCCGCGCGCGGCGCGAGTGCGTTGGGAGCTTCATCGCCACATCAGCGCTGTTCCTGCCCAGAACAGCCCGATGAACAGCACCGTCCAGACCAGGTCACCGCCCACGCCCCAGCTCTGGTGGTTGAACGTGGCGGAGTCACCGCTGGCGTTGGCCCGCTCCCACCGACGGCGCTGGATGTATCTGGGGTACGGCGGGCCCCAGCCACGGTAGCCCCAGCCATAGCTCAACGAGGGCACCAACAGCACCAGCATGGAGATCATCCACAACAGCCACCAGGAGCTCATCATCGGCGTCTCGCTTTCTCGAACTGCCAGAGCTCGAGCAAGGAGCGCGCCTGCACCATTTCGCCTCGCTGGCACAGAGCCGGACTCTGTCGCGCCGAACGTTTCGACCCGGCCCCGTCGAGGTGGATTGTGGACCCGTTTCGCCCCGGTGAGGCAGAACCGCGCCAGCGCGGCTGGGCTGACTGCGACGAGCGTCTCAATCGGTCGCCCACGTTTCGCAAGAGCGCTCGACGGCTCGCGCCTTGCTACCGGTGAAAACGTGGGCAGGAGCTCCTGCCCCTGGGAGGTCACCATGGGACTCGTGCTGTTCATCGTATTCGGTCTCGTCATCGGACTCATCGCACGCGCCGTCATGCCGGGAGACCAGAGCATGGGCATCCTCATGACGATCGGCCTCGGCGTAGCGGGCTCGTTCCTCGGCGGCTTCCTCGTCAGCTTGGTGACCCACCACCGCGTGACTGACTTCCACACCTCGGGCGTCATCGGAAGCGTTGTCGGAGCGCTCGTCCTGTTGGCCGTCGGGGCCGCCATGTCCCGTCGGCAAGCCCACGCGTAGCCGCTGCCTCCACGCCCGCCGATCACCCCAGACGTGCGACAGCACGCCGGGATTGGAGTAGAAGCGTGCCGGCATGGCCCGCGAAGACGACGCGCGCGCGGAGGCGAGCTCCGGAAGGGGGGCCCTGCTCGTCACCGCGGGCATCCTCTTGTCGCGGCTGTTCGGGCTCGTGCGCCAACGTGTGATCGGCCACTACTTTGGGCTCTCCGCGTTCACCGACGTCATCGCGGCCGCGTTCCGCGTGGGCAACATCGTCCAGAACCTGCTCGGCGAAGGCACGCTCTCGGCTTGGTTCATCCCGGTCTACGCGAAGAAGCGGGCGGCTGGGCTCGTGGGCGAGGCCACCCGCTTCGCATTGGCTACGTTCGGGTTCTTGCTGCTCGCGGTAGGCGTCGCGTCCGCGGTTGGCGTCGCGCTCGCGCCGGCGCTCACACGGCTCATCGCGCCTGGGTTCGAGGCCGAGCCGCTCGCGCTCACGACCGGCGCCGTGCGGGTCCTCTTCCCGATGACGGCGCTCTTGGTGTTGTCTGCCTGGGCGCTGGGCGTGCTCACGGCCCACCGCCGCTTCTTTCTGGCGTACGTGGCGCCCGCAGCTTGGAGCGCCGTGCAGATCGCGGCGCTGGTCGCCTTCGGCGAGGGGCTCGGCCAACGCGGTGAGCCGCTGCTCGGCGTGTTGGTGTGGAGCGCGCTCGCCGGCGCCGTGCTGCAGGTGATGGTGCTGCTGCCGGCCGCGCGCAGGTTGCTCGGGGAGCTGCGGCCGCGCTTGGACCGCGCCGCTCCCGGCCTGAACGAGGCGCTGACACGTTTGCCGAGCGCGGTGCTTGGGCGAGGCGTGGTCACCCTCTCGGGCGCGATCGATCTGGCGATCGTGAGCTTGCTCGGAGCGGGCGCGCAGGCCGCCCTGACCGCGGCGCAGATGATTTACTTCTTGCCCATGGCGATCCTGGGCACGGGCGAGGCGGCAGCAGCCCTGCCCGGCATGGCGGGGGACACCGCCGAGGCCGACCCGGAGCGCAGGAACGCGCGGCTCCGTGAACGGCTCGGCAAGTCGCTCGCCCGCGTCACGACGCTCGCGCTGCCGGCGACGCTCGTGCTCGCGCTGCTCGGCGGCGAGATCATCCGCGTCGCGCTGGAGAGCGGCGAGTTCGATCGAGCCGCCACGCTTCGGGTGCGCGACATCGTGCTCGCGTACGCGTTCGCGCTGCTGGGCAATGCTTCGGGGCGCGTGCTCTCGACCGCGATCTGGGCCTTGGGCGACACGCGCACCCCGGCCCGCTTCGCGATCTGGCGGGTGGTGGTGAGCACGGCGGGATCGCTCGTGCTGATGCAATGGCTCGGGGTGGTTGGCGTGGTGCTTGGCGCCGTCCTCGCGGCATGGGTGGAGACGTTCGCGCTCGCGCGGCACCTGCGCCGCGAGATCGGCGGGCTCGGGCTCGCGCACGTGCCTTTCGGTCGTGCGCTAGCGCTCGGCGGCGCCTCGATCGCACCCGCCCTGCTGCTGCGCGCAGCGCTGCCCGCCTCCTTCGCGCAGGGGCTCTTGGGCTCGGCGCTCGTGCTCGCGGTCTTCGGCGGCGCCTTCGCCATCGCGGCGCCCGCGCTCGGCCTGTTCGACTTGCGGTCGCTCTTGCGGAGGGGCGCGCGCTGAGCGCGCGAGGACGAGCAACCATGGATTCGCTCGACTGCGTCGTGGTCGGTGCCGGGGTCGTGGGGCTCGCTGTCGGGCGCAGGCTCGCGCTCGCCGGTCGCGAGGTCGTCGTGCTCGAGGCGGAGGACGGCATCGGCAAACACACGAGCTCCCGCAACTCCGAGGTGATCCACGCCGGCATCTACTACCCCACCGGCTCGTGGAAGGCGCGGCTGTGCACCGCTGGCCAACGACAGCTCTACGCCTACTTGGCACAGCGCAACCTGCCGCACCGCAGGGTCGGCAAGCTGTTGGTCGCCGTGAGCGACGCTGAGATCGAGACGATGACGCGCATCACGCGGCTCGCCGAGTCCAATGGGGTCTCGGACCTGGTCGCGCTGTCGGCGAGCGACGTGCGCGCCCTGGAGCCCAGCGTCGAGGCGGCGCGCGGGGTCCTCTCTCCCTCCACGGGCATCCTCGACAGCCACGCGCTGATGCAGTCATTGCGCGCCGACCTCGAGGCGGCCGGGGGCAGCGTGGCCTTGTCGACGCCAGTGCTCTCGGGTCGCGCGGAAGCCGGGAGCCTCGAGCTCGCAGTGGGAGGCCGCGACCCAGTCCGCGTCCGCTGCCGCACGATGGTGAACGCCGCCGGGCTCGCCGCGCCTCGCGTAGCGCGCTCGCTTTTTGGCGTGGACCCCACCTCCGTCCCCACGGAGCACTTCGCACCGGGGCACTACTTCACGCTCGTTGGCCCAGCCCCATTTCGCCACCTCGTCTACCCGATGCCGGTGCCAGGGGCGCTGGGCATCCACCTCACGCTCGACCTCGCAGGCCGCGCGCGCTTCGGCCCCGACATCTCCTGGGCCGACCAACCGAGCTACACCTTCGACGAGGGCAGAGCGCCGAGCTTCTACCACGCGATCCGTCGCTTCTACCCCAGCCTCGCCGACGGATCGCTCGAGCCTGGGTACGTGGGAGTTCGTCCCAAGATCGTCCCCGCCGGCGCGCCGGCGGCAGACTTCGTGCTGCAGGGTCGGGAGGCCCACGGCATCCCCGGCCTCGTGAACCTGTTCGGCATCGAATCACCCGGACTGACCGCGTGCCTCGCGATCGCAGACGAGGTGGCGGCGCGACTGTCTGGCGCTTGATCAGCGCGCGAGCACGTCGCGTTGGCGCGTGAGCGCCACCACGATCCGGTCCGTCCCGACGGAGCGTGAGCTCTTGACCAACACCAGATCGGAGTCCAGCACGGCCCCGGCAATGGCTGGCAATGCTTCGTCGACCGAAGGAAGTGACAGCACGTCGAGCCCGGCGTCCCCCGCCGCCTTCGCCATGCGCCAAGCCTGCCCACCACCCACTGCGACGACGAGCCTGGCGCCGCTCTCTGCCGCGAGCTGACCCACCCGATCGTGACCGGCAGCCGCCTCGCCACCAAGCTCGCGCATTTCCCCGAGCACCAGCACCAGCCTCCGGCCCATCACCTCTGCCATCTCTGCCGCTGCGCGGATCGACGCCGCCATCGAGGCCGGGTTGGCGTTGTACGTGTCATCGATCAGCGCGAGCCCGCTCGCGAGCTCGTGCGGCACCAGCCGCTGCGCCCCTTCTCCAACGTCGACCTCGCGGAACGCGGCCGTCAGCCACTCTCCCTCGAGCTCGACGCCGCACGCTGCCTCGATCGCCGCGATCGCCGCCGCGCACGCGAGCGCGCCCGCCTCGCCCACCAGCGGCGTGTCGAACATGCTCCGCCGACCGTCCCGTCGCACCACAGCGACCCGCGAATGCGTCATCCCTAGGGGCGTGCGATCCTCCAACCGCAGCCCTGCATCGGGGCTCCACCCATAGCTGACGTGTCGCGCCACCTCCGCGCCGTCGAGCAGCTCTCGCACGCGCGCGTCATCGCCGTTGCCGACCGCAATGCCTCCCCGGGGCAACGCACGATACAGGTCCCCCTTCTCCCTCGCGACGCCGTCGATCGACCCGAGCCCATCGAGGTGCGCCGGCGCGATCAACGTCAAGATCCCGACGTCGGGTTGCGCCATACGGCAGAGCTCCGCGATCTCGCCCGGCTCGCTCGTCCCCAGCTCCAGCACGGCCACACGATGCTCGTGCCTCAGGCTGAACAACATCATCGGCACGCCAATGCGATTGTTGAGGTTGCCTCGGGTGGCCACTGTCTGCCCCGGGAACAAGCGGTGCACGATCGCGGCCGCCGCCACGCGTGTCGTGGTCTTGCCTGCGGATCCGGTGATGCCCACGACCGTGCGCCCACCGAGCCCATGCCAGCGTGCCACGTGCGCGCGCGCCAGGTCGGCCAGCGCGCGCAACGTCGAAGGCACGCGCACGACCGTCATTTCCCGCGGTGCTTCCACCTCGCGCTCGACGATGGCGAGCGGGGCGCCGGCGGCCGCCGCGTCCGCCACGAACGCGTGCGCGTCGTGCACCTGGCCACGCAGCGCCACGAAGGCCGCCCCATGCTGCAACTCTCGCGTGTTGGTCGACACGCACGTCGTGCCCTCCGCCTCCCCCCGGGCTGCCAGCACACCGCCAGTGGCGGCGAGCAGCTCGTCCAGCGTGAAGGCTGCCTGATTCGCCGGTAGCCGGGTCGCCATCCGTCGCTCCTCACCCTCTCCTACCGCGTGCCAGCCTATCCTCGGCGACCGCGTAATCGCTGTGGGGCAAGCGTCGCTCCCCCACGATCTGATACGGCTCGTGCCCTTTGCCGAGAATCATGACCACGTCGCTCTCGGCCGAGGTGTCCAGCGAAAGCTCGATCGCTCTGACGCGGTCGAGCTCGACCGACACTCGATCTCGGTCGGCTGGCGATGGCAAACCTGCAAGGATCTCGGAGGCGATCTCGGAAGGATCCTCGGAGCGCGGATTGTCCGAGGTGACGATCACCCGATCCGAGCACCGCAGCGCGGCCCGCAGCATGAGCGGCCGCTTTCCTCGGTCGCGGTCACCACCACAACCGAACACGGTCACGAGTGCGCCCTCGGGACGCTCACGGCGCATGGCCGCGCTCACCGTGCCGAGCAGCTTCTCGAACGCGTCGGGGTCGTGGGCGTAGTCGATGAAGACCAGCTTCTCCCCGTCGTGCACGACCCGCTGCACGCGCCCCGGGACGCCGGAAAATCCGCGCAGGGCCTCGACGCAGGCCTCGAAGGGATACCCCGCAGCGACCCCGACCGCCACGGCTGCCATCGCGTTCGCACCATTGAAGTCGCCCATCATCGGCAATCGCAGCACTGCGTGCTCACCCCAGGCCGAGAGCTGGATCTCGCTCCCCGCGAGCCCAGTCGAGACCACCTCGTAGGAGAAGTCCGAGCCTGTGCCTCGCCGGCCGTACGTCCAGCTCGTCGCCTTCGCCGGCACCCGAATGCGCGCTCCGTAGGGGGTGTCGAGGTTGATGATCGCGTGGCACCGCTGCTTGGTGGTCGCGGCCAAAGCCTCGCTGAAGAGCCGCTGCTTGGCCTCGAAGTACGCCTCGAGCGTGCGGTGGTAGTCGAGGTGGTCACGGGTGAGGTTGGTGAACACCGCCACATCGAGCGGCACGCTGCCCACCCGCGATTGCGACAGCCCCTGGCTGGTGGCCTCGAGCGCGACGGCCCGCGCCCCGAGCGCGAGCATCTGGGACAGGCGCTGTTGCAACGCGAGCGGCGGGGGCGTTGTATCACCAGGCCAACGGTGCTCGCCGAAGTGGTGGTCCACGGTGCCGATCACCCCGGTGGGCTTGCCACACCCGGCCAACACCGCCTCGGTCATCCACGCTACCGTCGTCTTGCCGTCGGTCCCGGTGATCCCGACGCAGAACAGGTCTCGCCCCGGATCGCCGAAGAACCGGCTCGCCAGCTGGTTCAGCGCGGCGCGCGCGCTGGGCACCACGACGACGACTCCGTCGAACGGCATCGGCACACGCGCCGCGTCCTCCACCACCAGCACCGCCGCGCCGCGCGTGACGGCGTCGGCGAGGTAGTCGTGCCCGTCGAGCGCCACCCCCTTGATGGCGATGAAGAGGCTGCCGGGCGTGACCTTCTTGGAATCAATGGCGATCGCCCCCACCTCCGTGTGCGCTCCGCGCGCCGAGCTCAACGAGGTCCCTGCGATCAGCTCCTCGAGGTTCATCGCTGCGCTTCGGCGCGCCCGAGCTGCCTGGCGTGGCGCGCGAACTGCTCGGCCTTGTCCTCCGGCCCGGAGAACAGGCCGCCGTTGCTCGGCGCGGCGGTGGACATCAGGCACACGCTGGGTCCCACGGGCGCGTGGCGATACACGTAGCGGATCGCCTCCTCCATGCTGCTCGGCTCGAACAGGGCCAGTCGCTCGGCGAGCGGCGTGCTCTCGACCAGCGCGCGGATCCGCCGGCCCGTCGGCGGGAACAGCAGGATGTGTCGCACGCTGGAGCGCTCCAGGGCAGGCAGCAGCGTGCGGTAGTCCTGGCTCCGGTCGACGCCACCCAGCAACAGGAAATCCACGCCGGCGCCGCTCTGGGCGAGCCCGTCGAGCGCGGCCACGGTGACCTCGGGCGCCGTGGATCGAATGTCGCAGACGAAGCGGACGCCGTCCTTGTCGGCGACGGTCTCGAGGCGACCAGGAAGCGGGCGAAACGACCGCAAAGACGTAGCGATCTCCGCGTCTTCGAGGCAGAAATGGCGACCAATCAAGATCGCGGGCCACAGGTTGTAGTGGTTGAACTCGCCGAGCAGCGGCCCTGGGGCAGCACCGAGCAGCGCCGGGCGCTCTCGCCCGAAGCCCACGCGGCGCGAGACGCCCAGCTCGGCCAGCCCCACCGCGTGCGGGCAGTCCGCGTTGTAGAGGACCAGGTCGTGCCGCGACTGGAAGCGGGTGATCGAGGCCTTGGCCGCGATGTACGCGTCGACGTCCCCATAACGATCGAGGTGGTCTCCGAACATGCCGAGCACCACCGCGATCCCGGGGCTCACGCGCAGTCCCTCGAGCTGAAAGCTCGACAGCTCGACGCAGTAGATCGTCTCGGGCCCGGCGCCCTCGAGCTCATCCAGGCAAGGCCGACCGATGTTGCCCACCAAGCGCACATCTTTGCCTGCGGCGCGCAGCACGTGGGCGATGAGCGAGGTCGTGGTCGATTTGCCCTTGGTGCCGGTCACGCCGATGGTCCTTCCTGGGGAAAGCTCGAAGAACAGCTCGGTGTGCGAGCTCAGCAGCGCGGGTCTCTGGCGAAGCGCGTTGATCGCAGGGTGGTCGGGCGGCACCCCGGGGGACTTGAACACCACCTCCAGGGCTGGTGCCGAGCGCGCGGCCGCGCTGCCCGGAACGAAGCGGACGTGTTGAGTCGGGCTCTCGGGCGTCGGGACGCGAGCGCTGACCGCAGCGTCGTCGTCGATGATGGTGAGGTCGAGCTCGGGCACGGACGAGAGCAGGTGGCGGCAGGTGCTCGCGCCCTCGAGCCCCAAGCCCAGCACCCCCACCGCCGCGTGGCGCAACAGCGGCACCACGCGCGGTCGAAGCGCGGCGTCGACCACCGGGTACAGGTCGCCCGGCATGAGGCTCCTGTCCCCGCGCTGCGTGAGCGCCTCCACGGCCCTCGGGGTGACCCGTTCGCCGCGAGACAGCTGCAGCGCCACGTGGAGCTCGCCCGGCGTCGCGATGCACTCGAACGGCCGCTGCGCACCGTCCTCGCTCGACAACGAGGGCAACAGCTTCTGGCACTCGGGGTCGAGCAAGAGGTCCTTGCCAAACAGGCCGACGAGCTTCGCGCGATCCAGGAACGGAGCGAGGACGATGAACGTCGACAGACACTTGGGGCAACGCCCGCACCACGAGTCCGTCTTGCGCCCACGATTGCAGCTCCGGAACACCGAGTGCAGCGCGCCGAGGTCGCTGAAGCGCTGCGCGATCTGGAGCTCGTTGAACGGACGTAGCAGGCTGAAGTAATGGAGCTCGCTCGCCACGTACGCCGCGAGGTAGTGGTGCATCGCCGCCTCGAAGACCGCGCTCTTGCCGTGCTGGTGGTTGATCACGCGTCCTCGATAGAGGAGCGTGGCGTGGTCCGACGAAGACTCGTTGGACAGCGTCACGTGCTTTCTTCCGAGCCATACTGCGGCGAGCGCCGAGGTGAGCGCCACGACCGCACCGAACGGCGTGTGCCCATTCAAGAAGCCGGCCGCGTTGAGCTCGATCAGCCGCGGGTCGAGCCGCCGTTCGACGAAGACGCGCTCGGTGACCCCGCAGAGCTGGATCGCCGCCTCGGTCGACGCCGGGGGGTTGATGGCGATCGCGGTGACCTCGTCGGTGCGGCGCCCGAGCAGCTCCAGAGTCACCAGAGAGTCTTTGCCCCCACCGATGGGGACGACGTGACCGCCCTCGAGCGCCCCGCCGAAGACGCCGTTCGGCGCTCCCTCCGCCCCGACGATGGTGACGAAGCCCGGGTCCGTGAACGGCGTCTGGTTCGTGTAATGAAACTCGCCCATGCCGTCGGTGAGGAGCGAGGTCCAGAAGGCGATCTGCTCGGCGCTGAGCGCGCCTGCCTGCACCACCACCCGCGGGCTACACGTCGCCTTCCAGTAGCTGGGCAGCTCCGCCAAGCCGAGGTGGAAGACCAGGTTGTCCAAGACCTCGCGGCCGACCGCGCGCCGAGCGCGCGAGCCGGAGAACGAGAAGCGACACGAAGGGCGGAACGAGATCTCCCCCGTGCGGAAGCGAAACGAGCAATCCAACGTGCCGCGAGCGTCTTCGCGCCACTCGTAACCCTCGTACACGAACGTCGGGTACTGGGCGCGGAGGTGCTCGATGCGCTGCGCGGACACGCTCAGATCTCCGGCAGCCCCAACGTCCGCTCGCGGGACTCGAGCTGGGCGCCCGCGAGATCGTGACGCGCCAGCGTCTCGACGACGCAGGCGGCTTGCCGGATCCGCTCGCGCAGCTCCTCCTCAGAAGGCAGGTGGTTCTGGTGCGGCTGCGAGATGGCTCCGCACTTGAGGTACACCGGCGCCGCGACACGCACGAACTCTGGCACCTCGTGGGTACGCAGGAGCCCGCCCGCCTCTTCCGCGGTGTCGGAGAACAGGTCGAGCGGGCAGCTCACCGCCGCGCGCATGGCGCTGATCATGCCCAGGTCGAGATCCGGGACGGGGTTGATGGTGTCGGCGCCGAGCCCCTCGTACACCCGCGCCGACAGCGGGTTCGCGCAGCCCATGTGCACCGACACTTTGAACACCGTGGTCGCTGGGAGCTCCCCCGCCTGTCGCAGCTGCTGCAGGAGCATCAGCAGGCCCTCGTCGTAGACCAAGAAACCGCGCACCCCGAGATCCGCCGCGCGTCGCACCTCGTCGGCGGCACGAACGACGTTCTCCATGCCCCGCAGCCGATAGCCGACGCGCCGCCCGTTCGGGCTCCTCACGAAACCTCCCGTGTCGTAGATGGCGCGCGGCCCGCTGGACAAGAGCAGGCCGATCCCCTCCCCAGCACACACGCGGACCATCTCTTCCACGTCCGCGTTGGGCAGGCGCGCCATCCCGCGACACTCGTCGCAGCGATTCACGCGCACCGAGTACTCCTTGGCGAGCTTGAGGACCGTTCGCAAGATGGCGGCGTTGTTGACGCTCGAGAGCTCCACCCCGAACCTGGCACCGCCCGCGAACGAGCGCTCCGACGAAGGAGGCGCAGCCCCGTCTCCGCTCGGCAACCCCTGCTTCGAGAGGAGCTCGCGCACCCGCGCTCCAGCGACGTTCGATCCCATGCTCAGGCCTTCTCCTGGGAAACGCGCATACTCTGGATCTCAGGCGCGGGCGATACGGCCGACGCCGGCCCCCTCGGGGTGGAACGAAAGGGCCGCTGCGCCTGGGTCGCGCTCCAGCGCCAGATCGAGGTCGGCCGAAAAGCCGGGCTCGGCCTCGATCCGCCGTCGGACGCGCTCGTCCGCGCGAATTGCGGTGGCCGCCGCCTCGAGATCCGGCGCCTGCCCCGCGAGGAGCGCCTCCAGCGCGTCCGCGCACAGGTCGTCCTCGACGCGGCGCTCCCCGCTGGCGAAGTGCCCCGCGGGCACGAGCACGACCGACGGCGGGGACAGCCGCGCCAGGTGTCGCGCCACCGCGTCGAGATCGCGGAAGCTCGCGAGCAGCACCCGGGCAGCGCACGCCGACGCCGCCAGCAGCGCGCGTGTGCCGTTGGTGGTCACCAGCACCGGCGACCGCGTCCCGAAGTCGAAGCGCGACACCTGCGCGGGCGAGTTGTCGACCCAGGCGCCCAGCTGCGGCGCCGAGGCGAGCTCACTCACCACCACATACTCCGAGAGAGGACGCGACAGCCGCTCCAGATCCACCAGCGTGGCCGCCACGACGGCGCCGTCGCACGATGGCCGCCGCAGCAGCACCGCCGCCGTCGTGGTCATGCGCAGCACATCCATGACCACCGCGGTGTCGACGGCGCCCGAGCCGAGCGAGGAGAGCTCCACGGGCCGGCGTCGCAGGACCCGGGCCCCCTGTGCCAAGGGCGAAGGTGCGGAGGCCGAGAGCATCCGAGTGGCGCGACCCTACCACGAAGGCGCGGGAGCCGGGCCCGGATCACCAGAAGGCGGGTCGCTCGGGCATCGGCGCGCTGCACTTGGCGCAGCTCTTGGGGTCGGCCGAGACGTCCTCGAGCGAGCCGCACGCCGGGCAGCGCACCCAGATCCGGTTGATGCGTGTGGGCGTCCACACGCTGGTCCAGACCGAGGCCACGAAGCTCTCGCCGAACAGCTCCCTCATCGCGACCGCGTGGTGCTTTCCGAGCCCGCGCTTCATCGCCTGCTCGTCTTCCCACGCGGTCACCGTGAAGCCGCGCAGGCCCGTGAAGCCTGTGACGATCGAGATGAACCCAGGCTCGGCCATGAAGTCCTGCACGTTCTGGCGCGAGTGCGCACGGATCCGCTCACGCTCGCTCGCGTCCTTGGCCGTGATCCACGTGAGCGCGATCACCCCCGGGGGCCGCGGGTTGCCGGAGGCCGCGCGCAGCGAGTACCCGTATTGCGCCGTGGGGGACTCGATCGGCTCGGCCAACGCGAGCGCGACGAAGTCCTCGGGGCTGAGGGGCCCGACGCGGGGCGCCTCGTACCAATGGGGCTTCTGCTCCAGCCACAGGTTCTTGATGACCTCGCGCGGGAGCGAGGGCCCGAACAGCCCTGCCGAGACCAACACCTTGGTGCCCTCGACAGGGCGCTTGGCAAGTCGACTGCCACAATGCACGCAGAAACCGCGCTCATTGGCGGGCGACGAGCGGTACCAGGAGATGTGCTCCTCACCTTCCCAGCGGACCAGCGCGCGATCCGACGCCAGCATCGCGAAGAAGCTTCCGTGCAGCTTTTGACAATCCGCGCAGTGGCACGCGACCACGCCCACGCTCTCGGCGGGCAGGTGCACTCGAACCCGACCGCAATGGCAAGCGCCGACAAGCTCTTCGCTCATGACGGCGCCTCAGCGACCCAAGGTCTCGATCACGAGGTTGGCCGTCTCCGTGCCGGAGAAGTTCTGCTGACCCGTGATCAGGTTGCCGTCGCGCACCGCGAAGCCGCGCCACATGCCGCCTTGCACGAAGTTCGCGCCCGCCTTCTTGAGCTCGTCCTCGATGCGCCAAGGCATGAGGTGTTTGTCTCTGGGCAAGGCGCCCATGCCCCACACGGCGTTGTCGGCGAAGTCCTCCTCGACATTGGCAAAGCCGGTGACGGTCTTGCCCTTGGCGAGCAGCTCGCCGTTCGAGAGCTTCGCGTAGCGAAGCACCGCGACGCCGTGACAGAGCGCGCTAGCGACCTTGCCCGCCTCGTAGAACTCGACGAACTTCTTGTGCAGCTCCGTCGCCTGCTCGAAGCTGAACATCGGGGCTTGGCCGCCCGCCACGACGATGGCGTCGAAGCGCGCGACGTTGATCTCCGACGCGGGCTTGGTTCTGTCGACCAGCGCCGCGAGGCTCGGCGTGTTGAGGAAGCCCATGCTGATCAGATCCGACGCGGAGTAGCCGCTGGCGTCACGCGGATCGCTCATGCCATCGGCCTCGCACTTGCCGCCGGCGGGGCTGAAGATCTCGACCTCGTAACCAGCCTCGTGGAAGGCGTAGTACGGGTGCGTCAGCTCCGACCACCAGAAGCCCACGGGCCAGCCGGTGGTGCTCGACGTCGCGGGGTTCGCGATCACGATCGCGACGCGCTTGGGCTTGCTCTTGTTGGATACGTTCGGGTCTCTGAGGCTCATGTCGTTCGGCTCCTTCGGTGGGACCAGAGGTCCTTGGCCGGGAGCAGTGTGGGTCCCCCACCACATGCAGGCAACGCAATCGCATGAAATGCAATGTTGCATGCGGTGCAACCCAGGCGTGAGCCCACACGCGGTGCCGAAGCGTTTGCAGCTGGGCGTGACCGAGGGCTTGTGCGATCTCCGCCGTCGTTGCCATGAGGCGGGGCCTTGTCCTACGCCGCGGCTCAGCGAACCACGACCACCATCTTGCCGTTCGCGCGATTCTCATCCATCGCCTGATGAGCCGCGCGGAGCTGATCGAAGCTCCACACGGGTCCCCGGGCGATCTCGAGCTCGCCGCGCTCGACCATCGAGACGTATTGCTGGAGCTGCTCGGGGGTGATGTCGCCGGCGCCGCCTGAGTACGACGTGAGCCGCACGGCGGTGGGGATGTCGCCCATGGGGCGAAACGACGAGAGCTCCCACTTCCCTCCGAGGATACCGGTCATGCACACGACGCCGCCCGGACGCGCACACTGCAGCGAGTCGAGCAGGGTGCTGGTCCCAATCAGCTCGAGCACGCGATCGACCCCTCGTGGACGGAGCGCGCGCACTTGCTCGGCGATGGTGCCGGCGTCGATCACGACCTCGTCGGCGCCGGCCGCCTTGATGACCGCGACCTTGGCTTCGCTTCGAGAGGTGGAGATGATCTTCAGGCCGGCCTTCTTCGCCATGGCCAGGGTCGCGAGCCCGATCGAGGACGTGCCGCCGCGAATCAGGAGTGTCTCGCCAGGCTGCACCTCCAGGCCTGAGTGAAGCGAGCCGTGGCACGTCTGCAGCATCTCGGGCAGCGCGCCGAGCACTTCCCAGGGGAGCTCGGTCTCCAAAGGAAAGACGCTCGACGAGGGGACGCTGGTGAATTCGGCGTACGAGCCGTCGAACTGCCGCCCCATGCCTCCCATCATCGCAGCGACGCGCTGTCCGGCGGCGAGCTTACCGCTCGGATCGCTGACCACGGTCCCCACGCACTCGATGCCCAGCACCCGCGGCAGCTTCACGCTGGGGGAGTCGCCGATCCGCGTGAACCACTCGGAGCGGTTCAGACCGAACGCGCGGATCTCGATCAGCACCTCCCCTGCTGCGGGCTCGGGCCTGGGCAGGTCCTCGAGGACGAACGCGTCAGGGCCGCCAGGTTGGTGGAGTCTCCAAGCTCTCATGGCCTCATCCTCGGGGCTGGGTGGTGGAGAAGATGTAGCGACCGATCTTCCACTCGCCGCCCTCCTCGGGGCGGACGAGCACGAACAGCTCTTGGTTGCCCTCGGACACCTGGGCCTTGTTGGCGAGAATGGTGGTGGTTCCCATGCTGCGGGTGCGAGCGTACGCGACGGTCGGCGAGACCACGACGACCTCATCGATCTCGAAGCGGATATCGAGACGGATCATGCCGAAGATCTCGCTGTAGGCCTTCTCGATCTGCTCCTTGCCGATCGCCGGGCTGCGATGCTGCGCCATGAACACCGCGTCGGCGGTGTAGAGCGAGACGATGGCCCCGACATCGCCGCCATTGAGGGCGGTCTCGTAGCGGCGCAGCACGTCCGTGGCGTGCGGGACCTGCTCGGAGGCGTTGAAGGTGGAGGTGGCTGCCGTGGCTGAGCTCGCGGGGGTGGTTGCGCAGCCCACGGACAGGCTGGCGATCGCGAAGGCCACAACAAGGCTGGTTCGGCTGCTTGGGCTCAACATCTTCATGGCGCTCTCCTCGGATGGGCGTCTTGCTTCCTCGCCGTACGCAGCCTGGCGCGCGGGCGGCTCGTCGAGCCCTTGCCGCGGCACCCCTTGCCCGAGCACACCTTGCGCGCGCTGGTCGTGGAGCGTCGCTCGATCTCGCCGCTGGTGCGGCAGTTCCTCGACTACGCGAGCGAGCAGGTGGCCGAGGCATTGGCGATGCCGTGACGTCCCCCGCGGGCCAGCGCGGAATCTGAGCAAGCCGCGGCAGTCGTCGCAAGTCCGCAGTCGTTTCAGCGATTTGCACAACGGGCAAGGCGAGCTGACGCTCCCGAGCCCGCTGGCTACGTTGTGAGCCCGCTCGAACAGCAGGAGCTCGAACCATGTCGAATGAACAGATGCGCTGGCTTTTGAAGGTCATCCAACCCGCGCGGACGCTGGCTTCGCTGCCAGGAGCTGCCGCGCTGTCCCAGGAAACCCATGCAGCGCTGCTCGGGCTTCCGCCGGAGAGCTACACGACCGAGCTCGGCCGCATGAAGGCCGAGGCCAAAGAAGCTGCGAATGAGCTGCTGGCCGACCCGGCCGTCGCTTCGATGCTCGACCGGCTTCCTCTGCGGAGAGGCGCCACGGTCGTTGCGTTCGGAGACAGCCTGACATCGGAGCCCCAGTCCTGGGCCGTCATCCTGAGCGAGCTGCTGGGAACGCGCCGTGCCGCAGACGGCATTTCAATGGCCATTAGCGCGGTGGGGGGCGACTCGACGACGCACGGTCTGATCCGAGTCGGCGAAGTCGTCGGCCAGCAGCCCGATTGGATCTTCTTCCTCATCGGTACGAACGACGCGCGGACGCAAGGCCCCCACCCGACCAAGACGCTCGTCCACCCTGAGGAGACGGCGCGCAACCTCGCCGAGCTGCGCGAGCGGGTATCCCGCGAATCCAAGGCGCGCGTCGTGTGGATCACCCCGCCCGCGGTCAACGAGGAGCAGGTGGCACGGCATTGGGGCCTCGCCCGCTTCGGAGCTCGCTTCCGCAATGAGGACCTGGCACGCGTCGCCAAGATCGTCCGCGACCTCGACGCGGCGGCGATTGACGTCTTCTCGACGCTCGGGACACCACCACCTGCCGACTTCCTGATGGAAGACGGCTTGCATTTCACCGTGGCTGGCCAGAAGCGACTGGCGCTCGAGGTGCTCAAGGGCTGGAGCAACCTCGAGTGAAGTGCCTGATTTTCGGCGGAGCCGGGGACATCGGGTCCCCAGTCACGGAGCGCCTGATGCAGCAGGTCCTCGGGCGGAGGGCCATCTCATTCGAACGGTGGGCCGAGGAGAACGCCGACGCCTATCAGTAGCGGTTGGGGTGGCCGCCCCGATAGGAGCTCAAGTAGACAGCGACCGTTCGGAGGGCCTCGTCTTTGGCGCGCTCCCGCGAGATCGCCTGCTTCTGGTGAGCCACTCCCACTCCATGCACCAACGCTTCGACCATCTGCGGCAGAACGAAGAGCATCCGCTCGGCCTCTTCAGTGGTGTAGCGATCTTGCTTGGTGGGCGAAATCACCTGCTCGAAGCTGGCCGAGAGCGCGCGCTTGAAGCCGTCGGCGCCCCCCGGCACGGCGACGGACGTGAGATCGTGGAGCTCGGCGTCTTCCGAGTGCACATTGGCGAGCCGTTCCACGAGCTCGCTCGTGAACTCCTCGAGGGATGCCGCGGCGCAGTCGACCATCGTGCGCTCCATCACGTGCCGCACTCGGTCGACGTGGCGATCATGCAGGGCCGTGAAGATGGCCTGCTTGTCGGGGAAGTACTGGTAGAGCGAGCCGATGCTGACGCCCGCTGCCTCCGCGACGCGGTTCGTGGTGATGGCTTCGGCGCCGTGACGCCTCAGCACGCGCTGCACCCCCTCGAGGACAGCCTCCACTGTCTGCCGGGAGCGCTGCTGCTTGGGTTCGCGGCGCGTGGACGCTCGTTCGCTGGCTTTCATGGAATGGTGGACCGCGGACAACGCTAACACTGACCTAGCCTGGCCTGGGGCGAGATGCGGGCGTCGAGCACCGGCAGCCCGACACGTTTCGCCGACTTGTGTGAGGCCTACGCCGCTGGGCGCTCGACGTGACCGCCGAAAGATGAGAACAGTGGCGCGGATGGCGCCCGCTGCCGACGACAAGTTGCTCGCGCTGTTCGCGTCCGTCGCCCGGAGGGCCGTCACCATCCTGCTGGGGCTCCTCGGCGCGCTGGTCATCGCCGCGTGCGCGCCGCGCTACCAGCACGTCATCGACCGGCAGCTGCGCTCGACCGGGGGACTCGAGTGCCCGGGCTACCTGGTCTGGAACCAGGAGCCGGTTCGGGAGGTGTTCCTCATCATCAACGGCTCGGGGAGCCTCTCGAACGCTTTCGTGCACCCTGCCTTCGAGGAGATCCTGAGCTCGCAACGGGTCGCGTATGCGACGTACGACAAGCCTGGCATCCGCGCTCCCTTCGGGGATCCAGCAGCCGTAAGTCGCGACTACGCGACCTTCGAGCAGTACACGCTCCGGCACGGTACGAAGTGCGCGGTCGAGGCGCTGCGCTGGGCGCGCGAGGAGCTCGGCGCATCGGTGCGCTTCCACGTCGTCGGTCACTCGGAGGGGGCGCTGATAGCGCTCTACGCCTATGAGGCCGCGCTCGACGAGGACCCGGCGTTGGCCGCTCGGCTCACGACGTTGATGCTCAGCGGGCTCCCGCTCGAGCCGTTGCCAGACATCTTCGCGCGCCAACTCGCGGAGCTTCGGGGTGGCGACCACCTCCGAGAGGCGTTCGCGTCATGCACACAGAGCGTGATCAACAACAGCCCGTTCGCAGGCACTTCGTGCGCCTACCTGCAAGACGCCGCCACACGTCCGTCGGGGCGCGCCATGTTCGAGCGGCTCGCCGCGCGAGCTCCGACCGCGCGCTTGCATGTGGTTCACGGCGAGAGCGACCGGAACGCACCCGTGGTCCACGTGCGTGCGCTCGAACAATGGAACGTCTCGACGGGTCACCTGCCCATCACCTTCCACTACGTCGAGGGTGGCCACACGGGCAACGCCGCCGCGCGAGCCGAGGTGACGCGGCTCCTGAGGGACATCGTCGCGAAGAGCGCGCCGAGATCGCCCGCCGGCGCCGGAGAGTGAGATGGCGGGGACCGGGGAGGTGCAAGCGGGCGCACGGCCGGGACGGCGCTGGCGGCGGTGGCTCCTGCGTGGCGCCGCGGCGTTGTCAGTCCTGGTTGCACTGTACCTCGCAACGCTCCTCCATCCGCAGTGGCTCTTCTCGTGGGCCCGCGACGGCGCAGCCATCCATGTGCGCTCGGACGAGCCCATTCCCGAGGACGCTGCCGAGGTCATTGCGCTCGCCGAGTCGAGGATCCGCCAATCCCCGCTCTTCGACCCCACGCGTACCTACCCGGTGTACGTCTGCAACAACCGCTGGAGGTGGAACTACTTCAGCGGCTTCGATGGGCGTTCCCGCGGGTTCCAAACGCCGCTGGGCCGGGCGTCGTTCATCCGGGCGGCGCGCTGGGCCGACAACGGCCTCGCCGGTCCCGACGGGCGCGATGGGCCTCGCTCGCTCGACGTCTACATCGCCCACGAGATCGCGCACATGATCGTGGCCGACCACATCGGGCTCGTTGCGGAGAGGCGTTTGCCCGTGTGGCTCCGCGAAGGCTACGCCGAGTACGTCGCGCGGCGTGACGCGTTCGACTACGAGGCCGCGCGCGCGCGGTTCCTGGCAGGCGACGAGTCGCTCGGGAGCACGGACCGCTACTGGAAGTACCTCCTGTTGGTCACCCATCTCCTCGATCGCGAGGGCCTCGACGTCCGCGACGTGCTGCGCGCCCCGCCGGAGCGGGCAGAGGTCGAAGCTCGGGTTCGAGCCGGCGGCACCGTGCCGTGAGGGTCGCGCCGCGCTCCTCGCCTCGACCGCGCCGCGAGAGGTCGCGCCGAAGGGTAGCGACCAAGGGCTCCAGCTGCTGGACTCGAACCGGAGTGCACGCAGTCCACGAAGTGGACGGAGTGTCACGGAGGTCCAGGAGAGCAGCATGGTCTCCGTGAGGAGACAGGGGCTCCGCATTCGGCGCCACTCGCCAACCCGTTCGCGGCGCTCTCGGCGGGACGGGTTCGCTCCGCTCGCACGGTCCCGAAGATGCGAACGCCTGCGAATCAAGGTGGTTGGGCGACGCGAGCCGGGACACTCTCACGGATTCGCTCCGTCCCGCGCCGCCAGGCTCATCGCTGCCGCCGGCACCCTCGGCGCCGGCCCGGAGACAAAACCACTTCACTTGGTCGAAGTTTGAAGGCAATATGTCCCCGTGGCTGCCCGGGTCTTCGAGCGTGAGGTCGAGCTGTTCCGCCAGCATGGCGGCGGCCTCCGCATGGCCGAAGCTCTGCGCCTCGGCCTCAACCGGAAGACGCTCTACGCGATGCGTGACGCCGGGATCGTGGTGCCCGTCTCCCGAGGAGTGTACCGCCTCGCTTCGCTCGATCCGCTCGCGCACCCGGACCTCGTCACGGTGGCCAAGCGCGTCCCGCAGGGCGTACTCTGCCTCATCTCCGCGCTCTCGTTCCACGAGCTGACGACGCAGGTGCCGCACGTGATCGACGTGGCGCTCGAGCGCGGGAAGACCAAACCGCGCCTCGAATACCCGCCGACGCGCTTCTTCTGGTTCTCGGGCCCGGCGTTCCACGAGGGCATCGAGACGCACGAACTCGACGGTGTGCCGGTCCGCATCTACGACCCGGAGAAGACCCTCGTCGACTGCTTCCGGTACCGGAACCAGATCGGTATGGACGTGGCCCTGGAGGCGCTGCGGCTCTGGCGTGAGCGCCGCAAGAAGAAGCTCGACGTCCTCCTGAAGTACGCCCGCATGCGCCACGTTGAGCGCGCGATGCGCCCCTACCTGGAGGCGATGAAGTGACCGCCAAAAACGTCTCGAACCTCCCGGCCTCGGTGCAGGCTCGCCTCCAGAATCACGCTCGCGCGACGAAGCGGCCGTTCCAGGAGCTGCTCCAGTACTACGCAATGGAGCGCTTCCTCTACAGGCTCTCGACGACTCCTCACCGTGCGCGCTTCGTCCTCAAGGGCGCGCTGATGCTGCACGTGTGGGAGGCCCCGCTCGCGCGCGCGACGAAGGACGTCGACTTCCTCGGCCGGCTCGACAACTCGCTCGAGAACCTCGAGCGCGTGGTCCGCGAGGTCTGCACCGCCGACGTGGTGCCCGACGGCATGGTCTTCGACCCGGCCACGGTGAAGACCGAGCGCATCAAGGAGGACGCGGACTACGAGGGCGTGCGCGTCCGCTTCGTCGGCCTGCTCGGCAAGGCGCGCGTCTCGATGCAGCTCGATGTCGGGTTCGGCGACGTCGTCACGCCCGGCGCGGTAGACATCACGTACCCGGCGCTGCTCGACTTCCCTGCGCCCGCGCTCTCGGGCTACCCGCGCGAGACCGTGATCGCCGAGAAGTTCCAAGCGATGGTCTACCTGGGCACGCTGAACAGCCGCATGAAGGACTTCTACGACGTGTGGCTGCTCGCGAGGCAGTTCGCTTTCGACGGCTCGGTCCTCGCCAAAGCCATAGCCGCCACCTTCGCGAACCGCGAGACCGCCATCGACGTCGAACCGATCGCCTTCACACCAGAGTTCACCGAGCAAGCGTCGACCCTCGCGCAGTGGACCGCGTTCCGAAAGAAGCTCCCGAACACCGAGTGCCCGGAGATGCTCACCGAAGTCGTGCCGTTCCTCGCCCGGTTCCTCCTGCCGATCGCGCGCGCCTGCGCAGCCGGCGAGAGTTTCGAGCAGCGCTGGCCACCGGGCGGGCCGTGGACCACCAGCCCGTGACCGTCCTGATCGCCTCGGCGAGCGAGTAACCGCATTACTCAGGAAGCGGCTATTCGATCCGGCGACGCGCCTTGCGGCGGCGGCCCGTCGCCAACGGCTCCGATTGCGCGAACGCCTCGTCGGCTGCCTCGCTGAGGGCCTGCCGGAACCACGTAACGGCAGGATCGCGATCGAGCTGCGCGCTCCAGAACATCGACAGCTCGACCGGGGCAAGCTTGACCGGACACGGCAGCGCGACGAGGCCAAAGCGTGGTGCGACGTCGGCGAGCACTGCTCGCGGGACGGTCATCAACAGATCCGTTCGCGCGAGGAGTGGCGGCGCTAGGAGAAAGTGCGGCAGATACGGGCCCGTGCGGCGGGACAGCCTCTGTGCTCGGGCGGCGATGTCGACGGGGCTCTCGCCCCCCGACGTCCGCACGCGCACATGAGTGTACGCGGACCATGCCTTCGCGTCCCAGCTCTGAGCTGCCGGGTGATCGGCGCGGGCGTACACGGCCCAGTCGAGCGAGACGAGGTGGGCGCTACGCAGTCCGTCGACTTTGGCAACCGAGGTCGGCGCGATGGCGACGTCGACGCGGCCATCTGCGACGTCGCGGAGCATGCCGGCCCCCGCCGGCACGAGCTCGACCCCAGCAGCGGGAGTCGCCTTCGACATGCGGGCGAGGAGCACGGGCAACGTCGCTGCGACAAAGTCAGGACCCGCGAGCGTGAACACGCGGTCCGTCGTGAGGGGGTCGAACGCGCCCTCATGCGCGAGCACCCGGCTGATGGTGCGGAGGATCCGCGACACCTCACCCGCCAGCCGCTCGGCCTTCGGCGTCGGGCGCATCTCCCCGCCAACGCGGACGAGGATCGGATCGCCGAGCTGTTCGCGGAGGCGTCCGAGCGCGTGGCTCGTGGCCGACTGCGTTCGGTGCAGACGTTTCGCGGCCCGCGTGACGTTCCGCTCCTGCAGCAGGACATCCAGCACGACGAGCAGGTTGAGGTCCGTGGCCGCGACATCGATGGAGTGCATGACCTATGCAGACTATTCGTTTCCATCATACTCCCGCAAGGCGCATGGTCGAACCGAGCACGACCTCACGGAGCCCGCCATGCGCGCACATGTCCTCAGGAAGTACGGGAAGACCAACACCGTTCTCGCGTTTGAAGAACGCGAATCTCCCGCGCTTGGGCCAGGGGAAGTTCGCATCGACGTCGAGGTGGCGGCGCTGAACCCCGTCGACCTCAAGACCCGCGAGGGCGAGCCGAAGATGCTGCTTCCGTTTGCCCCGCCCTTCGTCCTCGGCTGCGACATCGCCGGCAAGGTCGTCGCGATCGGCAGCGACGTGACGACCTTGCGCGTCGGTGACTCCGTCTATGCGTACGCAGGGATGGATCGGATGGGTGCGTTCGCCGAGCACGTCGTGCTTCCTGCAGACCGCGTGGCCCGGCGTCCTGCCGCGCTCAGCGTGGAAGAAGCGGCATGCCTACCTCTTCCCGGCCTCTGCGCCCTCGCAGCCCTCGACGCAGGCAAAGTCGACAAGGGAAGCCGCGTGCTCATTCACGGTGGCGTGGGCGGCGTCGGCGCCATGGCGGTTCAGCTCGCGAGCCAGCGTGGCGCCGAAGTGTTCGCGACAGTCGGAACGAGCGACCTCGAGCGAGCCCGCGCGCTGGGCGTGTCGCACCCCATCGACTACCGCACGCAGCGCTTCGAAGGCACCGCGCGTGACATGGACTTCGTGTTCGACACGGTCGGCAGCGACACGCTCAAGCGATCCTGGGGCGTCGTGAAGCGCGGAGGCGTCGTCGCCTCGCTACATGTGCCTCCCCCGGCAGACCAGCTGGTCGCCGCCGGGCTAAGTGCGCCCTGGTTCCTGCGGCTCCTCCTGCCGTTGATCACGCGCGGCGCATACGCAGGAGCCGCCAAGGCGGGAGCGCGCCTCGTCCCGATCCTCAGCGTACCGAGCGCCGCGGGGCTCGAGCGCATCGCGCGCGCCGCCGAGAGCACGAGCTTGCGCATTGCCATCGACAAGGTCTTCCCCTTCGAGGCGCTCGGCGCGGCGTTCGACCACCTCGAGAGCGGCAAGGCGAGAGGGCGCATCGTGCTGAAGCGCAGCTGACGTGAGGTCACCATCCACCGAGACGAGGAGAGCTGTCATGTTGAGCGAAATCGAGAAGAAGAACATCCAGTTGGTGAAGGACGCGATGGACGGGATCCTCGTGCACCACGACGAGAGGTCTGTGGAGAAGTACTTCCATCCAACCTTCGTGCAGCACAACCCGTGGGCCAAGGATGGCGCTGCTCACGTGAAGGAGATGTGCGCGTTCACGTTCGGGCTGAGGGCCGAGCGCTGGGCCGCGCAAGGTGACCTCGTTGCCTACCACGGGCTCTACACGGCGCCGAACCCGCTGGGCGAGCACCCGCTCCTCTGCGTCGACATCTGGCGCGTCCAGGGCGAGCAGATCGTCGAGCACTGGGACGCGCTCGCGCCCACTCCAACCGAGGCCGCGGAGGTCATGATTTCAGGCGGCGGCGACGGCTTGGCCGCGATCGCTGCCAGCCAAGTCACGACACAGGCCGCTCGCGCTCGCGAGCTCCTGGAGCTCGGGATTTCGCGCCGTGACGAGGCGGTGGTCGACCGCATCCTGGCGTCGTCATTTCGCGTGCACCGTCCCGAGGGAGGAGACGCGGCTGCGCTCAAGACGTGGATGAAGGCGGGCTCGCCGAAGATCGACGTGAAGCGCACGGTGGCATCGGGCGACTTGGTGTTCGTGCACCTCTTGCTGGAGACGACCAACGGCAAGCAGGTGGTCTTCGACATCTTTCGCTTCGACAGCAGTGGCAAGGTCACCGACCAGTGGATGGTCACGCAAGACGTCATCGCCCCAGGCGAGGCGGCCAACGCTCATCCCCACTTCTGATGGAGCGTCGATGAACAGCCTGAAGACGCCGGCGATCGAGAAGACACTTCGCCGGCTTCACGAAGAAGCTTCGTCGGACGGTCCTCGCATCGCCCTCGGCTTCGCCAAGAGCGTGGGCCTCGGCCTTCGGCCTCATCACATGAAGGATGCGTACATCGCGGTCACGCGAGGCCAAGGGCAACTGCTCTACGCCCTCGCCAGGGCGTCGAAGGCCAAGAGGCTCGTCGAGTTCGGCGCGTCGTTCGGGATCTCAGCCATCTACCTCGGCGCGGCCGCACGAGACAACGGCGGCCGCCTCGTCACCACGGAGATCGAGCCAAACAAGATCGAGGCGGCGCGGGCCAACCTCAGTGCGGCGGGGCTTGACGACGTGGCCGAGCTTCGCGCGGGCGATGCGATGGAGACCCTCGCGCATGATGAGCGGGCGATCGACTTTCTGTTCCTCGATGGGTGGAACGATCTCTACGTCCCGCTGATGAACCTTCTGGGGCCCCGTCTCGCGGAGGGCGCCCTCGTCGTGGTCGACAATGCCTCCTTTCCTGGCGTGAAGGGCTTCCTCGAGCGGTTGCGCGCGCTCACCGGCTTCGTCTCGTCCCTCGTCGAAAGCGACAAGGGCGCGATGGAAGTCGCGTGCTTCGTCGGGCCGTGGAAGTCGATCGCATGACACGCGATGCGGCGAAGGCGCGGCGAGCCGCGCAGCGCCCAGACCGACCGGGGGCCAACTGCAAGGCCGAGCCGGGAGCCTTCGTGCCGAAGGTCGAGCCTCGGTCCTGCGAGGGGAAAGCCGACTGCGTCGCGGTCTGTCCGTACGACGTCTTTGCGATAGGGCGCTTGAGCGACGAACAGTTCCGCGCGATGCCCCTGCTCGTGAAGGTCCGGCTCTGGGTCCACGGCAAGAAGACGGCGCTAACTCCACACGCCGATGCCTGTTGTGCGTGCGGGCTCTGCGTCGTGGCGTGCCCTGAGCGTGCGATCACGCTTGTGGAGCGGAGCCTCACCCTACCAGCTTCTTGAGGAGCGCCATCCCCCGCTCGGCCTCGGCGGGCGTCGCGTCGGCCAGCTCGAGGTACACGCGGCCGCGGGCGTCGTAGAAGCTCTCGGTCTGGACGATCCAGCGCTCGCGCTCGGACGTGGCCAGCTCGACGTCGGCGGCGAGCTTGTGGAGCGCTGTTCCCACCCCCTTCCGGCCCGGTTTCATCTGGCTGGTCGATTTCGTGTCCCGTCTTGGCGAGGGAGACCGCGTTTCCCTCCCAAAAGGACACAACCATGCGCCGACCCCGCCCCAAGAAGCCCGCCCACCTGGAAGTCATCGGCCTCGCGCCGCTCCCTCCCGCAATCGACGAGTGGGAGCGCGCCGTTGTCGAGCCCGTACTCGCCCGCCTATTCGACGCGCCGAGAGCGCCGACCGTCGAGCCGAAGGAGGCACGCGATGGCGAAGCGCGCTGAACGCACCCGCTGGGTGAGCTACCTCCGCGTCAGCACGGTGGAGCAGGCCGAGAAGGAACTGTCACTCACGGCCCAGCGGCGATCGGCGAAGGAGTTCGCCGCACGCCACGACGCCGTCATCGACCACCACTACGTCGAGGCCGGCGCGTCGGGCACCGACACGCATCGCGCCGTGTTCAACGAGCTGCTCGGCGACGCGCTCGGGCCGGGCAGCACGATCTCCACGATCGTCGTGCACCACACCTCGCGCTTCACGCGCGACGCCACGCATGCACGGGTCGTGAAGAAGGAGCTGCGCCGCGCAGGCGTGCGCGTGCTCTCGGTCACGCAGGAGCTCGCGGAGGACCCGATGGGTACGCTGATGGAGGGCTTCTTCGAGTGCATCGACCAGTACGAGTCGGAGGTGAACGGCCTGCGTACCGCGGCGGCGATGCGCGAGGCCGTTCGCCAAGGCTTCTACCCAGGCGGGCTCACGCCCTACGGCTACTGCAAGGTGCCCGCCGAGGCGCACGCTGGGAAGAAGCCCCGATACCACCTCGCGGTGCAGCCCGACGAAGCCGCGATCCTTCGCACGATGTACCGGCTCTACATCACGGGCAGCGGCGCGTTGAAGGTTGCGGAGTCGCTGAACGCGCCTGGCTTACGCACGCGGAAGGGCAACCTCTGGGACAAGGGCGCCGTGATCCAGATGCTGCGGCAGTCGGCGGCCGGTGGCGTCGTAAAGTGGGGCGTTCACCATCGCGGCAAGCTGCAGCCAGCGGAGAAGTGGATCACGTTCCCCGTCGAGCCGATCATCGACGCCAAGACGTACGCGCTCGTGAAGGAGCTCTGCGAACAGCGGCGCCCGACGGAGTTGCCTGGTCGCGCGTCGGTCAAGCCGCGCGTGCTCACCGGCCTTGCACGCTGCGGGCTCTGCGGATCGAGCTACCAGCTCGAGACCTCTGGAAAGTCGCTCGACGGCGCGACGTACTCGTACTGCTACTACAATTGCCGCAAGACGCTCCGTACAGGGAAGAAGGCGTGCCCAGGCTTTCGCGTGCGCGTCGAAGACCTGGACGCCGCTGTGCTCGCGGCCATCGCCGATGTCGTGTGCACGCCCGAGCGTTCGGGAAGACTCGCGCGCCGACATCAGTGGCCGCCAACGGCAGAGGTCATCGCGGCGTGGCGGAACTTCATCCTGAGCGACCACGACATCGGCCGGATTTACGCGCTCCAGCTCATCAACTACGTCGACGTCCACCGCGAGCGCGTAGTAATCGTCCCGAAGGTCGCCGGTGGGAGAAAGGATCTCGCGATGCTCGCGGCAGCCGAGTGACGAGCCTGCTCGGATACCAAAAGAAACACGCGAGCTTTTGAGGGCTCGCGTTTTCTCCCACTACCGTGGAATCTTGCTCCGCGTAGGGAGCGAGCTGCGAACCACTCTCTGGGGCTCTTGGCGGGACGGGTTCTCCACGCCCGCACCGTCCACGCGAGAGCGAACGCCTGCGAATCCGGGGGATGAGCAAGGCCAGCCCCGGACACGCTCTCGCATTCGCGCCGTCCCGTCGCGAGTGCGGACCCAAGCGCGACTGCTGCGCCCACGTTGGCCGGTGGCGCGGCCTCGAGGCCTCGCGTGGGCCAGTGGGGCCCTGGCGGCGGTGGGCGCCATACCGCCCAAACGGCCGCGCCGTCAGCCTGGCCCGCATGTCCCGTCGACGTAGCCGATGGGGATGACCCCCGGAAGCGTCTCCATCCGGGTCACGGTGACGCCGGCATCTTCGACCGCCTGCCGAAGGGACTTTGCCGTGAAGCGCCGGTGACCGGGGAAGCCGGTCACGGCCAACGCCCGCGAGACGACCCAGGAGAGCGCCGTCTCGTCGTGGCAGAAGGTTGGGACGACGATCCGCCCGCCCGGCTTCACCACGCGTCGAAGCGCAGCCAGTGCCCCGGGCAGGTCGGGCACCAAGTGGAGGACGTTCGCTGCAACGACCGCGTCGAACGTCCCGTCGTCGAAGCGCAGCGCGTAGAGGTCGGCCTGCCCGCATCGCACGTTCGTCACCTTGGCGTCTCGCACGCGCCGCTCAAGCGCGGAGACCATCTCCGGGGAGTAGTCGGTGGCGACGACCTCTCCTGCGCCAGCGGCGAGCGCGGGTGTGACGAGGCCCGTACCAGCCGCCACCTCGAGGACGCGCTCGAGGCCGCGCACCGCCTCGCCCGCCAGCTCGACCATGCGCGGGATCGGCCCTCCGAGTAGCGCCATCGACCGGTCGTAGTTCTTCGCGTGCTTGTCCCAGTAGCTCTGGTCGGCGTCGCTCATCTCGTTCCTCGTGGACGTTGTCAGCCCAGGCGGTCCAACACCCGCTCGAGCTTCTCCCGCGCCTCCCTAGCGATCGCCTCGAGGGGCCCCGACTCGCGCGCCAGGGTCTGAAGCGGATCCACGACGTTCACCATCGTCTGCCCGTCATCCTGTTCGTAGATGATGACGTTGCACGGGAGCATCACGCCGGCGTCGATCTCCGCCGACAGCGCGCGGTGGGCAAGCGTCGGGTTGCAGGCGCCGAGGATTCGATACTTCCGAAAGGAGACCTGCAGCTTCTGAGCGAGCGTCTTCTGAACGTCGATCTCCGTGAGTACGCCGAAGCCCTCGCTCTTGAGCGCTTCAGGCACCTTGCTCAGGGCGTCGTCGAACGACATGGACAGGGTCTTCTTCATTCCGATCTTCATGGGTTCTTCCTCTCGTGTTGGGACGGGGTCGATTCGGTGCGTGCTGCTCCAAGTACGGGCGGTCTGCATAAACTCTGCGCCTCGCCCTCAGGTCGCCGCTCCTGCGCTCGGCGCACGCAGCAACCT
>CAZXMG010000063.1:0-50915 GCA_964641275.1 uncultured Polyangiaceae bacterium
GCGGGGGTGCCGACGATCGCCCCTGTATGTGTGAGATCGAGCTCTTGTGGGGGAGCCTGAGCGGCCCCCGCTCGGGGGCTCTTCGCCAGACCGAAGTCGCCCACGCGCACGCGTCCGTCGGCCCCCACGAGCACGTTCTCGGGCTTGAAGTCGCGGTGCACCAAGCCCGCGTCGTGCGCGGCCGCGAGCCCTTGGCCCGCCGCTGAGAACGCCTCGAGGATCTGGCGCTCGCCGCGCGGCTGCTCGCGAAGCCAGGTGGTCAGCGTGGTGCCGTGCACCAGCTCCATCGCCACGAACAGCTGACCGGAAGAGCCGTCGATGCCGACGTCGAACACCGTGATCACGTTGGGGTGAGCCAGCTTGGCCATCGCCCGCGCCTCTCGCGCGAGCCGAGCCCGCTGCTCCTCCGGAGGCGTGCCCGGCGCGGTGTGCAGGAGCTTGAGGGCGACGGTGCGATCGAGCTCCGGGTCGTGCGCCGCCAGCACCGTGCCCATTCCACCTTCGCCCAGCGCGTAGAGCACCCGGTAGCGGCCCACGTGCTGGCCGATGGCCGGTGCCGCGCGTGCTGCGCCTTGCGCAGGCACGGTGCTCGCGTACGCCAATGAGCCCCCGGCGCTCGAGCCCTCCACGCTCCGCCCGTAGATGCGAATCAGCTCGACGACGACACGGGTGCACTCGGGGCAGGCGTCGACGTGCGCTTCCACTCGGGCGCGCACCTCTGCGCTGCTCTGCCCGAGCGCGTAAGCGTCGAGATCCGACGGGTCGGGGCAGGCCACTCCTCTCCTTGTCCCGTCGGCATCGCAGCCGCAAGCGCCGCGGGCTCGCGTATCCTCCCTTTCCATGGCGGACGCGGTCGAGCGGTTCCTGTCGGGCCTCCCACCCGAACACGCCTCGCTGCTGGCGGGCGCTCCGAACCTGCGCGCCGAGCTGGAGGCGGTCGCTGCGCTCGAGCGCGAGTTGGCGATGTCCGAAGGCGCGCTCTTGGAGGCGCTCGGCCGCCGGCTGTCGACCGATCCGCCGGTCAAGAGCGAGGAGGCGCTTCGTGGGCTCTCGCTGCGTGACCTGGCGCTCGCGACGGCGTGTGCAGAGCAGCGACCGCGCGCGCTCGCGCGTTTCGAGCTGGAGTTCGGCCCTCAGATTGCTCGCGCGCTCAAGAAGAGTCGGACGCTCGGGCTCTCGGAGGCCGAGTTTCAGCAGATCATCCGCGAGAAGCTGTTCGTGTCGGCGCCGGGCGAGGCCCCGAGGATCGCTTCGTACGGCGGACGCGCGCCGCTGGGCGGCTGGCTGCGGGTGCTCTGCGCGCGAGCCGTGATCGATCTGGCGCGTCGCAAGGACGACCTCGAGCTCTTGATGACGGACGCGCCTCTGCTCGACCAGCTTGCCAGTCGCGACGACCCGGAGCTCGCCAGCTTGCGCGCTCGCTTCGCCGGAGTCTTGCCCGCGGCGTTCCAGCAGGCGCTGCTCTCGCTCACCCCGCGCCAGCGCAACTTGCTTCGCCAGCGCTACTTGCACGGTGTGCCCGCCACGCAGTTGGCCACGAGCTACGGCGTGCACCGCGCCACGCTGTTCGGTTGGATCGAAGAGGCGCGCACGGCGCTCTTGGACAGCACGCGTGCGCGGGTGGCGGCGAGCGCCGGTGGTCAGCTGGAGAGCTTGGTGCGGCTGTTGGGCAGCGAGCTGGATCTCAGCATCCGCGGCTTGCTCGACTCGGCCGAGGAGCGCGAGCCAGAGGGTCGATCCGCGCCGTCCCCGCGGCTGTGAGGCAGGGGCACGGCGGCGACCGCGCTGGTCGGGAGCGGGCACTGTGCCGCGGTCTCTCCGTCACAACACTCGGCCTGGTTGACGTGCCGCATGGGGCAGCCTTGCGCGACGCACGCGGCGTGGCCGTGCACGTAGTGCATCGAGCTCTGGCACAGTCGACAGCGGAGGCTCACGGCCCGCACACCGGCGCGATGGCGTAGACGCCAACCAGCGAGAGCGAGCTCGGATCGCAGGTGCACGGGACGGCCTGCGACGTGAGCGTGTGCGAGCCCACCGGCAACCACTGGATGGTCGTGGTGTAGGGCGCGCACGAGTTGCAGCCCGCGTTCAAGCTGGTCGACGTGTTGGTGATCACCTCGGCGTAGCCGGCCACCGTGACGGTCGTCGTCGACACCGTGGCGGAGCACCAACACTCGGGCGCCGAGCCGGACACGGTGAAGGTGGCCGGCTGACACTCGAGCGTGCAAGTGGCGCTGCAGCCATCGCCCGCCACGGTGTTGCCGTCCTCGCAGCTCTCGCCATTGGCGCTGTCGATCGTGCCGTCGCCGCAGAAGCTCGTGGCACCTGCCTGCGACGTGCAGTCTGCAGCACACACCATGCAGCTCGTCTGGCCGTAGGCGCAGGCCTCGGTGGCGGTGTTGCCGTCGTCGCAGGCCTCGTTGGCGGCGTCGACCACGCTGTCGCCGCAGACGGTGGGGATGCCGGGCTCGTCGCTGCAGCTCGCGCCGCACACGGTGCAGCTGGGCACGCCGTAGGTGCAGCTGTCGGTGACGGCGTTGCCGTCGTCACAGGTCTCGCCTGCGGTGGCGTTCACGTACGCGTCGCCGCACGCCACGGCGGTGCAGTCGGCGTCGCACACCCCGCTCTCGGCTCCGCCTGGGTCGCAGTCCTCGCTGCCGTTCTTGACCGCGTCGCCACACTCCGGGTGGGCACACAGCGAGGCGTTGCAGTAGTCGCTCTCGCAGTCGCTGCCGCTCGCGCAGCTCTGGCCGATGTCGCAGCCCGGGCACTCGCCGCCACCACAGTCGACGTCGGACTCGTCGAAATTTTGGGTTCCGTCGGCGCAGGAGGCCGGCGCCTCGCCCCCGCCGCTGCCATCGCCGCCTTGGGGACCGGCGCCGTTGGAGGAGCTGTCTGCGCCGCCATCCGAGAGCGAGCCGCCCTCCGCGCAGGCGGCGCTGCCGACCAGAAGAAGCAGGGCAAGCTTGTGGCACGCAGATGGCAAGGGGGCCTCCCAGGTGACCTCTGCACGATACCAGGCAACGACCGGCCAGCCCAAGTCGCGTGATTCGGGGTCGAGCCGTGCCGCTCTCGGGGTTGCGCGCAACGTGGCAGGCAACGGCCAGCGGCGGGGGCGAGCGTGAGCGAGCCGCTGGGTGTGGGTACGCTGCTCGAGGGGCGCTTCCGACTCGATCGGGTGGTCGGCGAAGGCGGCTTCGGCATCGTGTACGCGGGGTGGCACCTGGCGTTGGACGCGCCCATCGCGATCAAGTGCGTGCGGCTGGAGGCCAGCGCTCCGGACATTTCGATCGCCTTCCTGGACGAAGCCAAGGTGCTCTCCCGCCTTCGGCACCCCAACATCGTTCGCGTGCTCGACGTGGGCATGCTGCACGCGACGGAGTCGACTCCGCTGCGTGGCTGGCTGGTGATGGAGTGGTGTGAGGGGACGACGCTGGCGGACTACCTGGAGGCCGGTGTGGCGCTGAGCCGCCGAGAAGTGTGGCAGCTGCTCGCGCCAGTGATCGACGCCGTGGCTGCCGCACACGAGGCAGGCATCGTGCACCGCGATATCAAGCCCTCGAACATCATGTTGGTGCGGGAAGGCAAGCAGCTCTCGCCACGCCTGATCGACTTCGGCATCGCCAAGCGGTTCGAAGCCGATGCTGATCCGGCCACGTCGCAGAAGGCCACCCAGGGTCGCAGCAGCTTCACGCCGGCGTACGCTGCGCCCGAACAGCTGACCGGTCTGCGCACCGGGCCTTGGACCGATGTCCACGCGCTCGGCCTGTTGATCGTCGAAGCGATGACCGGCTCTCTGGCCTACGGACCTGCCGTCGAGCCTGCCGTGATCGTGTCCGAGGAGCGCCCGACGCCCAAGCGGCACGGGGTGGACGCGGGGGCATGGGAACAGGTGCTGGAGAAGGCGCTCGCCCTCCGCACCAGCCAGCGCCACGCATCTGCGCGCGAGCTGTTCGAGGCGCTGGAGCGGGGCCTCGAGGACGGCACGCACAGCTCTGCTCGACACCTCGAGCTGGTCCCGTCCTCACCCACGATCTCGGCTTCCCCGAGCAAGCCGCAACGTTCGCCTCGCGCCGCCAGGTCCGGCTTCGATACGACCCTTCGCGCGACCGATCAGCCGGCCACCACCACCACGTCGGCGCCTCGCGGCGCGGGGCCATGGCTGGCGGGCGCAGTGTTGCTCGCGGGCGGCGTCCTGGTCTGGTCGATGGCCTGGACGGGCGGCTCGCCATCGGGCGGAGCGCAGCCGTCGCAAGGAGTGACCGCACATTCCGAGCAGCTGGCGGCGACTGCCGCCGTCTCCTACAGACCAACGCTCTACCCGGCATCGAGCCAGGTCACCTCGGTCGCGGACAAGGCGTCGGTGAGCAGTCTGGCCGCGAGTGGCAGCGCCTCCGTTGCTCCCTTGCGACCCATCTGGCGCCCACCGGCCTCGGCGAGCGCGCCTCCTCCGCCCCCCGCTGCCCAAGAGGAGCCGACGCTGCAATGAGGAGCCAACGAACGTTCTCGGACGCGCTGCGCTCATGTCTGCTCCTGGCCTCGCTCTGTGTGCCCGCGCGCGCGACCGCAGACGACGCCCTGGCGGAGACGCTGTTCGACGAGGGGATGCGGGCGAAGAAGGCTGGCGACTACGCCAAGGCTTGCCCGCTCTTGCACCGGGCGGTCGAGCAGAAGGGTGGTGCCGCGGTGGGAGGCCTGCTCGAACTCGGAGATTGTTGGGAGAAGGCCGCCAAGACCGCGAGCGCGTGGTCCGCCTATCGACGCGCTGCCGGCTTCGCCAAGCAGCAGAAGGACGCTCGCCAAGAGACGGCGCGGGGACATGTGGAGCGACTGGAGCCGGGCTTGCATCGCGTGGTGATCAGCCTGGCGCCCGGTGTGGCCGAGCTGCCGGGGCTCTCGATCAAGCGCGGGACGGAGCTCGTCCCGCTCGAGGCGCTGGGCATCGCGGTGCCCGTGGACGCCGGCGCGCTGGTGGTCGTGGCCGAGGCACCTGGTCGCCCTGCGTTCCAGCGGGAGGTCGTCATCCCGGAGGCCCGTGGCATCACGACGATCACCGTGCCGACCTGGCCGGCGGCGGCGCCACCCGCGCCCGTGCGGGAGCCAGCCCCCGAGGCGACAGCCATCGTGGCGAACGAGCAGCACACCCTCGGTCCGTGGGGTGGTGTGGGCATCGCCGCGACGGTGCTCGGCGCTGCGGGGCTCGCCACCGGACTGGGTCTCGGGCTCTCGGCCAGGTCGAGCTACGAAGACGCGATCCAAGACCCCGCGTTCGCCTGCGCAGGCGGGTTGTGCAACGCCGCAGGCAAGGCCGCGGTCGACGAGGCGCGTGCGCTGGGCGACGGCGCCACCGGCTCGATGGTGGTGGGCGCGGCGTTGCTGGCGGCTGGGTCGACGTTGTTGGTCGTCGATCTCGCGCTGCCGAAGCGACCGCAAGTCGCCATCGCGCCGGGAGCGGTGGTGCTGGGATGGAGGCTTCCGTGAAGACGATCGCTGGGCTTGGGTGGCTGCTCATCACGGGTGTTGCATGCAACGGCGTCTGCGGGCTGGAAGAGGTCGGCGTCCGCCCCGATGGCGGCGCAGGTGGCGGAGGCGCGCAGACCGGCGGAGCTGGGCAGGGAGGTGGAAGCGGCGGCGTTCCCACGACGGGTGGCGGCCCCTCGGGAGGCCAGGGCGTGGGCGGCGGCGTCGGCTTGTGTGGGGAGCCGCCCACCGACAATCTGGTGGTCGATGGTGGCTTCGAGGACCCCGCACACTGGTACCCCTACGGCGTGGACTTCGAGCTGATCGAAGACCCCTCGTGTCAGGGCACGCGTTACGCCCACCTCGCGGACTACCAAGACATCGAGTACCTCGATGGAAACGGCACCTTCCAACCGCTGGTGGACGCCGACACGGTGTGCATCGCGTGGGAGTACACGGCGCGCGTGCAGAGCCCCAACCTCTACGTGACCCTCATGCTCATGGTCGAGGGCTCACCCCAAAACCATCTCAACTACCTGACGGGTCAGATGGGCCTCTTTGCTGGCGAACAGAGCTTCACGCACTACGCGGGATCGTGTGAGCTGACGGTGCCCGACGTGATCGAGCAGCTGTACCCGCGCATCTCCACCTCCGAGGCCGACCTGGAGCAGAAGATCATCGAGATCGACTCGCTCGTGATCCGACCCATCCCGTGCGCGGTGAACACCACCTTGTGTTTCTCGGAAGAGGTGTGAGCGCGCTGGGCCTAGAGCCAGGCGTACGCGTGGCGCACCACGTCGGGCCCGCCCTGCTCGAGCATCGGACCGTGCGCGAGGATGATGCGGCGGAAGGGCCACTCGAGGATGCGGTCGACCTGCCGCCGCGCGAGCTTCTTGTCCCGCACCATGAACGGCTCGAGCCAGCCGACGCCCGGCGCGTCGTTGCCCATCAGGCGCGCGGCCACGCGCGTGGAGAAGTCTTCATGCTTGGAGAGGTTGAGCAGCGCGTCCGTGACGATCAGCGTGCCGCTCTTCTCGTGCCAGAAGTCGATCTCGTTCTCGCGACGCGCGCTGAAATAGACCTGCCCTAGGTCCTTCGCCCAGATGGGGTGAGCTTGATCGCCCAGGACGAAGCTCCAGGCCAGATCTGTGCGCTTCCACTCCAGCCCAGGGCACGCTCCGAACACGGCCTTGGGGTAGGCGCTCATCCAGCTCTGGACGTGCAAGTGGTGGAAGATGCTGGGCGCGACCACCGCACGCACCTCGCCGAGCGCGTCCACCGCGCGCCGAGTGTCGTCGTCCAATGCGACGGGCGAGAGCACGAACAGGCCCCCCTCGGAGAGCCGGACGATCGTCATGCGGCTGCCGGTCTCCACCCCGAAGAACTTCGCGCGCCGAGTATCCGTCCACACATCCTCGGCCCAAGGCGTCAACATGGGCCCAGCGTACTGCGCGGAGGGAGCACCCTGGAAGCGCGAGCCTTGCCCGCATAACATGCCGTTCATGCTGCGAGGCCGCGCGATGTTGTGGGTGGTCACCGCGCTCGGCTGCTCCGACGCCGACGGTGGGGGTAACGCGGGCGCAGGTGGCGCACCGAGCGGCGGAGCCGCGCCCAACGGCGGGGCGGGCGGCGCGGGCGGAGCGGGTGGCGGAGGGCCCAGCTGCGGCGACGGCGTCTGCGCCGCGACCGAGACCTGCGCGAGCTGCGAGGCCGACTGCGGAAGCTGCTGCGGCGACGAGGTGTGTGGCGACAACGAGCTGTGCGGCACCTGTCCTTCGGACTGCGGCGCGTGCACCGGCGTGGCGCCGACGGTCACGCGTGGGCCGTACTTGCAGCGCGGCTCGTCGTCCGGGGTGGTGGTGCGCTTCCGCACCGCGGAGCCGAGCGACTCGGTGGTGGCCTTCGGCCTCGACCCGAGCAACCTGAGCCAGGTGGTGAAGCTCGACGAGAGCACCACGGAGCACGAGGTCGTGTTGCCGAACCTGAGCCCTGATACTCGGTATTACTACGGCTTCGGCAAGGCGGACGCCCCGCTGCTGGGGGCCGATGCGGACCACTCGGTCCTCACCGCCCCCGTCGCGGGCACGCCGCGCGCGAGCCGCATCTGGGTCTTGGGCGACTCGGGCACCGCCAACCAGAACGCGCGCGACGTGCGCGATGCCTACCTGGCCTTCACCGGCGCGCGCGGCACGGACCTCGTGTTGATGTTGGGCGACAACGCCTACTCGGACGGCACCGACGACGAGTACCAGGCCGCCGTGTTCGACATGTACCCCACGGTGCTGCGCAACGTGGTGATGTACCCGACGCTCGGCAACCACGATGGTCACAGCGCCAGCTCGGCGACCGAGAGCGGACCCTACTACGACATGTTCACCATGCCGCGGGAGGCCGAGGCCGGCGGGGTCCCGTCCGGCACCGAGGCCTACTACTCGTTCGACTACGGCAACATCCACTTCGTGTGCCTGGACTCGTACGACTCCGATCGCGATCCGGACGGCGACATGCTCACGTGGCTGGCGAGCGATCTCGCGGCCACGCAAGCCGAGTGGTTGATCGCGTTCTTCCACCACCCGCCCTACTCCAAGGGCTCGCACGACTCGGATGACGAGGGCGAGCTGATCGACATGCGTGAGAACTCGCTGCCGCTGCTCGAGTCGTTCGGTGTCGACCTGGTGCTGTCGGGCCACAGCCACGCCTACGAGCGCACGATGTATCTGCACGGACACTATGGCGACTCCGACTCGCTCACCCAGGCGATGATCCTGGACGCCGGCAGCGGCTCGCCGAGCGACGACGGCGCGTACGTGCGCGCGAGCGGGAGCGCAGACGGTGCGGTGTACGTGGTCGCGGGCTCGTCGGGCCAAGTGAGCGGCGGTCCGCTGAACCACCCGGCGATGTTCGTCTCGCTGAACAACCTCGGTTCACTGGTGCTCGACGTCGACGGCAGCACGCTGAGCGCCAGCTTCATCGACGACGAAGGTGGGCTGGCGGATTCGTTTGCGATGACGAAGTGAGAGTCGTCGCGGCGGGCTTGCTGCTGGCACAGCTCTCGAGCTCGCAGGCCGCCTGGGCGCACGGTGACGTGCACGTCGAGATCGATGCGCTGAGCACGCAGCTGTCGGCTCGTCCTCGCAGCGCCGAGCTTCGGTCCAGGCGCGGCCTGTTGTACGCAAAGGACGGCGACTGGCCCGCCGCAGCGCGCGATCTCGAGCTCGCGTGGAGTCTCTCGTCCGAGGACGCAACGGTGGGCCACGATCTGGCGAACGCCTTGTTCGAGGCCGGGCAGCCCGCGCAAGCGGTGGAGGTGCTGGAAGAGGTGCTGCGCATCGACCCTGCCCACAGCGACAGCTACCGCGTGCGTGCCCGCGCGCAGCAGGCGCTGGGGTTGTTCGCGGAGGCAGAGCTCGATTTCGACCGCGCGGTCTCGCTGCGCACCCGTGCTGAGCCGGGCGTCTACCTGGAGCGGGCCCGCATGCTCGCCGATCTCGACGACGCCGCGGTCGAACGCGGCTTGGCTGGGCTGTCAGAGGCGGTGCAGCGCCTCGGCCCGTTGGTCAGCTTGGTCGAGCTCGCGGTGCAGCTGGAGCAGCAGCGGGGCAGGATCGACGCTGCGCTCGGGTGGCTCGACCAATTGCCTCGGGTCGCGCGCACCTCGCCCAAGTGGCGCGCGCGCAGGGCATCGCTCCTGCTCGAGCTTGGTCGCGAGCAAGAGGCTGAAGAGGAGCTCTTGGCCGCCCGTGAAGGGATCGACCAGTTGCCACCGGATCGGCGCTCCGCCTCCGCCATGGTCGAAGAGCGCCGTCGCATCGAGGCGCGGCTGGCCGAGATCTCCGCTGCGCGCGCGCCCGAAGCCGTACCTCCGTCGTCGGCGCGCACGTGGTGGTGGTTCGTGGGCGGCCTCGGGCTCGCAGCATGGTTCGGGTGGCGGAGAGCCAAGAGGTCTTTTGAGTGATCAACCCGCCCACGCGCGGGCATACCCAGCCACCGTGCGGGCAAGGCCCGCGGGCATTGGTCATCTTCGACGGAGGCTTGTCATGGAACGAACGCTTGCTTTTCGAGCCGCTCTGACGCGGCGGATCCTGGTTGCGGCGGGGGTGGCGAGCAGTCTCGCAGTGGCATGCTCGGACGACACGGGCACCGGTGCGGGCGCAGCAGGGGGCGGGGGCCAGGCTCAGGGCGGTGACTCCCAGGGAGGCGGCGGCGAGGCTCAGGGCGGTGGCGGCTCCGCTCAGGGCGGCGGGGGCCAGGCCCAAGGCGGCAGTGGGCCGGGTGGCGCGGGTGGAGCCGGGGGCGGCGTGGGTGGCTCGGGCGGTTCGGGCGGGGGCGGCCAGAGCAATGTGGAGCGCTGCTTCTTCAAGGACCCCAAGACGGCTTGCCCCCCGATCGCGACGGCCGAGACGATCTACATCTGCACCGAGGAGGGGGAGCTCATCACGGACTGGATCAGCGGCCCCACCGAGGTGAACGGCGAGTGCTGCTACCAGCTCGACGTGACCGAGCCTGGCGATCCCAATTGCGCAGTGATCGGCCGGCCGTTCGTGGTGAACGCCATCGCGCAGCGGGCGCCGGTGGTGGGCGCCGGGCGCGCGTGGGGCGTCGCGGGCAGCGGGCGACCCTCGCTCGAGGGGCTCAGCGCTGAAGAGCGGGCTTCGTTGGCGAAGGCATGGTCGTTGGACGCCGCGTACGAGCACGCCAGCGTCGCAAGCTTCTCCAAGTTCTCACTGGAGCTCATGGCGCTCGGCGCGCCAGCACACTTGGTCGCGGGGGCCCACGAAGCTGCGCTCGACGAGGTTCGTCATGCTTCGCTCGGCTTTGCGCTCGCCAGCGCCTACGCCGACGCGGAGCTTTCGCCCGGCAAGCTCGAGGCAGCGGCTTCGCTTGAGCTCGCGACGACGCTCGAAGCGCTCGCGGTGGCGGCGGTGAAGGAGGGGTGCGTCGGGGAAACGCTGGCCGCCCTGGTGGCCGGATCCCAGCTGGCGGTCGCCTCCGACGCCGCCGTCCGCGCCGCGCTCGCGCAAATCAGCGAGGACGAGACGAGGCATGCCGAGCTCGCGTGGCGCACCGTGGCTTGGGCCATCGAGAGCGGTGGAGAGAGCGTGAAGGAGGCGGTGCGCGGGGCGTTCGTCGACGCCATGGGCGCGGTCGAGGCGGCAAAGCCCAGCGACGAAGTGGCGGTCCACAGCCACGGACGGCTCTCGGGCAAAGAGGCACAGGCCGAGCGGATTCGGGGCGTGCGCGAGGTGGTCCTGCCTGCCATGCGAGCCTTGATGGGCTGATCCGTGTTCGTCGGCGGATCCGGCGCCTCCCTTAACTGGCGAGGCGCTGGTGCCGTTCGAAGGCCTGATGTGGCCTGGTAGTCTGGCGCGAAAGAGCGCTGCGTTCGTGCTGGTGCTCACCTTCAGCGGCTGCGACCCGCGGCTGTGTGTCGATCTCGACGCGCTCGGACAGCAGACGTTGGGCGCGGACCGTCAGGCCATCGTGGGCGGAACGGTCGACGACCAGAACCGGTCGACGGTCGCGCTGGTGGTGACGCTGGCGAACGGATCGACTGGCGTGTGCTCGGGCTCGGTGATCGCCGTGCGCGGCGACGTCGGCTGGGTGCTCACCGCCGCGCACTGCCTGAGCGGCACGGTGGAGCACGTGTTCGAGGCCACCGATTGGCGAGATTGCTGGGAGGGGGCTCTTGGCTGCGGTGACTCGTACACGCCGCTCTCCAGCCATGTTCACCCGGCGTACGATGCCGAGGCGATCGAGCATGACTTCGGGCTGGTACAGATCCAAGGGACCCACTCCGGCACGGCGTTCACGCCGGTCGCGGGGAGCGCTGACGGGCTCGAGGCCGGTGACTTCGTCGAGCTGTCGGGCTTCGGCCGCACGTACGCCGGCATCGAGGAGCCAGACGCGTTTCAGACCGAGCGCCATCGCGTGACCGTCTCGCTGGCCAGCGTGACGGTCGACTGGCTGCGCATCGACGCCACGACCGGCAAGACCGCGTGTTTCGGTGACTCCGGTGGACCTGCGTTCGCTCACGTCGGCGGCGCGCGCGTGGTCGTGGGCGTGGCCTCGAACGCGGACGCCACGTGTGAGCACGTCGCCAACTACGGTCGCGTGGCCTCGGTGTACGAGACCTTCATCGCCCCCCAGATCGAACGAGGACGAAGGACTCCGTGCGACGAGTGTGGTGGGGGCGACGCAGCGGGCGGCGCCGGAGGCGCAGCCTTGGGCGGCGGCTCGTCGGCCGAGGGCGGGGGTTTCGCCGAGGAGGGTGGTGGTGGAGCCGCAGCAGGTGGCGGCGAGAGCTCCGCCGACCCCGGCGAAGACGTGCCCACCTGCGTACCGCTCTCGCTCGAGTGTGGCGTGACGCAGCCGAGCCACGCGCGTCGGACGAGCGCGGCGTCGCTGCTCCTGCTGGCGCTCGCATCGTGGGCTCGCCGTCGCAGCGCTCGGCGCTGAACGCCACGTCGTCCTGTTGCACCTGATCGATCGAGGCCAATGCGAGCCTCGTTCGAGCCCAAAGGAGCCACCGACCCCAGTATGCCAACAGCCGGGACCCGGACTCGCCAGCCGTGTTTGGCGATCGTGTTCTTCGCTTCGATCATCCTCGCGCTCGCTGTTGCCCCGCGCCCCTCGAGCGCACAGCCAAGCGCGTTCCATGGTTACGTCTCACCCACCTCCACGCTGCGCGGCGAAGCGGAGGTGGCGAGCGCGCCGCCGCTCCCGAGTGATCTCGCGTCGCCCGAACCCGAGCGCTCGCCAGTAGCGTTCGACGTGGCCCTGGCGGCGCACGTGCCGCTGATGCTCGGTGGTCAAGCCACGCTCGAGCTGCCGCTTGGCTTCCTGGTGCAGACCGAGCTCGGGGTGTTGCCCGGCTTCTCGATCGATGCCGTCGACTCGGTGTTGGTCTCGGCCGGGGCGTATGACGAGGCCACCTCGACCATCGTGCGCGAGAGCCTGCGCGATTCGTTCGTGTTCCGACTCTCCGCGGGGATGCGGCCGTTTCCGGACCACGGCTTCGAATTTCTGGGCGGCTACACGCTCGCCTCCCTCGGCGGTGGCGTCGGTGCGCGCACGGCGGTCGAGGCGGTGAGCGGCGTTGCGGTTCCAGCCGCGGTGCCCGACGTCGAGATCGGAGTGACCTCCACGGTGCACGCGTTCCACGTGGGTTTGGGTTGGCGATGGCTTCTCGCGGAGCACTTCGTGGTGCGCGCCTCGCTGGGGTACGTGCAGGCCGTCGGCTCCAGCTCGGAGATCGAGGTCCCCAGCGAGCTCGCACAGGACCCTCAGGTGCGGGCGGGCGTCACTGCGGCGAACGCTGCGCTCGACGAAAAGCTGGACGATATCTACACGACCTACGTCAAGATGCCGCTGTTGGGGCTCTCGCTCGGCTACCGCTTCTGAGCCGCGCAGGCTCAGCGATCCGGGATCGTGTTGCGCGGAACGGACAGCTCATCCGCGATGGCGTGCAGCGGCAAGACCTTGCTGGCCAGCCCGGCGCGCACGACGGCGCCGGGCATACCATTGACCACCGCCGTCTCTTCGCTCTCGGCGATCACCATCCCTCCGGCTGCGCGGATGGCGCGCGCACCCTCGACGCCGTCGTCTGCCATGCCCGTGAGCACGAGGCCAATGGCGCGCGAGAACATGATCTGTCCCACGCTGGCGAGCAGGCGGCTGCCACTCGGCACGTAACGATCGCTCTTGTTCGGCGGGCCCACTCGCAGGCGCAAGCCGTTGCCCTCGCGGCGGAGCTCCATGCAGGCTCCTCCGGGACACACGTAGGCGTGCGCCGCGTACACGGCGTCTCCGTCTTGCGCTTCCGCCACGGTCAGCGGGGTGGTGCGATGCAAGCGCTCGGCGAAGCTCTTGGTGAACGCCGGCGCCATGTGCTGGGCCACCAGCACGGCGCCGCTGAAGCTCTGTGGCACGCGAGAGAGGATGGAGAGCAGCGCGCCGGGCCCCCCGGTGGAGGAGGCGATGCCGACCACGAAGCGCGGCGCGACCTGCGGCTGTTTGCGCTCTGCGGGCCACGCGCGGGGCGGTGAGTCGGCTCGCCGCGGCCTGGCCGCCGCGTGTGGCGCCATCAGGAGCTTCTCGACGAGCTCGGCGCGCCAGTGCGACTGGGTGGACAGGAGGTCGTCGGGCTTGGCGACGAAATCCATCGCCCCCAGCTCGAGCGCGCGAAAGATGTTGTCTGGGTGCGAGTAGCTGGACAGCACCACCACCGGCACCGGGCGCGCCGTCATCATGATGCGCAGGAACGTGAAGCCGTCCATCTTGGGCATCTCCACGTCGAGGGTGATGGCCTCGGGGGCGAGCTCCGTCATCATGCGGAGCGCCTGTTCTCCGTTGGAGGCGTGGCCGACGACGTTGATCTTGCCGGACGACGCCAGCGCCTCGGTGATCAAGTGGCGGTTGACCGGCGAGTCGTCCACGACCAGGACGCGAAGCAGGCTCATCGCTTCCTCCCCGCTTCGACTTCGTCCGCGATGCCTGGCTTCTTGTAGACGATGTCGTCAGGCAGCTCCTCGATCACGAAGGGCGAGTCGCTCTTGAGCAACGACTCCGAGTGCCCGAGCACCAGGTAGCCGCCTGGAGACAGCCGCGCGTAGAAGTTGTCGACGATTCGGCGACGCGAGCTCTCGTCCATGTGGATCAAGACGTTCCTGCAGAAGACCACGTCGATGAACCCGCCCACCGCGGGATCGAGCAGGTTCGCCTGGCGAAAGCGGCACACCGAGCGTAGCTCGTCGATCACGACGCGTGTGCCGTTCGGCTGGCGGACGAAGAAGCGCTCGAACGGGAACTCCTCTTCCCCGCGGAACGACGAGGCGGAGTACACGCCGCGCCGCGCAGCTGCGATGCAGCGGCGTGAGATGTCGGTGCCGAACACGTGCACGCGGTCGGGCGGAAAGAGGCCGGACGCCAGGATGAGCGCACCGAGCGTGTAGGCCTCCTCCCCCGAAGCGCAGCCCGCGCTCCACACCACGACGCGCTCGCGCGCCGAGAGTCGCGGCAGGATCGTCTTGCGGAACGCGCTCAGCTGCCGAACGCCTCGGAAGGCATAAGTCTCGTTCACGGTGCAGGCCTCGGCGGCGTCCTCGAGCGCGGCCTGATCGCCCTCGGCGAGGCGCTGCGCGAACTCCGTGAAGCTCACGAGCCCCAGCGGCGCGAGTCGGTCACGCAAGCGGCGCTCGATGGCCGGCCTGAGCTCCGGAGCGAACCAAAGCCCCGCATGCACGTTCAGATGCTGACGGATCTGCTCGAAGTCCTGAAGGCTGAGGGAGGCCGGAGCGGGTTTGGACATGCGATCAGGCCGGGGAGGGCAGTTCTGCCCTGCCGTGAGCTGTGGGGCCCAGCATAGCGGATGCTCGCCCGTCTTTTGCGGACCACCGTGATCGGGCGCGCATGTCGTCCCGTTGCCACCTGAGGCGCCGGGCAGGATAGCCTGCGCATCGCATGAGTTGGCCGATTGCGACCACACCGCTCGGACCGGTTTCGGTCGGGTCGCTGTTGTGGCGGCGTCGCGGCAAGATCCGCATCACGGCGTTGGTGAAGGCCACCTTCGCGCTGATCCATGGTGGCTTCGCCACTCCCGTCGATCCTCGTCCCATCCACCGAGACGAGCGCGGCTTTCTCGGCCGGCGTGGCGCGAGCCCGGAGTGGGTGCCAGAGGTTTGGCCGGAGCTGCGTCGCCCGGAGGTGTACCTGACCGGCTCGGCGATCACACCCAACCGCGAGCCGTCGCGCGCGCTCGCGGTGCGTTTGGTCGTCTGGAAAAACCACAGCGTGCTGGACAAGACGCTCCACGTCCTCGGGGAACGGCGCGAGGCCCACAAGCAACCAGCGTCGTTCACCAGCTTGCCGCTCCTTTGGGAGCGAGCTCTCAGCGGAAGGAACGGCACGAACCCAGTGGGAGTGAAGGATCGGCCAGCGGGGATCATCGATCCGCGGAGACCGCTGGACCCGGCGGGCTTGGGGCCGCGCTCGCCATCCTGGCCAGGCCGGGATCTCGGCCCCTATCTCGAGAGCGTGGGCGCGAGCGGCTCGCCTTGGGAGTGGCCCGAGAGCATTTCTCCGGAAGCGTTTGGCGCCGCGCCGCTCGACCAGCGCGTGGACGCATTGGAAGGAGACGAGTGGCTGATCGTGGACGGCATGCACCCCGAGCTGCCACGCTTTGCGTCTCGGCTGCCGCGGCCCATCGCTTCGGCGCATCTCCGCGACGAGACGGGACGCAGAGAGGCGTTTGCGCTGTCGCTCGACACGGTCGCGATCGACATGAACGCGCTCGAGGTGTCGGTCCTGTTTCGGGGCGCCCTTCCGCTGCTGCGGGAGCACTACGCCGATCTGGTGGTCGAGGCCGACCTCGAGCTCGGTGACGTGGACGTGCTCCGGCCGGTGGGCTCGACCGATCCCAACGCGCGGATCGCCGCCGGGTTGGGCAAGGGGATGCGTCTGGGGTTGGACTCGCCCGCGGGCCCACCGCCAGAGCTGGCCCCACCTCCGCCGATCGTGGAGCCGCCCGCGGACGTGGCGCCTCCGTCGCGGGGCTTGGGAGGAATGTTCGCTGCGGCTGCCGTGGACGTCGGGGAGGAGACGTTCACGTCCCCGGCTGACGAGGCCACGCCGGCCGCCGTCGACCCTTCCCCTGCTGTTGCTGGCGCGCCCCTCGAGCCGAGTCCTGTTGCGCCACCTCCGCCCGTCGTCGCGGCGGCGGTCGACGCCGCGCCGGCACCGACGTCGCCGTTGCCGGCTGGGACCGCGCCGAAGGCGCCCGAGGCGGCGCCCGAAGCCGGTGTCCGAGGGCTCTTGATCGCCAAGCTCGCTGCGAAGGAGTCACTCGCCGATCTGCCGCTGGCAGGCGCCGACTTGCAGGGCTTGGATCTCAGCGGCGCTGCCATGTCTGGGCTGAACCTCGCAGGAGCCAAGCTCGCCGGCGCCACGTTGAAGGGGGCGCGGCTATCCAATGCCAAGCTACCCGGCGTGGACCTCGGCGGTGCCGACTTGACTGGCGCTGACCTGAGCCAAGTGGATCTGAGCCGCTCGAGCTTGGCCGGCGCGTCGTTCGACGAAGCCATCTTGCTCGACGCCAACCTGACCTCCTGCGAGGGCAAAGGGGCGAGCTTCCGTCGCGCGCGCGCGCAGCGCGCGTTGTTCGCACAAGGCAAGTGGTCGGAATGCTCGTTCCAAGAGGCTGACCTGACCGGCGCGGATCTGTCGGGGTCGGAGCTGCACGGCGCGCGGCTCGACAAGGTCACGCTGGTGGGCGCGCGCATGGTCGACGTACGCGGCAGCCAGGTCTCCGCGATAGGCGCCGACCTCTCGGATAGCAACTTGGCTGGGGTGACCCTCACCGGCAGCAACTGCTCGGAGGTCCGCGCGCCGCGCACGGTGTGGGATCGCGCTGTGCTGGACCAGGCGGTGTTCCGAGGCGCGGCGCTCGATTCGGCCGGATTTGCCCGCGCGCACCTGGACGGCGCGGACTTCAGCGGCGCCACGCTGAGCAAGGCCAGCCTGATGGGAGTGACCGGTGAGCGGACCGTGTTCACGGGTGCCAACTTGGAGGGCGTGGACCTGCGACAAGGCAAGCTGCCCGAGGCGCTCTTCGACAACGCCAAGCTGTGCAAGGCCAACGCGTTGAAGGCCACGCTCAACCAAGGCAACTTCTCCGGCGCGGATCTCTCGGCCACCTCGCTTCGTTCGGCCAAGCTGCGCGCCGCCAACCTGACCGGGGCGACGCTACGAGACTGTGACCTGCGAGACGCCGATCTCGATGGCGCCGATCTGCGTGGCGCCGACCGCCAAGGGGCCAAGTTGGCGGGAGCCTCGCTCAAGGGCGCGCAGGAGGATCCGTGAGCTCACCGTTGCCCGTGACGGTGTTTGGTGGCGCAGCGGGTGGCGCGCTTTTGTTCCGGCGAGCGGGAGAGCTGTTCCTCTCTGCGATCGTCAAGGTCGAGGTGAAGCTCCTGGCGGACGCGGTGACCGAGCTGGCTGCGGCTCCGGAGCTCATGACCCTCGACGTCCCGTTCGGAGATCCCACTCGAGTCTTGGAGCGGCCTTCCGATCTGATCCCGCCGCTCCACTCGGCGGAGGTCTTGCTCGTGGGCGCTGCGTGCGCGCCTCGCGGAGAGCCCACTCCGTCGATGAGCGTGCGGCTGTTCGTGGGTCACGAGGATCAGCCATTGATCGACAAGACCCTTCACGTGTACGGAGACCGCACGCCAGGCGCCGAGGTGCCGCAACCGTTCGTGCGCATTCCGCTGCGCTACGACCTCGCCGTCGGGGGGCCCAACACCGAGAACCCCGTCGGCAAGAGCCTGTCGGATCCCGTGTCGCCGCCCAACCTCGTCCACCCGCTCGAGCCTTGGGAGAGCGCCGGTTTCGGGCCCCTGTCGGCGACGTGGCCCACGCGATTGCGCGCCGTGCGCAGCATGTTGCCTCACCCCGTGGGCGGGGTTCTCGAGGTCCCGTTCGATCTCGGCTTCGACTACTTTCAGTCCGCCCCCCGCGATCAGCGTGTCGGCACGCTGGTGGGTGACGAGTGGATCGTGGTGGACGGCATGCACCCCGAGCTGCCTCGTTTTCAATCGCAGCTGCCTAGCATCGTGGCGCGCGCGCGGTTGGTGCCGATCGATAGCCAAGCCGAGGCGCGCCCGATCGAGCTCTCGCTCGATCGCGTCATGATCGACATGGATCATCTGCGCGCCGAGCTCACCTGGCGAGGTGCGGTCCCGATCGCGCCCGCCGAGCTCTCCAGCTCGCGCCTGGTTCTGGGCATCGACGCTGCCAGCGAGAGCGACATGGAGCTGTCGAGCGAGACGATGATGCTGGACGAGGATCAGCTCGAGAGCGCACTGGGTGGGGCTGCGCTGCCCTGGACCGGAGCGCCGGACCCGAGCAGCACCCCGCCAGTCGCGGGTGCGGGTTTGCCGTTTGCGCGGCCGTCGCCGCCGGCCGCCCCCCCGTCACGCGAGGCCCTCCCCAAGGCGGGGCGACCCCCGATCGAGTTCGCGAACGAGATGACGGTGACGTCGGCAGAAGATGTGGCGTCGTTGGGGCTCCCTTTCGCGACCCCCTCTGCCTCGGCGCCGGTGTTGTTCGACCTGCCGCGGGCGGTCGACGACGAGGATGACGACGAGAGCGGCAACACGACCGTGGTGCCGATGGCAGCGCTGCGCGCCGCTCGTGCGCTGCCTTTCCCGAGCAGTTCGGGACCGGCCGGGCCACCGCCCGTGTCACCGCTGCCGTTTGCGGCGCCTCGTCCCAGCGCTCCAGCGGCGGTGCCTCACGCGGTGGCCGCCCCCAAGTTTGCTCCGCCAGCACCTGCAGTGGCGCCGCCACCGCCGGCGTCGGCACCCACGCTGGTCGAGGAGCCGCCCGCCGCGCCGAGCCCGCTGGCGAAGCTCGAGCGTTCTGCCGCGCCAGCCGCGGTGCTTCAGGCCGAAGCGCCTGCGGCCAACAGTCGGCCGGCCGAGGTCGAGATCGAGGCGCCCGCGCCAGCGCCCGCGTCGGTGCCTGCTCCGGCGCCGCAGGAGCGGGGCATCCGCGAAATCGTGCTCGACAACGTCCGCACCAGCACGGCCATGTACGGCATGGATCTGGCCGGCGTCGATCTGAGCGACCTCGATCTGCGTGGCGCAGTGTTCGGCGACGCCAAGCTGGTAGGAGCCAACCTGAGAGGCAGCTTGCTGCGCAACTCGCGCATGAGCGGCGCGAAGCTGTCGGGAGCGGATCTGTCCGGGGCAGATTTGAGCGAGGCTGACCTCTCGCAGGCAGATCTGTCGCGTTCGAACCTGGTTGGCGCCGTGTTCGAGCGCGCGTTGCTCGGCGGTGCGAGCTTCAACTCGGCGCAGGCGCAGCGGGCTCGATTCGGCTGGGTGACCGCGGAGCGCGCCAAGTTCGTGCAGGCGTCCCTCGAGGGGGCCGTGTTCGACAAAGCGAACCTGCGCGACGTTGACATGAGCGGCGCGTCGCTCTCCGCGGCCTCCTTTCGTGAGGCGATCCTGGACGCCGCCGTCCTCACGGAGGCCCGCGGTGAGAACGTCGTGTTCGACGAAGCGTCGATGGCAAGCTGCTCCATGGTTGGCGCGAGCTTCGGCGACGCAAGCTGCGTCGGCGCCAAGGCTGCGCGTTCGAACTGGGAGCGTGCAGAGCTGAATCGCGCCGTGTTCGACCGGGCCGAGCTCAGCGCCGCTCAGTTCGTTCGCGCCAGCATCGAGGTGGCCTCCTTTCAGAGGGTGGAGGCGAGCAAGGCAGACTTCTCCAACGTGAGCGCGGATGGGGCCGACTTCAGCGAAGCCAACCTGACCGGAGCCGATCTGCGCATGGCGAAGTTTGCCGATGGTCGCTTCGACAATGCGCAAATGGTGGACACGAACGCGGCCAAGCTGCTCGCACCTGGCGCGCACTTCGAGGCCGCGGACTTGACTCGCGCCTCGCTGCGAGGGGCGCGCATGAAGGGCAGCGACATGGCCCGCGCCAAGCTCGATGGGACCGATCTCCGTGACGCGGATCTCGAGGGCTCGAAGCTCGAAGGCGTGGACACCAGCCGAGCCAAGCTCGGCGGCGCGAACCTGCGCGGCGTCGAAGGTCTGCCGAGCCCGTGACTCAGCGGACGGCGTCGGGCTCTTCGTCGCCGGCGCGGCGCGCGACCATCCAGCCGAAGGCCGCTGCGGTGAAGAACATGATCAAGCTGTAGATCGCGGGCGGCATCGCCATGGCCTTGCTCGCCAGCACGTTGGTGGCGATGAACATGGCCAGCGTGCCGTTGTGGATGCCGATTTCCATGCCGGTTGCGATCGCCTGGCGACGTGGGACGCGCGCGAACAAGGGCACGTAGTAGCCCACCGCCATGCTGGCCAGGTTGAACACCAACGCGGGCAACGCCAGCAGCTTGAAGTACTCGGTCACGTCGTTGATGTTCTGCTTGATGGCCCCGGCGATGACCAAGACCAAGAACACCGCCGACAGAATGCGCACGGGTTTCTCGAGCTTGAGCGCCAGATCCTTCTTCAGGTATCGGAGCAGCATCCCCAGCGCGACCGGCACGAGGATGATGCCGAACACTTGGATGACCTTGCTGAACTGCATGGGGATCTCGCGGCCTTCGCCCAAGAACTGCGTCATCGAGAGCTGCACGATGATGGGCAGCGTCAACAAGCTGAGCAGGCTGTTGGTAGCTGTCAGCGTGATGTTGAGCGCGACGTCACCCTTGGCGAGGTGGCTGTACAGGTTGGCCGTGGCACCCCCTGGCGAAGCGGCCAAGAGCATCAGTCCGACGGCGAGCTCTGGCGGCAACGCAAACACCTTGGCCACGCCGAAGCAGGCCAGCGGCAGGAGCAACGTCTGGCAGGCGAGTCCGACTACGACCGCGCGGGGGTAGACCACCACGCGCCGAAAGTCGTCCAGCGTCAGGCTGAGGCCGAGCCCCAGCATGATCACGCCCAAGGCGATGGGCATGAGCACGTCGGTCATCAGGTTCGGTTGCAAGCTCGGACCTCCGAAAAACGTGCGCGTTGGTGAGCGAAATGGCTTTCTGATTCGACGGGCGAGCCAGTCGAACGGGCGCGCTCAGAACGCGCCGCGGATCCCTGCGTAACCCGGGCCCACGTCGATATCGATCGCGCGAGCTTCGGTGGTTCCGCCACCCCCTCCAGCGAGCTCCACGATCAGGAACGTGGCTCCCGCCGCCAGACCGACCGCCCCCACGGTGAGGCCGATGTTGGCGATCATCTGCTCAGTCTCGCCCCGGTCGATCGTCTCGGCGGGGCAATTGCTCGGGCAGCCGTCCTCGAGCTCCGAGTACGTGCCGAGCGACATGCCGCCGGCAACGCCAAACATGCCCATGCCGATCACGCCGATGCCGCCGAAGGTGATGGCGAGCGGCAGCATGACCGAGGGCCCCGACTCCTCCTGCTTGGGTGGTGGCGGCGGCGGGGTGACCACCTGATCCACGGGAGCCGCCAGCGTGATGCTCTGCTTCTCGCCCTTCTTCAAGGTCACCCGCTGGGTGACGGGGGGCTTTCCCGGGACCTCCAGCACGGCGTCGACGGGGCCAGGGTCCTGCGGCAGCGGTGTGCCCCAGCTCTCCTTGGGCACAATCGCGCCGCCGACGCGCAGAGAGCTGCCGTCCGGCGCGCCCGACACGATGACCGTGAGCGATGCCACCTTGGCCATGAGCTCATCGAGCTCGGCCTTGGCAGAGTCACGTGTGGGGGCGTACTTGGGCTCGGTCTTGGAGCGCGCGTCCGCTTCTGCGATCACCTTCTTGAACTGGGCGTACGCCTCCTTCGTCTGACCCATCTCGACCAAACAGCGCGCGATGTAGAGAGCCGAGTTCGGACTCTGCACCGTGGCGTAGGAGGTGCGGAATTGATCGAGCGCCAGCGCGAACTTCTTCTGTTGGAAGAGGGACGTCCCTTGCTTGAACGCGTCGGTCGCCTTTTTCACCGTGTCGGGCGACGGGGCGCCTGCGGGCTGTGCCGCGGGCGGGCCCTTCGGTGGAGGCGCGCCCTTGGGTTGGGCGAGCGCGGGCGTCGCGGAGAGCATGGAGGCGCCTACCAGGAGCGCCCACACCCTGCTTCGTCCCAGCATCCCAGTGTCGTTGTCCTTGCTCGCAGTGGCTCGTTCGCTCCGCATCGGTCCCCAATCCTCACCTCTCTCGCGAGGTGAATCAACAGCATCGGCTCGGTGGTGGCAGTTCTCGCCCGGCGACTCCCGGTTTGGGGGTCAGATGCCGGTTGGGTTGTGCTTCTTGATCGGTGGCTTCTTGATGACGGTTCCCGGTGGGCGGGGCAGGGTCCCCGGTGGGCGCGCAGTGGTGACCGGCGGCTTGGCCGTCTCCGTCGGCGCCGGTGCGGCGGTCGGCTCCGCGGTCGGCTCCGCGGTGGCGGTCGCCGTCGGCTCGGCGGTGACGACTGGCTCGGGCGGCTTGGCCAAGGCCGTCTCCGTCGGTGCCGGCAGCGGCGCGGGCGCGACCGTCTTTGGCGGGGGAGCAGCGCTCACCGTGGCAGAAGGCGCGGTTTCGTCGCTCTTGCGCATGGACTCGATCAACGCGATGACGAGGATGCCCACCACCACACCCACGACGACGAGCACCACCAGCCGAAGCCAGGGGGACATGGACCGCTGTTCGAGCGGTGCGGGCGGCTCGGACTCGAAGCGAGGCAGCGGCTCGGGCGGTGCCAGTGCGATCGCGTCCGCGCCATCGGAGTGCGCGCCTTCGGTGGCCGCCTCGGCGAGCGGACCCGGCCCTGGACTTTCGACCTCGATCTCGTCCGCGCGCGTGCTGTCGGCCAGAGGCGCTGCGTCCGCGGGCACCGGCGGTGGTTTGGGCAGCTCGAATGTGCTCGCCTCGTCCGAGCGAATCAGAGGCGATTGTGGAGCAGGATCGCTGAACGGATTCACGAGCAACCCGGCCGGCCCCTCGGCCTTCGCCGCATCCATCGCGGCCACGGCAGGATCTTCAGGGTCGAACGAGCGCAGCGCTTCGATCAGCTGCTTGTCGCGCTCGGCGAACACGTCGCCGCAGACTCGCTCGACGAAATCGGCCACGTCGCTGTGGGCTGCTTTGCGATCGAACAGCGCGTCGATCGTCTCGAGCTCCTTTTGTACTGCGGCGGCTGACTCGAAGCGCTTCTTCGGCTCCTTCTCCAAGAGGCGCAGCACGAGCTTCTCGAACTCGGGGTGGATGCTCGGCACGATCGAGCGCGGCGGCGCTGCCACCTTCAGCACGATGTTCTCGATGGTCTTGAGCTCCGAGTCTCCGCGGAACGGGTGGACGCCGGTCGCCAACGTGTAGAGCAGCGCGCCCAACGAGAACAGGTCGCTGCGTCGATCGATCGAGAGACCGCCCAGCTGCTCGGGCGAGAGGTAGGGCGTCTTTCCCTTCACCGTCGAGCCGGCGCGAGTCACGTGCAGCCGGCCTTTCGACTTGGCGATCCCGAAGTCCACCACCTTGGACACTCCGGCGCGGCTCACGATCACGTTGGCGGGCGTCACGTCGCGGTGGACGAGCTCGAGCAACGCGCCGCTCTCGTCGCGCAGCTCATGCGCAGCGTGCAAGCCCGCGCACATGTCCATGGCCATGCGGACCAGCACGTTCATGGGGATGCCGCCGGCGGTGCGCGCGGCTTGCTGAACGGCGTACACGGTCTCGCCATCCACCCACTCCATGGTGATGAACATCACCCCGGTGTCGGCGCCGACGCTGTGGATCTTCGCCACGTTCGGATGGTGGATGCGAGAGGCCACGCGCATCTCGTCCACGAACATGGTCTCGAAGTCGGGGTCGTCGCTCAGCTCCGGGAGGATGGTCTTGACCGCGAACAGATTCTGGATGCCCCGCGTGCCCACAGGGCGCGCCGCCCACACCGTCGCCATCCCGCCGTGTGCGACGGCGTTCAGAAGTTGGTAGCGCTCCGCTCCGTTGCCCACGATCGCACCCGGACCCAGGCGATCGACCCCGAAAGCAGCCGCGAGCGGCTTGGACTTGTTGGTGTCGACCTTGGTGGGCTGCTCGCGCAGCTCTTCGCTCGGTGCGACGGGCGGATCGGCCTCGGGCGCGGCGGACTCCGCGACCGGTTCGACGCCGATGAGCGTGTGCTGCCGGGGCTTCGGCGGCGGACGCCGCGCGGGGGGTCGCGCCGGCGCCGCATCCTCCACCTCGACCAGGTTCACCGAGTCGAGGGTGGTCGGGTCGTCCACGATGGTGACCGGCTCGGCCGGCTTCGCAGCTTGGGCTGGCGGAGGTGCGGGGGAAGCTTCCTGCTTCGGCGGAAGCTCCGCCGTCGTCTCTTCCTCGAGCAAGCTGCTCATGTCAGCCGGCACGGGTGGCGGCGAGAAGCCCATCAGCGTCTTGGCGCGAGTGGCGGCCCTGGGCGGCGGTGGCGGGGCGCTGCGCTTGGCGGGGGCGACGGCGCCCGGGCTCGGGCTCGTGTGACCGTTGGCCTTGACGGCTTCGGCTGCCCGCGGCGGAGGCGGGCGCACCGACGCGAAGGCAGTGGTGGAGCTCGCGCTCGACACCGGTCGCGTCTGAGACTTCTCCACCAACTGTGAGGCGAAGTCTTGGACGCCGCCGTGGCTCCTCACCTCCCCGGCCTCGATCGCGCTTGCCAGCTCGCTCAGCGTGGCCCGCTCGACGGGGTCACGGGTCAGACACTTGGTGAGCGCGGTCGCCACCAGCTCCGGAATCTCTGCGCGTTGACTCTTGGGATCGGGGATCGCGCCGGCGAGCACCTTCTGGATGACGGCGGCCTCCATGCGTGACGCGAACAGGCGTTGCCGCGTGAACAGCTCCCACGCGACCAGCGCCACGCTGAACGCGTCCGAGCGCCGGTCTGGTGCCGCTGGCGCGGGACCCAAGGTCAGGCTCATCGCCTTCACCCGCTCGGGAGCGGCGTAGGGCAGGCGGTCGAGGTTCTTGGCGAAGTGCAGTCCGAAGCGCGTGAGCGCGCGATCGACGGCGAAGCCGCTGACACGCGTGATGCCGTCGCCGCCGACGTGGATGCACCAAGGCCCGAGCTCGCCGTGGCCGAGCGCCGGCTCGGCGCTGTGTGCCGCTTCCACTGCGGCGATGATGTCCAGCACGATTCGCGCCGCTACGTCGACGGGCAAGCCCTCGGGCCCCGCTCTGCGGAGCAAGCTGGCCAACGTCTCTCCCTCCGTGTGCTCCGTCGAGATGTAGGGCTCTCCGTCGATCGTGCCGCTCTCGAGCACGCGTGCGATGTTCGCGTGCGAGAGGGCGCTCGCTTTTTTGGCCTCGGCCAGGAAGGCGTCGCACAGCTGCGGGCTCTTCGCGACGTGCCGGTGGATCTTGGTGATCGTCACCAAGGCCGTCCCGGCTGTTGGCTTCGCAACGTGAGTTGCGCCGACGCTGCTGGCGCTCACCTCCTTCACGAGCTCGAAGCTGCCGAGCCTTCTCCCGGCGGATGTTTGCGGAGTGAGGGCCATCGGAGAGCAGGCTATCAGGCTCCGGAACGGGGGGGGAAGTCAGCGGCGAACCCTGCCGCAGGGCCGGGCGAAGGGCGCCGCTCGGTTGTCGCACAGCACCCCTCCTTGGCCCCCCAAGCCGGGCGTGTCAGCGTGAGGCATGCGAACCGCCAGAGCTGCGTTCGACGACGACCCGGCAGGAGGCGCTTCGGTCGCCCCGCTGGTCCCCGCCCATGCCTCACCCCACCCGCTGTCGCGGCTCGCCCCGAAGTTCGACCTGGTCGATGCGGCGCGCGAGATCGAGCAAGCTGACCGCATGCTCGGTGCCGTAGTGGGCGGGCAGCTCGAGCTCATCGCCCAACAGATCCGCGAGCTGAAGCAGAAAGCCGAGGAGCTGCTCGAGGGCGCGCGGGTGTCCGCCGAGCTGCATCGCGCCGCCTGTCATTTCGTCAAGCGACCCGGCCACATCTACCACCTTTACCGCCGCCCGGATGGTGGCGCCTATTTCTCCCTGTTGTCGCCAGCGGAGTGGAGCGGCGAGCCGCCACATCGGTTCGAGGGCTCGTTCCGGCTGGAGCTCGACCTCAGCTTCAAGCGCGTGGATCAAACAAAAGACTGAGGGCTCGGGGGCGACTCAGAGCGCGGCCAGGGCCAGCAACAGCTCGAGTTGGCCACGCCCGACCGCCGCGCTGAGCTCCACGCGCTGACCGCGAGCGACGAAGCTGAGCGGCCCGAGCACCTTCACCTCGAACAGGACCAAGTCGATCTCCAGCAGGCGATTGACGAGCTCCGTGAGCGAGGCGGCGTCGCGCTTGGCTTGCTCGTCGGAGGTCGAGGTGGCGCTCATGTCGACCGTGGCGCCCCAATCGGCGAACGAGATGTTCAGCACCAGGTCGGACAACGTCACGGGCAGAGGCCCAATCGCCGAGAACGTGGCGGCGGGGTCGACCGCGGTGACGGTGAAGGCTTCTTGAGCGGCTGCCCGCGGCAGCCCCAGGCAGCCGTCGAAGCGCGAGAGATCTGGGCCCTTCGCCCAGGGAATCGAGGCCAACGTGCTCGCGCCGATCGCGCGGACGGCGTAGGGGGTTCCGTCGAGCTCGGTCAACACGGTGAGGGCGTCGCCGCTGGCGCGCAGGGGATCGCCGACCCTGCGGAGCTCGCGTTCGAGGCTGCCCGCGACCTGCTCCCCGAGCTCGAGCACCAGCGCGCTGCCAGCGGTGTCGGCGAGCGAGCTCGACGTGACGAAGGCACGCTCGACATCGAGCAGCGGGTCGAACGACGTGCGCTCGATCAGGGATTTGTAGTGGCCGAGGTCGAGCACCTCCTTGGCGGCGGGTCGCTCACGGAAGGCGGCAAGGTGAAACAGCGCGCTGCAGCGTCCCGAGACCAGCTCCTCGGCGACGCGCATGGTGGTGTTGCGCGGCGCCGAGAACCTCGCGCTCGCGCGGGCGATGCCGTGCGCGGGGCGAACGAGGTTGACCAGGGCGCCGGCGCTCACCGCAGCGAGGCCGAGCAAGGTCGCTCTGCGTCCCTTGAAGCGCAAACTGCACGCCTCCTTCCTCGGACAGGGACGCGATCGACGTGATCGCGAACCTCCTTTGAGGCTAGCTCAGCTACGTGGAAACGCTCGTCTTCACGGCGGCAAAATGCTGCCTGGTGGCGGGGCCGCCTGCGGCTTGCTCGAGCTCTCGGCCGACCCTGCTCGGATGTGCTCTTGGGCCGGCGCTTCGTGGTCGCCAGCGGCGTCCTCCAGCGAGGCGTGGCGCGTGTCCGGCGTCGCGTCCACGGGGCCGTCCGAGACGTGGGCGCGTTTCGCGTTCGGAGCCCCCGGCGTGGCAGGAGCGGCCTTGCGCGGTGTGGTCGCGCCCTTGGGCTTGTTGCGGTGGAGCGCAGCCTTGCCGAAATTCACGCAGTCACCGTGCCCCTTGGGGCAAGCGATGCGCACGTGGAAGTGGTTGTCGTGTGGAAGCCCTCGCGTGGGCTGGAAGAGCACCTCGGTCGCCCTGCGCTGCACGGCGGCCGGCGCCTTCACCCGCGCCGCCTGGTCGAGCAACCGCTTGCGCACGCTGCGCGACACGAAGATTTGGAGCACCTGTGCGCCGGGGTCCGTCAGCCATGCCTCGACCAAAGCCCAGTTCCGCGCGTCATCGAAGCGGACGCTCGGCAGCTTGGCGGCAGTCCCATCGTCCTGGATGGTGACGAAACGAGACGCGACGAACGGTTTGCCGGCCTTGAGCAGGTAGAAGCCGACGTCCACGTCGCGCCCGCTCTCGTGCGAGCGGTGACCGTCGACGTCGCCGCCCCCACGGCGCGAGAGATCGCCCACTGTCAGCACCGAGCCGGGGAAGCGCTTCGCGACCTTGGCGGCGCCGCGCTCGATCAGGCCCACCAGCTCGGGCAGGCCGTAACGATGCCCGCCGACCGAGCGGATGTGCGCGTTCGAGTCGAGCCGCCTGCCACCGACCAACTTGCCGTCGTCGGGGCTGCCCAAGCTCTTGGGTTGGGCCCTGAGCGCCTTGTGCGCGCGGTGGGGCTTGGCCAGCGCCTCTCGCGGCAGCGCGATCAGCGAGAGGAGCAAAACGAGCAGCGTTCGCGCCATGCCCTCGGTCCTAGCACGTGCGCCCACCAGGGCGAAAAATCCCGTATGGTTCGCGCATGCGCAGGTTGAGCGAGAGCCACATCTATTCGTGCGACGTCGACAAGTTCTGGAGCGTCTTTCTGGACGACGCGTACCAGAGAGGCCTGTACCTGGATCAGCTGCGCTTCCCCGCGTTCGCGATCCTGGAGAAGACCGACACCGTGCGCCGCATGAAGATCACCCCGAAGATGAATCTTCCTGGGCCGGTCGAGAAGTTGCTCGGGGACAGCTTTGCGTACGAGGAGCACGGCACCTTCGATCGCCAGAAGAACGAGTTCCGCTGGCGCATGGTGCCCAGCACCATGAAGGACAAGCTGTTCACCCAGGGGACCGTGCGGATCGAGCCCGCAGGCGACGGCAAGGTTCGCCGCACCGACGACGTGAGCATCGAGGCGAAGGTCTTCGGCGTGGGTGGGCTGATCGAGCAGAGCGCCGAGAAAGAGATCCGCGCAGGCTGGACGGCCGAGCGCGCGTTCTTGGAGAAGTGGCTGGCCAAAGGCTGAGGCGCTTGGCCCAAGCGTGGGGCACGGCCCTTCAGCGCGACATCGCCAACACGATGATGATGGTGGCGAGCGCCACGCACAGGGCGATCACCAGGATCCAGCGGTAGCGCGTCTCGTGCCCCGCGCCCCAGCTGCTCGGCAACGCTTGGGTCTCGGGAGCCGCCGGGGGCGCTGGAGGCTGTCCGGTTCCGGAGAGCTCCGCCAGATCCAGCGCCCGGCCGTCGTCGCCGACCACGCGCAGCATGCTGAGCGCGCACCACACGTGCGAGCCGAGCGGCCGCGCCGGTACCTCGAGCGAGAGGTGGCCGTCGCGCACGGCCTGGATCACCTCGAGCATCAAAAGCGGGCCGATCTCGGTTTGGCCGTCGCGAAGAGACACTCGATCTCCGATCCGCAAGGTCAGCTTCTCCGCGTCGGGTAGCGCGCTGTGGCTAGCGCCCTCCCAGAAGTGTGTCAGCTCCTCCAGATCGATGGCCGAGTCGTACACGCTCGGCACGGAAGGGGTGGAGGGCCGAAGGTCGACCGTGGCGTCGTCGTCGAGCCCGGACATCGCCATCAAGGTCGACTCGAGCCCCGGAGAGCTCAGCCGAGGAGGGCGAAAGCTACCCACGATCGGCAGGTCGACCGACTCCGCGACCTCGACCAGGGCGAGCGCGTCCGCCAGCTCCTTGGCGCTCTGGAAGCGGCGCTCCGGGTCCTTGTCGACGGCCTTGGCGAACCACTCGTCGAAGGCGGGCGCGAGCACCGGGTCGTACTGCGAGGGTTTGGGTGGAGCGTCGTTGCAAGCGGCCAGCATCACGTCTTGCACGGTGGGGCCGTCGAAGGGCAGGGCGCCGCACACGCACTCGTACGCGATCACGCCGAGCGACCACAGATCGGATCGGTGGTCCAACGGCTTGCCGCGGATCTGCTCCGGGCTCATGTACGTGGGGGTACCGAGGATTTGCCCCACCTCCGTCAGCGCGGAGTCTTCCAGCAGAAGCTCGGGCGCGAGTGCCTTGGCCAGCCCGAAGTCCAGCACCTTGGCGCTCGTCTCGCCCTCGTTGTGCACGATGAACACATTGGATGGCTTGAGGTCGCGGTGGATGTACCCGGCCTCTTGGGCACGCGTCAGCGCGCGTGCGATGTGCGCCACGTAGCGTTTGGCCTCGGCAAAGGAGATGCGCCTTTCACGCGCAAGACGAATGTCCAAGCTCTCGCCTTCGAGCAGCTCGAGCGCGATGTAGGGCACGTCTCCGTCGACGCCATGGTCGAGGATCTGCGCCACGTGGGGACCTCGGACGGCAGCAGCAGCGCGTGCCTCTCGCGCGAAGCGTCGCGCGAGCTCGTTGGCGGGCGCGCGCCCCGTCTTCTTGTGGATGAGCTTGAGCGCTACCGGCGCGCCGAGCGAGAGGTGCTCCGCGCGCCACACGACCCCCATCGAGCCACTGCCGATCAGATCGACGAGCTTGTATTTGCCGGCGATCACGCGGCCACGCGCGCCAGGGCTCTCGACGGACGACACCATCGACAGACTCAGAGGACCATCGCGCAAGGCGCCACGTCAACCCTCGTGACGGCTCACGCTCAGCAGTTCAGCTCGATCTTGTCGGCCACCACCTTGACCGCTCCCCCGTTCACGTTCACGGCCGGCGCTTTCACGTTGGCCGAGCTCGAGGCGGTCACGTCGACGTTGGCCCCGGAGACGTTGACCGGCCCCTCGGCCTTGATCATGACGACGCCGCCCACCATGGTGACGATCACGCTGCCGAACAGGCACAGGTTGGGGGCTTGCTCGACCTGCATCGCGGCGCTGGCGTGCACGGCGATCGCGCCCACGGAGATAGTCTCGCTGCCACCGATGGTCTCCACTTGGCCCCCCGTCACGCTGCGCACCGAGCCGCCCGTGACGCCTTCGCTCTGGCTGCCGTCGACGAAGATCTGCTGCGGCCCCCGCACCGTCAGGTGGTGGTGACCAACGAGCGTCATGTCCTCGCCGGCCAGGACCGTGAACCTCTGGTTGCCGTGGATGAGTGTCTCTTGGTCGCCCTTGACCTCCACCCTGTCGAAGTTCGCGACGAAGCGGCTCGCGTCGTGGCGCACGTTCTCGATGTAATCCTTGGCCACGTGCACGATGAACTTCTCTTCGCCTTGCAGGTCATCGAAGGCGATCATGTTGAAGTTGCCGTCGTAGGGGCTGCTCATCGACTTGATGCAGCTGTACGTCGGCCGGTGGGTCGCGTTCTCGGGCGCGAGGTTCTTGCCGTTGTAGACGCGTCCGACCACCAGCGGCCGGTCCGGATCGCCCTCCAAGAAGTCGACGACGACCTCGTCTCCGACGCGCGGGTGAAACATGGCCCCGTGACCGCGACCGCCCGCGAACATCTGGCTGACGCGCACCCAACAGGAAGAGGGTTCGCGGCTGAGACGCTCGGCGTCGCGATCCCAATGGAACGCAAGCCGCACGCAGCCGAGCTCGGCTTCGCCACCGACGTTGATCTCCTGTTCTTGTCCGGGCTCGCTGGTCACGATGGCCGTTTGTGTGCCCGCGATCCTGGGCCTCGGCGTGCGGCGCGACGGGCGGTAGTGGCTCGAGAGGCCGTCTGCCGGCGTCCCTTTCGTGCCGGACCGCGCGGCCACCACCCGGGCGCTGTACGTGGGCTCGGCGTCCGCTTGGCCGAAGCTCTGGCGCTGGCGCATCGTGACGTTGAGCTCGTCGACCAGGAACACGCCCGAGAGGGTCTCGTTGGGGTGGTCGACGGTGACCAGCGTGCCGGCTGCCAGCGCGCGCGATCCGCTGGTGAACGAAGCGAAGGTGCGCTCCGTGTCGTGGCGTTCGCTGCGGATCTCGGCGAGCTTCTGGCCGAGCTCGGGGGAGTGGCCGTAGCGGCCTGGCTCCTCGATGGTCACCACCTCGTCCACGGGGAAGCTCGACTCCGCGTACAGGTCGAGCTCGGGCTTGCGCCAGTCGAAGTCGTCGACAGCCACGCGTTGTGGGCGTGCGCGTCCACCGAGGCGAAGCTCGCGCACGTCTTGGTGCAGCGTTTTGGGGGCGAGCACGAGATCGGCGAGGACCCTGCGGCTCGCGTCGCGATCGGAGAGCACCAGCACACACTCCTCGGCGGTGTGCTCGAAGTGATGGGCGATGCCCTCCTCCTCCAAGAGACGACAGACGAAGTCTACGTCCGACTCGGCGTATTGCACGCAGTAGGGCCGCGCCTGCGCGTCGCTCAGGCGTAACCAGTCGAAGATGCGCAAGGCGTACGTTGCGCGGAAGCCCGCATAGGACTCGCTCGCCTCGGACACCTCCTCGCGCGTGTCGCTGCTGGCCGCGAGCGCCGCGCCGCGCCGGCGCTGCTGCAGTGTGGTCTCGATGATCTGCCCGAGCGTCTTGTCGACGAACACCCGTGATTTCTTCATCATCCGTGCGAGGCTCCACGGTGGCGTGAGCTTGACCCGGTAGCGATGGCCCTGCTCCACCTCCAGCTCCTCGACCTCGCTGATCAGCCCGTGCACCAGCCGGATCGCGGGGGTGCTCTCGGTGTGGATGCGCAACGTGGCGCGCGAGGCGAGCAGGTCTGCCAACGCCACCGGGGGCGCATCGTCGGCCAGGCCAAGCTCGATCTCGTACTCGTAGTCTCGGCTGATGGCCTCGCTGCCGCGAGCCTCGAGCACGAGCAAATGTCGCCAGGGGCCGCTGGGCCCTTGGGCCCCCTCCCACGCAAAGAAGAACGACTCGGAACGAAACATGGGTCTACTCCAGGTTCGGATCAGTTCAGGTGGATGTGCTCGCCTTGGACCGTCACGTCCTCGCTCGAGCTGATGTGGACAGGGCCCGTGTGCGCGCGGATCGAGACCGACTCGGCCTCGAGCTCCAGGTGCCCGGCGGCTTCGAGGCGGACGTCGCGCGAGAGGATGCGCAAGACGCTGCTGTGGCCGTCGCCGCGCAGCTCGAGCAGCGGGCTCCCGTCGGCCGCCTCGATGCGCAAGCACTCGTCATCTCTCACGCGCCGGGTGTGCAGCTCTGCCGGGGCGGCTCGCCGCGGGCGGAGGCCATCGACCACTCCGATCACGATGGGCTCGACTTCTTCGGGCGAGCGCAGCAGCAGCACGCGGTCGCCTCGCTGCGGTCGCACGTGGGCGAGGCAGGGGACCCACAGCGCCCGGCCGCGCGTCAGCACGCGGATCCGCCCTTGTAGAGTGGGGTGCTGCTCGATGGTGCATGCGGCGACCTCCACCGCGGGTGGCGCATCACCGACAGCCAGCTCGGCCAGCTGCGCGAGCGGGCACGGAGCGTCCTCTGGCTCGGAGGTTCGGGGTTCGGGGAGGGCTTCGGTTGCCGACGGCTCTTTCATGGAGAGCAAGTCGCGCGCAGGGAGCAGCCGAGGACAGGGGTCAGAGGTTTTTTTTTGCGGGGCGAAACTTGCCCCCGTGGAGGCCCCAAATGAACACTGCGCCGGTGAGCCCAACGCTGCGCGTCGACCTTCGAGAGCAGCTGCTCTCGGTCATGGACCAGAAGCATCACGGCGCATTCGTGCACCTGACCCAGCCGGGTCTGACCCGCGCCCAGCTCCTGGCGCATTTTCGGCACGAATTTCACACCTATGTGCGCGACTTTCCGGTGTTGCTCGCTCGCGTTCTGGGCCTCGGTCCGCCGTCCGACGTGCGACAGGCGCTCGCGGCGAACATCTACGAGGAGCAGACCGGTAAGCTGTCGTTCGGCTCGCCTCACCCTGAGCTGTTCCTGGTCATGATGGAAGGTTTGGGCTTCCGCCGCGCCGAGATCGAGGACGCGGCCCCGGAGCTGGAGGTCGAGGCGCTGGCGTACAGAGCGTTCCTCGACGAGGTCAGCGTGGAACAGCCCTGGGTGCTCGGCGCCGCGGTGCTCACCATCTTCGTGGAGGGCAGCGTGCACGAGCGCGCGGAGATGGCGGGAACGCGCCAGCTGCCCCCCCTCGAGCAGCACCTGGCTCAGCACCCGCTGGTGAAGCACTACGGCTGCCCACCCGACAAGATGTTGCTGGTCCGCGCGCACCGAGCGGTCGAGGGCGATCACCGCACCGACGCGTGGGCGGGCGTGCTCGACCACGTGCGGGACGAGGTGCTGGCCGACCGTGTCGTCCAGCGCATGGTCGAGGCGCGCACCCGCTGGCTGAGCTACCGAGATGGTGTCGCGCGCGCCATGGGAGTGCCGGTCCTGCCCCTGTGATGCGGCGTCAGTAACCGGCCAGAATCGCGTCGAACATGGCGTCTCCGAGCGCGCGATAGCCCTTGATGGTCAGGTGGATGCCGTCGGGCTGCACCTTGGGATCCGGCTCCTCGCGCAGCTTGGCGAACGCACCCTCCCCGCCGAGCAGCGTCCACGCGTCGAACCAGAAGCAACCCTCGCGTTGGGCGGCGGCTTCGAGCGTCGCGTGCATTTGGGTCGTGCGAGACTCCGCGTCGGCGCGATCGGTGGACGAGATCACCACGCAATCGGCCTCGGGCGCGCCCTTGCGCGCGCGCGCGAGCAGCTCGCCCACTTGCGCGGAGACCTTCTTGTAGGCGGGGTTGGCGTCGCCCGCTTCGTTGGTGCCCAGCTCGAGGATGATCAACTGCGGCGAGCGCCGACGCACCTCTTCGATCCAGGCCCGCTCGTCCCAAGCGAGCATCGTGCCGTAGCGGGCGCCGTTGATGGCCAAGGTGTCGAGCACCACGCCCGCGTGGCTCTGGGCGTTCGTTTCCACGACCACGCCGCACAGGTCTGTGCGTCCGATCGGACGCACCCGGAGCCGGACGCTCTCCCCGGCCTCGAGCGCGAGGTGCCGCACCTTGCCGTGTTGCGCGGCGTCGATGGGCAGCGTGGTCTCTCGTGCTTCCGCCAACGCGTACGCCAACGTGTCTTGGGGCTCCACGGTGCGAAAGCAAAGGTCCAGCATGGCCTTGCCCGGGAGCGGTTCGCTGACCACGAGGTCGACCCTCGGCGTGTCGGCGTAGCCGCTCATCATCAGTCCGCCGAGCCCGTAGATACCGTCGCCCTGTGGCCTCGGATCGACGGGCTTCTTGGGTCGCATCCGCCATTTGCCTTGGATGTCGAGCTTGATCCCGTCGTGGCGGTAGTTCTTGTAGCCCAGGTGCAGGAAGCCCGGCCCTCCGTCGCCGAACTTGGCTTGAAGTCGCTTGCGCAGCTGCCCAGACCAGAAGTCCGCCTGCCCGTGCGAGTCCCCCAGCCACAGCGCGCGAACGTGTTCTTTGCGCGTCTTGCGCTCGAGCCCGTTCAGCGCTGCGTGGAAGCGGGCTAGGGCGGGGGTGCGCGAGGCGTAGGGCGGCATCGGCGCTGCCGGCGCTGCGGTAGGGGGCACCGCCACCTCGGGCGCGGAGCTTCCGGGCGCCGCCGGGACGGCGAGGGCCGCGTCGGACGGAGGCGCCGGCGGCGGCGGCGCGGCAGCGCAGCCCCAAAGTGTGAGGGCAACGAACGGCGCTCGGTGCGAGAGCAACACTTGTTGGTACCTTTAGCGCAACGGCCTTCGTGACGCGACGACGCACCTTCCTTGCGCGCTTGCTCGGCACCTGGGCCGCGGCTCCCTTCGCGGCCTGCGAGGACTCCGCACCCTCCGCCCCGAGCAGCGCGCCGTCGGCATCGCCGCCGCCGCCTCCACCGGAGTGGCTGGCGTGGTCGATCGTGCCTGATCTCGAAGCTCTGCACCGAACGCTCAAGGAGCGCCATCGAGTGCCCGGCTTGACCGCTCGATCGTGGACCGCGAGCGCGAGCGTTCTGGTCGGTTTGCCGCTGTCGGCGGCTGACGCGTTCGACAGCGGCGCGGCGGCGCGCGGCCTGCTGCTGCCCGGCGACCAGGACGCCGTCGAATGGTTGCTCGCGCTCCCGTTGCGCTCTCCGGATTTGCTGCTCACGCTGGCGACCAGCGGTTCCGCGCCTCGATTTCGGGCTGAGCGGGTGGGTGCGACGGACTTCTTGCACTCGCTCTCGGGGGGCGCGCCGCCGCTCGCGCTCTCCGGGCCATTTCTGGTGTGCGCTCCTTCCCTGGCAGTGCTGCAGCGCGCCGCGCTGTTCGTCGCTGATCCGCGCGCGACCCTGTTCCAGGCAGATCACGGCGGGAAGCTGACGGGTGCGGTGAGCGGCAGCGCCGCGCTGCGGCTGGTGGAAGCGACCTTGGCGCGGATCGAGCCGGCTACGCGCGAGCTGCTGCAGACGCTGCTGCCGGATTGGAGCGCGGACCGCCGAGCCGTCGCGAGCGCCGAGCTGCCCGTGTCCGCGAGCATCGGGGACGAACGCGCCCAGGTGTCGCTGTCGCTGCCCGTGCTCGAGCTGGGCGGAGCGGCGCTGCTCGCTCGGTCCGGGGGCATTTCCAAGCTGCTCGAAGGTCATCGCGACGCCACGTTGGGCGTGTGCTTTCAGTCCGCGACGTTGCAGCGCTCCGCCGCCGCGGAGCGCGCTCTAGGCTTCCTCCTGCCGACCGACTCGCAGCGGCTGGAGCTTGTCGGTGAGCTGGCGGCGCTCTCGGCCGCGCGTGGCCCCTGGACGCGCGCCTTCGCGGAGCGCGGCACGAACGGCCTGCTCCTGTATGGCAGCATGGACCTCGAGGACGAGGACGGCGCGCAGAAGGCGCTCGACGCGTTGGTCGCGACCACACGGGAGGGCATTGCCACCAGGTTGGGGGTCGAGCTGCGCGGCAAGAGCTCGGTGCTCACGCGGATCGGCGCCGTCACCTGGCTGCACCTGGAGCGGGTCGAGCGCCAGGGCACCGAGGAGCCCAAACGCACGCGCGTCGCCTCGGTGGTGCTGCGTGTTTCGGGCAACCGCTTGGCGCTCGCGGCGGGCGCGGACGTGGTCACCGCGCTCGGCAAGGCGCTCGGCGTCGAGCCAGAGGACGGACCGCCGACGCTCGCGGGCATCGGCGAGGTCGCAGCGGCCGTGCGCGCGCTGCCGGACGAGCTTTCGTGCGTGGGCTTCGTGGATGTCGTGCGAGCGCTCTCGACCGCAAGGCCTCGCGGAGAGCCCACGTTGCAACGCAGCGGCCTCGCGCTCGGGTGGGGGCCCACGCCGACCGCGCATGGTCTCCACCTCAGCGCGGATTCGCGCGCGCTCGCAGAGTTGATCTCGAGCCGCGTCCGAAGCGTGCACTGAGCTGGTAGCTTGGGCTCATGCGGATGGCGTTTCTCGGTCTGGCGGGCTGCGCGATCGCGGCGGCTTGTGCCTGCGGCGACGACGGAGCGGGAGCTTCCGGGGGCGGCGGGGCGGACGGAGGCGCGACCTCGAGCGGACCCGCCTCTGGCGGCATGGGCGGGCTGGCCGAGGTCGGCGGCGCCGGCGGCGGTGGGGCGCAAGCAGGCGGTGGGGGCTCCGGCGGCAGCTTTGTGGGTGTCGACCCGCTCTTGGGGACGGCTCCTGTCGAGTTGGTTCAAGGCGGGTTCTCGTTCACGGAGGGCACCGTCTGGCTGCCTGCGCTGGGCGTGTTGCGCTTCAGCGACATTCCGAACAGCCGCATCCACGAGCTGAACCCAGGCAGCGATCAGATCTCCGTGTGGCGCGAGCCATCGGGCAACACCAACGGCAACGCGCTCGCACCCAACGGCGACATCGTGATGTGTGAGCACAGCGGACGCCGCGTGTCTCGCTCCGCGGCGGGCTCGCCCGCGCCGATCACGGTGGCCGATGCGTACATGAGCATGAGCTTCAACTCCCCCAACGACGCCGTGGTGCGCGGCGATGGTCAGGTGTACTTCACGGACCCGACCTACGGGCTCACCGGCCCGCCGGAGATCCCGTGGCGCGGGGTGTATCGGGTGGACGCAGGAGGGACCGTGCACTTGGTCGGCGACGAGTACGGCCAGCCCAACGGCATCGCGCTCTCTCCCGACGAGACCAAGCTGTACGTGAGCGACTCCCAGGACGGGGGCCTCTACCAGTACGACGTCGCGAGCGATGGCTCGACAGGGCCGCGTTCCTTGCTGATCGATGCCGACCCGTCGGACGGCATGGCGGTGGACGACGCCGGCAACCTGTACCTGACGACCTCGGCCGGCGTGGAGGTGTACCGTCCCGACGGGACCGCGTGGGGCACGCTCGCGGTGCCCGAGCAGCCCGCCAACTGCACGTTCGGCGGCAGCGACCGGCGCACCCTGTTCATCACCGCGCGCACCGGATTGTATCGCGCCGTGCTCAACGTACCGGGGCTTCCGTAGTAGGACCCTGCCATGTCCAACGTGGTGGCGCTGCTGGGCGCTGGGATGATCGGTAGCGGCTTCGCCGAGGCCTGGCTCGAGCGCGGGGTGCCCCTCGTGGTGTGGAACCGCTCGCGCGAGAAGGCCGCTCGCCTCGGCGGCCTCGGCGCGACCGTCGCCGAGTCGGCGGCGGCGGCGGTGGCGGGGGCGGAGCGCGTGCACCTGGCCCTGAGCGACGACGTCGCCGTGGACAGTGTCTTGGGCGAGCTGCTCGCCGCCTCGGCGCTGGCCCCGGACGCGATCGTGATCGACCACACGACCACCTCCACGACAGGCACCCGAGCGCGGGTCGAGCGCCTCCAGCGAGAGCAGGTGGCCTTCGTCCACGCGCCGGTGTTCATGTCTCCGGCGATGTGCCGGGAGCGCAAAGGAATCATGCTCTTGGCCGGCCCCGCTTGGCTGCGGGCGCGCGTTCGTGCAGCGCTCTCGGAGATGACCGGTGAGCTGATCGATCTCGGCGATCGCGGTGATCTCGCGGCGACCTACAAGCTCTTCGGCAACGTCATGATCATCTCGATGACAGCCGGCTTGAGTGACGTCTTCGCGCTGGCGAAAGCCAACGGCGTGACGGCGGACGCTGCGCTCGGGCTGTTCTCCAAGCTGAACGTGAGCGCGATCTTCTCCGCGCGCGGTGCGCGCATGGCCAAGGGCGAGTTCTTGCCTGCCAGCTTCGAGCTCTCGATGGCGCACAAAGACGTGCGCCTGATGCTGGAGTCGAGCGGAGACCAGGCCCTCGCCGCGCTGCCCGGCATCATGCAGCGCATGGAACGGTTGCTGGCCCGCGACCTCGGTCACTTGGACCTGGGCGGCCTCGCCATCGACGCGACGGGCGAGCCCGCGGTCGGCAAGTAACGGCCGCTTCGGCGAGCTTCTGAGGGGAACGAGAAGCGGGTTAAGCTGCGCCACCATGTTGATGGAGAAGAGCGCCGCGCAAGCGGTCCGGCACGTCGGTAGCAACCAACGAGTGTTCGTGCATGGCAGCGCGGCGACCCCCACCTCGCTGCTCGGGGCCCTGCTCGATCGGGCCGGCGAGATCCGCGGGATCGAGCTGTGCGCCATCAGTACGCTGGGGGAGATCGCCTGGGATCGCCCCAACGTGCGCGAGCATTTCTCGCTCAACTCGCTGTTCGTCTCCGCCAACGTGCGCGCCTGGGTGGACCAGGCCAACGGCGACTACACGCCGGTGTTCCTGAGCGAGATCCCGGGACTGTTCCGCCAGAAGGTGCTGCCGCTCGACGTCGCGCTGCTGCAGGTGTCTCCGCCGGATCGGCACGGCTACTGCTCGCTCGGCACCTCCGTCGACGCGGCGCTCGCGGCCGTGGAGACGAGTCGCCTGGTCATCGCCCAGATCAACCCGCGCATGCCGCGCACCCTGGGCGACAGCCACGTGCACGTCTCGCGCATCCACTTCGCGTTCGAAGAAGCGCGCGAGCTGCCCGAGGTGAGCTACGCGAAGAACATGGACGCAGCCACGATCGCCATCGGCAAAACGGTCGCCGATCTGATCGAAGATGGGTCCACGCTGCAGATGGGGATCGGCGGCATCCCCGACGCCGTGCTGCGGTTTCTCGGAGGCCACCGGGGCTTGGGCATCCACACCGAAATGTTCTCCGACGGCGTCGTGGAGCTGATCGAGAAGGGGGTGGTGACCAATGCGCACAAGAAGGTCGAGCCCGGCAAGATCGTGAGCACGTTCGTGCTCGGCACTCGCAGGGTGTACGACTTCGTCGACGACAACCCGTTCGTGGCGCTGCGCGACGTGGCCTGGGTCAACGACACCTCCGTCATTCGCAAGAACCAGAAGGTGGTGGCGATCAACAGCGCGCTGCAGATCGACCTCACCGGGCAAGTGTGCGCCGACTCCCTCGGTACGCTGCAGTTCTCTGGCATCGGCGGGCAGATGGACTTCATGCGCGGCGCAGCGCTCTCTCCCGGAGGCAAGCCGATCATCGCGCTGCCCTCGGTGACCAGCAAAGGTACCTCACGCATCGCCGCGATGCTGAATCCGGGCGCGGGCGTAGTCACGACGCGCGGCCACGTGCACCACGTGGTCACCGAACACGGCGCGGTGAATCTCTACGGCAAGGGTTTGCAGGAGCGCGCCCGATTGCTGATCAGCATCGCCGCGCCGGAGCACCGCGAGGCGCTCGAGCGCGCGTACCGCGAGCGCTTCGTGCACCGGCCCTGACGTGCTGGTTGGCGCGCTGCTCCTCAGGGCGTCTTGTACACGCGCGCTTCCACGAAGGCATTGAAGCCGGTCGCGTAGTTCTTCCCCGGATCCATGTCGAAAAGCACGACCAGCAGCTGCCCATCCGGCGAGGCGGATGCGGCGATCGGCTTGGCAGTCCACTCCGGATCGCTGGTGAACTTGGGCAGACTCTTGGGGGCTTGTTTGGGCCGAGCTAGGTCCAAGTGGTCCTTGACCCAGGTGAGCTTGCCGCCGATCGCGCCGAGCTCCGCAGACGACACCGGACCGCTGCTGAAGGCCACAGGCTCGACCAGCACCACGCGGTCCAGCTTGTTGTCGAGCAGCCAGTCGCTGGTCCTGATCATCAGCTCTTGTTCGTCCCCGTCGCAGGCCGCACCTGGATCACACAGCGCCTCCTCTTGGTTCTTCCGATCCTTGGCGTCGGGGTCGAACAGGATCTCGCCGGTCGTGCCGGTGCCATTGCCCTCCTCGGAGAACGCGGTCACCACCACGAACGCGCGCTGTTCGGCCGACCAGCCGATCTGGCCATCGAGCAAGCGTTGCGCGATCTTGTCTGCGCGGCGCTCGGCGGCGAGCTCCTCCGGAGTGGCAGCGTTGGCGTCGGCGCTGGGCTCTGCGCTCGCGGAGGCTGCCGGGAGGGGGCTCGCCGCCCGCTCCTTCGCGGTCGCCCGGGGCACGGGCGCAGGCTCCGTCGTCACGTGACAACCGATGAGCAACAGAGAAACACCGATGACGCCGCCCACGCGAATCGAGCTCTCGAACCAGCTTGTGAGTACGCTCGCCATCGCGGACAGGCTTACCGCATCCTGCTCGCGGCGGCCACGCGGCAGCACGGGCGCGGCGCTCACCGCTTGCAGCGCGGCGAACCGATCTCGATGCGAACGCCGGTGTTCGAGGGCACCAACTTGTTCCACGCCGTGGTCGTCGTGGGGTTGCCGGTGAAGATATCCACGTGTGCACCGATCACCTTGCTTCCTCGATCCTCGGCCACGAAGCAGCCGTCGTGCGTGCCGCCTTCGGGGCGAGGCATGCCGTCGAACTCGGGGATGTACAGGCTGGACCCCATGGGGATGATCGAGTCGTCCACGGCGACCGTGCGCAGCGGGGTCACCGCTTGGCCCAACGCGCCGCGGCCGGACGGAAACTTCTTGGGATCGAGCTTCTCGAAGCAAATCTTCTGGGCGCTCTTGGGGCATTCCGCCGCGCAGGCGCAGTCGCGCTTGGCGAAGCTGATGGTCTCGCCCGTGGCGAGCTTGCCGCTGCCCTGCAGGCAGACTTGGTCGTGGAACGCGCGCGTGACGTCCGCGATGGCCACGCAGTTGGCGTCGAACACCTTCGCGTCCTTCTTGCCCGCGCCTTCTGCTGGAAAGTCGTAGTACGTGTTGCGGAACACCTCGGGGCGCCGCTGTCCGACCGCCAGCGTGGTCGCCGTGGGCTTCGGGGCACCACCCTCGAGCCAATCTGCCGAGGTGTCCAAGGAGTTGGGCTCGCGCTCGTTGCGCACGTAGTCGCGGCCGCCACAAGCAGTGATCGCCAACAGCGCGCCGCCCGCCAGTCGGAGTGGACCCATGCGCGGGGTCGTAGCAGACCCGGCGAGGACTGACGACAAGCTGTAGGCCAGGGTAGGTGCCGTGCGAAGGACGACCGCCGGGGGGGCCGAGGGCGTTCCCGGTGACGAGGCGGGTGGAAAAATGCGCACACCGGGCAGTCGGCGGTGATAGCGTTTTTCAGCCTCGTGGCTGCCGACAACCCCGCCTCCAACCCCTCCGCTGACGTGGCGGGGCAAGATGAGAAGTCACGGGCGCGCGCGCGTCTGGGCAAGACCATCAAGGGCAAGTACCGCCTGGATTCCATGCTCGGCATCGGCGGTATGGCGACGGTGTTCGCCTGCACCCACCGCAACGGCTCCCGGATGGCGCTCAAGATTCTCCACTCGGAGTTCGCTCGGGACGTCGGCATCCGGGATCGCTTCTTGCGCGAGGGCTACGTGGCCAATCGCGTCGAGCACTCGGGGCGGGTGGCGATCCTCGACGATGACGTCACCGAGCAGGACGAGCCCTTCCTGGTGATGGAGCTGCTCGAGGGCGAGACCCTGCAGCAAATGTGGAAGCGCATGGGTCGCAAGGTGCCGATCCCGGACGCGTTGTACGTCGCGGAGCAGTCGCTCGACACGCTCGAGGCGTTCCACCAGGTCGGCATCGTTCATCGCGACATCAAACCCGCCAACATCTTCATCACCAAAGACAACGTGGTGAAGCTGTTGGACTTCGGCGTCGCTCGCATGCGCGAGGCCGGGGGGGACAAGACGCGCGCTGGCACCGCGCTGGGTACACCTTCGTTCATGGCGCCCGAGCAGGCCATGGGCTTGACGGAGGGAGTCGACGGCCGAGCGGACGTCTTCTCGATCGGCGCAACGCTGTACGCGATCCTGAGCGGTCAGCGCTTGCACCAGGGCCGCAGCGACAACGAGGCGTTCATCCTCGCCGCCACGCAGCCGGCGCCCTCGCTGGCGCGCGTCGCGCCCGATCTCCCCGTGGAGATGATCGCCCTCGTGGACAAGGCCCTCGCGTGGGACCCGCGCAACCGGTTCGAGTCCGCCAAGGGCATGCGCGAAGAGTGCTTGCGCCTGCTTGCACCCCACAAGCCTCAAGCCGCTGCGGCCGCACCCATGGCGCAGCAAGCCGCGCAGGCCGTCGCGACTGCGGCCGCCGCCGCGCCCGCTCCTGCGCAGCCGCAAGAGGAGGCTGCTGCGCTCGAGACGGATCCGGCCGTGCAGCGCCTGGTGGACATCTTTCGGCGCGTGGAGCGTTTGCTGCCCGCGGTCCGCCAGTACGGCTGGCAGCACCCGGAGTGCGAGAACAAGCTGCGCGCTGCTCACCAAGCGTTGGTCGAGGCGCTGAACGAAGACTCGCGGGCCGTGTACTGGGGCCTCTTGCCCTATTCGTTTCAGCACCGCAAGCAGACGGTGTGGGAGCCATCTGCGCCGTTCGATACGGTGCCCTACCACCTCTTTGCGGCCGGTATCCGCAGCTTCCGCATCCAGCCCGGCGTCACCGAACAAGAGGTGCGTGGCTTCTGTGAAGTGTTGATGATCGATCCGTACCGCGACCTCACGCCCGAGGACGACGTCGCCACCGCCCTGTGGGAGCGGCAGCTGCTCCACATTCGCTACGACGCGATCAACGTCTTCGCAGAGGGAGACGCGGCGGACCGCGAGGCGTTCTACGAGGAGGCCGACCAGCTCGAAGGGATGGCGCGCCGCGCCACCGACGAGCGCGCGAACCGCGCCGAGGCGGCGGCCATGAACGTCCAAGTGGACGGGCAGGTCAACGAAGCCGCGCGAGCCTCGGCCAAAGTGCTGGCCATCGACGCCGTGGCCAAGAAGGCCGTCGCGGCGCAGCTCGAGACCAACCCGGAGCGCTGGAGCGAGCGCTTCGTCGAGGTGCTCGCGGAGGCGTTCATCGACACGGTCGCGCGGAAGGACCAGCAGCTGGTGGCCGAGCCGCTCGACTCGAGCGCCCGAGATTTGGTGCTCTCGCGCCGCTTCGACGTGCTGTTCCCCATGTACGACGCGCTTCGTCGTTGCGTCGATATGTCGCTGGCCCACAAGCGTGTGTACGGCGTCGATCCGCGCGTGGTCGGGCCAGCGCTCACGCGCGCGATGTTCACGCCCGAGACCACCCGGCTGCTGATCGTCGAGGCCATCCGTTCGACACAAAATGCCTTGATGCAAGGGCCCACCGCGGCGACTGGGCCCGCCGCGGATCTGGATTGGTTGGCGCAGCGCTTGGCGCAGGTGTTCAACGACTTGGGCGCCGAGCACGTCAACCCGATCGTCGCGGTGCTGGATCAGGTGCAGCACGAGCGCCTGCGTGGCGTGTTGTTCCAATTCTTGCAGCGCACCATGGCGGGTCGTGAGAACGAGATCGCCGAACGCATCCCGAACATGTCGATCGAGACGGCGCGCCCGCTGCTGCGCCTGCTGGCGTCGATCCAATCGCCCGGCGGGTGGGATGCGCTCAAGCGCATCGCCGCGATGCCGAACCCCACCATGAAGTGCGAGGCGATCGCCTATTTGGCGCAGTCCCCCGAGCAGCTGAAGGACGAGCTCGGCAAGTTGGCCGAGCATCCGTCGCCGGAGCTTCGACAAGCGGCGCTCCGAGCGATGGCTTACCATCAGGTCAGGGCGGCGGGGCCGCTGTTGGTCAAGCGCGTGCAGGACCCCTCCTTCAACCAGATGCCTGTCGGCGAACGACGCGAGCTTTTTACCGCGTTGTACGCGCTGAACCCCCAGCGCGGCGAGCAGCTCGCCATGGAAATCGTGCAGAAACACGGCCTCTTGGTGGACGAGGCGCTCGAAGAGACCCGCGCGCTCTGCGCCGAGTTGCTCGGCGTCCACGCACAACACCGCGAGGCGCTCGAGGCGGTGCTCCAAGCCGCGAAGCGGCGCTGGTGGAACACCGCGCCGCTCCGCGAAGCGGCGCTGGCCGCGGCAGATGCGATCGCCGGGAGGCTCGGCTTGCGCGTCTCCCCGAACGGTGAGGTCGTGCAGTGACGGCACAAGCGCCCCGCCTCGACGTCATCACGGAGAACGTCGGCGAGAACGTTCGTCGCGTGCAGGCGCGGGACCTGGGCGCCACCGTGGTTCAGGCCATCTTTCGTTTGGTCAAACAGGCCACGCTGCACTCGCTCGACAACCAAGCCGTGGTGCGGCAAGTCGAGGACGCGGCGCACATCATCAACGACTACGGCGCGCGCACCGATCAGAACGTCTCGCTGTTGTTCGCGTTCGGCTCGATCTTCGTCGGCGGCCAGTTGCTGAAGGCCAACCGCCAGGTGTACGAGGGCGCCGTCGAGCTCGGCGAGATCTTGAAGAAGTACGGCTACTCCGAGCTCGCCATCGCGCGCAACGTGACGAGCCAAGACTTGTTCGCGTTGGTCGCCGCGATCGCCGACGCGCACCGGACTGGCAAGCCGACCAACCTGGAGAAGCCGTCTGCGCGCGTCCGCCTGCGCGCAGTCTCGGACAGCGCTCTGCGCAGGGGCGCCACGGTCGAGCACTTGGACGAGCGCCAAGCGGTCGTGCGCATGTACGCCTCCGCGATCGTGATCATGCGGCGCTTCTTCGAGCAGCTGCAGAAGGGTCGCTACGACCTGCCGCAACGAGTGAAGCGAATCGCGCAGATGCTCGTGGATCTGTCGCGTGGCGACACGCCCTCGTTCCTGGGCGTCACCTCGGCGCGCAACGCCAACCAGGATGAGGCAGGGAGAGCGGTGAACACCGCGATCCTCACCGTCTCGGTCGCGCGCCAACTCACCGACGACATCGTCGTGCTCGCACGCGTCGGCATGGCGGCGCTGCTGTTCGACACTGCGCGCCCGCGCTTGACCGGCACGGTTGGGCCCAACCCCCCGACGATCGTCCCGCGGCTGAGCGAAGCGCAAGAGCTGGAAGCCCCCGCCGCCACGGCGGCGGTGATGACGGCCCTCGGGCACGTGAACGAGCCCACGGTCATGCGCACGGTGCTGACCTACGAGGCGCATTGGGTCCGCCGTGCGCGACAGCTCGGGCCAGTCTACCGCGGGATGCGCCCCGCAACGCTGCAGTCCCGCATCGTCGCCACCGCCCGTCGCTTCAACGATCTGTTGACGCCGGCCCCGGGCGCCGAGCCCATCTCCGCCGAAGACGCGATCGCTCAGCTCGAAGGCGAGGCGACGGACGCCGCTGACCACACCGTGATCCGGTTGCTCATCGCGGCGTTGGGGGTGTTCCCCATGGGCACGTTGGTGCAGCTGAGCTCGGGGGAGATGGCGCTGGTGCTGTCGACGCCCAGCCACCCGTCGTTGTACAGCCTGCCCCGCGTGCGTGTGATGTTCGACGCCAACGGTCGACCGTTGCCGCAGCCGGTCGACGCCGACCTGTCCACGCTCGGACCACAGGATCCGCGCAAACAGATCGCGCGCATCATTTCCCCGGCAGACGACGCGTCGAAGGCTCAAGCGCGCGCGGCGCGCGCCTCGGCCGTGCGCTCGAGCGGTGTGCACGAGCAGAAGAGCGCACAATCGGGGTTGAGTCAGAGCGGCACCAACCCGTCGCAGCAATCTTCGTTCACGCCCTCGGGCATGAGCGCTGCCGCGCGGCCAGCGCCGCCTCACCAGCCGAGCGCACCCAGTCCTCCGCCGAACGCTTGGGGGCAGCAGCACCCCTCTGCCGTACCCCAAGCGCAAGCACAGTACTCACCGCCGCAGCAGCAGGCCTACGCGCAAGCGGCGCCCGACTATGGGCAGTACCCCAGCGCTGATGCGTTCGCACCGCCGGCCCACGCCCCGCCGGTGCAACCCGCTCGGCCGAGCGGCGTGCACCCCCAGGTCGCGCCGCCGCAGGGGTACCCGCAGGGGTACCCGCCGGCCGGCTACCCGCCTGCGCAGGGCTACCAAGATCCCCATGCAGCGTACGCGCAGGCGGCGCAGCAGGGCTCCTACGCGCCGCCCTACCCGGACCTGGAAGAAGCCACCGACGCTGGGCACGACGACGATGGCGCCACGCGCGCCGTGGCGTGGGGCGCAGGCTCGGCGCTGCAGCCACCACCACCTCGCGCTCCCTCCGCGCCGCCTCCCCAGGCTTCGGCCCCGCCGCCCGTGCGCGTTCGGACTCCCGCGCCCGGCGCCGTCGCGCCTGCGCCGAGCCCGCCGCCGCCCGCGGCGGCGCCTGCTCCCGCGGCCTCGGAGCCCCCGGCTCCAACGGCCGAAGGGACCTTGGTCAAGACGCCGTTGGTGCACCTCATGGTGTACATGTTGGACCAGCGGCTCACGGGAACGGCGCTGTTCCAGACACCAGACAACCAGAACCACGGCCTCTATTTCGAGAAGGGGGTGCCGTGCAAGATCCGCACGGGCGGCATGGTGGCCCCACTCGACCGCGTGTTGGTGGAGATGGGCGCGCTGGACGAAGCCTCGTTGCGCCAGAGCTTGATGGAGGTGTCGAAGAAACGGCAGCTCCACGGCCGCTACTTGGTCTCCAAGGGCTTGGTGGACGGCGGCACGATCATCAAAGCGCTCACCAAGCAGCTGGTCCAGAAGCTGATCTTCCTGTTCGATCTGCCATCGGAGACGCGGTACGCGTTTTACGCAGACCACAACTTGCTCGCCAACTACGGCGGTCCAGAGCTCACGCCGGTGGAGCCTCTCGCCATCATCATGACCGGCGTGAGGCTGCGCAGCGACGATCCGCTGGTGGACGCCACGCTGAACAAGCTCGGGCAGCGCCCGATCGCGCTGCACATCGACGCCGAGCTCAAGCGCTTCGAGCTGCGCAAGGATGAGGCGTCGGTCACGGATCTGCTGCGCATCAAGAAGATGAGCTACGAGGAAGTGCTGGCTGCGGGCGTCGCCCAGGAGCGCGTCGTCAAGCAAACGCTGTACGCCCTCGCGATCACGCGCCATCTGGATCTCGGCAAGGCTGGGCGGCCGCCCGTGGGGGTGACGATGCGCGACCGCATCCGACGCTCGGGTGTCGTGGAGCCCGGACCCGTCGCCATCCGCGAGGCGGAGCCGAGCGGTGAGGGTCGTGAACGTGCCATGACGCCTGCGCCCGAGTCCCCGCGCTCCCCTGCGCCCGCCATGGCGCTCCAAGCACCGCCGTCCCCACGGCCCGCCGAGGTGGCCTACGCCGAGCCAGCGCCGCCGCCCATGCAGCCGCCCCCGCCGGCCTACGCTCCGGGGCCTCAAGCGTGGGCGCAACCGGAGCCGTCGCCAGCCCCGGAGTGGGCCGAGCCCGGGCACGTGCACGACGAGCCCGTCGGCGGCACGCTGGTCATGGCACCGGCCCAGACGGCGTCGCTCATCGGTGCGAGCATCCCTGCGCTCTCCCCGGAGCAGATCCACGCGCAACAGGTGGCGTACCAGGAGCATCAGCGACGCGAGCAGATGCGTCAGCAGCACGAGCAGGAGCAGCTGCGGCAGCAGCAGCTGATGGCCGAGCAGATGCGCCAGCAGCAGATGCACCAGGAGCAGCTGCGGCAACAACAGCTGATGGCCGAGCAGATGCGCCAGCAGCACGAGCAGGAGCAACTGCGGCAACAACAGCTGATGGCCGAGCAGATGCGCCAGCAACAGATGCAGCAGGAGCAGCTGCGGCAACAGCAGTTGATGGCCGAGCAGATGCGCCAGCAGCAACTGCAGCAGGAGCACGCGGCCGAGCAGCTGCGGCAACAGCAGGTGCAGCACAGCCAATTCGCTTCCTTGCCGCAAGCCAACCTGTTCAGCGCGCCACCGCCCCTCGGCGGCGCGCCGGCACCGTTTGCCGCGGCCGGCGCCCGCCCCCCAGCAGCGGCGCCCTCGAGCCCGGGAGCGGGGGCGGCACCTGGTGCCCTCTCGGCAGCGCCCCGACCGCCACCCGCTCACCTCAGCATGGACCACAAGCATCGCTGGCAGGAGATCGAGCTCAAGGCGTCGCGTATCGGGAAAGAAAATTTCTACGAGATGCTCGAGCTCGGGCAGGACGCGAAGGACGCGCAGATCCAAGCCGCGTACTTCAAGGTGGCCAAGGCTTGGCACCCCGACCGTCTGCCTGCGGAGATCGCGGATCTGAAGCCGGTGGTGTCGTCGCTCTTCGCCAAGTTCAACGAGGCGTACCAGACCTTGAGCGACCCCTCGAAGCGCTTCGAGTACGACAAGGAGCTCGCGTCGGGGGGGGGCGCCGTGGACGAGGAGGCCGCTCAGGTCCAGCGCGTCGTCGACGCCGCGATCGAGTTCCAGAAGGCCGAGGTGTTGCTCAAGAAGAACGATCTCGCGCAGGCCGAGAGCTTCGCCAAACGTGCGGCGATGGCCGATCCGGATCAGGTGGAGTACATCGCGTTGCTGACGTGGATCCAAGCGCAGCGCCGGGGCGATCCGCCGATCGTGCCGGAGGGCAAGACCTCCACGTTCTACGACGACCTGGTCGCCATCTACGACGGCATTTTGGCCAAGGAGCCCATGTTCGAGCGCGCCTTGTTCTACCGCGCCGTGCTCCTGAAGCGCGGCGGCAAAGAGGAGAAGGCCATTCGCGATTTTCGGCTCGTGGTGCAGCTCAACCCCAAGAACATCGATGCGGTTCGCGAGGTGCGGCTGGCTCAGATGCGCAAAGAGAAGAAGCGCAAGGACGACGCCGGCTTGCTCGGCAAGCTGTTCAAGAAGTAGCTCGGTCTCAGCGCGCGGCGGCGCGGCTCGCGCCGAGCGCACGCAGCGCGCGGTACACCGTCGCGTCTGTGCCCACACCGACGCGGCCACCGTGGTCTGGCCACGGCACGGGCTTGATCATGGCCTTGTCGCGTACGTCCGGCCCGCGCCAGGAGCTCGGCGCGTGCGAGAGGCTCGCTTCTCGCTCCAGGCCCTTCGGGAGCCCCAGCGCGATCTCCGGCGACACGCCGACTCGCTGCAGCGGTGAGCCGTCCGGGAGCGCGAACACGAGCGTGGTCAACCTGAGCACTCCGATGCCAGCTTCATCGTCGAGGTACTCTTGGGCGCAGCCCTTGCCATAGGTCCTCGAGCCCAGCACCGGGCCGCGCTCGTACGCGATCAGGGCGCCAGCCATCATCTCGGCGGCGCTCGCCGAGTCCCCGTCGACCAGCGCCGCGACCGGTCCCGACCAGGTCTGATCGGGTCTGGGGGCTCGGTCGACCTCGATCTCGCCATCGCGACGTCTCATCGGGAACAGCGCCGCGCCGGGCAGGAAGATCCCCAGCGCGCTCTCGGCGCCATCGGTGGAGCCACCGCCGTTGCCGCGGAGGTCGAGCAACACTCCCCGAGGCGGGTGGGCGCGCGCTTCCGAGAACAGGGTCGCGCTCAGGCGGTCTCCGAGATCGTCGGGCACTTCGGGCATCCGTACGACCAACACATGACCGTCGCCGTAGCCGATCTCGCGGGCGCTGAGACCGTGGCCCTCTTCCGAGCTGGTCGGTGGCGGCGAGATCAGCAGCGGGTCGACCACGACCTCGACGCTGCTGGGTGAGCTCGCCCCCGCGCGCACGAAGGTCACCTGCACCGGATCTCCGTCCGGCATGACCGCGAGTTGGTTGCCTTGTTCGACGCTCATGCCGCCCAACGCGACGCCTCCGATCTCGAGCAACACGTCCCCGTTCTTGAGCGGACTCTTCGCGCCGGCGTCGATGCGAACACCCAGGGCGGTGCGGGTCATTTCCGTCCACAGGCGGGGAGGTGGAAGGACCTCGAGGTCGAGGTCATAGATGCTCGTCTCTTCATCGAGCGGCGCCCACGCACCGTGGGGGTCGAGTTGCGGGAGATAGGCGCGAACCGCGGCTGCGAGCACGATCTTTTGCCACTGCTCCTTGGGCAGTACGGGCAGCGTGCGCTCGAGCGCGACGTCGGCGTAGCGTGCCAAGGCCGAGCCGTAGCCGCGTTCGCTGCCACCGGCGCCGTGGCCGATCAACCTGGCCAAGTCCAACGCCCGTCGGTTGACCGTGCCGTCCTCGAACGGCGTGTTGGACAAGAGCTCCCAGCGGGTTTTGTGATCGATCGGCTGCGCGCGTCCTAGCGTTCGAGCTGAGTCGGCCACGGTGCGCAGCTTCTCGACCCAGTCCGCCACCACCGCGCCCGCCTCGAGCGCCGCTGCGCACTCGGTCACGCCAGGGCTCTCGAGATCGAGCACCAGGCGATCGGCCAGATCGCGCAGGCTCCGCGCGGTGGGCGCGTCCGGGGCCACCGACCAGAGCCCATGTGGGTCGAGCCAGTCGCTCACCGACTGCGCGAAACGTGCGCGGTCGACCGGGTCCGTCGGCGTCGCCAAGAGACGGCGGGCCTGACCGACGATCTTGCGAGCCTGCCCGCAATCGAGCGCCGGCACTGCGCCGGTCGGGAGCACGAGCCCGCGACCTTCCTGGCACTCCTCCGCTGGAGGCTCGGGCGGCGCGGACGGGGCTGCCACGGGGACCGGCAAGGCCAGCGGCGAAAAATGCGCGATCCCCTGGGTCGGCTG
>CAZXMG010000064.1:0-48911 GCA_964641275.1 uncultured Polyangiaceae bacterium
CCTTGCTCACGTGGTGCCCATCAGGCCGAGGGCGTCACGATGAGGTCTACACCCTTTCGTCTGGCGCTACGTTGGGCAGACACGTGGTGTCGTTGCGCGAACGAGGGGATGGGCGTATAGGTAGGCGCATGCCGCGCATGCAAGTCTATCTTCCTGAGCCCCTCTACACGAATGTGAAGGCCCGCGGGCTCCCCGTGTCCGAGTTGCTCCAGAGAGCGCTTGCTGCAGAGCTCCGTCGTCTCGACCTACTCGCCGAAACCGACCGCTACGTGCGGGAGCTGATCGCCGAAGTTGGCGAGCCGTCGCCCGCGGAGGTGGCTCGTGCAGAGGCATTTGTTCGCAGGCTCAAGACGCCGCGCTCTGCTCCAAGTCGGAGAACGGAGCCGGCAGGCGCGCTCGTTCGCAAGGTCAAGGCGCGTCCGGCAGCGAAGCGACGGGTAGGCTGACGTGCTCGTCCTGGATTCCGGCGGCGTGACTTCCCTGGCTGAGCGCACTGCCGATGCTGCTGCGCGCGTTCGCCTTCTACAACGGGAAGGGCTCTGGCCGCCAGTTGTGCCATCCGTCGTTCTTGTCGAATGCCTCCAAGGCCACGTCGCGCGCGACACTGCCGTCAACCGATTACTGAAGACTTGCGACATTATGGAGACCATTCCCGAAAGCCTGGCTCGTCGCGCCGCCCAACTCAGACGTCTCGCTCATAAGGGTTCGGCTGTCGACGCTCTCGTCGTCGCGGTCGCCGAGCCGTACGGTGTTGCTCTCACCTCCGACCCCGCCGACCTCGAGGCGCTGGCCTCGCACGCGATTGGCGTCATCATTCATCGGACGTGAGAGCTGATCGGAGTGTTCCCAGGCGCCCGAAGGCCACGCCAGGGAGGCCTCGACAGGGACGCTCACGGCGCGGCAGGTCGCGACGATGCCGAGCAGGACGCAGGCGCGGTGTGCGCCGTCGGTGGAGCCTGCGAAGCGCATGTTGAGGCGGAGCTTGGCGTGTCGCACGGGCGCTTCCTCGAGAGGACCGCGCGCGTCGAGCTTCGATACCTCGCGGCGAACGGGAGCCGGCAGCCTCGCGTTGCCCCAACCGGCAAGTGCAGGCCTTACGCGGGCATTCTGTCTGGTCAGCGCTGCACCCAATCGGCAGACTGTCGCGGGGCAGTTTGCGTCTCGGGGACATTCCAGCCCATGTCCGGACCAAACGCGGTCCCGACTTCTCTCGTGATTGATTGTGGCTAGCTCTCGTCATCGGGGGTGTGCTCGTAGGTCCGATTCATGCGAAAGATCACTGCTGTCATCCTGAAGGTCATTGCAGCGCTCCTCGTCACGGGGGGGGCCATTGCGGCCGCGCTCGAATTTCGCGATGTGTACGCTGCCATCGGCACACCGGGTGGCGTTCCCCACGGCGGCCTCGTTGGCGTTCTCCTTCGCCTCGGCCTCGCTGTCTTGCTCGCCGGCGTGGCGGTGTGGGCTTCGCGCCGCGTTGCTGATCCGAACCACGCTCGAGCAACAGACGAGCTCCACGCGACGCTCGCGACAATCTGGGCTCGAGAGAAGCCGGCCGCGGGCTCGCCCGACGAGTCCGGCAGCGCCAACCCGTACTCGGGGCTGGGCGCCGCTGAGCTGCTCGATTGTTACACCAACATCGATCGGGCCTCTCAGCCCCAGCGCTTCGCCCAGCTCCTCAGTGCAGTTCGAGCGCAGGTCGAAGGGCGGGGCATTGACGACCGGCCGGCAGCTCCAGAAGAGGATAGGGGTGCTGGATCGCGCGATGGCTCCGCCGGCTCGAGCAGCTTTCGTCTGCGACGCAGGTGACCCGTGGCCAAGAAACCCAGAACGACCGATCACAGCTTCTTCGCGGTGGAGTGCTCGCTTTTTCCACCTTCTCACCTCTCGCTGCAGCACGTGTACGCGCGCCCGCGGCATGTCCGGTTGGTGCTGGAGGACTTGGTGCAGCACGATTCCGAGTGCCTTTGTGGGGCGCACCTGGCGGTGCTGTGGGTCGTGCAGCGCGGGCGTGTCGTCCAGGTGCTGGACCTCCGAGACTTCGTGGGTGTGAAGCTGGCCGAGGGCTGGACGCCGCTCAGCGCGCTCAACCCCGAGCTCGCTGAAGGAGCCGCGTTGAGCTGCGACTTCGACCGCCTGGAGCGCGACCTGCCGGTGCTGCTGCCTCCGCTGCTGGAGCCCGGGCAGGAAGCGGTCGCGCGGCTCGACGACGAGTCGCTGCTGCCAGAAGGCTTCAGCGACTCCTACCTCTTCGAGCGAGTCGGCGCGTCCCACGCGTTCAAACTGGGCTCGATCGAGGGCGCGAGCTCGTTCGACGACATCACTCCGCACGCGCTGCGGGCCGAGCTCGAGGCCGAAGAGCCACGCTGACGCTCACTCGAGCGCGCTCACGATCAACATCGGCTCCGTAAACACGGTGCGCGACCCGTCGCCCAAGCGTCCCGCGGCTGCCCAGCCCCAGCACGCCACTTGCCCTCCGGCGAGCAACGCACACGCATGGCTCGACCCGCTGGCAACCTCGACAGCGTTCTCGGCCCCGACGATGTCGACCAGCGCATCAACCGCAGGGTCGAGCGCACCAAAGTCGACGAAGCACGCCGCCTGACCACCCTCGCGGATGACACACGGTCCATCGACCCGAGTCACGCCAGAAGCCACCGTGGTCGGGACACCTTGCGCGACGCTACCGGGCGACCAGGGTACCCACCAGCACACGAGGTCCTGCCCTTCCGTGACGACGCAGCTCTCGGAGAGGTCGACGGCGTCTTCGATGCCGGCCACTTTCTGGGGCATCAATGGGTCGCCGGCTTCGCCGAGGCTGCCCTCGATGTGGCCGCCCCAGCAGTAGACCTCGCCGCTCTCGAGCAGCGCGCAGGTCGAGTAGGTGTCACCGTCGACCTCGACGGCCGGCGCCGGCAAGCTCAACGTCTCGACACCGACGCGCACGCCATAGTAGCCGCGGCCCCAGCACTCGACGTCACCACCGGCCGTGACAGCGCAGCTCTGGGAGTCGTCTCCGCACGCGATGGAGAGCGCCCCCGAGACGTCGCGGATGGTCGCCGGCTCGGCCAGGCTCATCGTGAAGGTCAGGTCGAGGCCCCAGCACACCACCGACCCGTCCGTCTCCGATGCGCAGCTGCGATATGCGTCCGCGAATGCACCATCGGCTGCCGTGAGCGTAGGCACTTGCTGCGGCCCGTCCGAGAGCTCCTCCGGATACCAAGCCCAGCGCGGGTGGTAGATCGACGGCTCTTCTGTCGTCTCCCAGCCGCGTTGCCCCTGCGCGTTGCTGCCCCAACAGCTCAGCTCGCCGCCCGCATGGGTGGCGCAGCTGTGGTCATTGCCTGTCGCCAGGGTCGTGGCGCCAGAAAGGCTCTCGACCATCTGGGCATGGCTGAAGCGCGAGGGGATGTCGAGCCCGAGCGCGCCCCACTCGTTGCTGCCCCAGCACGAGAGCGTGGCTTGGCTCGAGAGGGCGCAAGCATGGGTCTGCGAGACCGCCACCTGCTCGGCTGCGATCACCTCTCCCCCCGCCGCCTTGCACCACAGCGCTCCCGTCGCGACCTCGACGCAGTAGTCCTCGGGCGTGGCGCGCCACGCGATCGCGGTCGCGGGCGGGTCCGCCTCGTGGATGCGCACGACAGGCCCGAGCTCGTCCATCGAGAAGCCGTCCACACAGTCGACGGCGCCGCTGCTGGTGACCGCGCAGAAGCTCGCCTGTGCCGAGAAGCAGCCATCCGATTGCGCGGCGCTGAGCCTCACCGCGTCGCTGAACGGGAGGTCGAACAGCTCGCCTGCGAGACCGAGCCAGCAGCTCGAGCTTCCGTCCGTGCGCGTGAAGCACGTCGCGCGGCCGCTCACGACCACCGTCGTGGCGTCGCTCACCCCCGGCACGTCGAAGCCATCGACCACCGTCATGCCCGGCTCGAAGCAATCCCCCGGGTCGGTCATGATGCCCCAACAGCGGACGCTGCCGTTCGTGAGCACGCCGCAGACGCGACCGGGCGACAGCGCGAAGTCGGTCACGTCGCCGGAGCCGGAGAGGAAGAAGGGCGGCTCGGGCAGCGCTCCCTGCTCGGAGACCGCGAGCGGCGTCAGGCCCCAGCACTGGAGGCCCGCGCCCTCGATCAGCGCGCAGGCGTAGGCCTCGCCGATGGCGACACTGAGCGCGCTCTCGACTCCGGGCACGCGCCGTGGCGCAAGCACCGCGGCGCGCCGGTCAGCATCGAGCAGATCGAGCCCCCAGCAGAGCACGCCCCCGTCCTCGTCGATCGCACAGCTGCGGTCCGTTGCGGCCGCAACCTGAGCGAAGCGCGGTGCTGGGACGGGCTCCGGTTCCGGGTCGGGGTCGGGATCCGGATCGGGATCCACGGGTGCCGGCGAGTCGTCGTCGGGCTCGAAGCGTAGCTCACGACAAGCAGTGATCAGCGGCAGCACACCGAGCAGCGCGAACGCCAGCCGTGTCGTGAGCGTCTCCATGACCCGACCGTAGCGGCGACCGAGGCGGGGACCATCCGCATGATCCGGCCCATATTGCTCGCCGCTGCCGCACAATCCATTCCCCGTGGAGTCCGTCGCGGGCCGCCCACTCGTCCTTGTCACTTCCCACGCCGAGGCAGCTGCTCGTGCGGCGGCGATCCGTCGCCGTCCGCTTCGCAATGGTGCCGCCGACTGGGCGTGAGCTCGAGGTCGGTTTGCTCGGCTGAGGTCACGATGGTAGTCCAGGGCATGGTTCGTTGGATGGCGATCGTCGGGGTGGGTTGGCTCTGCGCCGGGTGCAACCCGGCAGCTGCGCCTCCCGATGCCGGAGATCCGCGCAGCGCGTGGGCGACGGCCACGAGCAGCGCGGGCCTCTCCGTGGGGCAGCTCGAGGCGGCGGCTCCCGCACGCTCTGGCAGTGGCTCGTCGCCTCCCGCCGCGAGATCCCTGCCGACCTCCCCCCAGGCGTGTGCCGAGCTCTGGCTGGCCGGAAAGATGCGCTTGGGGGCGGAGGCCGCCAAAGGCCCCGCGTGCAAGCGAGACGACGAATGCATCGGAGTGCCCGATCACCTGTGCGAGCTCGCGTCCTGTGGGGAGGTCACACACCAGGAGAACGAGCTGGCCTACGGCTCCGCCAAGGCGAAGATCGAGGCCGAAGTGTGCGGCCCGTTCAAGAGCTCGCCAGCGTGCGCGAGCGCACCCATCCCGATCCCGAGCTGCCCCCCGATCAAGCCCGCGTGCGTGAACGACCGCTGCACCAACAAGATCGGCCGGTGAGCTTCAGACGAAAGGACACTGTCGACGTGGTACGCCTGTTCCCACTCGCCGGGGCGCAGCCCGCTGACGACTCCGTCAGCAGATGGTTTGCCGAATCACCCTCGCCGCTGAAGGTGCTGGCGAAGAGGTGGTTCGACGAGTGGCGCGCTTGTGGTCCCGACGTCGACGAGCTGTTGCACGACCGCCACCCGACCGTCTGCGTCCGCGGCATTGCGTTGGGGTACGTCAATGCGTTCACGTCGCACGTGAACGTCGGCTTCTTTCTTGGCTCGACCTTGCATGATCCCGACCACCTATTGGAGGGTACCGGCAAGTTCATGCGCCACGTGAAGGTGCGGCCATCGGAGCAGGGCAGAGACGACGCGCTGCGATCGCTGCTGCGCGGAGCGTACCGAGACCTGAAGGCGAGGTTGGCTGGTCCTCGTTCCTTGGAGCGCGGACGCAACCAGACGTGACGAGCCTCACAGGAATCCCGCACCGCTCTGCGAGCTGACCAGATCGAAGCCGACCGCGCCGGCGATGCAAGCCAAGCGGTCTTCGGGGCCAAACACGGGGGCGTTGGTGCAGGCTTCGATCACCAGCTCGGGCGTGGGAGAGCGGGCGGCGTAGTTGATGCAGCTGACGACCTCGAGCTTGGCCAGCCCGGGGAGAGCCGAGCAGCTGCTCACGACCACCTCCGGCTGCGCGGCCCGGGCGGCGCTGCTGAGACAGAAGGCAAAGTCCGTCGGTCTTTGGTTGGTCAGCGGCTTGCAGGCGTTGATGATCACCTCGGGCTTGGGGGAAGGCGCGGCGCTTTGGATGCACGCCAGCCTGTTGCTGGTCGTAGCGCAGAGGCTCACGAGCACGTCGGGAGCAGGCGAGAGCGCGCCTCCCTTCAGGCACTCCCACAACGGTCCGACGTTGAGGTCGACCGCTGGGGAGGCGAGGGTGCCGCTGAATGCCGCGCGGCACGCGGGAACGAGCAGGTCAGGTTGGGTCGAGCGCGCCGCCTGCTGGAAGCAGCTCAGCCGGAGCTCGCTCGAAGGCCACGCGAGCTTGCACGCCTTCATCACGGCGTCGGGCTTGGCGGAGAGCGCGCCCGCTGCGAGACAGCGCTGCAGGTCGGGCATGTTCAAACCCAACGACTTGCACGCGTTGACCAGCGTCCCTGGAACGGAGGAGGGCGCCGCGGCCGCCATGCACGCGATGATCTCCTCCTTGCTAGCTCCCGGGAGCGCGCTGCAGCGGGCGATCAGGTTGACCGGGTTGGCCGCAGGCGGAGCCTCCTCCCCGCTCGTCAGCGCGTGCTCCGCGGACGCGACCTCCTCGCCCACCTCGTCCTCGCTCTCCCCCTCGCACAGCGCACCATCGACGCAGCCCGAGGCAAAGAGGAGGCTCGCGACGGCAACCAGGCTGCAAACGGAGGCTTTCATGGTGGTTTCCCTGAACGGTCGGACATGGGGCCCGGCGTGGTTGCCGCGCTCCAAGGGGTGGAGTGGCGCCCCCAGCCGATGTGAACCTCCTGGTGAGCTCTTTTTGAGGCCGCCCACGGTGCCCCGCTTCGAGCGCAGCACGGCTCGCTTCCTGCCCCCACTTGGCTGACGGGCGTCGCCTTCGTCTACGCCCCGTGCGTCGACCTCCTCTTGAACGGCAAGGCCAAGGTGCGCACGCTGCTCCGCTTCGACTGCGCCGAGCCGTAACGCACGCCGGCCTTCACCGCCGAGGCTTGCGCAGCGTCATCGTCTGCGACGCCCGGGCGACGAGCTGCCCCTGCTCGTCCCACAAGCTCGCCGAGCCGGTCGCGTAGCCCGCGCGGGCGCGCTCGCAGAAGGACTCGACCAGGATCCACTCGCTGGTGGTGGGCGCGACGACGTACACGGTGAGGTCCAGGCTGGGCATCATGTAGCGCTCGTGGTCGGGGCCGAGCCTGCGCGTGAGCGCGGGGGGCATGGTGTCTGCCAATGGCGGGATCGCGAGCGGATCGAACAGGCCCGCGGGCGTGCGCTGCGGGGCGCGGTAGCGGTACCAGAACGCGGTGTGGGCGGGGCCTTGCGCCCAGCCGGGCTCCCACATGGGCTCGCCGAGCGCGAGGGCCAAGTCCACGTTGCGGTAGAAGTTGAACGGCAGATCCCGGGTGCGGGTGCGCGTGGCCATGGCGCGGTCTGGCGGGGGCACGCTGGGCATCTGCACGCCGTGCACGTCGGGGCCGGGTCGGTCTTTGGTGAAGGTGGCGATCACCTCGAGCCCGGGGCCGGGCTGGGAGCGCCCACCGAGGCTGGCACGCACCTGCGCCGCGGACTCGCCGAGGCGGAGCACGCGCACCTCGATCGTGAGCTCGCCCGGCTGCACGGCCTGGCAGAACACGGTGGTGGCAGAGAGCAGCGAGAACGACGGGTCGGCGAGCTCTGCTTGCATGGCGCGCAGTGCGACCGTCATCAGCACGCCACCACACGGTGCGACGTAGTTCCAATGGTCGGGCAAGGTGCAGGCGTAGGCGCCGGGCACCTTGGCAATGGGCGTGACCTTGCTGTCCGCGGCGAGATCCGAGTCGCTCACGTCCACCTCGCAGGGCGCGCAGGTGTCAGCGCTTGAGCTTCTTGTACAGGTCGCCCTTCAGGTTCGCGCGCGCGGGCTTGGGCGCGGGGCGGGCGGGCGGCGGAGCAGGCTCTGGAGTGGGATCGATACGCCATGGGGAGACTTGGGGTTGGGGCTCAGGCGGAGGAGGCTCTGGGGGTGACGCCTTCGGCGGGGCGGGCGCCGCTTGGTCCACGGTGACGTCGTCGAGATCGATGTTCGGTGGTATCGGCAGCGTGCCTGCCGCGAGGAGCCGAGTGTTGGGCGCGGCGTCGTCGCCGCTCAGCGCCGGCACCGCAGGCTGGACCGGCGCGTCGCCCCACGGCGTCCCCTCGCGGGGCGCGGGCCGCTCGCTGCGTTCGGGGCGCCTGCCCTTGGCAAACGGCAGCGACTTCGGCTTCTCGTCCACCTCGAGCGTCATGGTCGCGGTGCCGATCTTCGGCTCGGGCACCATCGGCGGCTTGAAGGGTGGCGGCGTCTTGCCGCGCCTCGGGGAGCGCGGCGCCGACACCGGCACCGCCACCGGAGCAGGCAGCGGCGCGTCGGGCTCGATGATCATGGTGCCGCCGAAGCCCCTGTTCGGCTGCGCGACGACGGCGGGCGGAGGCGCCACCACCGGCACGGGCTGGGCGTCGGCCTCGATCAGCATGGTGCCGCCGAAGCGCTGGGCCGCGGGCGCGGGCTCGTCGAGCGCGGCGGTGGTGTCGAAGCCCTTCTCGGCGACGGACTTGGTGGAGGCTGGCTTCGCGACGGTGCCGATCAGCGTGGTGAGATCCGGGAAGTCGAACGGCGCCTCGTGCTCGAGCGCGCCCGCGATGCGCAGCTCGCTGGCGTCGGCCTCGTGCAGCACCGTCGCGGCGCGGAACACGATCTCGGCGCGCATCACGTCCGGCTCGATGTGCAGCGTGTCGATGCGCAGCGCGAGCGGGATGCGGTCGCCGCGTCGGGTCTGCGCCAACGCCACCCCCTTGGCCAGCGGCAGGTAGCTGCGCAACATCGGGATCTCCGGGTGCATGTTGACGATGGCCAACAAGTCGCCTCCCCGGATCTCGGCGGTGCGCTGATCGCTGGGCGCGGTCTGGTAGTAGGCGTCGTCGAAGTCTTCGGGCACCTCGACGTCCAGGCTGGTGTTCGCGGCAGACCAACCCATGCTGCCCCGGCGATGCGCTCGCACGGGCCACGCGCTGGGGATGGGCCCGAGCCCCGCCGGCTCGCCGTGGGTGTCGCCACGGAGCGTGACATTGGGGAAGGTCACGAGGCCGTCGGGATCGGGGGCCAGGCCCACACCGACCGGGTTCTCGCGCGAGCTGATGCCGCCGAGCGCGCGCTCGTAGCGGATGGGCATGGACTGGAACGGCTCGGGCTTGGGTGGCTCACGCCCCGGGGCGCAGCGGCGGTCGCCCGTGATCTCGAGGCGCTTGTTGATCAGCATGGTGGTGTCGCGCTGCAACGCGAGCCGCACCGTGGTCTCGCTCACCGGCCTCCCCGGCGCCGCGAACGCCGAGCCGACCACCACCAGCTCGGGTCGGGGCACCAAGAGCGCGAGATCGCTGGCGCGCGTGAGACTGGCCACGGGGTTGTTGCGGAAGTGACGCTCCTCGGTCGCGATCGGCGCGGGCGAGATCACGGTCATGTGAGCGTCGTGCTCGAGCTTGCACGTGATCTTGACGATCACCGTGACCACGCGCCGGCCGCGGCTGCGCCAGGCGCGCGCGGCGACGGCCACCGGGCCCAACGGCACCGCTTCGATCGACGTCGGCATCGGTGGGAGAAACTAACACGAATGTGCCCGTGCCTGTCGCTGGCTGACGGCCCGCCGGTGACCTACGCTGCTCCTTCATGAGTCGGTTGGCCGTGCTCGGTCTCGCGCTCTGCCTGCCTCTGATGGCGACCCGCGCGGCGGCGGCGCCCGCGAGCTCCTCGGCACCCGGTTCCTTCGCCCGCGTGCAGGCGCGAGCTGCGCTCGAGCTCCCGATGTTCGCCTCGGATGCGGTGTCCTTGACCGAGGCGGTCTCCGGCGTGGGCGTGCGCGTGAGGCCGCTCGGCGCGTCGAGCGTGCAGGCAGAGGAGCTCGACGGCGCGCTCTCCTTTTCCCACGCCTTCGGGGACGCCCACCTGCTCGTGACCCACGACACGAACGGGTTCGAGGACACCACCTACTTCCCCACCAAACCCGCGGTCGAAGAGGCTCGCTACGAGCTTCGCTTGGAGAACGCCGCCGGCCTGCGCCTGTTCGATGACGTGCTCGAGGTGCTCGACGCAACAGGTACGCCGCAGTTGCGCATGAGCCGCCCGTGGGTCCGCGATCGCTTCGGCGAGGTCCACCGCCTGAAGGTGACCCTGTCTGGCTGCGCCTTCGACGACAGCCCGATCCCGCCGTGGCGCCGACCGCCCACGCCGCCGGGCGCCGACCGCTGTGAGATCGCGCTCGACTGGCGTGCGCTCGAGCTCTCCTACCCGGCCGCGCTCGACCCTGCGTGGGCGACGACGGGCACGATCACGATCGCGCGCGAGCTCGCCGCCATGTGTGCAAACGATCGCGGGCAAGCGCTGCTCGCGGGCGGGAACACCGTCTTGGGCTCCCCGACGGACTCGGCGGAGATGTTCGACCTGGCGACCATGACGTTCAGCGCGATCGCGCCCATGGGCCGCTCGCACCTCTCCCCAGCATGCGTGACCCTGGCCGACGGACGCTTTCTGTTCTCCGGGGGGACCAACATCACGCCCATCGCGAACGCTCACGTGTACGACCCCGCGACCGGCGCTTGGTCGGACAGCGGCATGATCGAGGCGCGCTCGCAGCACACCCTGACCCTGCTGCCTGACGGGCGCGTGCTCGCGGTGGCTGGGTTCTCCGGCGTGGTGCCGCTCTACTCCAGCGCCGAGGTGTACGACCCGGCCACGAACAGCTGGACCGCGACCGACCTGCTCGACTCGGTTCGCGTGGCGCACGCCGCGACGCTGCTGCCGGACGGGCGGGTGCTGGTCGTGGGCGGCAACCAGAATCTCAGTGCGAAGAGTGAGCTGTTCGACCCCACCACCATGACCTGGAGCCTCGCCGCGGACGCGTTCACCGCGCGCGAGGCCTTTCCCTTGCTCACGATCGGCGGTCGAGCGATCGCATTCGGCGGGGGCGGAATCTCCAGCAAGGATTGGGTCGAGTCCTACGATCCGGTGCAAGACGAGTGGACCTTCCTCGCGTCGCTGCCCTACCCGATGGAGGATCATCACGTGCTGCCGCTGCCGTCTGGTCGGGTCCTGTTGTTCGGAGGCACCCACGACCTCGGGTTGCTGGACGGAACCTTCGCCTACGATCCGGCGCTCGACCTGTGGCTCGACGCCGGCCCCGGCACCGAGCGCACCAAGGGGCTCGCCGTGGTGATGAACGACGGCAGCCTGCTCGCGGCCATCGGCCACGGGCAGCCCGGCAACCCGGTACCGCTGTCCGCGCTCCGCTTCGTCGAGAGCACGCTCGGCTCCAGCTGCCTCACGCCAGGAGAGTGCGAGACCTCGGTGTGTCGAGACGGGGTCTGCTGCGACGCTGCCTGCGACGGCACCTGCCAGCGCTGCAACGAGAGCGGCCAGTGTGTCGTGGCCAGCAGTCAGGACGATCCCGACAGCTGCACGGGCGGCATGTCGTGCGACGCGTTCGGACTGTGCAAGCTGGCGTTGGGGGCGAGCTGCGAAGAGAACGACCCATGCGCCAGCGGTCACTGCGTCGATGGAGTGTGCTGCGATCGCGCTTGCGACGCGAGCTGCGAAGCCTGCGACGGTGTCTCGCTCGGAGTGTGCGAGCTCGTCGTGGGCGCCCCCCACGGCGATCGGGCCGAGTGCCCGGAGGGATTCGTCTGCAACGGGACGACCGACGAGTGTGTCGAGCTCGTCTACTGCGAGGACGAGCACTTCGCCGTGGAGCCGGACGGGTCGTTGCGAGATTGCTCGCCTTACATCTGCAGCAGCGAAGGCGCCTGTCTTCGGAGCTGCGGCTCCGTCTTCGACTGCGCCCAGCCGTTCGTGTGTGATGCGTTCGGCGCCTGTGTAGAGCCGACGAGCGAGCCAGCGGAGACCGGGTGCTCGTACTCCTCATCGAGATCCCGCGCGGGCTGGTGGCTCGCGGCCGCCTTGCTCGCCCTGGCCGGGCGCGCTCGCCGCGCGCGCGTGTGACAGATTCGCGACCATGAGGTGACAACTGCGCCCCCTGCGGCGCGTGTCGTGGACCCAGGCGGCGCCGCTGAGTACGAGCGCCTCCGTGGGCAAGAAGCTCGACCACCTCGCGCGAGGCTCGCTGCTGTTCGGCGCGATCTGTTGCGCATGCGAGACCCCGGTCGACGACCCGCGCGAGGCCGAGATCGTAGCGGTCCTCACCCGCGCCGATCAGGCCTTGCTCATCAACCGCCCGGAGCTCGCGGCCTCCAAGTACCGCGCCATGGCCAAGAGCCCGTTCGCCTTTCTTCGCGGGAGCTTCCCGCTGTACCTCCACGACGTCGAGCTGGACACGCTGGGCCTGGGACCGAGCGTGCACCACGCGGAGCTCGCGCCGTTCTCGATCGGCGACGCCCACGTGGAGAACTTCGGCAGCCTGCTCGGCGCCGACGGCGCGCTGGCGATCGAGCCCAACGACTTCGACGCGGCCGATCGCTACCCCTACCTAGTGGAGCTGCGCAGGCTCGCCTCGTCAGCGGTCGTGGCGACGCGGCTCTCGAACCCGGGCGACGACGACGCGCGCAGCGCAGCGGTCGCGGTGGAGCGCGACGTCGCGCTGGCGGTGGCGACCAGCTACGCGACGACCATGCGCGCCATCGCCGAGGGTGGCCCGCGCAACATCGCGACGGAGGGCAGCCCCCTGGTGGACGACCTGCTCGAGCGGGCCCTCGAGGACTTGGCAGACCTCTCGGAGCTCGACGAGCTGACGGTGGTGGAGGACGGCGAGCGCAGGCTGGTGCGCGGCCCGATCGATCCGGACGAGCCAGAGAACCTCTACACCGACGCGGCAGAGCTGGCTTGGGTGGCGCTGCCCGAGGCGCTCGAGCGTTATCGGCGTTCCCTGCCAGCGCCGCCCGACGCGGGGTTCTTTGCGCTGAAGGACGTGGCGCGCGAGTTCGGCTCGGGCGTCGCGAGCCGGCCGCGGCTGCGCTTCATCCTGCTGGTCGAAGGTCCGAGCCGCGAGCTCGACGACGACGTGGTGCTGGAGGCGAAGGAGATCGGCGACTCGGGCGCCCGGCCGTCGACGCCCCCCGGGGTGTCGGCCGACGACATCCAAGCGCGCGTGCTCACGTGCACGACGCACTGCTGGGCCAAGGCGCACGCGGAGCCGCTCTGGGGCATGACGTCACTCTACGGGCTGCCGCTGCAGATCAAGCGCGAGAGCGAGGCGCAGAAGACGCTGCGCGTGGAGCGGCTGGTCGACGAGCTCGGCACACCCGAAGCGCTGATCGAGCTGGGCGCGGATCTCGGTCGGCAGCTCGCCACCATCCACGCCGGCAGCGACGCGCTCGACGAGCGCACCACAGGCACGATCCGCCGCGCGATGGGCGACGACCTCGACCTGTTCGCCAGTGAGCAAGCCAATGCCGCGGTGGGCCTCGCCGATCTGGTGATCGCCGACCACGCGCGCTTCGTGCACGCGCTCGAGACGCTCGGACCCACGCTGGGCGTGGTCGCGGGGGAGGCGGACGGACTCTCGCCCGACGTGGCCGCGCTGATCGGCACTCCTCCGGAGACCTCGCCATGACCCGCGGCTCGCGCCTCTTGATCGGCCTCAGCACCTGCTTGCTCCACGCACCGCTCGCATACGCGCAGCCGGCCGCGGACCCGCCGCCGGAGCCGCGTCCTGCTCCGGCGGGGGAGCCTGCCGAGGTGCCCCCACCGAAGGAGTCACCCGCTGCGCCCCCCGCAGCTCCCTCGAAAGAGGCCCCGCCCGCTCCCGCCCCGGCCGCCGCCGAGGTGGCGACCGCGCCTGCCAAGCGGATCCAAGATCGCTTCTCGCTCAGCGCGGGCCGCGCCAGCTTCCCGCTGGTCGACGATCTCGATCCCCTGGTGATCGAGGCCCATTTGAGCGTGTTCGCCCAATACGTGCTGAGCCTTCGCCAGGCCGACGAAGAGACGGATTGGTACCACGAGTTCGAGCTGCCCCGCGCCCACGCGCGGCTCGACGCAGAGTTCGAGGGCGCGCGCGCGCGAGTGCTGGTCGAAGCCGTGCGCAGCGCTGCAGAGGGCTCGCTGCTCGGCGTGGCAGGAGACAGCTTCGTCGTGCGCGTGCGCGAGGCGTGGGCGGCCTACACCGCGTGGGACATCATCGAGACACGCTTGGGCTTGGTGCCCACCATGACCACCGGACCGATCGAGTCGCTCTGGGGCATGCGCATGATTCACCCCACCGGCGTCGAGCGCGCTGGCCTGCTCTCGCCCGCCGATCTGGGCGGCACCGTGCGCGGGCTCTTTCCCAAGGGGTTCGGTTGGATCGGCGCCGGCGCCTACAACGGCGAAGGCTACTCACAACGCGAGCTGAACCGCGGCAAGAACATCGAGGTCGCCACCGAGGTCCACCCGTTCGCGTTCGCCAAGGTGGCCGAGCCCTTCACGGTTCTGGCGAGCTACACGCTCGGCTCGAGCGGCACCTCGCTGGCGCGCTCGGATCGCGTGACCGCCTCGCTGGGCTGGCAGGGAGACCTGGTGCGCGGCGGGGCGAGCTTCGCCTACGCCTGGGGCGTGGCGGACCAAGGCGAGACCGAGTCGCTGCTGTTCGAGGGCTTCGTGCGCGTGATGCCGATCGAGCGCTTGAGCTTCGGCGCCAACGCGAGCTATTGGCTGCGCGACCAGGCCGCCGAGGCCGATTGGGCTGCCACGATCACGGGCGCGGCGGGCTACTTCATCGTCGACCCGTTGGGCGTGTTCCTGGCGGTGGACGGCATCCTGCTGGGCGACGGCGCCAACCAGGCGCTGCCGCCCAAAGACGACGTGCGGTTTCGCCTTATCGGCGCGGTGGACTTCTAGTGCGCGCGCGGAGAGTGAGATGCGGGTGGCGCTCCCAAACGGCCAGCGATGGCGGCGGAAAAGCGCAACGGCGAGCGGAGCTGGGGCCCCGCGCGCAGCGCGCCGCGCAGGCGGCGCCGTCGATTTCGAAGTGGCCCCCCTCTCAAAAGAAATATGGAGTTGGATCATGAACGGTAGGTCGTGCGCGTGGCTGACGCTGTCTCTGCTCACCATCGCTTGCTCGGAGGCGAAGACCAGCGAGGGGGGCGGAGGCGCCGGAGAGGGTGGAGCCCCCCAAGGTGGCCAGGGCAGCGGCGCGTCGAGCTCGGACGGCGGCTCGTCGTCGAGCCAGACGACGCAGGGCCAGGTGGTGATCAACGAGATCAGCGCGACCGAGGATTGGATCGAGCTCTACAACACGGGCGCGGCCGCGTTCGACCTGTCTGGCTGGATGCTCGCCGACAGCGAGACCCCGGGCACGCCGAAGTTGGACGAAGCCATCATCTTCCCGGCGGGCACGTCGATCGCGGCGGGCGCGAGCCTGTTCATCCTGGCCAAGCAAGACATGGTGGTCATGCCCGGTGAGCAGACGCCGCAGACCATGTGTGCCCCTGGCTCGAGCCCGTGCTTCTTCGCGCCATTCGGTCTGTCCGACACCGACGGCGACGAGATCTTCCTGATCGAGGGTGACGTGACCGTGTCGGCCTCACCCTACCCCGCCGCTGCGGCGGCCGAGGGCGAGTCGTGGTGCCGCCTGCCCGACGGCACGGGCAACTTCTCGGTGTGCACACCGACGCCGGGCGCGCCCAACGCGGAGTAACAAAGGCCCGAAGACGTCACGCGCGTGTCAATGGGCACGCGCGGGTTTGCCACGGCGTGGATCGATCCTTGCGGCGTGCAAAGCTCGACGTCGCTACTGTCCTCGGCAGCGCTGCTCGTTGGATGCTCGGCGCTGCTATCGACCCCTGACTCCACTGCCCCTCTCGCGCGCGAGGGCGAACCACTGCGCGTCGTCTCGGAGCACGTGCTCCTGATCACGCTCGATGGTGTGCGCGCCAGAGACGTGTTCGCAGGCCCCGATCCGGGGCTCTCGTCGAGCACCCGCGATCGCCGTCAGATCGCGCCCAACCTCGTCGAAATGGCCGAGGCGGGCGTCGCCATTGGCGTGCCGGGGGAGCCCGGATCGATACGCGCCTCGGGCCCGAACTTCATCTCGCTGCCGGGCTACACCGAGCTGCTCACCGGCACCGGCGCGAGCTGCCAGAGGAACGACTGCGCGGGCCGGCCGGGTCTCGGATTGATCGATGCGCTGCTCGAGACGGGGGTCGATCCCAAGTCCGGGGTGGTGGTGGTCTCCTCGTGGTCGACGGTCGAGCGCGCCCTCGCGGAGCCAGATCTGCCTTTCGTGTCGACCGGTCGCCACGGCGGCAATGCACACCGGCTCGACACGCTCTCGCCATCGGTCCGTGGCGCGCTCGAGCGCGGCAAGGTGGTCGACGCGAGCCCTGGGTACGGGGACTACCGCCCCGACTCCGAGACCGGCGCGCTGGCGCTGGCGGTGCTCGCGGAGCAGCGGCCGCGCTTCGCGTTCATCGCCCTGGGCGACACCGACGAGCACGCCCACGCCTCCGACTACGATGGCTACCTCCAGGCGCTGCACCACAACGACGAGCTGATCGGCAGACTGCGCGAGCTCGCGCGCAGCTGGACGCTCGCGGGCGAGCCGACCACCGTGCTGGTGACGACGGATCACGGACGCTCCCACGACTTTCATGATCACGGCAGCGATCACCCCGAGTCTGCCGAGGTGTGGCTGGTGGGCGAGGGTGCGGGGCTCACCCCCCGCGCGAGGTTGTCCAAGACCGCGCGCCTCGCCGACGTGGCGCCCACCATCGCCTCGTTGGCGGGGGTGCCGTTCGCGCCGCGCGCCGAGGGGGGCTCCCCCATGGTCGAGATCCTGGACCAGCTCTGACGAACGCCGATCGCGCATGATACAACCAGCGCGTGTCGCGTCGCTTGCGGTCCCTAGCCGGCTTGGCTGCGCTCTCTTGCGCATGCGCCGCCGCGCCGACCGAGCTGCCTGCTCCCAGCGTGGTCGTGCTCGCGGCGCCGCAAGGCCAAGGCACGTTGACCAAGCTGGGCTCCCCTGCAGAGGTGCCCCTCAGGGGGCCGCGCGTCGACGCGAAGAAGGGCGACTTCATGATCAGCCACCAGGGCATGGTCGCCGTCATCTCCAGCGAGGACGGCAACGTGGTGGACTTCGGCCCTGAGGGTGCCCTGGACGAGCTGGTGTCGATCACACCGAGCGTGTTCGACGGCTTGGGCTCCCCGCGCGCGCCGGTGGTGTTCGTGGGGCCAGTCGAGGGCAACCCCGGCGTGGTGCACATCGTGCGGCGTGGCTCCGCGCTGCCGGTCGAGCTGCACACGTTCGTGACCTTTCGAGGTCCGTTGCTGGTGATCGACTCGGCTGCGCGGCCGGAGCGCCCGGGCGACACGCTGGCCATTGGCGTGGGCGAGCGCGTGTCGTGGGGCAACGTGCCGAGCTGGGTCGAAGGCGCGGGCCTGCTGCGCCGCGAGGGTGGCACCTTCCCGGCACGCTTCATCGGCCGCGACGGGCCCAACCTGTCGTACGCGCTCGCGCTCGACGGCGGGCCCACCATGGTGCGCTTCGGCGCGGCCTACCTCTCCGGCTACTTCGCGTCTGGCCGCGCCAGCGAGCTGGTGGTGGCCGATCCGCAACGAGGATCGCTGCGCCGGACGCTGTTCTTGGCGGCCTCGAAGTCGTCGGTGGGGGACGCCGCGGCCGCGCTGCTACCGCCGGAGGCGCTCAGAACCTTCGACGCGCCCAAGCGCTTGCCGCCCGGAGGGTTGGTCGAGGTGGGGTGGTGCCCGGAGAAGAAGGAGCTGGTGCCGAACGCGATCGAGAAGGAGCGCACCAAGGCCAAGGCCAGGGCCGAGCTGCGCAAGCCGTTCGCCCGCTTCGCCGCCGGAGAGCCTTTGCGGGTACCGGAGGGCTGCTTCGAGGCTCGTGCACGCGCGCCGGGCCACACCACCACCGACTGGGTCGAGCTCGCCAAAGCGGGCTCGCTCGAGATCGCGCCCTCGGGCCTGCTCGTGGTGGCGATCACCGAAGACGGCAAACCCTCGCCCGGACGGGTGCAGGTGCGTGGCGTGGGCAACACGCCGGCGCCGGATTGGGGCGACGATCCCGACGATGGCTCCGCCCTGAGCTCGGCGCAGGCCCGGCTCGGTATCGTGCGGCGGCCGGTGCCGCCCGGCCGCTACCGCGTGATCACGGATCGCGGCTTCGAGCACTCGATCAGCGACGAGACGATCGAGGTCGTGGCGGGCCAGCCCACGTACGTGAGCGCATCGCTCAGCCGTGTGGTGGATACGCGCGGCTGGATCTCGGCGGATTTGCACCTGCACGCGGGTCCGTCCCCGGACGCGCCGCAGTCGCTCGAGGATCGGGTGGTCTCGCTCGCGGCGGCAGGGGTCGAGGTCGGCGTGGCCTCGGACCACAACGTGGTGACCGACTACCGGCCCGCGATCCAGCGACTCGGCCTGGAGTCCTATGTGGCGTCCATCGTCGGCGACGAGGTCACCACGGAGGAGATGGGCTTCGGCCACTTCAACGTGTTCCCGCTGATGCCCGGCTCCGAGCCCATCGCCTACCGGCGCACGACGCCGAGCGCGATCTTCGACGCCTCACGCCAGCGCGCGCCGCTGTTCGACAAGACGGTGATCCAGGTGAACCACCCGCGCATGGGTGACATCGGCTACTTCGACGTGATGCGCATGGACCGCGAGCAGCTGCCCTACCTCACGCAGCGCAGCCCCTGGGCGCGGCTCGACTTCGACGCGATCGAGGTGTGGAACGGCGACGACGCGGTGTCCCTCGGCGCGGTCGAGAGCGTGATCGCAGATTGGACGGCGCTGCTCGATCAGGGCCTGCGCATCACTGCGACGGGCAACAGTGACTCGCATCGTTTGTCCTTCCACGAGCCAGGGCTGCCTCGGAACTTCGTGGCGGTACCCAACGACGAGCCCGCTGCATTCGATCAGAAGGTGTTCATCGACAGCTTGCGCCAAGGCAAAGTGATCGTCTCGGGCGGGCCGTTCATCCGCTTCGAGGTCGAGGGCCGCGGCCCGGGCGAGCGGGTGGCGTCGGGCTCGCGCAAGGCCACGGTCGAGGTCGATGCCCCCCCCTGGATGAAGGTGACCTACATCGAGCTGCTCCAGAAGGGGCAGGTGGTTGCGCGCGCCGAAGGGCCCTTCCCCGCAGGGCCCCACGCCGCCGAGCTCAGCACCCAGGTGGAGCTGCGGCCCGGCGATTGGATCCTGGCGGTCGCCGGAGGCGACAAAGAGATCGACGCCCTGTTCCGGCGCGGCGTCGTACCCTATGCCTTCACCAATCCGGTGTTCGTGAGCCCATGAGCTGCCTCGACCTCGACCGCGTCTCGCCCACGAAGCCGCCCACCGACCGCGCGATCGCGGGCTACCAGGGCTGGCGGCAGCTGCTGTTTCTGCATTGGTCCGTGGCCGCCGAGGACATGCGGCGGGTCGTGCCGCCCGAGCTCGAGCTCGATCTGTGGGACGGGCGCGCCTTCGTGGGGGCGGTCCCGTTCGAGATGGTGGACATTCGCCCCGCGTGGGTGCCGCGCGCCATGGCGCTCGACTTCTTGGAGACCAACCTGCGGACGTACGTGCACTACCGCGGCGAGCCGGGCGTGTTTTTCTTCTCGCTCGAGGCGTCGTCGCGCTTGGCGGTGCAAGCGGCGCGCTGGGGCTGGAGCTTGCCCTATCACTTCGCTCACATGAGCTCGACCACCGAGGCGGGGCTCACGAGCTACCAGAGCACGCGCACCAGCGACCCCAGCGCGGAGCTCAGCGTGCGCTATCGCGTGGGTGAGCTGCTCGGCCCGTCGCCGCCGGGCACGCTCGAGCACTTCTTCTTGGAGCGCTATTACCTGTTCGCGTTGCGGCGAGGGCGGGTGTGGAAGGGTCACGTCAGTCACGTCCCCTACCCTGCCCAGCGCGCGTCGCTCGAGCACGTCAGCGAGGGCTTGGTGAAAGCGGCAGGGCTCCCCGCCCAGAGCGGCCCCCCGGAGCTCGTGCACTACGCGTCGGGCGTCGACGTGGAGGTGTTCGGGCCCTGGCCGCTCGAGCCATGAAGTTCGGCCGACAGCGCTTCGCACTTGGAGAAAAAAGCGCTAAAGCGTTCGCATGTCGGAAAAGAGCGTCGCAGACATCGAGCAGGAAATGGCTGGGGTCGATCAGGCCTACGAGCAAGGCTTCTCGGGCAAAGATCGGTCCGAGGTCGATCCCGCCTCGCTGCGCGCGTTGCTGGACAAGATCGCAGGTCTCCGCGCCGACCTCGCCAAGCTCGGCGCCCTCACCGCGGGCGACAACGCCGCCAAGGTGCTGACCAGCCTGGACGAGCGCGAGGCGCTGTACAAGCGCGAGCTCACCTTGATCGAGGCCGCCAAGGAGATGGGCCCGGCGTTCGAGCGCTTCAGCGCCGAGGGCGCGGCCGCCAACTTCGTGTTCGATCGCTACACGCGCCACTTCGCCGGCTCCTCGCGTGACACGCGCGACCTCGGCCTGCTCAAGGAGCTGATCGAGGAGCTACGCGGGATCCGCAAGCGCATGCAGGCGATCGCCGGCAAGAAGCTGCCCGAGCCGATGGCGCGCGACGTGGAGCTGGTCTCGAACAACATCGAGCGCTACCAGATCGAAGAGCGCGAGATCCCCAAGGCGCAGCAGTCCGGCACGGAAGAGGACCAAGCCAACCGCCTGGCGTTCCTGGCCAACCACCAGTTCGCGCTGTACCAGACCTTCTTCGCGGGTCAGTCGCGGGTCTCGCGCCGGCCCGCGTTGCTGGTGCGCCTGATGGACAACCTGAAGCGCTACCGCGCGGCCATGTTCGAGCTGAAGAGCCGAGGCCTCAAGAACGCCTCCAACGACGGCAACATCGGCATCATCGACGGACGCGTGCGCGCCTACGAAGAGGAGCTCGGCGAGATCCGCAAAGTCCGCAGCGGCGTGAAGCTGGCAGACATCATGGGCGTGCTCGGCGGCGCCGCCAACGAGCTGTTCGAGCAGTATCGCAACGAGTTTGCTGGCAAGGATCGGACGACGGTGAGCCTGAACGACTTGGGCGTTCTGCTCGACAAGCTCGACGAGCTGCGCCGCCAGATGGAGGAGCTCGGGCGCGTGGAGAAGAACGAGTCGAACATCAAGAACCAGGCGGTCGTGCGCGACTACCAGGTGAGCTGGGTGCGCGAGTACCAGGCGGTCAAAGCTGCGCAGCAGGGCCAGAACGTCATCCGCGGCAGCGCCTGACGCTCAGCCAGCAGGCACATACCCCTGGCGCGCAGGGCCGCCTCTGCCCGTGCCCCACAGCACGCAGTTGCCGCTCGCGCCGGGGAGATCCCAGATCTGCACGCCACCTTTGCCGGCGCCCTCGGTGTCCTTGAGCGAGATCACCAGCTCGAGCTGACCGTCGCCGTCGAGGTCGCCCACGGAGGGGGCCGCCATCGATCCGCGCTTCATGATCTCGATCTTGAACAGCTGATTGCCGCCGCCATCGAGCACGATCAAGTGCGCGGGCGTGTCGGGTGTGCCTTGGTCGCCGGACGAGAAGGTGGTGAACACCACCTCGGGCGCCCCGTCGCCGTTCAGGTCGACGATCAGCGGCTCGCCTGCGCCCACGTAAGGGACCGAGCCCTGCGAGAACGTGTACGTCCAGAACACCTCGCCGTTCGAGCGATAGGCGTACAGCTTGCCGTCGTACGCGGGCACCACGATCTCGAGCCCCGGCTGCGCATCGATGTCCCCCACCGCGGGGCTGGGCGAGGTGGGCACGATGTTGTGACCGAGATCCTCGCCATGCAGCGGCAACCCCGTGTCCTTGGGCGGGTCCCAGCCCTCCGGTCGGGTCATGTCGTGGTTGAGCACCCACACGGTGATGCCTTGGTTGGCGGTGCTGTCGGAATGTTCGTGATCACCCGCCAGCACGATCTCCATGTCGCCGTCGGCGTCGATGTCCGCGACGACCGGCGGTGAATAGGTGAACTCGGAGCGGTCCCCGCTGCCAAAGCCCTGCTGCGAGAGCGCGAGGTCGTGGTAGGCCTCGACCGAGGTGATCACGCGATCGGTGAAGCTGTCCGCGGTGGGGAAGGGCGTGCCGTCGCCGTGGAACACGCCGAAGCCGATCGCGTCGTAGCTCGAGATCACGTCGAGCACGCCGTCTCCATCGACGTCGCCCGCTGCGATGTTCTGGTTGTAGCCGCCGAAGTCCCAGCACGGCTCGGCCGGCGGCGCGGGGTTGCAGCTCGGCGCCACTTGCGGCCAGCCCGCCAGCATCACGCCGTCGAGCCCGTACACGCCGGTGACCGGGCCTTCGAACGTGTGGTTCACCAGGATCTCGGCGATGCCGTCTCCGGTCACATCCCCCGCGGCGATGCTGCGCACCTCGTCGCTGCCGCCGAAATGCGCCGGGTAACCGGGCAAGAGCTCGCCGAGGTGATCGTACACGGCCACGTTCATGCCCAGGCTGCCGTCCGCGTCGCTGCCGACCGCGATCTCCGCGTCGCCATCGCCGTCGAAGTCCCCCGCCACCGCCGACGCCCACATGCGCGTGTCGCCGTGCTCGGGGCTCGCCGATGCGCTGTGGCCCCACGCGGTCTGCCAGCGCAAGCTGCCGTCGCTGTTGTGGGCGTACAGCACGGAGTGGCGCGCCGCGACGATCTCGAGGCCGCCGTCGCCATCCAGATCGATCAACGTCGGCGAGGCGAGCCAGCCCTCGTCCCAGCTGCCGTCGAGCGTCGCGCGCAGCGTGGGCGCCTGCACCGGTCCGTGCTCACCCGGCGCGGCGTCGCACGCCGGCGGTGGCGGGGTGACGCTTCCGCCTCCGGTGCCTGTGGGGTTGCCCGCGCCCGTTCCGCTGCCGCCGCTGCCACCCGAGCCGTCGGAATCGCCGCACCCCACCACCCCACACACCAACAACAAGAGCGGGATAGGGGCAAGGGAGGCGCGCATGCCTTCATCATAGAGGGGCGAGCACGAAATGCACCGGCAAGCTCGAGCCACCCGCGGTCAGCAGCTTGGTGCCGATCGAGATGCCGGAGGTGTAGCGCCCGAGCGAGACCACGTCGTCGTTGCTGCTGAGGCTGCCCGCACCGCTTGGCAATGCGAGCGCTCCGCCGCTTTGGTCCTGACCTGCGGTGCCCAGCATGGCCCCCGCCCAGGCGCCCGCGCGTGGGTTGATCGCCAGCGCGAGATCGTTCGTGGGATCGACCACGCGCACGTCGTACAGCACACCGAAATTGCCGCTCAGCGTGACGCTGCCGCCGTCCACATAGTTGGTACCGATCAGATCAGGATCGTACGACTGGTCGTCGCCCAAGCGCAGCCTGCCGAGGCCGCTGCCGTGGCGCGTGAGCAACATTCGGTTCGCCAGCGGGAAGGTGCCGCGCACGTGCAGGCCGCTGTTGGCGAGCAAGCTCAGTCCTGCGGTGAGCGCGGCGGCGTCCGCGCTCTCGGGCACGCTGACGATGGAGATCTTGAGCGGTCCCGTGGTCGAGAGATCCACGATCGCGTGGCCGAGCTCGCCGGGCTCGGCCACCAGCGCGTCGAGATCCGGATCGATCAAAGCGCTGGCTCGGATCGATCGCGATCGCCGGCTTCGAGGGCGCGCTGAAGTAGTTGGTCGCGATCGTGCGGCCCAGCGTCACGAACGCGGCGCTCGGCGGCGCGATGCTCAGCTCCTCCACCGTGAGCGACACGGGCGAGAGCCCCTGGTTCAGTGCCACCGCGGTGAAGCGGCGCGGCGCGGCGCCATCGTTCACGTGGTAGATGTAGAGCCGATAACGCCCGGCAGGGACCTCGTCGGCGTACAGCACACCGTCTTGAGACACGTACTCGGGCTCGTCCGAGAACAGCAGCGTGGGAGCGGCGTCGGGCGCGCACGTGCGCACCGGCACACACTCGGCGGCGTCGACCGCGTCGCCGATCGACAGCACCTGGCCGCGGGTCGACGCCGCGAGCAGCGCCTGCGGTCCTGGGGGCAGCGCCATGCCCGCGCCGGCGCAGCTCGACTCCAGCGCGAGCTCGCTGGTCCCCGACGGGCAGGGCGGCAACGAGAGCGGATCGTCGCCTCCCGCGCCGCCCGCGCCGCCCGCGCCGCTGCTGCTCGTCGACGCGCCCGCGCCCCCGGCGCCCTGGGCCGAGGCACCTGCACCTCCGCCTCCCGGGCCCGCTGCGCCTTGCGCGGCGCCCCCCCCACCACTGGCCGCAGCGCCCGTGCCTGTGCTGGCGCTGGTGCCGTCGTCGCTGCAACCCCACGCCAGCATCAACAAGGAGCAAAGCGAACGAAGGCCCATGACTCAGCGCTAACTTGCCGGCGCGCGCGAGTCACGGACCCTCGTGGGTACTCGTCAGATGGTCAGCGCGCCGGTGCGGAGCAAGTACGCGAGCCGCTTTCGCTGCTCGTCGTCCAGCAACGCGTGGATGCCCGCGAGCGCCTTGGTCACCGCGTCCCGCAGACGAGCCGCGCTGGCCACGCGCGCCTCCCCAGCCTCCTGCACCTTGGAGGCGTCGAACTCCGCCGCCGACATCGCGTCCGCGAACGCCGCGATGGTGCGCCGTTGGTCGACCGCCGCTTGGGCCCGCTCGGTCTTGAGCTCGTCCAACACGACCGCGAGCTTGGCGACCTGCTCCTCTTCCAGCTCGAGCTTCCAAGCCAGAAAGCGCAGCGGGCGGCGCACGCCGAACCCGCCGCCCTCACCCTCGCCCTCGTGGGCGAAAGGGGGGCCGCCGCCGCGCCCACCGTGCCAGTGCCCCGCGTGCGCGTGAGGCCCCTCTCCGTGCGTGTGGCACCGGCCGCCGTGAGGGCCTTCGTGCACGTGCTGATCGGCGCAGCCGTGGCCACGCCCTCGCTTCCACCAACCCAAAAATCCGGGATGCATGTGACTTCCTCCTCGCCGGGGTCACAACCGTCGGCGGGCCTTGCTCGTCGCATCGCCCCGAAGAGCGACGCGACCTCTCGTGCGGGCGACATGCCTCGCACCCCGAGACTTTGAGCGCCTCCCCGCGCTCTGTCAAGCCGCGCACCGTTTGCACGTCGACGCAAAGGCTGCCCCGGATAGGCCGGTGCCGCTGCGGCATCCGCGCAACTTGCGCGAGGCACACCCGTTGCTCAGAGGCGGTCGATGCCAGCATCGTCCGCCACGATGGGGGGGCAGATCGCCACCGCCCCGCGTGCGCGTGACATCGTCCGTACCCGCTGCCTGCACTGCGAGAGTCCGCTCGCGAGCGGCCAGGATGCCTTCTGCTGCACGGGCTGCCGCGAGGTGTACGGCATGCTGCAGGGGCAGGGGCTGCTGCGCTACTACGAGCTGTCGCAAGGCGCTGGGGTACCGGCTCGCGAGCGCGCCTCCGCCAAGAGCGACGACAAGTGGATCGATCTGGCAGAGCGAGAGCTCGCCGCCAAAGACGGCATCGCGCTCACCTCGCTCGACGTCGACGGCCTGCACTGCACCGCGTGCGTCTGGCTGATCCAGGAGCTGTTCAAGCGCTCGGGCGCGCCAGGGCGAGTGGACGTGAACACCGCACGCGGCTCGCTCGATCTGTTCGTGGAGCCGAGCTTCCCGCTGCGCGACTTCGTGCGCGAGGTCGAGGCCTTTGGCTACCGCCTCGGACCGAAGCGAAAGGACCGAACGCACAGCGGCGACCTGCTCCTGCGCATGGGCATCGCCATCGCCGTGGCGATGAATGCCATGATCTTCTCGATCAGCATCTACGCCGGCCTGGCTACCGGCACGCTGTTCACGCTGTTTCAATACGCCATCCTGGGGCTCTCGTTGGTCTCGCTCTGGATCGGCGGCAGCGTCTTCATCAAGAGCGCCGTCCTCGGCCTCCGGCGCCGGGTGCTGCACCTCGACCTGCCGATCGCGCTCGGGATCGTGCTGGGCTTCGCCGGCAGCGGCTATGCGATGTTCGCCACGGCAGGCGAGCACGCGTACTTCGACACGCTCACCGTCTTCATCGCGCTGATGCTGGTCGGCCGGTTCCTGCGCGAGCGCGTGCTCGAGCACAATCGCGCGCAGCTGCTCTCCGACGCCGGCGAGGCCGACCTGCTCGTGCGCCGGATCGCGGATGGGCAGCGCATCGAGGTGACCTCGGTCGCGGACGTGAAGAAGGGGGATCGCCTGCTGGTGGTGCCCGGCGACGTGGTGCCGGTCGACGCCTCACTGTCGAGCCCCCAAGCGCGTCTCTCGTTCGACTGGATCACCGGCGAGTCGGTGGCCAAACAGGCGACCACAGGTGACAAGTTGCCCGCCGGCGCGGCCAACGCCGGCGTTCAGCCGATCGAGGTCTCGGCGACCGGCGCCTTCGACCAATCGTCGCTGCGCGAGCTCCTGCGCGCTCCGCGCGCAACCGACCGCTATGGCGAGGTCGCCACCCCATTCGAGAGCCGCATCGCGCGCGTGTGGGTGGTGCTGGTGCTGCTGTTCGCGACGGCCGCGTTCGCGTCCTGGCTGACCGCGACTGGCAGCGTGGAGCGCGCCATCTTCGTGTCGGTGGCGCTGCTCGTGGTGACCTGCCCCTGCGCCTTCGGCATCGCCACGCCGATCGCTCACGAGCTGGTGTTGGGTCGGCTGCGACGGGAGGGCTTGCTGGTGCGCTCGGCGACCTTCCTGGACCGCCTGCTCGGGGTGCGCAAAGTGGTCTTCGACAAAACCGGCACGCTCACCACTGGCTCCTTGGGCGACTCCGACACGGCGTCGATCGCCGCGCTGCCGAAGGAGCAGCAACGCGCCCTCTACAACCTGGTGGCGCGCAGCTCCCACCCCAAGTCGCGAGCGGTGCTCGCGGCCTTGCCCGAGAGCGCCCAGCTGTTCGACCCCACGCTCGCGAGCGAGGAAGTGCCGGGGCGAGGCATCTCGTTGACCCTCGATGGGAGCACCTACCGACTGGGCAGCGAGGCGTTCGCATGCCCGGCGACCGGCGGCCCTCTGGACAAGGACCTCACCTTCAGCCTCGACGGCCGGCCGCTCTGGCGCGCCTCGAGCGACGAGACCTTGCGTGCCGATGCAGCGACCGAGGTCGAGAAGCTCGCTGCGCTCGGCCAAGAGGTGTGGATGCTCACCGGTGACAGCGACCAGCGCGCACACGCCGTCGCGCGCGCCGTCGGCATCCCCAGCGCACGAGTGGTCGCGGCGCAGTCGCCCCCCGCAAAGGCCAGCTTCGTCCGCGCGAACGACGCGCGCGACTTGCTCATGGTGGGCGACGGCGTGAACGACGCGCTCGCGGTCGAAGCGGCCACCTGCTCGGGCGCACCCGCGGCGGGGCGCATGTTCTTGGCGGCACGCACCGACTTCTTCCTGACGACCGGCGGGCTCGCCCCCATCCGGCGCGCCCTCGTCGCCGCCCGCGCGCTGCGCTCGGCGCTGCGCCGCAACCTCTTGGTCTCGGGTGTGTACAACCTGAGCGCCGTCCTGGCCTGCTTCGCAGGCTGGATGTCGCCATTGGTGGCCGCCGTGATCATGCCGCTGTCGACGCTCTTGTCGATCGGCCTGGTGCTGCAAGCCCTCGGAGGGAGATCCCCCACATGGAAGTCCTGATCCTGCAGGTGTTCGTGAGCTTGCTGCTGGTGGTGGGAGCCGTGCTGCTCTTCACCTTCTCCGTCAAGCAGCGAGACCACGAGCACCAAAACCGTCTTGCCCTTTTGCCATTGGAAGAAGACAGCGCCAAAGCCGCGCTCGGCCACGAGGACCGATCATGAGCGAGAACAAATTCACGACCAAGACGATCGTCTACAACGACTGGGTCGTCCGCTGGTTCATCTGGGCGTCCATTGGCTGGTCGATCGTCGGCCTCTTGCTGGGCGTCATCATCGCCACGCAGCTCGCGTTCCCAGCCGCCAACGTGCACGAGATGCTGTCCTATGGCCGCCTGCGACCATTGCACACGAACGCAGTCATCTTCGCGTTCGTCGGCAACATGCTGTTCGCCGGCGTCTACTACTCCACGCAGCGGCTGGTCAAAGCGCGCATGGCCTCGGACGCGCTGTCGAAGCTCCACTTCTTCGGGTGGCAAGCGATCATCGTGGCCGCCGCGCTGACGCTGCCCCTGGGGTTCACCCAGGGCAAGGAGTACGCCGAGCTCGAGTGGCCCATCGACATTGCGATCGCCGTGGTGTGGGTCGCGTTCGCCGTCAACTTCTTCTGGACCCTGTACCGGCGCGCCGAGAAGCACCTGTACGTGGCCATCTGGTTCTACATCGCCACGGTGGTGACGATCGCGGTGCTCCACATCGTGAACAGCCTGGCGATCCCAGTGGCAGCGCTCAAGAGCTACTCGATCTTCGGTGGTGCGCAGGATGCGCTGGTTCAATGGTGGTACGGCCACAACGCGGTCGCGTTCTTCCTGACCACGCCCATTCTGGGCATCATGTACTACTTCGTGCCCAAGGCCGCCGATCGGCCGGTGTACTCGTATCGGCTCAGCATCGTCCACTTCTGGGCCTTGGTGTTCTTGTACATCTGGGCGGGCCCCCACCACCTGCTCAACACCGCCCTGCCGGAGTGGGCCCAGACGCTCGGCATGATTTTCAGCCTGATGCTGTGGGCGCCCAGCTGGGGCGGCATGATCAATGGTCTGCTCACGCTGCGCGGCGCGTGGAACAAATTGCGCACCGACCCGGTGCTCAAGTTCTTCGCCGCCGGCGTCACCTTCTACGGCATGGCGACCTTCGAGGGACCGCTGCTTTCAATCCGCAGCGTCAGCGGCCTGGCGCACTACACCGACTGGATCGTCGGCCACGTCCACAGCGGCGCCCTGGGCTGGAACGGCTTCATGGCTGCCGGCATGTTCTACTTCCTCGTGCCCCGCCTGTACGGCACCAAGCTCCACTCCACTCGCCTCGCCGATCTGCACTTCTGGATCGGGACGATCGGCATTCTGCTCTACATGATCAGCATGTGGGTTGCCGGCGTGACCCAGGGCCTGATGTGGCGGGCCGTGAACGAGAACGGAACGCTGATGTACGGCTCGTTCGTCGAGACGCTGATCGCCCTGAAGCCCATGTACCTGACCCGCCTGGTGGGCGGCACGATGTACCTCGTGGGCATGGTCCTCATGGTCTACAACCTGGCCAAGACCGCAGCGGGCAAGCAGCCCGTCGAGTCGAGCGCCGACGTCGTCGTGCCGGTCGCGGAGCCCGAGCCCAGCTGGACGAAGCTGGTGTTCGGACAGCCGGTCGTGATCTCTGCGATCCTGCTCGTGCTCGCCGTGCTCATGGCTCGCGGCGACGGCATCAGCAGCCTGGCCTTCTTGGTCCTGGTGGTGGTCGTGGGCGGCTCGGCCATCGTCGTGGCAGCCATCGCCGCACCGGGCGAAGGCCCGACGTGGCACCGCGTGCTCGAGGGCAGGCCGCTGCTCTTCACGGTGCTCACCGTGGTAGCAGTGCTGGTCGGCGGGGTCGTGCAGATCGTGCCGGTCGTGCTGGCCACGCCGAGCAACGCCGACGGCCCTCCCACCCGCGTCCTCACCGCGCTCGAGGTGGCTGGCCGCGACGTGTACCTGCGTGAGGGCTGCTACACCTGCCACTCGCAGATGATCCGCCCCATGACGTTCGAGACGGAGCGTTATGGCGACGCCTCGATGCTGAGTGACTCGCGCTTCGACCACCCCTTCCAATGGGGCTCCAAGCGCACCGGCCCCGATCTTGCTCGGGAAGGTGTGCGCAACCCCAACGCAGCGTGGCACGTGAAGCACTTCACCGACCCGCGCAGCGTGACCGACGGCTCCAACATGCCCTCCTACGGCCACTTCGCGACGAACAAGCTGGACTTCGCAGGGCTCGAGTCGCGGCTGCGCGCGCTGCGAATGGTGGGCGTGCCGTACAAGCCCGAGCACGTGCAAGGAGCACCTGCGAGCGCCAAGAAGGAGGCCGAGGAGCTTGCGGCGCTGCTCGCCAAGGACGGCGTTCAGGTCGCGGCCGACAGCGAGATGATCGCCATCGTCGCGTACATGCGCAGCCTCGGTCGACCAGCTGACACTGGCGCCACCGGAACCAAACCTGGCCCGCTCACCGCGGACGCCCGCTGAGGAGGACCTATGTCACGCTTCGTATCCGCCATGATGATGGGCAGCCCGCTCCTGCTCTTTCCGTTGATCGCATTGGGTCTGTTCGGGATGGTGTTCGTGATGACCAGCGTGCGGGCGCTCAGGCGCAAGGCCAGCACCTACGAGCACGTCGCTTCCCTGCCGCTCGAGGACGACACCGTCCACAAAGGAGGCCACTCATGAGCTCCAAGTCAGCCAAGGACCCGGACTCGTCCGAGCCGATCGTCCACGAGTACGACGGCATCCTCGAGGCCGACAACCAGCTCCCGCGTTGGTGGCTGGTCACTCTGTTCGGCACCGTGATCTTCGCAGCGGGGTATTGGCAGTACTTCCACAGCCATGGCCGCGGCGAGTTCCCCTCCAAGGAGTACGCGCGCATCAAGGCCGCCGAGGCGGCCGCCGAGGCGGAGCGCCTGAAGGAGTTCGGCGAGGTCACGCCCGAGATGCTCCTCACCTTGTCCAAGGACCCAGCCACGATCGAGCAAGGCAAAGCCGTCTTCGAGCAGATCTGCGTGACCTGCCACGCGGCCGGCGGCAAGGGTGACATCGGGCCCAACCTCACGGACAAGGCCTGGATTCACGATCCCGGCCCAGTGAGCATTTACACCATCGTGCGCAACGGCTCGCCGAACCAGCAGATGTCCCCCTGGGGCAAGACGCTGGGCGAGGCCAAGACCCGCAGCGTGGCGGCCTATGCGCTGACGCTGAAGAACACCAATGCCCCAGGCGGCAAGGCGCCCCAAGGGGACAAGTCCGAGTAGGAGATGAGCGTGCGTCGGCTGCCCCTGTTGAGCGAGCCCGAGGACGTCCAAAGCTCTTTGGCAGCGGACGGCCGGCGCAGGTTCGTTTACCCCGCCGACGTGCGCGGGCGATTCATCCGCTTCCGGCGGATTGGCTTCTTCGTCCTGATCGCGATCTGGCTGGCGCTGCCCACGCTGCGGCTCGCCGGCCACCCGCTCGTGTTTTTGGACGTGGTGCACCGCCGGTTCTACCTGTTCGGCGCCACGTTCAACGCGCAGGACGTGTGGCTCTCGTTCTTCATCCTCACCGCGATCGGCTACTCGCTGGCGCTGGTCACCTCGCTGCTGGGCCGGGTGTTCTGCGGTTATGCCTGCCCGCAGACGGTGTTCTTGGAGGGAGTGTTTCGCCCGATCGAACGCCTCGTCGAAGGCCCGCGCGACAAGCGTATGCGGCGGGACGCCGGGCCGTGGAGCTTCGACAAGGCCTGGCGCAAGGTCGTCAAGCACGGCCTCTACCTCTTGGCCTCTGCGTTCGTGGCGCACGTCCTGATCAGCTTCTTCGTCTCGGTGCCGGAGCTGGTGAAGATGGTGGCGAACAGCCCCAAGGAGCACCCGGAGGCGTTCGCGTGGGCGATCGGCGTGACGCTGGTCACGTACGGCAACTTCTCGTGGTTCCGCGAGCAGGTCTGCCTCATCATCTGCCCCTACGGGCGCATGCAGTCGGTCATGCTCGACCCGGACTCGCTCATCATCGGCTACGACAAGGGGCGCGGCGAGCCTCGCGGCAAGCTGAGCAAGGCTGGCGCTGGCGACTGCGTGGATTGCCGCCGCTGCGTGGTGGTGTGCCCGACCGGGATCGACATCCGCAATGGTCTGCAGCTCGACTGCGTGGGCTGCGCGCAATGCATCGACGCTTGCGACGAGATCATGACCAAGGTCGGCAAGCCCAAGGGCTTGGTGCGTTACGACTCCCAGAAGGGGCTCGCCGGCGAAGAGCGGCGCGTGCTTCGCCCTCGCCTGTTCGTGTACGCGGTGCTCGGCCTGATGGGCCTGGTCGCGTTCGGTGTGGCGCTCAGCAGGCGCACGAGCTTCGAGGCGAACCTGCTGCGCGAGCGTGGCTCGCCGTTCTTCGTCGAGAACGGCTCGGTGCGCAACTCGTTCACGTTGCACGTCTCCAGCAAGGATCCCGAGCCGCTCGAGCTGGTGCTCGAGCCAGAGGAGGGCGGCGGGCTGAGCTTCAACCTGCCTAGCAGCGAGCTCACGGTCGAGGGCATGAAGGACGCCCGCATCCCCCTGGTCATCACTGCGCCGGTGGGAACCAAGGACACCCCGTTCCGTGTAGGCATTCGAAGGACGAGCGACGGCGACGTGGTGTGGGTCAAGGGCAAGTTCGTCGGACCGGGCTGAGGGAGCGCGCCATGGACGTCACCATTCTCGGAGCTGCACTTCTGATGGGGGCCGTCGGCAGCCTGCATTGTGTGGGCATGTGCGGACCCCTCGCGTTGTCCATGAACGCCCACAGCGGCGCGGACCGCTCGTTCGCGATGGCCCTCTCACACCTCGGGCGCGTCACGACGTACGGGGCGCTGGGCGCCGTCGCGGGCGGAACCGGCGAGGCGCTGTCGACGCTGGCGCCGCTGCACGTCGTGCAGCTCGTCGCGCGTGTGGTGGCTGCGCTGTCCATCGTCTTCGTCGGGCTGTATCTGGCTGGATTTTTGCCCAACGGTGGCAGCTCGCGGGTGGGCGGCTGGGTCACGCGGCTCTTCGCCTACTTGTCGCCCAAGGCCGCCTACTTGCGCGGATTGCTGTGGGGGCTCATCCCCTGCGGCCTCGTCTTCGGAGCGCTGACGCTTGCCCTGTCGGGGCGCTCTGCCGTCGGCGGAGCAAGCGTCATGGTGCTCTTCGGTGCGGGCACTTTGCCGGCGCTGCTGCTGGTGGGCCTTTTGTCGTCGGCGCTCAAGCTCGAGCTGCGCGGCAAGCGCCTGCGCCGGGGAGTGGGGCTGGTCTTGATGGCCTCGGCCGCCGTGCAGCTCAGCCTCGCGCTGGTCAGCGCGAACGTGTTGCCGGTGCCCGCCGAGGAGCGCCCTTGCTGCGCGAGCAAGCCCCACCATTGACTGGTCCGGCGCCGACCGCTCAGCTCACCCAGTCGTAGTAACGGTAGCCGAGGTCGACGCGCGCCTTGCTGGACTCGGCGCCGACGCGCATCAGCGCGAACTCGGAGCAGGGCGCACGCACGCTGCGCTGAGGCTGCGCCAGCGACGTCGGCACGCCCGGGTCCGTCCCGGGACCGCGGTGGAGCTCCTCGTAGGCCGACAGCGAGAGCGGCACGCGCGAGCCGCCGTCCGTCTCGCTGGCGAGCTCGCTGAGCACGTGCGGCGTGTACGCCTGCTGCGGGTCGACCAGCACCCCGCTGAACACACGCGCGCTGGCACCGCTGCCATACGAGAAGAAGCCCAAGCGCTGGCCGGCGAGCGCGGCGCGATCCGGGCTGCTCTCCAGCAGGCTGGCCAGCCCCAGGTACATCGAGCCCGAGTAGATGTTGCCGATGCGACGCCCGAGGTGGAGCGAGGGCTCGACGCGCGCGGCGAACAGCTCGCGAAAGTGTGCCGACTCGGCCAGCCCCTTCTCGAAGCCCTTGAGCAGCGCGCGGTCCGAGCCCGGGTCACCGGCCGCGAGCAGCGCTTCCAAGAAGGGGAACGCGGCGCGCTCGTTGCGCCAAGTCTCGCCGATCACGCGCAGCGCTGCGTACTCGGCCATGCGCGGGAACGGCACGTGGAACAAGAAGTGGTCGATCGCCTGGTCGAGGCGCTTGCCGCGAGCGAAGCTCTGGCGCGCGCGCTCGAGGTAGATCTGCGCGGCCTCGGCCATGCAGTCGAGGTACACGTCGATCGAGTATTTGCCGTCGACGACCGCGGTGTGCATGCCGTTCGGGCGGAAGAAGTCGCGCTCGTCGCGCGTGATGGTGCCGGCCACCCGCGGGTCGATGGCGCACAGGCGCGGATTCTGACTGATCAACATCGCCACCGCACCGGCGCCCTGCGTGTACTCGCCGGGGCTCACGAGTGGGTACCGCGAGACGTCCGTGGCGATGACCAGCGCGTAGGGCTTGGTGTGCTCGCCTGCGCGAAACATGTTCACCGTGGACTCGAGCGCATAGGTGGCGCCGATGCACGCAAACTGGAACTGGGGCGCCCCTGTGCGGCGCAGGTCGACGCCGAAGCGACGCTCGAGCATGCCCAGCACGTACGCGGCGATCGACTTGGACTGGTCCACGGTGGTCTCCGTGCCGATCGCGATGTTGCCGATGTCGCGCGGATCGATGCCGGCTTGCTCGACGACCTTGGCCGCGGCCATCGCCGCGAGCGTGGCGCTGTCCTCGTGCGCGTCCGGCACGGACATCTCCACCACGCCGACTCCCTTCTTCACCTTGCCGATCAGCGCGTCGACGCTCGGCTCACCGAAGGCCTTGGCGCGCGCCTCGGCCCACTCGCCCACCAAGTTCACGTACAAGCGCGGCACGTGCACCGCGAGCGCGTCGATGCCGACAGGAACTCCCGCATACTCTTTGATCATGCGTGAACCTTGACCCGCCGACTGGGGCCATTGCAACGCCAATGACGCTCTGCGACCAACTGGTCATTGGTTGTTTTGTCAGCAGCTCATCGACAATATTTTCAATCAACGTGCTCACGTCGAGCGCAGCCGCTTCAATCGAGCCTTGAGCAGGTCCAAGAAGGCGCGCACGGCGGGAGGTGGGCGTTCGCGGCCTGGAAACACTGCATGGGCGGGAACGTCCGCGATGCTGAAGCTCGCCAACACGGGCACCAGCGGCGAGGAGCTCCGCGCAGCGAGGAACACCGGCAGCCGCGCGATGCCGACCCCCTTGGTCACCGCGCGCAGGAGCAGATCATGGCTGGCGACCGTGAGCCGCGGCTTGAGCGCCACTGCGTACGTGCGGCCCGTGCGAGAGAACGACCACGACACGGGCGCGCCCCGGCGACCCACTACCACGACCGAGTGTGATCGCAGCGCGTCCGGGGAGTCTGGCAGCGGGTGGCGCTCCGCGTACTCCTTGCTGGCGTAGCAGCCGAGCCGAGCCCGACCGATCGCGATCGACCCCATGCTCGAGTCCGGTGCGTGGCCGGCGACCAGCGCGAGATCGAACGAGTCGCCCGGGCTCGGCTCCAGCGCCACGTCGAGCTCGAGGGCCACCTTGGGGTGCTTGTCCAGGAACGGGAGCACGACGGGCTCCAGCAACAGCTCGTAGATCAGCGGGTGGGCGACGATGCGCAGACGGCCACCAGGGTCCGACGAGGTCTCGGCCACGCGCCGCTCGAGCTCCGCCGCACGCGACAAGAGGTCCGGCGCCTGCTCGAGCACGAGCTCGCCGGCCTCGGTCAGGCGCACGCTGCGCGTCGTGCGCACCAGCAGCGTCGCGGCGAGCTGCCGCTCGAGCCGCACCACGCCGCGGCTGAGCTGCACCTTGCTGCTGCCCGCCGCGCGTGCGGCTGCGGTGAAGCTCCCGTGCCGGGCGACGGCCATGAAGCAGCCGAGCGCCTCCAAGTCGATGGCCGATTGTTTCATCTTGTGAAACACAATCAATCAGCAGTGGACCGTTGTGACAACCCCGACGCCGAGGCACCAAGAGCTTTCGCTGGAGGGAGACATGAGGCTTCGTCGTCGGGTCTGCGCGCTGGTGTTTGCCCTCTCGGGTTGTGAGCAGCCGCCGGTCGACCCCGGCTCGGAGCGGGGAGGCGGCGACGCCGCGGGCGGATCCGGAGGCCAGGGGGGCACACACGCCCCCGAGCCCGCCGCGGGAGGCGCCGAGAGCCAGGGAGGCGCCGAGAGCCAGGGGGGCGCGGGCGGCAGAGGTGCGTCCGCCCCGAGCTGTACGGTGCTCGGGGAGAGCGGCGAGCACGAGCTGATGATCGACGTTGGCGGAGAGGAGCGGCGCGTCTTGGTGCACGCTCCGCCACAGGCAGCGGGCGAGGTGCGGCCCCTGGTGATCGCGCTCCATGGCTTCACCGCCAGCCCGGAGGACATGCGCGACATGACCCACTTGAGCGAGCTGTCGGACCAGCGCGGACTGGTGGTGGCCTACCCCGAGGGCAAGAGCGGCAGCTGGAACGGGGGCGTCTGCTGCGGAGTCTCCGAGTGGGCCGGCGAGGACGACGTCGGCTTCGTCGCGGCCGTCATCGCCGAGCTCGCCGCGACCCAGTGTGTCGATGCTACGCGCGTTCACGTGACCGGCTTCTCCAACGGCGGCTTCCTCACGCACCGCGTCGGCTGCGAGCTCGCCGACACGGTGGCCTCGATCGCGGTGGTCGCGGGCCAAGAGGGCGTGCAGGTCTGCGACCCCAGCCGCCCGATCGCAGTGCTGCAGATCCACGGCTCGGCGGACCCAGTCGTGCCCTACGGCGGCAACCCGATCCTCGGCTACCCTTCCACCGCGAGCACCGTGGACGGATGGGCGGAGCGCGACGGCTGCGGCGCGACCACCAGCATCAGCTACGACGAGCACGACACGGTGTGTGAGGCCCGCTCGGGCTGCGCCGACGGCACTGCGGTAGAGCTCTGCACCGTGTCGGGCGGGGTGCACGACTGGTTCGGCGGCGGCACGGCCTGGAGCGAAGGGACCCCGCCCGACGACTTCGTCGCCACGCTCAAGGTGTTGGAGTTCTTCGAGGCTCACCCGCTGCCCTGAGCGGAAAGCAGGTCGGTCATGCGGCCGGCCGTGTGCTATCCCTGAGGACGATGTCCTCGATGCGCACGCTCCGCCGGCCGGCGACGGCCAGCCCTACCCGCATGGGGTGGCTGGCGGTCGCGATGGCGCTCGCGGTCGTGCTCGCGGCGTTCGGGCGTGGCTCGCTGCCGGTGCGCGTGTCGTGGGAAGCGGGGCCTCTGCTCAGCGCTGCCGCGGCGCTGGAGCACCCGGCTGCGGTTCGGCGGAGCGACAGCCCGCTCTCGGGCAAGTCGATCACCGTCGTGGAGCCGGCGTTGCCGCCGCTGGTCGAGCCACTCCCGATCGCGAGCTTCGCTCCACTGGGCGACGTCGCGTGGGCCACCTGCGAGCTGCTGTTGCCACAGTCGCGCCACCGCGCGGAGCTCGGCAACGTCCCGGAAGCGCGCGCACCGCCGGCGCCGCTCGCCGCGCGCAGCTAACCGATCCCGGAACCTCGGCGTCGTCGCGGTTGCTCCTCAACGCACGCGCCGGCTTCCTCGCTGCGCCGGCTGGGACTCCTGACGAGGAGCGGAGCCAGTCATGAACGAAGACACGAGCGGCCTGCAACGGCCGACGAAGCCCAAAGAAGCCAGCGGCCGCACCGAGCCAGAGAGCAGCTCGCAGCTGGTGCCATTGCTATGGGTGGTGCTGCCCGTGGCGTTGCTCATCGCGTACGGCGTTTTCGCCAACTGAGGTGCCCATGTCACGCTCGCTCCATCTCGCGAAAGAACAGCTCCGGCGACTGCGGCAAAGGCAGCGCTGGCTCATGTGGCTATGCGGGGGCGGGCTGACCCTGCTCGCGCTGAGGGGGGTGGTGGCCATCACCACCCCCCCAGCGTCGAGCGTTGGCTCGTTGCTCGGGGCAGCCGTGGTCGTCGGCATGGTGGCCTGCGCCGCCGGTCTGTACGTCGCCCAGCTCTGGGCCAGGCGCGCGGAGAACATGCGCGCCGAGCTCTCCACCCTCCAGCTGATCGACGACGCGCTGGCGCACGAGCGCGCGCCGGTCATGTCGCGGCACCCCTACCGCGACCAGGATCTCGCCTCGGCGACCCTGAATCGCTCGCTCCGCACACCCAAGGGGGCCGGCCCGCTGCCCGCGCGCAGCCGCGTGTTGTCGACGGTCGCGGCGTTCGTCGCGCTCGGGGCGATCATCGCGGCGATCGGTGCGCTGCTCGGCGGAGCTCCGCAGCGACACCGCTGGACCTTCACGGAAGAAGACGCGACCGTCGCGGATCTGGGTCTGCTCACGCCCGTGGAGCACGCCGGCGAGTGGCGGCTGCAGCAGCACGAGCACGCCACCGGCGGTCGCGCGCTCGTCAATGACGCGGGCATCGCCCAGGGCAGCCCCGCCCTGGCCATCACCGCGAAGCTACGCGCAAGAGACCTGCGGGCGAGCACGCGCTGTCGAGTGTCGCTACCACCGCACGACAACGCCTGCGGGTTGGTCTTCCGCTTCCAGGACCCGGACAACCACTACCTGGCAAGACTCGATGCGGGTGCAGGCGTGGTGGCCCTCGCCGTGGTGCGCGGAGGCGAGGAGCGGATCGTGCAGCATCACGCCACGGAGATCGCACGCGACACTTGGCACGAGCTGAGCGTCGAAGCGCGCGCCGACCGGGTGGTGGTCTCGTGGAACGGTCGCAGCGTCATCGAGACGAGCGACCCCACGCTGCTGCAAGCGGGCGCGGTAGGGTTGTGGGTACCGTCCAGCGGGGTGGCCATCTTCGACGAACTGTCGGTCGAGGCGCTGTCGGCCACGCCACACCCGACCGAGCTGTTCCCGTTCCTGCTCAAGCAGCGAAGTTGAGGCGCGGCGCGCTGCTCACAGCGTGGATAGCCCGGAGAACCCTCGCGCGTCGTGCGCCGGCACCAAGACGAGATCTGGAAAGCTGCGATGAATGGCGGCCATGCGCAGGATGTTCTCTCGAACCTGTTGGGCATCCACATCGGCGAGCGTCCGCTGCAGCCAGGGGCGCTCCTCGCGCTCCGTGATGCCCTCGACCTGCCACACCAAATCGCCCACGAAGGCAAAGCGCGCTTGGCTGGGCAGTGTAACGAAGACAATCACGGAGCCGGGCGTGTGCCCCGGCGCGGGCACGATCACGATCGCGCCGTCGCCGTACAGGTCGTGACTGCGCGGGAAGCCCAGGTGCGCGCCGCCGTCGAAGTCGTAGTCCTCGTAGCTCACATCGGGAAAGCTGCGGGCCAGCGCGCTCAACGTGGCGTCCCCGGCGATGAAGCCGTGCTCCTCCGCGCTCACCAGCACCGGCACGCCGGGGAAGTCGGGGATGCCGCTGACGTGGTCCCAATGCGCGTGGGTCAACACGATGCCGCGCAACCGCTGGAAGTCATAACCCGCCGCTTCGAGCTGGGCCCGAGCGGGCGTGCCGACGGTGTAGCGCGTCCCTGCACGAAAGGCCCAGGGCATCGTGCCGAAGTGTCTGTCGATGTCACGCCCGAAGCCCGTGTCGATCAGCAGGTCTCCCCTCGGATGCTTCACCAACGCGGCCGTCATCACGAAGTCACGCGCGTCTCTCAGGGAGCCTCCGCGGTAGGCGAAGCCAGCGCTGCGGTGGGTGACGCCGGTGGGGAGCTGGAACAGCGCCATGTCTGCTGGCGGCGACGCCACAGGGAGCTCGCCGGACAGCGGCGCCGGCTCCTGGAGCGGCGCGGAGCAGAACGTGGTCGCAAACGAGCCAGCGCCGATCGCGAGCCCTGCGAGCACGCCGAGGAGCACCTTGCGAGCGCGGCCCATCGGTCACGAGATAGAGCCCGCGGCGCTCACGCGCAAGCCCACCTTCAACGCGCTCGGCGTTGCAAGGTGCGGACGCTGACACCGAGCGTGCGTGCCGCGCGGGATCGGTTGCCCCCCGCGAGCGCCAAGGCTCCGCTGACGATCTGCTCGACCGAGTCCCTGAGGGGTGCGTCCAAGCGAACCTCGATCGAGGCGCGGAGCGCTGCGGTCGAAGGGCGCTCCCGGAACGGAGCCGGCAGCTGCTCGAGCGCAATCGTCTTGCCGGCGCGGAGCACGGTCAGCCGCTCGATCAGGTTGCGCAGCTCGCGCACGTTGCCCGGCCACTGGTATCGGCGCAGCGCGGACAGCGCGGTTCGGCCGAACCGGACGGGCGGGCACCTGTGTTTGGTGGCCAACTCTTGGCGAAATGCCTCGATCAGCGCGCCCAGGTCGTCACCTCGATCGCGCAAGGGGGGCACCACCAGCGCCACACCTTCGATGCGATAGAACAAGTCGGCGCGAAACCGCCCGCCCCTCACCTCTTGCTCCAAGGGGCGCAACGTCGCGCTGATCACGCGCGCGTCGACCTCGATCTTGCGCGTGCCGCCGACCCGCATGAACCGCCTGTGCTCCAGGAAGCGCAGCAGCTTCGCTTGCATGGCCAGAGGCATCTCCCCAATTTCGTCCAGGAACAACGTCCCCCCGTGCGCCGCTTCGAGCTTGCCCGTGGCCTTCGCCGTCGCGCCGGTGAACGCACCGCGCTCGTGACCGAACAGCTCGCTCTCGAACAGCGACTCGGGCAACGCCGCGCAGTTGATGGCCACGAACGGCTGGCTGCGACGCGGAGAGAGCTCGTGGATGCGGCGCGCGGCGATCTCTTTGCCGGCGCCACTCTCGCCCACCAGCGACACGTTGACCTCCTTGGCGGCCACCAACCGCAGGTCCTGATCCAGCCTTTTCATCGCTGCGCTGCGGAGAATCGGCGTCCATTCTGCGGCAACTCGTCGGCTAGGCATGACTTCTCAGAACGAGGCTACGACATGATGTCGCTTTCTGGCACATGACGCCTCGTGCGCCTGAGCTGGGCCCGCTTTCAGCCCCCTATTGCGCCCGGCCCACAATGTGCTCTTCGCGCGACGTGACCAAAGCCGTCCACTCGATTCCGTCCGCCACGCCCTGGGCACGCATCATGCGCGGGGAGGAGGTCGACGACGACGAGTTGGACGAGCTCTGCTTCGGGCGCTGGCGGCGCGTGTCTTCGCGATTCTGGACGCCGATCGCAGTCGCCGCGTTGGCCGCACGCTGGCTGACCGAGACCGGCATCGAGAGCGTGCTCGACATCGGCTCTGGCGTGGGCAAAGCGTGCCTCGTCGGCGCGCTGGCAACGGACGCCGAGTTCGTCGGTGTGGAGCAGCGCGCCTCTCTCGTGCAGGTGGCTCGGGCCGCCGCCGAGATCGTGGGTGTCGCGCACCGAACCCGCTTCCTCCAATCGGAGGTGACGCCGGAGCTGATTCTCTCCCACCGCGCCGTCTACCTCTACAACCCGTTCGGCGAGAACCTGCACGCCGAGAGCAGCCAGCTCGATCACACCGTCGAGCTCAGCGAGATGCGCTACCTGCGCGACGTGCTGATGGTGGAGCGCGCGCTCGCCCGCATGAAGGTCGGCAGCCGCGTCGTCACCTACCACGGCTTTGGCGGGCGGATGCCGGTCGACTACGAGCTCGCACGGACGGAGCGAATCGGCAGCGACCGTGTGCGACTCTGGATCAAGGCGTACTGACGCCCGCGCTCGTACCCTCAGCGAACGAGCTCGGAGCGCAGCCGGTCGCGCGCGCGGTCGAGCTGCTCCGCCGTGGCGCCGAGCTGCTGCAGCAAGTGCTCGGTCATGCCCAGCGCCACCTCTGCCTCGGCCGCGACGACGACCTCGGCCCCCGCCGCCTTGAGCGCGGAGACCTCTCGCAGATAGGTCGTGCGGGCGAGGATGAGCACGTCGGGGTGGAGCGCCTTGGCTTGCCGCACCACCGCGTCGGGGGAGCCCGACGAAGCGAACACCAGGCTGGCTGCATGGCGGAGCCCCGCTTGCTCCAGCACCTCTCGCTGCGAGGCGTCTCCGTAGACGGCGTGGATGCCCTCGGTGCGGAGCTCTTTGCAGGTTTCATGGTTGAGCTCGATCACCGTGGGCTCGAGCTGGTTGTCACGCAGCAAGCGGACGAGGGTCCGGCCCACCGGCCCATACCCCACCACGATCGCGCGGTGGGCCGGGGGAGCCGTCGGGTCTGGCACAGCCGCTGCGGTCGGTCCCCGGCCGCCCGGTAGCCACCGCGCGAGCGGCTCGACCCAGCGATAGAGCAGCGGGTTGACCGTGATCGAGACGATGGCAGCAACGACCAGCGCTTGCGTGGCGGACGCCGGGAGCACGTCGAGCTGCCGTCCGAGCGCTGCCACGATGAAGGAAAATTCCCCGATCTGCGCCAGCGTGATGGCGACGGTCGCTGCCGTGCGCGGCGAGTGCCGGAGCACCAGCACCACCAACAGCGCAGCCAACGGCTTGCCCACCAGGATGACCGCCAACGTGCCGCTCACCAGGCCGATGTTGGGCCAGAGCTGTGAGGGGTCGAGCAACATGCCCATGGACACGAAGAAGAGCACGGCGAACGCGTCTCTCATGGGCAGCGCCTCGGACGCGGCGCGCGTGCTGAACTCGGACTGGCCGACCACCATCCCGGCCAGGAACGCCCCGAGCGCCATCGAGGCGCCGAACAGCTTGGCCGACCCCACGGCGATGCCGAGCGCAATGACCAGCACGGTCAGCGTGAACAGCTCCCGTGAGCGTGCGGCGGCGACCTGGGCCAGCAACTTGGGGAGCACCCGTTGGCCAACCAGCAGCGTGAACACCACCAGCGCCACGATCTTGAGCAGCGCGATGGCTACCGAGGCCATCGCGGCGGTGGACCCGCTCCCGGCGCCCTGACCGCTCGAGATCGGCAGCAGCACCAGCACCACCACGGTGAAGAGGTCTTCGACCAAGAGCCACCCCACCGCCACGTGGCCCGACGGTGTGTGGAGCGCGTCGTTGTCGGCGAGCACCCGCAGCAGCACGACCGTGCTCGCCACCGAGATCGCCAGCCCGAACACGACGCCCGACCCCCAGCTCCACCCCAAGAAGTGGGTGACCACCACACCCAGACCGGTGGCGATCGCGATCTGCACCACCGCGCCGGGGATGGCGATGTGCTTCACGGCCAAGAGCTCCTTCAGGTGAAAGTGAAGGCCCACCCCGAACATCAGCAGGATCACGCCGACCTCGGCGAACTGCTCCGCGATGTCTTTCTGCGCCGTGAACCCCGGCGTGAAGGGACCCACCACCACGCCCGCCACCAGGTACCCCACGATGGGGGAGAGGCGCAGTCGCTGGCTGAGGAAGCCGAAGATCAAGGCAGCCGCGAGGCCACCCGTGAGCGTGAAGATGAGATCGAGGTTGTGCGGCATCAGTCTTCGCCGCGCTCAGAGGGAACGTTGCCCCTGAGGCGCGACGCCTCTCGAACAAAGCAGCATCACCAGGCTCGCCGAGGTCTTCGGCGAGCTCACCCGGGCTAGGGGGGCGTCCCTAGCGTTCTTGTCGCGGCGCGTTTCGCCGCCCTTCGGGCGGACCACGCGAGCCACGTGGGCTCACCCCCTAGCAGAGCAGCGCGAGCCCGGGCGGCTCTTCGCCTACGTGAGGCACGTGTGCCGCAGCGCGGCCTCGACGGATGACCACGCGCTGATCGAGCACGGGCGCCGGCGGGCTCGCGCCGTGTGCGGCGGGCAAAGGAGCCGCCAGCCATCGGCGTGGGCAGCCGACAGGCGTGGGCGTCCGGAGCGGCGGCGCGGCGGCACAAGGCGGAGCAGCAGCCAGCGGCCGCTGGTCTGCGCGGCTGCGATGCTCTGCGACGTCGCGCGTCGATCGCTCCACGCGTTCTCGGTGCACACGCTGATCGATCGCGACCTGGACCACCGCAGTCCGCCCCTCGACGATCCGCGCGAGCGCCTGACGCGGCCCCAGGGGCAGCAACGCCAAGACGAGCAGGAGCGCGAGGAGCACCGACGGCACCGTCACAAGGTGGCCGACGACACCTGGCCGCGCAAGGCTCGAACTGCGATTCGGCTCAGTGGCGGTAGCGGGCGTCGTATTGGAACGCGCGCTTTTGCACGGCCTGCTGGCCATCGGGGTTCTTCACCACCACGTCGACCAACTTGCCGTCGTCGCCGCCAGGAGTGAACGCCTCGATCACCGAGCCGCTGATGCGTTTGACCTTCTTGGCGGCCAAGCCATCGACCAGCACGACCACCCCCTCGGCGAAGTTCTTCCCCTCGATCGACAGCTCTGTGCCGCCATCGACGGTGCCCTTGTTGGGGCTGACCAGCGTGATGGTGGGCGGCGGCGTGGCCTCGTAGCGGAATCCTTTGGTGGCGACACCCGGCCCGGTCTCGGGCGAGGAAATCTCCACGTCGATGATGCCCGCTGCCTTGACCGCGGGTGTCACCACCTCGATCCGGGTGGTGCTCTTGACCGCCACGGACTTGCACGACTCCGATCCAAAACGAACAGAACAACTCTTTGGAAAATCCTCGCCCTCGATCACCACGCGTGTGCCGCCGCTGGTCGGTCCGCTGCGGGGCTCCAGGCTGGAGATCTTGGGAGCCTTGGGCGAGATGTACGTGAACGCGTCTTCGGCGCGCACGCTCACGTCGCCCACGCTGAGCTCGAGCGCGACGACTCCCGGCAGCTCGCGCCGAGGGATCTGAACGTCCATCAGCTTGGCGCTGACGATCGTGCGCACACAGGTCAGCTCGGCCAGTCGCACGCGCACGTCATCGCTGAAATTGTCGCCTGCGACGCGCACCGTGTAGCCGCCGGTGGTGAGCCCGCTCTTGGGCAATAGCTCGATGATCTTCGGCGGCGCGGGCACCGGCCGGTACTCGAAGTCGGCGCGGGCGGCGCGTTTGTCTGGGTTCTGGAGCACGAGCTCGACCTTGCCCTCCAGCTCGCGAGCGGGGACCTCCACATCGACCTGGGTGGGGCTCCGGAAGTGCACCACGCCGTCGACGCCGCCGAACGTGACCTTGGCGCGCCGGTGAAAATCGACGCCGATCAAGGTGACGAGCTTGCCGCCGCTGACCCAGCCGTGGTCGGGCTCCACCTTCTCGATCGCCGGATAGAGCGGCTTGTAACGAAAGACGTCGTCGGCACGGCCCAGCAGCCCGTCGAGCGCCATCACGGACACGGTGCCCTCGAGCGGACCGTCGCCCGCGGGGGGCAGCACGAAGCGCAGTCGCGAGCTGGAGTCGAACATCACCTCGGGCGCGTGCGCACCGAACAGGCTCACGGTGCAGCCGTCGCTGAAGCCGGAGCCCTCGAGCACGACCTCGATGCCGCCTTCGGTGGGGCCCTCGGCCGGGGTGGCGCGCAAAATGGTCGGCCCCTCGATGAACACCAGCGTGCCCGGCTCCGCGCTGCGCTTGCCGCTGGGCGCCTCGATCACGACCTTGGCCGCGCCCGTCCCCGCGGGGGCGACGAAACGCAGCGTGAACGCGTCGACGATCTCGCCGATTAGCTCCTCCTCGCCCACGAACACCTTGCAGCCAGGAACGTAGCCCGCGCCGAACACAGTCACGGGGGTGCCACCCCGCGCGTCGACGCGCATGGGCTTCATGTTGGTGATGACGGGGGAGGCGGCCGCGATCGAGAGCGGCGCGACGTCGTGTTCCAGGTCGTCGGGTGAGTCTGCGAGCGCCTCGGGATCGGGGGCGTCTAGATCGGATGCTGCATCGTCGCTCGGAGCAGCCTCTGCGGAGGGCTCGGCGGCGGCGGCAGCGGCAGAGGTCTCGGGCGCCTCGTTCTCCGGGCTAGCCTTGGGATCGGCGTCGTCGTTCCGGCTCTCCATGGGCCGAAGTTGAGCAGAGCGCTCCGCGACTGTCACCCGTTCGAGGCGGCGGCACGTCGACGTTTGCTCCACCACACCAGCGACTGACGCAGCAGAACCGCGAGCACCACCGCGCCGAGCACGTACAGGATCCGCTCCTTGGGCTGGCTCTGCAAAAGCTCGATGGCCGTGTCGCTGGCCCACACCACCACCGCCAAGGACGGCAGGTAGCCCAGGGTGGAGCCCAAAATGTAGGGCGTGAAGCGCACACGCGAGATGCCGAACAAGAAGTGAAGCAGAGGGTGCATCAAGAACACTGCGCGGAGCCCGGCGGCGGCCAACCAACCGCGGCGTTCGATCAGCGCGTCGAACCTGCGGATGCGGGGCGGCAGCCGAGCGCTGACCCACTCGCGCGCGACGAAACGAGCAAAACCGAAGCCCACCGCGCTGCCCAGGATCGCGCCTGTGACGCTCAGGCCGTAGGCCACCGGGCCTGGCCAGATGTACGCCGCCGCCAGCACGAACACGATGCCCGGCAACCCGAAGGGGGAGAGCACCGCGAACCCCGCCAGGAACATCACGTAGCCCCAAGGGCCGAGCTCGATCAGCCGCGCACGCAGCAGCGCAGGCTCGGCGGCCAATGCGAACCAGCCCAAACGCCAGGCAACGAACAACATCGTCGCCACACACAACACCAGCACCAAGCGAGCCCCTCTGGAGCCGGGGCGGGCGGTGAGCGCTGCGTTCACCACGCTACCTTTCTAGACGCGCGCGGCGCCGTCAAGCGATGGCTCCCGGGGCCCGGCTTTGCTATCGACCCGCTGACCATGGCTGAAGACCAACGTCCGCTGCGCGCCCTCTTGCTCGAAGGCATTCACCCCGGAGCGCGCGACGCGCTCTCGGCCGAGGGCATCATGGTCACCATGATGGACAAGTCGCCGCCCAAGGCGGAGCTCGCGGCCACCATCGCCGGCTACGACGTGCTCGGGATCCGCTCGAAGACCCAGCTCACGCGCGAGGTGCTGGAGAGCAGCGCTGACTTGATGGCCATCGGCTGCTTCTGCATCGGCACCAACCAGGTCGACCTGGCCTGCGCCAACGCGCGCGGGGTGCCCGTGTTCAACGCCCCGCTGTCCAACACGCGCAGCGTGGCCGAGCTGATCATCGCCGAGGTGATCATGCTCTCGCGTCAGCTGGGCGATCGCACCAAAGAGGTGCACCTGGGCACGTGGAACAAGCGCGCCGTGGGCTGCCGCGAGATCCGCGGCAAGACTCTGGGCATCGTGGGGTACGGTCACATCGGCTCGCAGGTCGGGGTGCTGGCCGAGGCCATGGGCATGCGGGTGCTCTTCTTCGACATCAGCACCAAGTTGCCCATGGGCAACAACCGGCCCGCCAAAACGCTGGAGGAGCTCTTGCGCGAGAGCGACTTCGTCACGCTGCATGTGCCGGAGACGCCGCAGACCAAGGAGATGATCGGCGGCTCGGAGATCGCCATGATGAAGCGCGGGGCGCACCTGCTCAACGCCAGCCGCGGCACCGTGGTGCAGATCGAGCAGCTGGCAGATGGTCTACGCTCGGGGCACCTCGCGGGCGCCGCCGTGGACGTGTACCCCGAGGAGCCCGAGGGCAACGGCGCCGGCTTCTCCTCCCAGCTGCAGTCCTTGCCCAACGTGATCCTCACGCCTCACATCGGCGGCAGCACCGAGGAGGCACAGGAGGCGATCGGCAAAGAGGTGGCCCAGTCGCTGAGCCGCTTCGTCACGCGCGGCACCACGGTGGGCGCGGTGAACTTCCCGCAGGTGGAGCAGCCGCTGCTCGCTGGCAAACACCGGATCTGCAACGTCCACCGCAACGTGCCAGGCGTCATCGGCGACATCGCGCGCATCGTGTCCGAGCAGCGCGCCAACATCTTCGCGCAGACACTGGCGACCGACCCGAACATTGGCTACCTGGTCATGGACCTGGATCAAGATCTCTCGGTGGAGGTGTGTGACCGCATCTCCGCCCTGACCACCAGCATTCGCACGCGCCGCTTGGAAGACCGGTGAACGCCGCGGGCCGCCCTCGGGCGTCAGCTCCCTAACGATCGGCGGCGAGACCCAGCAGGTTTTGGGGCCACTTTCCCTGGCCCGAACCGGGGCACGTCCGTTGCTTGGCGAGTGGGATGCCTCGCTTTGGACGACTCGCTGCCTGGCTCTCCGGTGCTGCTTGCTGGCTCGCGCTGGCCCCCGCTGCGCATGCGGCTCCCTATCTCGTCGTGCGCGACCCAGCCAACATCGCGAAGAACGACCAAACGCCGAACATCAGCGCCTGGCGCACGCAGGTGCTCGACGAGTACGAGGCGGCCGGACTGCCGGTGCCAGAGGTGCTCAGCGTGTGGACGGCCTTCCCGATGGCGGGCAACGACTACGCGACCTACATCGACCCGCGCGAGAACGACGTGACGGGCATCGGGCTGGACTCGTTCTATCCGCCCGACGGTCTGTTCGCGTCCACGACGCCGCCTCTGCGCGCGGTCCTTTGGCACAACAACGTGCACGCACTGCCGGACCGCGCCGATCTGCACAGGGCGCCGCTCGATGGCTACGCGGGCTACCTGTTCTTGCTGGAGCTGTCGCACCTGTGGGGGCCTGCGCTGCGCGTGCCCGCGCCTGGTGACCAGGACCTGATTGGCTTCCCCTACCACTGGTCGTTCTTCCTCGATCAGCCAGGGCCGGCCGGCGGCAACATGTGGGACAACAACGGCGACGGCACCTTCACGGTCGTGCCCGGCGACCCGGCGACGGTCCGGTTCTCCATGCTCGACCTGTACGCCATGGGTCTCGCCGACGCCTCCGAGGTGGATCCGTTCGGCGTCTTGATCAACACCAGCGTGCCCGCCACGCCAACCGATCCGTTCTGGGGCGGCGCGTACGAGCCCCACTCGTTCCCGTGGTTCGACGCCGAAGGCGAGCCGCTCACCATCACCGCCGAGCGCCGCGAGATCACCATCGACGATGTGATCGCGGCCAATGGTCCGCGCGTGCCCGGCAGCGGAGAGAAGACGTCGTGGACGATCGGCTTCGTGCTGCTGGTCGAAGCAGAGGCCACCGACCAGGATATCAGCGCCGCGGAGAGCGCCTTCGCGCCCATCGCGGAGAGCCTGCCCGAGGTGTTCGCGCTGGCCACGCAAGGCCGCGGCGAGCTCGAGGTCGTGAGCCAGGTGGAGGAGCCCGGCGGTGGCGGTGCGGGCGGCGGCGAGCCTCAAGGCGGCAACGGTGGGGCCGTGAGCGCGGGCGGCGCGGGCGCAGCTGGCGGTGGCCCGCTCGAGGACGGAGACAGCGGCGGCTGCGATTGCAGCTCCGCGCCGACGAAAGCGAGCGTCGAGGGCTGGGGGTGGCTCGCGCTGCTCGCGGCGCTCAGCCGCAGTTGCTCTGCGCGTCGCAGTTGTTCGGGCACTCGTCGCAGATGATGCAGTTGACCGCCTGCGAGTAGAGCTGCGCGCCAGAAGGGAACTCCTCCTGACACTCTTGGAAGCAGGGGTCGTCGAAGCACTCGTCGAGGCAGCTGATGAACGCTTCGCACTGCATGTTGCTGAAGCACGCTTCGACGAAGTCGAAACAAGGGCCGTTCTGCGAGCACTCCGCGCAGTTCTGGCACTCGAACGAGTCGATCGAGCTCAGCTCCCCCGTGTCGCAGCGCAAGCTCGAGCCGGTGGACACGCTGACCACGACGGAGTCGTTGGTGGAGACGGTGACGACGGTGACCGGACCGGGGCCCGGGCCCACGCTGTTGTTGGTCTGCGGCGCTCCGCCGAACGCACCAAAGCCGCCGTCGCTCGAGGACGCACCGGCTCCGCCGTTGCCACCATCTCCGTCCTCCAGGAAGACCACCTTCCCGCCGCAGGCAGCGGCGAA
>CAZXMG010000065.1:0-47748 GCA_964641275.1 uncultured Polyangiaceae bacterium
TGGCCATCCCAGGTGCCACCGACGTGGTCGACTTTGCGTTAGCAGACTACGTTCTTTGTGTCCTGAAGTCGGATGATTCGGTGTGGTGTCGCGGTCTCAGCGAGGGGGAGGAGCACTGCGAGGAGTTCCCCCACTGGGGGAAGGTCCAAACAGAACCTTGCCCAGAACCTATGGGGGGGAGTGCTCCATGAGCTCGATCTACCTCCCTGACTCGGAGAGCGTCATCGACGTGATGGACACCTCGACGATCGGCGACCCCGAGAGCTTCGTGCTCCCCGTCTTGCGTCGCGCCGACTTCGCGTTTGCTGGGCGGCAGAACATGATCGAATCTGGCGTGATTGCACAGGGGTCGACGCGTGTGCGTTCTCGAGCGGGGTGCTCATGGTTCTCACCCATTCTCGGAATGACTGGATGCAGCTGAATGGGGCGACCGCGAGCTTCAGCATCGACGTCCACAACATTTATCTCGACCCAGACGACCCAGCGGTCGAGCTCGTCGAGCTGGGTCGCACTGTGGCAAGTCAGACAGCGGTCAACGCGACGAGCCCCGTTCCCCGGCTGCAGACGGTGTTCTTAACGCCGCCCATACACGATCGCATGGAGGTGTTGCGCTCGGCGGAGGTCGGATTCGCATGCCGCAGCGAGCAGCGCCAGCGTTGGCCGGTGGCGGTCGGCGTGGACGCTTCCACGTGGGTCTCGGCAGTACATGTGGTGGCGGTTCACCAACGGAGTGAGTGGGTAGAGAAGTCTGGCTTGTCGGTCTCGGTGGAGGCTGTCGAGCTCGACCCCGATGTGCCCGAGCCGATATTCGGCGGCACCCAACGCGCGGTCGTGGAGCTCGACCAGAACACTTCGGCGCCGAGCTGCTCGGTGGTGGCGCTGAGCCCGCCTTGGGGTTCCAAGCTGGCGGTGTTTCTCGAGCCGAACCAAGGTCCAGGGGAGCCGACGGAGACGCAGACCTGCACGCTCTCGGTGTGGTTGGTGGGCCGACGGCAGGTGGTCATCGTGAGGTGACTTCTGGGCTCGGTGGAGAGCGCCGCCCGAGCGTAGCAGTTGCGCCCTCGAGGGCTCGGGCGGATGCTCGGCCCGCATGCTCCTCGAGTTCACTGATCACAAACGCGACCCCGCAGCTTGGGCGCAGTCGCTGGGCATCTCTCGCGAGGCCGTCGACCTGTACTTGGCGAGCGACGTGCTCGACCTGCACATCGACTCGTTCATCTGGACGCGCGTGTTCGGCTACGACCTGTGCGAGCGGCACGACAACGGCCTCCTGTCGGCGAGCTTTTACTCGCAGGTGGACTTTCCGCGCGTGCTCGAGGCCGGGCTGACCGGCGCGACGTGGGTGATCACCACCAACCCCGCCAAGGTCGCGTCCGAGCGGGAGACGGCCTTCCGCCAGAACCTGAGCGATCTGAAGGCGCTGTTTGCCTCGGTCAGCGAGCAGTTCGAGCTGGTGAAGTCGGCCAGCGAGTACCGCGCGGCGCGCGCTCGCGGCAAACACGCGGCGTTCCTCGGGATCCAGGGCGGCAACGCGCTCGACGTCTCGCCCCACGCGCTCGACGTGCTGAACGACGGCTCGGTGCTGCGCGTCACCGTGGTGCACCTCACCTCGTCCGAGCTGGGCATCACCAGCTCCCCGCTCTCGGCCGGCTCGAAGGTGGGCCTGACGCAGAAGGGCAAGGACTACGTGCGCGGCTTGAACGAGCGGCGCGTGTTCGTCGACCTGGCGCACATCTCCAAGAAAGGCTTCTGGGACGCGGTCGAGATCGCCGACAAGTCCCAGCCCCTGATCGTGACGCACACCGGCGTCTCGGGCGTGTTCGAGCACTGGCGCAACCTGGACGACGATCAGCTCAAGGCCATCGCGCGCACCGGCGGCACCATCGGCGTGATGTACGAGGCCACGTTCCTAGGGGAGGGCAAGTGGTCCGGCACGGCGGCGCGCGTGGTCGATCACCTGGAGCACATCGTGAACACGGTGGGCGACGACTACGCCTCGCTGGGCAGCGACTGGGACGGCGCGATCGTCACCCCGAGGGACATGCCCACCTGCTTGGAGCTGCCCAAGCTGGTGCAGATCATGCTCGACAGAGGCATGAAAGAGACGACCATCCAGAAGATCTTGGGCGGCAACTTCCTGCGCGTGGTCGAGGCGTTGCGCGGATGACGCGAGCGCGCCTGGTCGCGCTCGGCGCGGCGGACGCTCGCCTCGAGCGCGTGGACGCGTTCTTGAACGAGCGCGCCCATGGGAGCGAGCTCACCCTGGTGGGGCCGTCACGCGCGGCCACCACCGAGCTCCTGGCGCGCCGCACGCTGCGGCTCGGTGCGAGCTTTGGGGTGCATCGCCACACGTTGCGCGGCTTGGCGGTGAACCTCGCGCTGGTGCGGCTGGCGCGTGCCGAGCTGACGCTCGCACCACCGCTCGCGCTGGCCGCGCTCGCCAGTCAGGTCTGGCGCGAGCTGTCTGCTGCGGAGGATCGCGCGCTCGCGGCGCTGTGGCCTCATGAACAGTCGCTGCCGCTCTCGCCCGGGTTCCCCCACGCGCTCGCGAGATCTTTCCAGGAGCTGGATCTCACCACGCTGCTGCGCGACGGCGCCGACGCGGGCCCGACGAACGAGCTCGGTCAGGTGGTGCTCTCGGCCTACCGCAGCTTTCGCGCGGCGCTCTCGGCGCAGCGGCTAGCCACCCCTGGCGACGTGTTGTGCGCGGCGTGCGCGGAGCTCCAGGCCAGGCCGGCGCAGATGGGAGACTTGGTGCTGCTCGACGTGGCCGTCCGCTCGCGTCTGGAGCTCGACTTCGTCGCCGCGCTCGCGCAACGAGCTGTCCGAGCTTTGCTCTGTGTGCCGAGCGCGGACGAGGTGACGCTCCGCTGGCTCTCGCCGCGGTTCGCGCTCGAACAGCTCGACGGCGCTGCCGAGGACCCGATGGGCCGGTTTCGCAGCCGCATGTTCCACTCCGAGCACGCCGCGACGCCTCCTGGCGCGTCGGTGGTGAGCGTGAGCGCCGCGCCGGGCGAAGCGCTCGAAGCGGTCGAGGTGGCGCGCCGGCTGCTCGGCGAGGCGACGCTCGGCGTGCGCTTCGAGGACATGGCCGTGGTCACGCGGCGTGGTGCTCGCTACGCGCCGCACCTGGCCGCGGCGCTCACGCGCGCAGGCATCCCGTTCCAGCTCGAAGCGGGCCTGTACCGACCCCACCCGAGCGGCCGCGCGTTCCTGTCGTTGCTCTCTTGCAAGTTGGAGCGCGGCTCCGGCCGACGGTTGCTCGAGTACGTGGCCAGCGGCGAGCTGCCCGCGCGGCCGAGCCCCAGCGTGCCCGCGCTGCTCGTCTCCGAGGATCTCGGCCGGCTGGGTCAGGAGCCGCCCGAGGGGCCCCCTCTCACCCCCGACGATCCCCCGCTGGTCCGGCGATCGCTGCGCCGTTGGGAGCGGATCCTGGGCGAGGTCGGCCTCAGCCACGCCGGCGCCGAGGCGAGCGTGGCGGGCTACCTGGCGCGCCGACTCGCGGCTGCTCGTGCGCAGCTCGAGCTGCTGACCGGGGATGCGCCGCACGAGCGTGACGAGCACGCCAGCAGCGAGGCGATCGCGCGCGCGAGGGCGGAGCTCGAGACGCTGCACGAGATGGAAGTGGCGCTCCTGCCCGTGCTCGAGGCGCTCGACCGTCTCCCGGAGGAGGCGCCAGCGGCGGTCATGGTCGCGCTCCTGAACGAGCTCGCGGACGCGGCCTTGCGCCGGCCGGATCTGGTCAAGGCCAAGTTGGCGGAGCTGGCCCCGCTCGGTCAGGGGGTGACGTTGCGCTTGAGCGAGCTCTGGCTGCTGCTCGGGCCGCGCTTGTCGAGCGTCGAGGACGCGAGCCACGACGCGGTGGGGGGCGTCCTGCTCTCAACTGCGGACGGCCTGCGCGGTCGTGCTCGTCGGGTCACCCTGCTCGTGGGGCAGGCAGAGGGCATCATGCCCGAGCAGCCCAGCGAGGATCCGCTGTTGCTCGACGACGTGAGGACCTCGCTCGACCTCGGCCTGGCCGTGGCCGACGACCGGCTGGCAGAGGAGCGGCTCTTGTTCATGCTCGCGTGCGGCGCCGCGTGTGAACGGTTCCACGTCTCCTTTCCGCGCTCCGACGCCGAGACCGGGCGCGCCCGCGTCCCCTCGTTCTACGCGCTCGAGGCGCTGCGCGCCGCCACCGGCGAGCTCCTGGACCTGTCTGCGTTCGAGCGCGCCACGCGACCGCCCTCCGAGATCCGCACCACGTGGCCGAGCACACGTGAGCCTGCGCAGGCCGTCGATGAGCTCGAGTACGCGCTGGCGTCGGTGCGTCGCTTGTTGCGCGACGAAGCCGACCCGCGCGGCCGTGCGCGCCACCTGATGGACGAGCACCCGTTCCTGGGGCGGGCGCTGCGCACGCGCTTTCGTCGCTCGGATCCGAGCCAATACTCGGCGGCGGACGGGCTGGTGCTCTCGACGCGCGCTCAGCTCGGCAAGCTGCGCGCGTTCGGGCTGAAGCAGCGGGCCTACTCGGCGTCGTCGCTCGAGGCCTTCGCGGCCTGTCCCTATCGCTTCTATCTGAAGGCGATCTTGGGCCTGGCCCCGCGCTCCGCGGCCGAGCCGCTCGACCGCCTGGATCCCCGGCTCGTGGGCGAGCTCTACCACGAGGCACAGGCCCACTACGCACGCGAGCTCGCGCGCACCGGCCTGACCGAGGCCAAGCCCGAAGGGCGCGAGGAGCTCGTTCTCGCCATGCGTCGCGCGCTCGACCGTGCTGCCGGCGATCTGGCGCGGCGGGTCGAGGCGCTGGCCGGGCCGATCCTGGACCGCGAGGTCGACGCGCTCGGGCGCGATCTGGAGGGTTACATCGACGAAGAGATCGCACGAGGAGACGGCTTCTGGCCGGTGCTCGCAGATCTGGCGTTCGGCATCGATGTGTCGAGGCACGCAGCGGAGAGCGTGGTCGAGCCGGTGGCGGTGCGAGGCGGCTACCTGCTGCGCGGCGCGATCGACGTGGTCGAGAGGAACCAGCGCGGACAGCTGCGCGTCACCGACTTCAAGACCGGACGGCTGCCGGACGATCTGCTGCGTGGCACGCCCGTGATCGCCGGCGGCAAGATGTTGCAGCCGCTGTTGTACGCGCTGGTCGCGTCGACGCTGGGCGGTCGCGTGGCGCAGCTCGACGCACCGATCGTGTCGACCAGGCTCTACTACGCGACGCGCAAGGGCCGCTACGAAGAGGTCGAGGTGGCCATGGCCGAGGACAACCTCGCGCGACTCGAGCAGGTGCTCGATGCGGCGGACGGCGCGCTCTTTCGCGGGCGGCTATTCGCGGCGCCGCGTGAGGGCGCCTGCAAAGACTGCGACTACCGCGCCGTGTGTGGGCCGAATCGCGAGCTGGCCGTGCAGCAGAAGGCCGTGTCCGAGGCCGACAGGGCGCAACACAAGGCGCTGATCGAGCTCCGGGGGATGCCGTGACGCTCTCGGACCAAGAGACGCGGCGTCGCATCGAGCGCGACGTGGACGCGACGCTGCTGGTCGAGGCAGCCGCGGGTACGGGCAAGACCACCTGCCTGATCAGCCGCATGATCTCCGTGCTCGGCGCGGGCGAGGACGTGGGGTCCTTGGTGGCGGTGACCTTCACCGACAAGGCCGCGGGCGAGCTGCGTCTGCGCCTCCGCATCGGCCTCGAGCGCGCGAAGGCGAGCGCGCAGGGGGAAACGCAGCGTCACCTCGGCTCCGCGCTGGCGGGCCTCGAGCGGGCGCGCGTGTCCACCGTCCATCGCTTCGCGCTCGACCTGCTCCGCCAGAGACCGCTGCGGGCCGGCCTGGATCCGAGCTTCGAAGTGATCTCGGCCGGCGAGCAGCGACGCTTGTCGCAGGAGGCGTTCGGCCGTTGGTTCGAGCAGGCGCGCGATCAGCCCTCCGCAGCGCTCAAGCGCTACTTTGCGCGCAAAGGGAGCAGCGTGGCGGATCTCGAGCGCGCGCTGCGCAGCCTGATCGACCATCGCCACCTGGGTCATGCCTGGACGGTGCGCGAGGTCGATCTGGCAACGCAGATGCGTGCGCTGGCCGAGCGCGTGACGGCGGTTGCCGAGCGCGGCGCGGGGCCCTTCGACAAGCGCGACAAGCTGTACCGAGCGCTGCTGCCGACGCTCGATCTGGCGCGTCGCATCCGTCAGGGCGGGCTCTCGGGGGAGGAGCTCGAGGCCGGCTTGATCGAGCTCACGCACCGGGTCTCGGATCGCGTGGGCGGCCGCGCCGAATACAAGCACGGCGTCCCGCGCGCAGAGCTGTTGGCGGAGCGCGCGGCCTTGCTCACCGAGCTCGACGCCTTCGCTGCCAGCGCCTCCGCGCACCTCGCCACCGAGCTGCAAGGCGAGCTCCGCGACGTGGTGCGCTCGTATGGCGATCTGAAGCGCGCGCGCGGCGTGGTCGACTTCGACGACCTGCTGATCCTGTCGCTCGAGCTCGTGGAGCGTGACGAGCAGGTGCTGCACGACCTGCGACGCACGCTTCGGCGCTTCTTCGTGGACGAGTTCCAGGACACGGATCCGGCCCAGGCGTCGCTGCTGTTGCTTTTGGCCGGGGAGGACGCGCGCGAGGTGCCTGCCCTGCAGCAGCGCATCGCCCCGGGCAAGCTGTTCCTGGTCGGTGATCCCAAGCAGTCCATCTACCGCTTCCGTCAGGCAGACCCAGGCACCTACCTGCAGGTGAAGAACCGCGTGCGTGCCAGTGGCGGGGAGATCTTGCACCTGAGCACCTCGTTTCGCTCGGTGCCTGACATCGTTGGGTTCGTGAACAGCACGTTCGCGCCGCTGATGGCTGGCGAGCCACGCTTGCAGCAGGCCGCGTACGTGGAGCTCGTGCCGAACCGCGAGCCTTTCGACGAACGTCCCTCGCTGGTGTGCCTGCCGGTGCCCGAGCCTTATGGCAAGCAGCGCCTCGCCAAGAGCGCGATCGCGGTGTCGCATCCGCACGCGGTGGCGGGCTACCTGCACCACTTGTTCGCCCAGAGCGGGAGGCGGGTGCACGATCCCAGGACCGGCCAGCTCGTGCCGGTGCGTCCCGACCACGTCGCGATCCTGTTCAAACAGTTCGACTCGTACGGCTCCCACCGGCCCGAGGTGTTCTCGCGCAGTCTGTCGAGCTTCGGCGTGCCGCACTTGGTGGTGGGCGGTCGCGCGACCTTCGAGCGCGAGGAGTCGCAGGCGCTGATCTCTGCGCTCGGCGCGATCGAGTACCCGGACGACGGCCTCTTGGTGTACGCGACCTTGAGCGGGCCGCTGTTTGGTTTTGCCGACGACGTGTTGTTCGAGTGGAGCGTGCGCTACGGCGGCCTCAGGCCGTTCGCGCCGCCGATCACCGCGCTGCCCGGCACGCTCGAGCCCGTGTCGCTCGCGCTCTCGTTGCTGCTCCGACTGCACCGCCAGCGCCTACGTCGCCCCGCGCAGGACACCATCACGGATCTGCTGAACGCGACCCGGGCGCCGCTCGGCTTTGCGTTGTCGTCCGGCGCCGAGCAAGCGTTCCTGGAGCTCGCGGCGTTGGCCCAGGCTGCGGCCGAGCACGAGCGTGAGGGCGGGCTCTCGTTCAAGGCGTTCGTGGACGCGTTGTCGGAGGCGGAGCTCGAACGCGCCCATGACGATGCCGGTTCGGACGAGGCGAGCGGCGTGCGCTTGATGACGGTCCACGCGGCGAAGGGGCTGGAGTTTCCGGTGGTCGTGCTGGCCGATCCCGGCATCGTGCGCGCGCACCCACCCAACAAGCTGGTCGACGGCGTACGCGGGTTGGGTGTGGTCTCGATCGCAGGCCTCTTGCCTTGGGACTTGAGGGACGGCTTCGCGATCGAGTCCGAGCGCTGCAAGGCGGAGGGCGTGCGCGTGGCGTACGTCGCTGCCACCCGCGCGCGGGACCTCCTGGTCGTGCCTGCGGTGACCGACTTGCCGACCTTTCCGGAGGACGGCTGGCTGCGGGAGCTTTCGGGCGCGATCACGCCGAACGAGCGAGATGTGCTGATCGAGCGCGGCAGCGGAACCGACTGCGCGCGTCGACCGCCGGGCGAGGACGGCCCGCGTCACAAGTTGCTACCCGGGACGTACCGCCACGCGCTGGGCGCGATCGAGGTCGTGGACATCGATCTGATCGCCGACTGCCACACGCGCGCCCAGCTGCCGGGCTCGGGCTTGATCGACAAACATGTCGACCCCGCGCTGGTGGAGCAAGACCGCGCCGAGCTGGCCCAGTTCCTGGCGGCGCGCGCTCAGCTGCTCGCAGAGCGCAGCGCGCCGAGCTGGACCGTGGTGACCGCGACCGCGCGCTCCAAGCTCGAGCTCCCGCCGAGAACGGTGGAGGTCTCCGAGCTCCGGCTCGCGAGGTCCCCGGATCGCCCGGGCGGCAAGCGCTTCGGGACGTTGGTCCACGAGCTGGTCGCCAGCGTCGAGCTCTCGGCCGGGGGGCCCGAGGTCGGAGCGCTCGCGAAGGCGATCGGCAGGCTGCACGATGCGCCGGCGGTCGAGGTCGACGCCGCCGTCGCTGTCGTACGCGCGCTGCTCGACTCGGACGTGATGCGCCGGGCCCGCGCTGCCCAGGAGCGAGCGCGGCTCTACCGCGAGGTGCCTGTGACGTTACGTCTGGGCGCGCACGAGATCGTCGATGGCGTGGTGGATCTCGCGTTCGAGGAGGACGCAGTCATGCACGTGTTCGACTACAAGACCGACGACCCCGATCGGCTGATGGCCGAGGCCAGGCTGGCGTACCACCGCCAGGTAGGGCTCTACGCTCAAGCCATCACCCAGGCCACGGGCCTTGCTTCCCAGGCCGCGCTGCTCTTCATATAGCCACCACCGTGCGCCGACTGTCCGACCTGCCGATATCCTCTCGCGCCCGCTCCGCGGGGCCCGAGGTCGTGACGCTCGGCGGGGGCCACGGGCAGGCCGCGCTCTTGTCGGCGCTGCGGCGGCTCTCTTGCAACGTGACGGCCGTCGTCTCGGTCGCCGACGACGGCGGCTGCTCTGGCAAGCTTCGCGAGGAGCTTGGTATGGCGCCGCCGGGGGATGTGCGGCGCTGCTTGGTGACGCTCTCCACGCAGCCCGAGCTGGCGCTCGCGTTCGAGGAGCGGCTGCACGGTGGTGTGGACGAGGGTCGCTGCGTGGGCAATCTGGTCTTGGCGGAGATGACTCGCGACTTGGGCAGCTTTCAGCGCGCGGTGGATTGGGCCGCGTCGCTGCTCTCGTGCGAGGGGCGCGTGATCCCGGCCAGCGAGGCCGCCGCGACGCTCAGCGTCTACGACTTGGTGCACGGCCAGCTGAGCGGCGAGTCTCGCATCGAGGCCTTGAGCGGCAGCGCCGTGGTGGCCGCGGTGGAGGGAGAAGAGCGCGCCAACCCCGAGGCGCTGCGGGCGATCGCCTCGGCCGATCTGCTGTTCATGGGCCCAGGCAGCTTCGTGGGCAGCACCTTGGCCGTGTTGCTGACCGGGGACGTGGCGCGCGCCGTGGTGCAAGCCAAGGGGCGGCGCGCGTGGATCCGCAACGTGCGCAGCGAGGAGCGCACCGGCTTCCCCGGCGCGGTCGCGTTCGACGACCACGAGCGCATGTTGCGCGATCACCTGGTGATCGGTAGCGGCGGCGACCCCGTGAGCTTCGACGTGGTGGAGGAGGCCGCGGAGCTCGGCTGGTCCAGCAACGAGGATGGCTCGCGCACGATCCGAGGTCCCATCGCCAGCGACGACAAGCGCCGCCATGATGCCGAGCGCCTGGCCTCGGTGCTCGCGAGCGGCTTCGGGCTCGCGCGGCGCAGCTCTCCCGCACCGCAGACGATCGGCGGCGAAGCGCGCCAGATCTTCGACGCGTACCTGGCCTCGGCTCGCGCGCGGCTTCGCAGCCCGCCCGGCGCGCTCGCGGCCGCGCAGAAAGTGGTCGGAAGTTGAGCACCCGGCGCGCGCTGCTCCAGGCGGGGGTGCTCGGGTCGCTTTCGGCCTGTGGCTGGGGCCCTGCGCCACAGTCGTTCACCGGCTTCGGTGCGATCGGAGAGGTGACCGGCCTCGCGCTCGCGCCGGAGGGCACGCTCTTGGCCGTGGCGACGCTCGCGGGCGACGTGGTGCTGTTCGACCCTGCCACGCTCACGCCGCGCGCAACGCGGCTGCTCGAGCGCGGCGAACAGCTGCTCCAGGTTGCGCTCGGCCCGGGCAGCCTGGTCTTGGCGCTGAGCCGGCCGGCGTCGACCGAGGATCCGGCGTCGAGCAGAGACGTGACCACCCTCTTGGTGGACGATCTGGGCACACGCAATCGCGCCGAGGTGCTCACCGTGGGTGGCCGCGTGGACCGATTGCTGCTGTCGCAAGAGGGGCGCGTGGCGTTGGTCGCGACCAGTCAAGGGGACGTGCGCGCGGTCGACTTGGCGACCGCCTCGGTGCTCTCGGAGTGGCCTGGGCTCGCTCCGCTCGATCTGGCCCTGGCGCCGAGGGGCGACCAGCTGGCCTGGGCCACCGCCAAGGAGGTGGTGCTCGCGGCGCCGGGACGCACGGAGACACGCGCGCTCGACCTCGCCGGCGCCGAGCGCGTTGCCTTCAGCGCAGACGGGCGGTCGCTGTTCGCGGTGGCGGGGGAGGTGCTGGCCCGCCTCGATCTCGAGACCCACGCGAAGAGCTCGTTTCCGCTGGAGATGGCCGCGACCGGCGTGGCGGCCGCAGAGAGCGGCGCGGTGGTGGTGGTCGGGCACGCGGGGCTGGTGTTGCTCGAGGGCACCAGCACGCGTCGCTTGAGCGAGGCCGACTTCGCCGTGGCCCCGCCGCGCCGCGTGGTGGTCGACGCGGCCGGGCGCCGCGCCTTCGTGGCGTCCGCAGGGCTGGTGTTCGCCTACGATTTGTCGTCGATGGCGCTGGCCGGGGTGATTCGCGACACGATCAGCGACCTGCCCGTGAGGTCGACATGAAGTGGCGCTTCGCTTGCGTCCTGCTGGTCGGCTGTGGCGCCGGGCCCAGCGTCCCGCTCGATCCGTTCGACGTGGCGGAGATTCAGAGCGGCGCCACACCCGGCGCCGTCTGTGAGCAGGTCTGCCAACCCAAGAAGGATGCCGCGCTCGTCGCCTGTCACCGCACCTCGCTCGAGCCCAGCTTGGTCGAGCATCGCCAGCGTCTGGGGGACGCGCGCGCGAGCAAAGATGCCGTGCTTTGCAAGTACAAGCGAGGCGCGCGATGAGCGCGAGGTCGCGCCGGCTCGGCTGCGCGCTGGCCAGCATGCTCGCAGCGGGGTGCTGCAAGGCTGGCAGCGCCAGCGACTTCAGCGTGGCGGTGGCGGCGCCCGTGGAGCTCGTGGATCGCGTCGACCAGGGGAGCTACCTCACCCCTGCCGAGTGCGCCGCGATCTGCCCCCAAAAGTTCGACAAGAGCCCGCTTCACCTCAGCGCCTGCCACCTGGCAAGGGTCACCGGCGCGGGCAAGCCAGACAGCGTGGTCGTGAACTGCGTGGGGTGGGCAGAGCCAGGCGCGTGTGAGGCGGGCGGAGAGTGAGCCCATGCTGAGGCACATGATCGTGTTCGTGCTGGTGGGCCTGGTGACGCTGTGGCCGCTGGCCATGCCGATCGAGAAGGACGACTTCCCCTTCTCGCCGTTCGCCATGTTCTCGGACAAGAAGGACGCGTTCACGACCGTCACCCAGGCGGCGGCGGTCGATCGTGAGGGGCGTCGGCAACCGCTCGCGCCGCGTTACTTCGGCACCAGCGAGGTGCTGCAGGCGCGGGCGACGCTCGCGCGCATCGCGCGCAGCAACAAGAAGGCGCAGATCGAGGCGTGCGAGGCGCTGGCCGCGCGCGTCCGCGCCGACGCCGCCCTAGCCGGCGCCGAGAGCATCGAGGTGCGCACGGTGACGTACGAGACCTTGGCGTACTTCGAGGACCCGACCATCCAGCCCCAGCGCAATGTGGTGCACGTGCGCTGCGCGGTGCGCAGCCCGTGAGCGCCGGGCTGATCGAGCGCTTCGTCGCGCCGGTGGTGCCTCCCGAGCGACTGGCCACGCTGCGCGTCTTGGTGGGCACGTTCGGCCTGGTCTACTTGCTCGCGCGGGTGGTCGACCTCACCAGCTCGCCCGCCCACGCCAAGTGGGCCCCGGTGTTGCTCACCCGCCTGCTCGCCGGTCCGGCTCCCCATGCCGCGCTGTTGGCCGTGTTTGTGCTGGCGATCGTCTCTGGCCTCGCGTTCGTGGTGGGCTACCGCTTTCGCGTGGCGGGGCCCGCGTTCAGCGTGTCGCTGCTGTTCTTGCTGAGCCATCGCAACTCGTTCGGGATGGTGTTCCACACCGAGAACCTGCTCGTGCTGCACGCGCTGGTGCTGGCCTTCACCGACGCCGCCGCTGCGATGAGCCTCGATGCGTGTCGCGCCGCGCGCCCCGCGAGACCTTCTCAGAGCTTCGGCGCGGCGGTGCAGCTCATCAGCTTGATCACCGCGCTGTCCTACGTCCTCGCCGGGGTCGCCAAGCTGCGCGTCAGCGGCCTCGCATGGGCCACCGGAGACATCCTGCGCAACCACGTGGCCTACGACAACTTGCGCAAGCTGCTCTTGGGCGACTCCCACTCGCCGCTAGGCGTCTGGGCGGCGACGCACGCCTGGGTGTTTCGGCCGTTCGCCGTGCTGACCCTGGTCGTCGAGCTCCTGGCCCCGCTCGCGCTGCTCGGTGGGCGCTTGGCCAAAGGCTGGGTGCTCGTCATGTGGAGCTTTCACGCCGGCGTGCTGGCGTTGATGTGGATCTTCTTCCCGTACCAGCTGTTCTTCATCGCGTTCGCCAGCTTCCTGCCGGCCGAGCGCTTGTTCCCTTGGCTCGGCAGCAAGCTCTCGCGCTGAGGCCCGGACGGGGTCACGTCTGTGGCGACATCGGCGTGCAGCTGGCATTAGGGCGTCCGGTGCTCGTTGGTGCCGCACTGGTGTCGGGGCGCCGCTCTGGATTGCCGGTCCTGAGCGCGGTTTCCCGATTGCGGACGGATCTGTCCCGCTCGAGACGTCGTCGGTTCGCGCGGCTGTCGTTCTAGGCGGGCGCCGCTTCGCTCTTGGCGCCGAGCTCCCGCACCATCTTCCACGTGCCGCGCGGGAATAGCGCGGTGAGGCCGGCGACGAGGCGTTCGCGTGCGCGCTGGTAGGCGATGCGGAACGCGCGCAAAGCACGTAGCTCGGTGATGCGCCGAGCCGCGTTGGCGCACGCGAGGTGGGGTCGCAGCTTCCTGCGCGGCTCGAGTGTGGAGGGACGGTCGTGGTGGCTGGCGTCCCGAATCGCGCGCCGTCCGACGACGCGCTGACCGCTCTCGGCGCGCGCCAACCGTGCTCTGTCCTCCGCGGCGCGGACGCCTTCGCCCACCGCCGCGGCCCAAGCCGCTTCGCCGCCAGGCCATTCGCTGGGCGCCTCTGCGCGCAGGGCGACGAGCTCGGGCATGACGCCGTCAGGTCGAAAGAAGCCGCGCGGCCGCTCGAGCTCGATCTGACGGCCGTCGAGCGCGGCGAACGAGCTCGCGCCGGGCCAGTCGATGGCGCATTCCACGAGCTGGTCGGCGACCGGGTTGGCGAGCGCGTAGACCACCTTGTCGAGCACGTCCGCGAGCTCCACGAGCCGCACGGCGCTTGCTGGCTCCGCTGCCCAAAGGTTCTCCCAGCGACCCCAGCGTGCATTCAACGCCCGGGCCGACAGCTTGTGGAAATGGCACAGAAAGTCGGGCAGCACGCCGTGCGGGTCCTCGACGACCGCGTGGTAGTGGTTGCTCATGGCGAGCCAGGCGATCACGCGCAGCCCGAAGCGCTCTGCGGCTTCGGCCAAACAATAGAGGAAGATGGCGCCAGTCCGGCGATCCGGCCGCAACAGGAAGCGTCGCTCGGAGCAGCGGCGGGTGAGCAAGTAGGTCCGTCCAGGGAGCACGAGACGCGGCGCGGTCATACCTTCCAAATCGACAACCGAGGCTCCCAGTTGCGTACTTTCTGGTCCGGGGTCACTTTCGGCGGGGGATCACCTTCCGTGGGGGGGGGGGCCGCTTTCGCTGTCGTTCCCCCGCCGTGTGGTCGTCGCCGACGGGACGTGGCAGCGAGCGCTGGAACAAAGGCTGGTATCGTCGGTGCAGCCATGCGGCTCCTGATGATCCACACCGGAGGGACGCTGATGATGGAGGCGTCCGGCCAAGGCGGCGCCCTGTCTCCGGACACGCTCACGCGCGACCTCTTGGCGGAGCTGCCGGTGCTGAAGCAGATCGCCGAGATCGAGACGCGCGTGCTGTTTCGCTTGGACTCCTCCGACATGCAGCCCGAGCACTGGGTCGAGCTCGCCGCCACGATCTCGGCCGAGCTCTCGAGCTACGACGGCTTCGTGGTGGTGCACGGCACCGACACCATGGCCTACACCGCTAGCGCCCTCGCGTTTTTGCTGCCGGGCTTGGATCGACCGGTGGTGCTGACCGGCGCGCAGAAGCCGCTCTCGGCGGTGCGCACGGATGCGCGCGCCAACCTGGTCGACGCTTGCCACGTGGCCACGCTCGAGATTCCCGAGGTGTGTGTGGTGTTCAGCTCGCGAGCGTTTCGTGGGGTGCGCGTGACCAAGCTCGATGCTTGGTCGATGAACGCGTTCGGCTCGCCGGGCGCCCCGCCGCTGTGTGAGCTGGGACTGAACGTGCAGGTGTTGCCTCACGTGCTCGCCAAGAGACCGGCGCGCGAGTTCGATCCCCGCATCGAGCCTCGGGTGCTGGCGGTGAGGACGTTCCCCGGCTTGGACCCGAAGCTGCTCTTGGGCGCGCTCTCCCTGGGCGTTCGCGGGATCGTGTTCGAGGCGTTCGGTGCAGGCAACCTGCCTCGGCTCGAGCGATCGCTGATCCCCGTGGTCGAAGCGGCTCGCGCGCGCGACGTGCCCGTGGTGATCGTGAGCCAGTGCCCGCGCGGCGCCGTCGACCTGAGCGCGTACGAGGGCGGGGCGGCCGCGCTCGCGGCGGGCGCGATCTCGGCGTTCGACATGACCGCAGAGGCGACGTTGACCAAGCTGATGGTCGCGCTGGGCCGTGCAGGTGACTCCCGCGTGGCTGCGGCGCGCGAGGCCTTCTCGAGCTCTTGGGTGGGGGAGCTGTCTGGGCCGGAACCGGCTGCACAGCAGGGAGGCGCGTGAGCGATCGACCCGCGAGCCCATGGCTCGTGCTCATCGCCAGCGTGGCCTTCGCGACCAGCTCTCCCCTCGGTCGTTTGGCGCGACCTGCTCCGCCGCTGCTCATCGCTTGCGCTCGGGTGGCCGTCGCCGCGCTGATCTTGGCTGCCCTGGACCCGCGCGGGCTGCTGTCGTCCTGGCGCTCGATGGTCCCCCGCGATCGCGCCCGAGTGGCGCTGGCCGGGGCGCTGCTCGCAGGGCACTTCTGGCTCTTTCAGTGGGGTCTGGATCTGACCTCGCTGCCTGCGGCTGCGGCGCTGATCTCGCTCGAGCCGATGAGCGTGGTGCTCTCGGCTTGGGCCCTGCTCGGGCTTGCGCCGCGCAGGCTGGAGATCGTGTCGGTGACGCTGGGCATGGCGGGCGCGCTGCTCGTGGCCGGCGGCACTGGCGCAGGAGAGCACCAGCTAGAGGGAGACCTGCTGGTGCTGGGCGCGGTGGTCTTGTTTGGGCTCTACGTGTGCTCCGCGCGCGCGCTGCGCGACGCGTTGCCTGCGCGCCACTACGCGCCGCTCGTCTACGGCATGGCCGCGCTTGCGCTCGGAGTCGTGGCCGCCATCTCTCCGGCCCCGTTCTTGGCGGAGGAGCTGCCCTCGCGCTCGTGGCTCGCGATTCTGGCGCTGGCGATCCTTCCCACGGTGGTGGGGCACACCTTGCTGCAACGTGCGGCGCGGTCGCTCTCGCCCAGCTTGGTCGCGCTCGCCTGTCCTGGGGAGACGCTGGGCAGCGTGGGTCTGGGCCTGGTCCTCTTCGGTGCCTGGCCCTCGCCACGCGAGGCGTTGGGGGGGGCCGTGATCGTGGCCGCTGCGCTCTTGGCCATTTTTGCCCAGCGCACAGCCACGCGCGGGCCGTGAGCTTCCGCTGAGGAAAACTGGCACCTGATGTACTAGGCTCTCCCCACGTCGATGGATTCGCCGGCTCAATTGCCAGCCAAGCGGGAGGCGCTCGTGGGGTTGCTCACGCGCGGCAGCGTCCGCGTGTTCCTCGATCCGCGCCGGCCCGACGTGACCGTGCCGCGCGCGTTCGAGCGTCAGTCGGAGCTGGTTTTGCGCATCGGGTACGCCATCACGCCAGCGATCGTCGACTTGGTCATCGGCGACGACTCGTGGTCGGCGACGTTGAGCTTCAACAAGCGACCGAGCTTCTGCCACGTGCCGTTCTCGGCCGTGTTCGCCATCGTCAGCGACGTCGACAACCGCACCGTGATTTGGCCCGAGGACGCCCCGCTCGGCCGAGATCTCTCGCCCAAGGCGGCCGAGGTCGGCGCGCGCGTGAACAAGCCGCGGCCGGCAGCGCGGCGGCCGAGCGCACGCCCTGTGCCGAGCCCGACGCAGCCAGAACGGCAAGAGCCCGCGAGCGCCTCCACGCCGCCGTCGCCGGGCCCCGCCGCGGTGCGCCACATGCCCAAGGTGGCCGGGGCAACGCGCGGCAGCTCGGGCCCACGCCGTCCTCTGCCACCCTACTTGCGCGTGGTGAAATGACGTCCACGGTGAAACGCGGCCTCACGGGGCTGCTGTTGTTGAGCATCGCGCTGGCTGCGGAGTTCGGCCTGGAGACGCTGATCCCCGACACCGCCTACCGGCAACTGTGCACCCTGGCCTTGGTCAACGTGGTGGTCGCGTTGTCGCTCAACGTGATCAACGGCATGGCCGGGCAGTTCTCCATCGGCCACGCCGGGTTCGTGGGTGTGGGCGCGTACACCGGCGCGATCGTAGCGAGCAACATTCACAAGTCCCTGGGCGCCACCGAGGTCACCTTCCAGACGTCGTTCTTGGTGATGCCGCCCGCGATCCTGGCGGCGGCTGTCGTCGCGGGCCTGTTCGGCCTGCTGGTGGGGTTGCCCAGCTTGCGCCTCAAGGGCGACTACCTGGCCATCGTGACGCTGGGCTTCGCCGAGATCTTCCGCTTGCTGATCGCCACCACCTCCCCCGGGTCGGACAAGACGGGGGTCAGGGCGCAGCTGGCCAAGCTCGGTGGTCCGCAGGGCTACGCCGGCCCCAGCGACTTCGGGGTGACCCAGTACGCCGGCCCGTTCTGGATCGTGGGCGGCGTGATCGTCGCCACCATCGTCGCTTGGCGCCTGAAGTTCTCGGGCTGGGGCCGCGCCCTACGCGCGCTGCGCGAGGACGAGATCGCCGCCAGCGCGGTGGGCGTGGACCCCACCAACTACAAGGTCGTCTCGTTCGTGATCTCGGCCATGGGTGCCGGCATCGCGGGCGCGCTGCTGGCGGGCATGCGTGACGGCAACCCCACCGTACAGCCAGAGCAATTCAACTTTGCCTACTCGTTCGACGCCATCACCATGGTGATCCTCGGCGGCTCCGGCAGCGTCAGCGGCGCGGTGCTCGGGGGGGTGTTCGTCACCATCACGGTGAAGATGATCGAGCAGCTGCAGCGCCTGGAGGTGGTGGAGCTGTTTCGCGCCGAGCACCCGGAGTTCGACCTCAACGCGCTGCGTATGGTGGTCTACGCCGTGGTGCTCGTGATCGTGATGGTGTTGCGCCCAGCCGGCCTGTTCGGCGAGAACGAGATCACGCGCTACTTCCGGCGCAAGACGGAGCCGACGCCGTGAGCGCGCTCAAGCTCGAGCACGTGTCGCGTCGCTTCGGCGGGCTCAAGGCGGTGAGCGACGTCAGCTTCGAGGTGCCGGAGCGCTCGATCTTCGGCCTCATCGGTCCCAACGGTGCGGGCAAGACCACGGTCTTCAACCTGATCACCGGCGTGTACGATTTCGAGGGTCGCATCCACTTCGGCGACGCCAGCCTGAAGGGCCTGAAGCCCGCACAGATCGCCCATGCCGGCATCGCGCGTACGTTCCAGAACATCCGCCTGTTCCAGAGCATGACCGTGATCGAGAACGTGCTCGTCGCCTGCGAGAACACCCGCAAAGCCCACCTGTTCTCGGCGCTCTTGCGCTCGCCGCTGTTCTTTCGCGACGAGGCCGAAATGCGCGCGGCCGCGCTCAAGCTCTTGGCGATCTTCAAGCTCGACAGCATGGCCGATGAGCTCTCGACCTCTCTGTCGTACGGCAACCAGCGCCGACTGGAGATCGCGCGTGCGATGATGCTGAAGCCCAAGCTGCTCCTGCTCGACGAGCCCGCCGCGGGGATGAACTACGGCGAGGCCGAGGGGCTCAAGGAGCAGATCCGCTGGCTGCGGGACGAGTTCGAGCTGACCGTCGTCTTGGTCGAGCACAACATGCAGGTCGTGATGGGCGTGTGCGAAGACATCCACGTGCTGGATCACGGCGAGACCATCGCGCATGGTCCGCCCGACGTGATCAAGAAGCACCCCAAGGTGTTGGCAGCGTACCTCGGCGAAGAGGTCGAAGACGACGCCGCCGCCGGAGCCAGCCCGGCGTGAAGACGCAGCACCCCAGCCGCTCCGCGCCCAAGACTGCCACGGGCAAGCCGCTGCTCAAGATCGAGGGCCTGAAGGTCAATTACGGCGGCATCCACGCGCTGAAGGGCGTCTCGTTGGAGGTAGCTCGCGGCGAGATCGTCGCCATGATCGGCGCCAACGGGGCGGGCAAGACCACCACGCTTCGCACCATCGTGCGCCTCTTGCCCATCGCCGAGGGCAGCATCAGCTACGACGGCGAAGACATCGGCCGATCCAGCGTCGAGGAGGTGGTCGAGGCTGGGATCTCGCTCGTGCCGGAGGGCCGCGCCATCTTTGGCGGCCTGTCCGTCAAAGAGAACCTCGAGCTCGGCGCGTTCAACCACAAGTCGCGCCCGCACATGGCGGAGACCATCGACGACGTCGTCGCGCTGTTCCCGCGCTTGGGGGAGCGCATGAAGCAGGAGGCGGGCACGCTGTCGGGGGGCGAGCAGCAGATGCTCGCGATCGGACGCGCGCTGATGGCGCGGCCCGCGCTGCTCCTGCTCGACGAGCCCTCGCTCGGCATCGCGCCCAAGCTCGTGCAACAGATCTTCGAGTCGATCGACCGCATCGCCGAGAGCGGCACGACCATCCTGCTGGTGGAGCAGAACACGCGCATCGCGCTTCGCCACGCTGCGCGCGCGTACGTGCTGCGCACTGGCGAGATCGCCATGAGCGGCGACGCCAAGGAGCTCGCCGAGAACGAGGAAATCAAGAAGGCCTACCTGGGCGGCTAGTCCGCCCGAAGGGCGGCCAGACGATGTCGAGGGGGCAGGACCAGACTTGTGGCTTGTTCGCGGTGATCGTCACGACCTCCACTTGCGAGCGTGAGCGAGGGTCGTGATGAGCACCGCGACGAAACTGGGGAGACCCCCTAGATCCTGGCTGTGACTCGTGTGAGCGACTATTCTGTCACCGTGGTGCTGGTGCGTTCTCCCCGTGGTCGCGGCGCTATCGCTGGCGTGGGGGCGTGGCAGAGCCGGAAGGCGAGCTCGCCATGAGCAGGCCCCCGGACGACGACGACGCGCCCGTGCCGGTGCGGGCGCGCACGTTTCGGGCAAGCAGCACCACGCTGCCGTTCGGGCAGCTGCCTGCCTCGACCCGTGAGGCGGCGTCGCGTTTGTCACGGGACACCAAGACTCCGGTCGCGACCGCGCAGCGCGCCACGGTCCGCCCCGCCGCGGTAGAGACCGAGGGCGACGCCAGCAAAGAGGATCCCGCGCTGGTGATCGACGCGCTCGCGCCGCACCTGGCCTGGATGCCGGAGGACCGTCGGCCTCAGCTGAACGGTCACGTGTTGCGCGGCGATCTCGAGATGGCGCTCTCGATGTTGCGTGACGAGCAGCAGCGCTTCCCCAAGAACCTCTCGATCGGGCGCAGCGTGCAGGTGATCGAGCGCGCGTTGATTCACCGGCTGAACCGCCGGCTCGAGCCGCTCGATCGACCCGTGTCCGTGGTGCAGACGCCCACCCGCGTGCGCGAGACGCTCGACGCGCGGCGCGTGATCGATCTCGTGGGTGAGGGCTCCACGATCGAAGACGTGATCCGGCGCTCCCCGCTGAAGCGCCTCGAGACGTTGAAGGCCATCGCCGATCTGCTGTCGCGCGGCGTGGTCGCGGTGCCTGATCGCCCGCTGCCCGCTGCCCGGATCGATCCGCGCTCGGAAGCCGCTCCTCGCCCCGCGCGGCGCGAGACGCCCACGGCCGACCCCGTGCGCATGGCGCGGCTCGCGCAGCAGCTCGGCATGGAGCTTAGGCCGATCGGCAAGCCGATCGAGCTCGAAGAGGACGACCTCGGCGGTCCCGCCTCCGAGGGTAGCCGCACCACGCTGGCGGATCCGATCGAAGCCGAGGCGTTTGCGGCGCTGTCGCGTTCCTCGCGACCCCCGCCGGTGGCGAAGAGCCCCAAGGAGGAGCCTATCCGCGGGGTGGCCGTGGTCGCGGTCGAGGCCGACTTGCCCGCGGCCGCCCCTTTGGCCAGCAAACATGCGAGCCAACCGCCTCCCTCCGAATCGGCGCCACCCGAGCCGCAGATCCCGCCCCCGCCCAGGTTGCCGGGCGCGTCCTCGGCGAAGAGCAGCGCCAGCGTCGAGGCCACGCGTGGCGCCGCCGTCGAAGAAAGCGCGGCACCCGTCTCGCTCCGCCTCGATCCGCGTGAGGAGCCACCCTCGCGCCCTCCCGCGGCCACGCCCACGCCCACGCCCGCACCCCGCAGTCGCACGCCGGCCGCCACGGTAGCGTCGGTGCGCCTGCAGGAGCCCGCGCCTGCCGCGCAAGAGCAGGCCCAGTCCGACCCGCCCCCGCCGCGTCCCCGGACGCGCAGCGTGGTCGATGGCAAGCTGATCGCCGCGATCGTTGCTGGGTTCGGGCTGATCGCGGGCGCGCTCTACGTCACGAGCCGCGATCCAGAGCCGCGCTCCGACCTCGCCGCGGCGGTTCCGTCCCCGGCGGCTCCCGGGCTCACCCCGACGGCGACGTCGACGTCCACGGCGGTCGCCCCGGCGCCGAGCGCAGACGTGAGCGCCGCCCCGGCGACCGTGCGCCTCAAGGTCGAGGTGTCTCCCGACTACGCTCGGGTGAAGATCGACGGCAAGAAGCTCAAGCTGCCGTTCGATGGCACGTTGCCCAAGGATGGCGCCAAGCACACGCTGAAGATCGAGGCGCCCGGGCACAAGACCAAGACCATCGAGGTGATGGCCAACGCCGACACCAACTTGGTGATCGCGCTCGAGCCTGTGCTCAAGGCCAATCCCACCGGGGTGCCTGCCCCGCCGCCCGATCCGGTCTACGACTGAAGCGGCTCGCTGGCGCTCGCTTGCGCCCTGCGGGCGCTACGCTCGCGGGTCGGTCGGGTCACGCGCCGCGCGGGGCGAGTCCGACATGCCCCCGCGTGACATCGTGGCAAACGCCCTGCGATCGCGAATAGCGCGCGCTGTGCTCGGTTTCTCCCAACGACCAGGGAGGACGAATGCGAGCACGTGGATGGGTGACCATGATGTGCGGTGGGATCGTTGCGCTCGCCAGCGCAGACGCTTTGGCCGAAGAGGTGGATCCGCAGAAGCGTGACGAGGAGCGCGCTGCGGCAGAGGCTCGCCGCGCGGAGGAGCGGGCGAAGCAAAAGTACCGATTGGATCTCGGAGTGGGGCTCGACGGCGTGGGTGTGGGCGCCGGGGCGGGCCCGGCGCTGGGCGGGCTCTCGAGCCCGTATGCGAGCGCGGGGTTCGAGGTGCGGATGGTGGGCCCCGCTTGGTTCACGCTGGCGGCGACGGGCGGCGGAAGTGCAAATGGTGGCTACGGCCAGTCGAGCGCGTGGTGGTCGGCCCGCGCTGCGCTCGGGGTCCGTGTGGAGCAGCCGGTGTTCGACTTCGTCGACGTGGGAGGCTTCGGCCACCTGACCGGCTCGATCTCGGCAGATGAGTACGACGCGGGCGCGGGTGGCAGCGGGGGATCGCGCTCCTATTCGGTGGGCGCGCGCGCCGGGCTGGGCCTGCACTTTCGCGCGACGTCGTTCTTCGGGATCAGGCTCGATCTTCAGCTGCTCGACGCGGGCTACTCGCGAAGTCTCGACAACAACGACGAAGGATCATCCGGAGCCTATGCTCTGCTGACGGCGGCGCCGCGCGTGGGGATGACGTTCTCGTTCTGAGGGGCGTGGTCAGCGCTGGAAGGTGACGTAGCCGAAGCGCGATGCCTTGTGGAAGTTGCCCTTGCCCAAAATGGGCGACCAGGCGACGCCGCCATTGTTCTCCATCGCGTAGAAGTTCATGCGCCAGGTGTCTCCCTCCTCGGGTGCGCCGCTCACGATCGGCGCGAACGCGGACCAAGGAAGGCGCGCCTCGACGGTGTAGCCCTCGTCCCTGTCGCTGTCGTCGTTGAGGGTGCCGGCGACGGAGACGGCGCGCTCGGCCTGGCTGGACCAGGTCTCGTGGCCAAAGGGCCCGGAGGGTCCGCCGCGCGGCGCGTTGTAGTCCTCGAAGAAGGAGTCGAACACCAGGCCCTGCGGGTTGATCTGGATCTCGAAGTAGTCCTTGTTGTCGCCGTCGCCGGCGGGGTCGATCATGATCTCGACGGTGTCGCGCTCCCACAGGTGAGGATCGACCGCGTCTTGGGGAAAGCCGCCGGTGAGCTTGCGATCGCTCACCGTGAAGGCCACGTACAGGTACGACTCGTCCCAGAGCAGGCGAGCGTCGCCCTGCACTTGGTAGCTGCCGGTGTACCTGCCGGTGCTCACACCGACGAACGGACCGAGCCGCGCCGCGTCGGAGACCCACGCGGGCTCGTTCAGCGCTCCATCGATGGCGATGGAGGCGCTCTCGGAGAACGCGACGGTGACGCGAGGCGGATCGTCGTCGGGGAGCGCGGCCGAGCTGGCGGCAGAAGCCGAGGCCGACGCGAGCGAGGGCGCTGCGCGCTCGCCGCAAGCGAGCAAGCTCGCGGCAACGCACAGGGCCGCAGCTCTCAACGGCGGCTCTTCTTGCGTGCGTCGCGCTCGCGCTTGCGAGCCGCCTTCTTGGCGTTCTTCTCTGCTTGGGAGAGAGGCTTCATCTTGGTGAGCGACTCGCCGCCGCCGCCCGCGCCCATGCCGGGCATCATGCCGGGGAAGCCGCCCATACCGGGCATCATGCCGGGGAAGCCACCCATGCCGGGCATCATGCCGGGGAAGCCGCCCATGCCGGGCATGGGCATGCCGGGGAAGCCACCAGGCATGCCGGGCATCCCGCCACCCTGCATCATCTTCTTCGCGTTGCGGGCCATCGCGATCTGCTTCATGCCCGGGATGCGCCCCATCATGCCCATGTTCTGACCGAGCGAGCCCATCATCTGGCGCATGAACACGAACTTCTGCACCAGCTCGTTGACCTGCTCGGGCTTGGTGCCTGCGCCCTTGGAGATGCGGTCCACACGCCCCGGCTCGCGCACGAGCGCGTAAGGATCCTTGCGCTCGAACTTGGTCATCGACTGGATGATGGCCTCGATGCGCACGAGCTCGCGGTCGTCGAGGTTGATGTTGTCGGGCAGGCCACCGGGCAACATGCCGCCGAGGGGCAGCTTGTCCACCAGGTCTTTGAGCGAGCCCATCTTCTGGATCATGCGGATGTGCTCGAGGAAGTCCTCCAGCGTGAACTCGCCGGAGAGCATGCGCTCGGCGTCCTTCTCCGCCTTCTTCTGGTCGACGACCTCCTCGAAGTCCTGCATCAGGCCGACCACGTCGCCCATGCCCAGGATGCGGCTGGCCATGCCCTCGGGCCGGAACTCCTCGAACTTGTCGGTGGTCTCGCCCACGCCGGAGAAGAGGATGGGCGCGCCGGTGGCCTCCTTCACGCTGAGCGCGGCGCCGCCGCGCGCGTCGCCGTCGAGCTTGGTCAGCACCACGCCGCTGATGCCGAGGCGCTCGTTGAACGCGCGCGCGGTCTTGACCGAGTCCTGGCCGATCATCGCGTCGATCACGAGGAAGATGTTCTCGGGCTTGACCGAGCTCTTGATCTCGGAGAGCTCCTGCATCAACACCTCGTCGACGGCGAGCCGGCCGGCGGTGTCGTACAGGATCACGTCACGGCCCTGCTTCTTCGCCTCGGCGCGGGCGGCAGAGCAAATCTCCACGGGGGTCTTGTCTGGCAGGTTGAAGACCGGCATGCCGATCTGCTGCCCGAGGACCTTCAGCTGCTCGACGGCGGCGGGGCGCTGCATGTCGGCGGCGACGAGCAGCGGCTTCTTGCCCTGCTTCTCCAGCCAACGCGCGAGCTTGGCGGTCGAGGTGGTCTTGCCCGAGCCCTGAAGGCCCACCATCATGATGCCGGTGGGGCCGCTGGCGTCGAAGGTGACCAGCTCGCCCTCGTGCGTCATCAGGTTGATGAGCTCGTCGTTGCAGAGCTTGACGAAGATGTCGCTGGCCGACACCGCCTGCGCCTGACCCGCGTGTTTGACGCGGTTCTGGTGCACCTGGCCGATGGCCTTCTCCTTCAGCCGAGCGAGGAACGCCTTGACGACGCCCATTTCCACGTCGGCCTCGAGCAGGCTCAGCCGCACCTCGCGCAGCGCCGAGTCGATGTTCTGCTCGGTGAGCTCGGTGAGCCCGGCGAGTCGGTTCTTGGCTTGGCGAAATCCCCGCGCGAGAGTGTCGAACATGACCGCCGAGGCTTAGCACGTCGACGCCAGCGCTAAAACTCGCCTACTTGGAGGTGGTCAGGTCGCTCATGGCCCGGGTGCAAGCCGCCAGATCGGCCTCGGTCTGCTGCTCGAGGACCTGCATCTGGCCCATCTTGTCGGCCAACTCCTGCGCCACGCTGGCCGGCGGCGGGCTCTTCAGCGCGGAAGTCTGGGCCGAGACCTCGTCAATCAGAAGCCACAGCTCGGCCTTGGCTTGGTACGCGTCCGCGCAGGCATCGCGCGCCCGCACGGCCTTCGGGGTCTTCACCTCGATCTTGCGCAGCGCCTCGGCCTCGGCCTTCTGGTCGGCAGCGCGCGCCGACGGGATGGCACGCATGCGGTCGATCGCCGAAGCGATTTTGTCTCGTTCTTCGCCCGCCGAAGGATCGCATGCAGCGAGCAGCAGCAGCGCCCACAGGGGCCTGCGGCCGTGGCTCAATCCACGGCCTTGGGGGGCGGCCCCATCTGGATGCGCTCGCCCAGGTAGGAGCCGATCAGCGTGAACATCACGCCGATCAGGGCCATGATCACGTACATGAATCCGGGCAGCACGCGCACGGTCTGGGAGTACCAGAGGTAGATCACGGTCGGCATGGCCACGAACAGCGCCGCCACCACCGGCTCGATGAACGTGCGCCCAGGCGAGATCATGCCGATCAGCAAGCCGCCCAGGAACCACACCGGGATCGACACCAACATGCCGTTGGAGCCCTCGAAGTCCAGGGCGGTGACCACCATGGGCAGGCCCAAGACCAGGGCTCCGGTCAGCACGCCGAGGACCACGAAGGCGATCAGGCACCAGACCACGCTGAAGCCTGTTTGGGCCGCGGCGCGGGCCTTGTCGCCCTGGCGCGACTTGGGCCCGGCCTCCATGCTGGCGCCGCAGGAAATACAGCGCATCGCGTTGGCGGCGTTCTTGTACCCGCACGCTCCGCAGACCACAGGTTTCGCCGCGTTCGCCATGAAGGCTTGAGAGGCTAATGGGGCCTCTCGACCTGGGCAAGCTCTTGCGAGGCCAGCGGCCCCCTGCACATGTGACGAGGGCAGTGTAAGCGCGCGTGGTTCGCTATACTCCGCCGGGTCCAGTGGGAACCCACCAAAGTCCGGCGCTCCCGGCAGCCTCCAAGATCGATCCCGATCCGGAGCTGCTCGCGCTGCCGTCACCGCCCAAAAGAGAACGGGCACTGACGGTCGCGACGATGGCGCTCACCAGCATCGCCGCGGGGCTCTTGGCGTGGTCGCTCCGCAGCGAGGCGCGCTACGCGTTGGTGGCTGGCACGCCGCAAGATGTGGGCAACCTCACCGCGCTCACCTTCGATGGCCGCGCGCCGAACCGCTACATCGAGGGCACGGCGATGCTCGGCACGCAGGGCGCGATCCGCTACGGGCGCGCCGCGGAGAGCGACTCGTTCCGGCTCTCGCCCGTCGCCGGCAACGACAAGCTGTTCGTCGAGATCCGCGTGCCAGAGGGCTTCGAGGGCCCGCGCTTCATCCCGCCGCGCTCGTTCGCGGGGCGGCTGGTGCCGTTCAAAGACGCCGGGCTTCGCCACGCGAGCTTGCGTGATGCCGTGGCGGAGAAGGGCGGCGTGAAGGTGCCGGACGACGCGTGGCTCTTGATCGACGGCAGCTCTCCGCGCGCGAGCCGGTGGGCGCTGATGCTGACGCTGTTGTTCGGCGGCTTCTCGATCTGGAACCTGATCGCGATCGTTCGTCTGCTCGCGCGTGTGACCGACGGCGAGCCCCACACCTCCGGACCGGAGGGGACATGAGCAGCCAACCGGCGGGGGCGGCGCAGGTCGAGAAGGTGCTCGACGATCTGATCGCGCGCTTGTCGAAGGGCGACAGCACGAAGGAGGTGCGCGCAGCGTTGATCGAGGCGCGGCGGCTGCGGAACGTCACGCTGCGCTGGGCGGCGATCCCACCGCCCCCAGACGCGCGCCGCGAGATGATGTCTCGGGTGATGGACCTCGTCGCGCAGGCCGGCGTCGCGGGGCGCACCTCGCGCCCACCCGCGGCGCCATCCGTCCCGCCGCCCCGCGAGTCGAAGCCGCGCACCGAGGCGGAGCCGCAGTCTCCCCAGCGGGTGGCCATCGAGACGCGCAGCGCGCCTCCACCGGCCAGCTTCCGCGCCAACCCGGCGATGGAGATGACGAGGCCGCGACCTGCCAACGGCGCGACCAAGCCCAGACCGAGCACCGGCGACGACTTCCTCGAGCTCGACCAGGTAGCGCCGCCACGCGCGTCGGCAGCTCCCGCCGTCGACATCAAGCGCAACGCGCCCACCTCGCGCAGTCTCAGCCCGGTGCCGGTGTCCAAAGCGGAGACGGTCCGGCAGCCTTCGCCCATGCCGCTCGTCCGCAGCGCGGTCCCTGCCGCTTCGCCGCGCGAGCAGCGCAGCGTGAGCCCGATGCCGGCGCGCAACTTGAGCCCGATTCCGGGCCCCAGCTTGAGCCCTCTGCCGGGCGCGAAGGCCTCCGGCCTGCGCATGCCGACTCCCGCCCAGCCCGTTCCGAAGAAGCGCTCGACCGAGCAGGGCCTCCGACCCGTCGGCGAGACGCGCGATGCCGCGCCGGTGTCCAATCGCACCCCCTCCGAGCCCGCGCACAAGAAAGCGCCCACGCTCGAGTTCGAGGCGCCTGCCAAGCCAGAGGCGCCGGCGCGACCCGCACCGTCGGCGCGACCGGTGGTGCGCCCGTCGCAGCCTCCTACACCCAGAGTGCCGGACGGTCTTCGCTCGCGGTCGCCGATGCGCGCTCACACCATCGCGGGGATCCCCGAGGCCAACGAGGCGATGCTCGATGCGCTCCGCCGCAAGTCCGCCAGCGCTCCGCCGCAAGAGGAGCCGGCGCCGCGCTCGAGCCGCCCCACCGCCGCGCCCCCCCCGAATGCGGGCGGCTCCAACGCGCCTCCGCCGCTGCGCAAGAGCGTACCGAAAGGGACGCTGATGATGGGGGCCGTCAACGCCGCAGACGCGATCGAGGCGCTGCGCGGCAACCGCGCGCCGAGCTTCGATCAAGATGACTTCGAGGGGCTCCCGCCCATCACCAAGCCGTCGAGCCCGCGCATCCCGATCACGCACGACGAGGAGGACACGGTCGAGGCTCCGCGCTCGCGGACCGGGGCGCCGAGCCCGGCGCCGATCCGTGCCGTCAACGCACCTTCGCACGCCCGCATGGAGGGACTCAGCTCGGCGGTGTCGGTGCCGGCCATGCCCGCGGTGCGACCCGTGGTGCAGCGCACACCGTCGAGCCCGACCCAGATCATGGGCACCCCACCGCCGCCCTCGGCCGCGCCGGGGCCCTCGTCCCAAAGGCCGGGGCCCACGGGGGAGCGTCCGCTGCGCACCGTGGTCGCGCCCGGCGTCACCATCGTGCGGCCCGAGGCGTCGCAGTGGCAACCGCACCCGGTCGCGCCCGGCGTCACCATAAAGTTGCTGTTCCGGGATGCGCGCTCCGGCGTGTACACCGCGCTGGTGCGACTGGGCCCTGGCTCGTCGATCGGTCGGCGTCGCCACACCGCCGCAGAGGAGATGTTGCTGGTGTCCGGCATCGCCACCATCGGTCACGTGGAGATGCGCGCGGGCGAGTATTGCCGGGCAGAAGCGGAGACGGTGCACGATCGCATCACGACCACCACGGGCTGCACCTTCTTCTTGTGCGGCTCGGAGCACGACGAGTTCCTGGACGACGAGTGAAAAGCGACCAGGTCGTCGTCGTCGGGGCCGGGGTGATGGGTTGCGCAATCGCGCTCGTGCTGGCGCGTCGTGGGGTGCCGGTGCGGGTGCTCGAGCGCAGCGTCCCCGGCGCCGAGGCGTCGAGCGCCGCGGCGGGCGTGCTCGGCGCGCAGGTGGAGAGCCACGCAGAGGGGCCGTTCGTGGACCTGTGCCTGCGGAGCCGCGCGCTGTTCGCCGCTTGGTCTGCCGAGCTCGCACGAATCACGGGCATCGACATCGAGCATCGCGTGTGCGGCATCACCAAGGTCGCCCTCGACGTGGACGAGGCCAGCCGGATCGAAGAGCACGCAGCGTGGCAGCGACGCGAAGGCCTGCGCGTGGAGCTGCTCTCGGCAGAAGGCGCACGAGCGCGAGAGCCGGCGCTGAGCGACTTGGTGCGAATGGCTGCCCTCTACCCCGACGACGCGCGCGTGGATCCGCCGCGCTACCTGCGCGCGTTGCGCATCGCTGCCGAGCGCCAAGGCGCGATCTTTTCCCAAGGCGCGCTCGTGCGTCGCGTGGTGATCGACGGCGGACGGGCCCACGGCGTCGAGATCGAAGGAGGCGTCACGGTGACCGGGCGCGCGACGGTGATCGCCGCGGGCAGCTGGTCCAACCTGGTGCCGGGCGTTCCCATCGCCGGCGACGTGCTCCGGCCCGCCCGCGGTCAGATCATCGAGCTCGACGCGCGTATGCCGCCGCTGAGCGGCGTGGTGTTCGGCGAGCGCGCTTACCTCTCGCCGCGCGATGACGGTCGCGTGTTGGTCGGGTCGACGCTGGAGTTCGTTGGCTTCGAGCGCGCGGTCACGGCGGGCGCGGTGCGCGACCTCTTGGCCGGCGCGATCGGCCTGGTGCCGGCGCTCGCGCGCGTCGAGGTGGTGCGCATGTGGTCGCAGCTCCGGCCGCACACCAAGAGCGAGCTGCCCATGATCGGTCGCTCCGGCACTGAAGGACTGCTGCTGGCGACGGGCCACTTCAGGAACGGCATCCTGCTCTCGCCCATCACCGCCGAGTGTGTGGCGGCGCGCATCTTGGGTGAGGCACCGCCGGTGGAGCTCGCGCCGTTCGAATCACCGCGTGTTCCGTCGGAACACGCTTAGTTCGGTCGGGCTGCGCCGCGACGGGTGCGCTTCGCTAGCCTTGGAGGCGAGGTGACACATGAATCCTTGTCTTCGAGCGTGTTGGTTCGGGCTGTGTCTGCTCGCGGTCGGTTGCAGCGACGACCCAGAAATCTTCGGGGGTAGCGGGCAGGGCGCCGCCAACCAGGGGGGAAGTGGCAGCGGTGCGAACGGTCAGGGCGGTGAGTCCGGCAGCTGTGGCGCCTGCCCGGGGAATCAGCTGTGCGACGGCGCGCTCGGCTGCGTGGAGTGTCTGAGCGACGACGACTGCGCCGATCCAGGCAGCCCGCTGTGCGTGCTCGGCTCGTGCGAGGAGTGCGGCACCAACGCGGACTGCGGAGCTGCCAGCGCGTGCAACCCGCAGTCCAACGAGTGCGAGCCCAAGTGCAGCAGCGACCAAGACTGCGACGGGCGAACGAACCTGTGCGACGAGGCGACCGGGCAGTGCCTGCAGTGTTTCACCGAGGCCGATTGTCCGGCCGACGCGCCGCTGTGCACCGGCGGACTGTGTGCCGAGTGTGTGTCCGACGGCGATTGCGGTGTGGCCCAGCCGGTGTGCGACCAGACCGAAGGAGAGTGCGTGCAATGCGTGTTCGACTCGCAGTGTGATGCGGGGTTCACGTGCCAGGGCAACGACTGTCAGCCGGTGTGCACCAGCGACGCGGATTGCACCGGCGACCAAGCGGTGTGTGATGTAGGGACCGGCATGTGTGTCGAGTGCGTGAGCGACGCAGACTGCCCACAAGACCAGCCGCTGTGCTCGCCCACGCAGCGCTGCGAGGAGTGTTTGGTGGACGCGGACTGCCCGGCCTCCGACCCCGTGTGTCAGGACTTCGAGTGCGGAGGGGGCTGAGCAAGCCGGGCGGCGTGCGGCTCAGCGCTTGACCGCGCGCCGATAGAACCAGCCGCGGTACGGTTGCTTCTGCCCGCCGACCGGCTCGTACACGGCCTTGTTGTGCACCAGGACGCCGCCGGCGAAATAGGTGTGGGGCTCGGAGACGCTGAGCTCGAACACCGTGGCGGGCGTGGTCAGCTCGATCGCCGAGAAGGGCCTCTTCACCAGCGCTTCGGTCAGGAGCTCGGAGCCAGGCGCGAGCTGCGCGGCCGGCTCGAAGCGTCCGCCGACATAGATCGGGTGCGCGCCGGTCACCAGCAGGTCGCCGAGCTGAATCAGCCGCTCTGCGTGGGCGCTCTGGACGTGCTCGACCGTCGCGATGGTCTTCCGCCCGATGGCCACGTCGTACGCGGTCACTGCGTCCCCCGGGACCAGCGACTCGACGGGGACTGGGCCGCGCGGCGTGGCGATCGTGACGCCTTCTGCCACGCAGGTGAAATGCAGGAACGTGTCGTAGTTGATCTCTCGCCCCGCGGGATCGAGCAAGGTCTCGATGATCTCGACGTCGTAGCTGCTGCGGCCCGTCTTGCCCGCGGCGTCGACCTGGTGTCGAAACCAGCGATGGCCGTCGGTGTCGTCGATGATCGCCGTGAAGCTCTGCGGCGGTTTGGCCAAGCCCTTCTTGGTCTGGACGAGCTGGGCAGCGTCGGCCGAGAGATCCGCCAGGCTCTTGAAGCTCGGGCTCTGTTCGACGATCTCGAGCTCGATGGGCTTGAGGGCGATCGGGACGATGCGATCGCCCAGCTTGAGCTGGCCGCTGATCGCGATGCCATACTTGCCTGGCTTGGCGAACAGATCCGGGGCCGGCTTCTTCCACGCGGCGAGCTTGCCGTGCTGGCTCGCGCCTTGACCGTCGAGCGCGAGCTCGGTGTCGAACCAGGGTATCGAGAGCTGGCCTTGTCCGAGCTTCTCGCTCGTCTCGAGCGTGGTCTTGCCGCTCGGCGAGGTGACCTCGAAGCGCAGGCTGGGAAGCAGCTCTCCTGCGTCCATGGTCGCCTTGCGCAGGGGATCGTCCTGCTCGAGCGGCTTCTCGAGCTTGAAGCGCAACGCCAGGTGGATCTTGTCTGCCGGGGTCAGCTTGCTGACGAACAACCGAGCCTCGAACGCGACACCGTCCTTGAAGTCGCCGGCCGAGACGTTCTCACGGATGGGGCTGGTGAGCTTGTCGGGGGTCGACTTCCCCGGCGGCGCCGCGCTGGTCTTTGCCGTGGCGCTCGCAGAGGCGCTGCCAGCGTTGGTGCTCGCGGGCGTGCTGGTCGAGGGCGCGGAAGAGCTCGCGCCCTGGTCCGCACCCGGCCCGCAAGCACACGACAGCAGTAGCATCCCCAGCCCGATGACGCGCATCGGCGGATGGTAGGTCTGGGTGGCAGGACTTGCACCTGCAACCTCGCGCTTCCGAAGCGCGAGCTCTTCGTCGTTGAGCTACACCCAGTCGATCGAGGGCCACCGCGGAGGTGGCTCGACAGGGCGTGCAGGGCGTCGCGCGGAGCTCATGGTGCGGGGAGAGACGCGCGTTCGCCCGAGCTCCTGACCAGGCTTGTGGAGATCCCTGCTCGGAGCAGCCATCATCGACCCATGAGCACGATCAAGGGACCGCTCGAGACCGAAGGGTTGACCCTCCTGCGGGCCATTCACGAGAACCTCGCCAGCGCCCACCAGACGGACATGGCGATCGAGCAACGCCTGGCCGCGCTCGAGTCAGCGACGGCCAAGATCTCGCTCGCGCTCGAAACGCTGTTCGCGTGGACCGCGAGCGATGACATGCGTGCCGATTGGGCGCGACGAGTGCAGGAGCTCGACCAGCCCCCGAGCCTCACTCCGTTCGAGGCGGCCGAGCCAGAGGCGGGCGCCGGCTACCGAGGCGCGCCGGCGCACCTGCGCAAGCTCAGCGAGCCCGAGCTCAGCTACTGCGCGAGGTGTGGCGCTGGCGTGCCAGCGAGCCGCACCGTCTTGAGCAGTCGCGGCCCGATCTGCGCGGTTTGTGCCGCAGATGCCGAGCTCGGGCAGTGAGCCAGCCGGGCGCTCACGCTGCTTGTGCGCGCTGCCACGCCGACTCGGCGTCGAAGCCACGAGCGGCGAAGCGAGGCACGTAGTCGCGCTCGACGCAACGCTCGAGCACCTGGCGATAACGTGCCGCAGGCATCAGACCCCAGGTGCGATCGAGCTCGGGGATGCTCTCGCTGAGCTCTCCGGCGGGACCATAGCTGCGCCTGGTGCGGGCCAGCATCTGCGGCAGCTCTCGCTCCACCAGCGCGCGAACCTGTTGGGCGGGCGGCAGCTCGAGCAGGTGGTCGAGCAGCGTCCAGCCGAAATCTCGGTGCCGCACCTCGTCGCGCAAGATGCGATCGAGCGCGCGCCGTGCGACGGGCACGGTGCAGCTCTCGCGCAGCACCTTGAACAGAGGAACGGCCACGGTCTCACCCAGACAAAAGACCTCCACGCAGATGCGCGCGGCCGCGAGCTCGAGCATTTCGCGGCCGTCGTAGCGCAGCCCCAGCGTCTCTCGCGCGATGGGCTCGGCGTGCTGGCCTCCGGCGGCCACGAACGTCCGGTGGCTCATGGCGGCGTGTGCGAGCTCGTCCTTCACGATCCGAAGGCCGTCGTGGATCAGGTCGGGCGAGGCGCCGATCTGAATCAGCCACAGCGTGAGGTGGTGCGTGATCGACGCGGAGCGGTACTCGGCGGTGATGCGTCGGCCCCATTCGCGACGAACGGCATCACTAGCCAGGGGGCGACGTGCCATGCCTGCAGGCTACACCGGTCGGGTCAGGCGCCGTCCATCGACGCGAGGCAGATGGAGGCCGCCGCGCCGCAAGCGCCGCACGAGGACTGGAAGCACGGGTCGTAGCTCACGTTGGTGCAGGTTTGGTCGAGCGCGCAGCTGGTCTCGTCGCAGTCGTCGATCGGGTAGCAGCCCGCGGCGAAGTCTGCGCCCGCGGGGTCTTCACAGCCCGGTACGAGCCACCGGCAGGTGGTGTCCGCGTTGCAGAGCGCGGCGTCGAGGTACTCCTCGCAGGCTGGCGTCGGTGGCGTGCACGGGGGCACGTCCAGCGTCCAGCCAAACCCGGTCTCGCTCGTGTCACAGCTGGCCGTGACGAGGGCAGGCCCGCAGGCGGTGGCCAGCTCGTAGGAGCACGGGCCATCGAGCGCTGGGTCGCAGTCGTTGCCGACCGGAGGAGGCGCTTCTGGGCACTCCGGTGGCGGTGGGTTGCACGTGCCCTGAAACTCCACCTCGAACGCGCCGTCGACGCAGCTCGCCTCGATCGTGTTGCTGCAGTCGTCGGTGTAGCTGCAGCTCCCTTCCACGTCGCACGGGTCACCTTGAGAGGGCACACCGTTCGGGCACTCCACGAACGGTGGGTTGGTGATCACCTCTTGCTCGCCACAGCCCGAGACAGCTGCTCCGACGGAGACGGTGGCGACGAAGGCGGCACGAAGCGTGCGTTTGCGGGGATTCTTGGGGGTCGACATGATCAGGCTCCAGATCGTGGCTCAACGCGACACATGACGAGTGTCGCCCAGCGCCCGTTCCAAGAAGCGTGCCTGGGGCTGCCGTCGCGGGTAGCATGCCCGTCGTGCCGGGGGCGGTGATCGAGCCGATTCGCGCGGATGGGAGGACGCTCGCCAAGGGCTCGCTGGCGCGTGGATGGGCGGAAGTGCTCAGGCAGCACGCGCTCACCGAGCGAGTGCTCGCCCGTCTCGGCCCCGAGGCCGCGTTGCTGATCACCGACCCGCCCGCCGCCACCGAGTGGGTCGACATGGCGCTGTTCGAATGCATCGCCGAGGCCGTGCGCCTCGAGGTGGGCGAGGAGCAGCTCGCCACGCTGTTCGTGGAAGCTCAGCGCAGCGGGTGGGTCGTGCTGCTCACGCGCTGGCTGGGACCGATCGTGCGGGTGTTCGGGGCGACACCGGACGCCGTGCTGAAGCACGCGGAGCAGGCGGCCAAGGCCAACACGACCGGCTTCACCTTGCGATGGACCAAGCTGGGGGAGCGCGAGGGTGAGCTCGTGGCGCACTATCATCACCGGCCAGAGATCCTGTTGGGCGCAGCGTGGGGCACCTCTGCGGCCTGCCAGCTCGCAGCGGACGCCGTCGGCGCCAGCATCCGATGCGAGCGGCCTGTGGTCGAGCGCGCAGGTGACGGCGGCACGCGCGTGCGCGTGCGCATCTCCTGGTAGCTGCGCGAGGGAGCGCGAGGCTGGATTGCCCCGCCTGATACAATTGAAACCAACGTTCACTATCAATCAGTATTGAAAGCGACGTTCATCTTCGTTATCCATCCGGCATGCGTACCACCTCTGCGGTCTGGGCCCTGTCTTCCTCTCTGTTGCTCGTGCTCGCGGCTTGCGGCGACGACACCTCCTCCGGAGCTGGAGGCTCCGGCGCTGCGGGTGGCAGCGGCGGCGCAGGCGCGGCCGGCGGTGATGGGGGCGCGGGCGCGGCCGGCGGTGATGGGGGCGCGGGCGGTGATGGGGGCGCGGGCGGTGCGGGCGGTGCGGGAGGCGAAGGTGGAGCCGGCGGGGGACAGCCCTTCATGTCGCCTACGCCCTTCGCGGTGCCACTCTCGGTGGCAGGCCCGGACCAGCTGCAGTCCGTGACGACGGGCCCAAGCGGTTCGTTCCTCGCTGCGGGCTTCGCCGCGACGGCCGTCGGTGGCCAGCGCGTGGTCACCGTGGTCAGGTTCTCCAGCACCGGGCTGGACGCCACCTTCGGCAATGCAGGAGTGGTGACGACGGGTACGGTGTTCGCGGGCGGCTCGGACGAGATCGATGTCGCGACGCAGTCGGACGGCAAGATCATCGTCTCGGCGACCGTGGCCAACGCGACCGTCAGCGCCGATCGGGATATCGCCGTGTTGCGCCTGAACGCAGACGGCACACCGGACCTCACTTTCGGGACCGCGGGCGTGACGATCGTGAACCTGAACGACGCCGTGGACGTGAACGGCACGCTGACGGGGCTCGACTCCTCGCGCAGCCTGGCGATCGACACCAACAACAACATCTTCCTCCACGCCGCGTCTCGCGCGCTGGGTACGGTGAGCGGTGGCGGCCCCCGCACCGACACCGACTTCACGGTGGTGAAGCTCTCGGCCAATGGCGCGGTGGACACCAGCTTCGGCGCCAATGGCCAGCACCGACTGGACATCGCGCAGGTCAACGGCACCCCCCGCGGGCTCAAGGCGCTGGCCAATGGCTCCCTCATCGCGAGCGGCTACGCCAACACGCCCGACGTGGGCGATACGGTGCAAGCGGTGCTGTACAAGCTCACCTCGGCGGGCCAACTGGACGACACGTTTGCCACCATGGGCTTGTTCCACGAGCCGGTGCTCGCGACGCAGACCGAGATCTACAACTTTGCCATCCACGGCGGCGACCTGGTCACTGCGGGTTATGGCCGCAACACCGGGGACACCAATGACTACGTGTCGATGCGCTTCGACGTGGCCACGGGAGCTCGCGACACCACCTGGGGCGGCGCGGCGAACGGCGCGGTGGTGGTGGACCCGTCGGGTATGATGCTGGGCAGCAATGCACGCGACGCCGTGGGGTTGCCTGGCGGCGAGACGATCATCGTCGGGTCCACCGGCCCGAGCAACATGCCCACCCAAGACGCAGTGTTCGTGGTGCTCGACGCCGACGGTCAGCTCGACGCCAACTATGGCGACGGCATCCACGTGTTCCCTCTCGGCGCGAACGGCAACGACCAGTTTTGGAGCGGTGCCGTCTCGGGCGCCAATGTCGCGCTGGTTGGCTACAAAGGCGGCGGCATGACCCAGACCGACACGATGAACGACGACGCGTTCGCTGTCGTGTTCGGCATTCAATGATGTTGGCTCGGGTCAGGGCGTCTCGATCTTGGTTCCCACCTGGAACGAGATCGGGGCGCCGGGCCTAGCGCCGAACGGACGGTGCGAGGCCACGTACGCCATGTCCAAGAGGTTCCGCCCGGTCGCGTAGACCTTCAGGAAGTCGAACGGCTTCGCGTACACCGACGCGTCGAGCAAGAAGTGCGCGTCGGTCGTCTCGAACGCGCTCGGCTCCTCGCTGCCGGCCGTCTCGCGCATCGCGCTGACGAAGGTGCCGCCCACGTTGCCGCCGGCGTAGCGGTGCTCGAGCCCCAGAGACGCGGACAGCTGGTGCGTGGGGATGTAGGGCACCTCGTCGCCTTCGGCGACGTCCCCGAAGATGGGGTCGGCGGACTCGAAGGTGGTGTCGAAGCGCGCGTGCGTGAAGGTGTAGGCCAGGCGCCCCGGCAACAGCAGCTGACTTGGCAGCTCCACCTCGGCGTCGATGAAGGCCTCCAGGCCGCCGATGCTGGCCTCCCCGGCGTTGAACTGCTCGTCCACCGCCTCGCTCGTACAGCCGCTCGAGAAGGTGCAGACATTCGAGAGGTTCTGGTAGTCGTTGTAGAAGCCGATCAGCTCGACGCGGATCAGGCGCTTGGGAGACCAGCGCGCGCCGAACTCGTAGTTCAGGCTCTTCTCCGGGGTGACATTGCCGCTCTGACCAGGCGGAATGGGCGAGAAGCCCTGATAGACGCCCGCGAGCAAGCCAAAGTCTTTGGGCAACGCGACGAACGCCCCCGCTCCAGGCAGCAGCACTTGTTGCGTCAGGCCCTCCTTGCGTCCGGTCAGGGCATCCTCGAAGCGGCTCTGGATGGCCTCGATGCGCCCGCCCGCGGTGATGGTCACCGGGCCCCAGGTGCCAGAGTGGATGGCCCACAAGGAGAGCGCCAACGTGCTGCCCTCGTTCTCGGCGGTGACCTCGGTGGGGTCGCCGTCGGGGCTGAGCGAGGTGCCGTCGATCAGGAAGCCGTTCTGGGTGTGGAGGCGCTCGATGCGATCGTGGTGGATGCGCGTCCCCAGCTCGATCTTGTGCTGCACGGGGCCGGTATTCGGCCGCCACGACGCACGCGTCTGGAACCCCTGCGACACGAACCTGCGGTCGTTGGGGCCCACGAGCAGCGCCTCGCCGTCGCTGGACGGCGGGATCTCGCCAGTGAGCACGCCATAGAACACTGCGTTGCGAGGATCCTCGGGGTTTGCGAGCACGTCGTAGATGGAGGCCCCGCGAAAGCCGTTCACCTTGCGCCAGGTGCGCTGCATGTCGTGGCGGTAGAACGTGGACTTGAGGTCGAAGTCGCGCCCGTGGGTGGCTGTATGGGTCAACGCGATCTGGGTGCGTGTGTACTCCATACGATCCAGCTGACTCGCGCCGTAACGGCGATACGGGCTCTCCTCGAAATCGGCGGTGGTGAGGCCCAGGTAGGTCTCGTTGCTGTGCTCGTTGGAGAAGCCCAGCTTGAGCTCGATCTCGTGCATCAACGACTCGGCGTTGCCGAACGTCGCGCGGGCTTTGCCCATCAGCTCATTGCGGGAGTAGCCAGTGTCGCCGCCACCATCGAGCTTCTTGAAGCCGTCATTGGCCTCGTGCACACCCTCGACCAGGACGCCCAAGCGGTCGCCGCTGGTCGATGCGCGTGCGTGCGCCTTGCGCGCCAAGTACATGCCGGCCGAGAGATCGACGAAGGCGTGCTCGCCGTCGGGGATGGGCGCGGTGATGAGGTCGATCGCGCCTGCGATGGTGTGTGGACCAAACGCGATCGCGCTCGGCCCCTTGACCACCTTGACGCTGTACATGCGCGTGATGAGGGGGAAGAAGTAGGCGGCGGGCGCGGAGTAGGGAGCGGGCCCGAACAGCACGCCGTCCTCCATCAGCGTCACCTTCTTGCTGCGGTCGGAGATGGCGCCGCGCATGCCGATGTTGGGTCGCAGGCCGAAGCCGTCCTCGCCGCGCACGTACACGCCGGGCACGGACTGCAGCACCTGGTGTGGGTCGCTGTACTCGAAGCGCTCGAGCTGCTTGGGCCGAAGCACGTGGGCGGAGCCGCTGGTCTCTTTCACTTTGGCCCCGGCCACGGTGACGTCGATCGACTTCTCGGCGGTCTCCTCCGCGCTCGGCTCTTCTGGCGGGGGAGCCTCGGGAGCGTCGCCGGGCGCTGCAGGAGCGGTCAGAGGCTCGTCCGCCCGCGCGGCGGACGACGGGAGGTGGGTCGCTGCTCCGAGCGTGAGCAGCAAGCCGAGTCGGTGCTGACGCGGTCTCATCGGCGGGCGTGCAAGAAGGGTGGCGTGCTGGTGGGCGCCGGCAGGACCCAGGCGGCTTTGCCGAGCCCGTCGCTGGTGCGGGTCAGATCGACCGACGGATCGATCAGGGTCGCGGCGCGGCGGCCGTTCAGGCTGGCGATCACCTCTGCCCGTACGCGCACCGGGTGCCCCGTCCGCTCCTCGCGCTCACGCGCGATGTGCTGCGCGAGCTGCAGCACCAGATCGGGCTGCGTCGCGAACTCTCTCAGCTGGCGTGCGTCCAGGTAGGCGCGTGGGCTCACCTCCGTGGTGCGCCCGGTGACGAGATCGTCCACCAGGTAGGTCACGCTGGCATTCTTCTCGCGCACCATCACGCGCCACGAGAAGCGCATGCCTTGCTCGTGCCAATGCACGTTGTCGCCATAGGCGAAGGCGCGCAGCGGGACCAGCACCTGCAACGCGACGTACACGGCGCCGACGACGAGCGCGAGCCGCGCGAGCAGCGGGTGCATTGCTGGCTGCTCCGTGGGCGCGGGCGCCGGCAGCCGCAAGAACCGGCGCGGCCACGCGGCGTCGAAGAAGGCGGTGGCGCCAGCCACCATGATGAAAGGGAACATGCCGATCGGGAACAGGTAGCGGGTGATGGTGTGGAACACGATCACCGCCACGAAGGCCGGCCCGCGCGTGCGCCGGAACAGCAGCCACCACGCAATGGTCAGATCGAACAAGCAGCCGGCCCAGCTCATGGCGTGGGGCGCCCAAGGGTGGGCGAGCAACGGGCCGATCCCCGGCAGCGAGCTTCGCGACGAGAGCCAGATCGACAGCGGCTGCGCCTGGATCAGCCAATCTTCGCTGAGCTTGGCGACGCCCGCGTAGGTGTACACGGTGCCCACTTGGAAGCGCAGCAACGCGTAGCACCAAGCCGGCACCGTGGTGCGAAGCGAGCCGGCCTTGCGCCGCGCAGCGAGCAGCCCGTCGAGCCCGAAGGCGCGCCCGAGGGGCATGAAGCTCATCAGCAGCGTGAGCAGGCTGACCAGGTAATAGTGGTTGAGGTAGTTGGTGACGTCGATCAGCTGCACGTACGTGACGAGCACGAAGAACGTCACGATCGCCAGCCGATAGAACAGCCCCAGCGCGACGAGCGCGCCGGCCACCGCCAGCAGCCAGAAGACTGCGTGCATGCCGCTCGCGCCGAGCGGCTCGACGAAGGGCGCGAACCAATACTTGAAGTAGAACCTCGGCTTGACGAAGAACTCGTCCACCCAGCCGTAGTGCAAGAAACGGAGCGCGCTGACGCAGCCGATCAGGCCCAGCACCACACGAAACGCGGCAATGCCGGCGGCGTCGCGCTCGCCCGCGAGCAGCGGCCCGAGCCACGCGCGGAGACGGTCAATCATTGTCGCCCTCGACGTTCTGAGGGAGGTCGAGGTCGAGCACCGTCACGAACTCGGTCTTGAGCTGGTCCGTGACGCGCTTGACCGCGGCGTGCAGGCCCTCGACCGCCGCCTTGTCGCGCTCGATGCCTGCGATCAAGTCCGCGCCGGGCAGCTTGTCGGCGGCGACGATCGCGGCCTCGAGGTCGGCGCTCATGCGATCGGCCAGCTCTGTCGCCCCGAGCGTGCGCAGCAGATCGTCGAAGCCGGCGCCCGGTGCGGAGTCGCAGCCCTCGTAGATCCGCTGGAAGCCGATCAGGTTGTTCTTGATGTGATCGCGCGCGACGCGCGCATACTGCGACTCCACGTCTGGGAGGCACGAGACCTCTGGGCACTCGTCGCTGATGCCGAGCGGCTTGCCGAGCTTGAGATCCTTCACCTCCTTCTCGAGGTAGAACAGGCCATCAGAGACGGCGTTCAGACCGGCCTGGTCGCTGTCGAACGGCGATCCGCTCGCGCCTGCCGCAGACAGAAGCTCCGCGAAGCCACCACTTCCGGCCCACGCCTGCGAGATGGCGGCGGTCTGGTCTGCGACGTCGCGAGCCGTCACCGCGGCGTAGGCGCGCTTTCGCTCCGCAAGTCCATCAGCGCCGAGCGCTGCCCACGTGCCCTGGCTGTTGATGCTGGCCGACGCGGAGCACGCGTTGTCTGTGCCTTCGTAGAAGAGCAGGTACTCCGCTGCCGCCAGCCCGCGCGTGTTGACCAGCGCCACTTGGGCGAAGTTGTCGTCGTCGTACTTCTGGTTGACCAGGCCCTGCTCCACCAGGCAGCGGCTGACGAGCGGCCAGGAGTAGACGTAGTCGCGCAGCCCTTGACCCTCGGGCAACGTGGTGGGCCCAGCCGGGCCGACGCGCAGCACCTCTGCTTGTTGCCAGAGATCGATGGTCTGCTTCCAGGCGGCGCGCGCAGCGGTCAGGTTCTCTTCGGTCGGCGAGCTGTCGTACGTCGCGGCGGCGCTGTCGAACGCGGCTGCGGAGGTGGCAATCTCACCGTGAAGGGCCGCGCCGCAGGTCGCGATTCCCTCGAGCACCATCGCCCGGGTGACCGCGTTCGGGCCCGTCGCGATCGAGCTGGGTGACCCCTGCGGGCCATCGTCGTCTTGGCCCGCGCCGGAGGACCCCGTGATCGAGTAGTAGCCAATGCGCTCGCAACCAAACGCGAGCAGGGGCAACAGAAGCAGCCACGGTGCCGGGGGGCGTCGCGCGCATCGAAGCGAAGGCAACATCGAGGCTCACCATAGGGAAGATGAAAGTAGTATTCAATAACATCTGTCATGATTTTGCGGGGGTGCGACACTGATCATTTGCGCGCGTGACGCGGCGTCGTCGCGGAACGGGCACACGGGGCCGGTACTCGTGTTGCGCGAGGACACCATGACGCACCACTTCAGCCTGGGTCTGTTCGCGGCAGCGCTGCTCGGGCTAGCCGCGCTCGCGGTGCAGTGGGCGCTCACCGCGTTCCACCTTCGGCGCGCGCAGCCGGCGCCGCCCGCCTGTCCGCCGATCTCGATCCTCAAGCCGCTGTGCGGTCTCGACGATGACCTCGAGCGCAACTTGCGGAGCTTTCTGGAGCTCGACTACCCGGTTTACGAGATCGTGCTGGGGGTGCGAGACCAGCACGACGCGGCGTTCGACCTCGCGCTCGCGCTCAGCCGCAAACACCCTGGTCGGGTGCGGCTCGTGCTCCAGCGCGGAGCGCCGGGCGTGAACCCGAAGGTGAACCAGCTCGTGACGTTGGAGCGAGCGGCCCGCTACGACCTTTTGTTGGTGAGCGACTCGAACGCGCGGGTCGAGCGCAGCTACCTGCGCGAGATCGCCGCGCTGTTCGCAGACGAGCGGGTAGCGTGCGTGACGCACCCGATCGTCGGCCACGGCGAGGAGACCTGGGGCTCGTTGCTCGACAACCTGCACATGTCCTCGAGCATCGGTCCGGGGATGATCGGGGCCAAGCTGTTCGCCGGGCAAGACCTGGTGGTGGGCAAGTCGATGGCGCTGCGACGAGCCGACCTCGATCGTTTGGGAGGCTTCCGCTCGGTCGCCAGCATCTTGGCAGAGGACTACATCTTGGGCCGGCGTGTGCGCTTCGAACTGGGCAAGCGCGTCGCGATCGCGCGGAGCGCGGTCCGATCGGTGACCTGCCGTCGTCGGCTGCGCGACTTCTGGAGACGTTATGCCCGCTGGAGCGTGATCCATCGCACCGCGCTCGAGCCGAGCACATACTTCGCGCAACTGCTGCTGTTCCCGATCCCGCTCGCGGCGATCGCGACCGCGCTGGCGCCCTCGCGCTCTGCATGCATCGCCCTGGCCTGCGTGATCGTGCTGAAGACCGTGCTCGATCTCGCGACGGCGCAGGCGATGGGGCACCACCTGCACGTGCGGCTCGCGCCGGCGGTGCCGCTCAAGGACGCGCTGCTGTTTGCCGCCTGGGTTCGGGGGATGTTCGTGCGGACGGTGGACTGGCGCGGCCACCTGCTGCGCGTCGAGCAGGGCTCCCGCCTGGTCGCCTCACCCCTCGAGCAGCCGCCGCACGATCTGGAGCACGGCGACATCGGCCGCTGGAAACTCGCTGTCGATCAGCTCCGTCGCGGAGGCCCAGCGAAAGTCGGCGACGTCGAGGGCGCGCGGATCGGCTGAGTGGGGCAGCCGCGTTGCGCGGTAGAACAGCAGCAGCACTGCCTTCTCCGCGTACACGTGGTGCGTGATCTCCACCGGGGCACCGACTTCGCACTCGATGCCCAGCTCCTCCAAGAGCTCGCGTGCGAGCGCCCGCCGCGGGTCCTCGCCGGGCTCCACCTTGCCGCCGGGGAACTCCCACGCGCCGGCAAGGTGCGAGCCTCGCTTGCGCTGTGAGAGCAGCACCCGGCCGGCCTCGATCAGCACCGCTGCGGCCACGATGATGGGAGGCTTTCCTTCTCGCGCGGCGTGTGACATGGCTCGCGCATGGCCATCACATACCGGGACGCTGGCGTCGACATCGATGCAGGCAACGCGCTGGTCTCTCGCATCTCTCGCTTGGCGAAGCCGACCCGCATCCCCGAGGTGTTGACCGACATCGGCGGCTTCGCCGGGCTGTGCGCGGTGCCGACGGGCATCGAAGAGCCGATCCTCGTGAGCGGCACCGACGGTGTGGGCACCAAGCTCAAGGTGGCATTCCTGGCGGACAAACACGATACGGTCGGCATCGATCTGGTGGCGATGTGCGTGAACGACGTGGTGACCTGCGGCGCGCGCCCGCTGTTCTTCCTCGACTACTTCGGCACCGGCAAGCTGTCGGTCGACGTGGGCGAGGCCGTGATCTCGGGGATCGCGGAGGGCTGCAAGCGCGCCGGCTGCGCGCTGCTCGGCGGCGAGACTGCGGAGCTGCCAGGCATGTACGCCGATGGCGAGTACGACTTGGCCGGATTCGCGGTGGGTGTGGTCGCCAAAAAGAAGATCTTGGACGGCAAGTCGACGCGCGCCGGGGACGTGGTGGTGGGCGTCGCCTCGAGCGGGCTTCACTCCAACGGCTACTCGCTCGCCAGGCGGGTGCTGCTCGAGAAAATGGGGCTGCAGATGGGCGACCGCTTCCCTTCCGACTCACGCACCGTGGCGGAGGTGATGCTGGAGCCGACCCGCATCTACGCCAAGCCGGTGCAGGCGTTGGCCGAGGCGCTGGGGCCGGAGCTCAAGGGCCTCAGCCACATCACGGGAGGGGGGTTGCCCGAGAACCTGCCGCGGGTGCTGCCCGAGGGGCTCGGGGCTCGGCTGGATCTCTCGAGCTTCGAGCGACCGCTGGTGTTTCGCACCATCAAGGAGCAGGGCCCCGTCGAGGAGGCAGAGCTGCTCCGCACCTTCAACGTGGGCGTGGGCCTGTGCGTCGTCGTTGCCAAAGAGTCCGCCGCGCGTGCCATCGACGTGCTCTCGGCGAACGGCGAGCGAGCCTTCGAGCTGGGCGTGATCGAGGCGCGAGCCGAAGGCGAACGCGTGCGGTTTGTTGGCTAAGACTCGACGGGCACGTTGACGAGCTCGATGCCGAGCCGGTTGGCGAACTCGAAGATGCGCTCGTCACGGTAGAACTCGCCGAACGCGATGCGGCGGATGCCGGCGTTGGCGATCAGCTTGAAGCAGTTGAAGCAGGGCGAGGCCGTCACGTAGATGTCTGCCTGGTCGATGCGCACGCCGTTGCGCGCGGCTTGGATCACCGCGTTCGCTTCGGCGTGGATCGTGCGCACGCAGTGGCCGTCCTGCATCAGGTGGCCCTCCTCGTCGCAGTGAGGCAGGCCGCGGATGCTGCCGTTGTAGCCGGTGGCCAAGATCGAGCGGTCGCGCACGATCACCGCGCCGACGTGTTTGCGATCACAGGTGGCGCGGGTCGCCACCTCGCGTGCGATGCGCATGAAGTACTGATCCCAGCTGGCGCGGCCCTCGGACATGCCCAGTGCCCTACACGCACGCGCTGCGCGCGAGAAGGTGGCTGTTGCTGCCGCCGCCCGGGTTCGATACGCCGGCGCTCGTGCAAGCGCAGCTGATCGAGCGGGTGCTGGTGTTGGGCAGCGGCGCGCGTGAGAACGCGCTGGCACGCGCGCTGGCGCGCGGCGCCACTGGGCGCCGCGTGCTGATCGCCCCGGGCAACGGCGGCGGCGCTGGTTTCGCGCAAACCGCGCCGATCGACCTCGCCGACCACGCCGCGATCATCGAGCTCGCGCGGCGGGAGCGAGCTCAGCTGGTGGTGGTGGGGCCCGAAGCGCCGCTCACCGCGGGAGTCGTGGACGCATTGACGGAAGCCGGCCTGGTCGCGTTCGGGCCCTCGCGCGCCGCGGCGCGCCTCGAGGGCTCCAAGGCCTTCCTGAAGGACATCGCCGCCCGCGCCGGCATCCCCACTGCGCGGCACCGAGTCGCACGCTCGTTGGCGGAGGCGGAGCACGCGATCGCCGAGTTTGGCGCGCCGGTCGTGGTCAAGGCAGACGGTCTGTGCGCCGGCAAGGGGGTGGTCGTGGCCAGCTCGGTGGAGCAAGCCCTTGGGGCGGCCCGCTCGATGATCGAGGAGCGTGTGTTTGGCGCGGCGGGCGAGTGCGTGGTGATCGAGGAGTGTCTGCTCGGTCGAGAGCTGTCCGTACACGCGATCAGCGACGGTGAGCGCTTCGTGGTGCTGCCGCCCGCGCGTGACCACAAGCGCATCCACGACGCTGATCGCGGCCCGAACACCGGCGGTATGGGGGTGATCTGCCCGCCGCCCGACGTGAGCCCGGAGCTCTCGGCGGAGATCGCCGAGCGCATGATCGCGCCTACGCTGCGCGCGATGCGTGAAGCGGGCACGCCCTTTCGCGGGGTGTTGTTCGCCGGCATCATGTTGACCGAGCGCGGCCCGATGCTGCTCGAGCACAACGTGCGCTTCGGCGACCCGGAGTGTGAAGCGCTGATGGAACTGTGCGAAGGAGACCTGGCCCAGGTGCTCTACGGCGCCGCCACAGGCCAGCTTGATCCCGAGGCGCTGGTGGTGCGCCGCGATCTGTGCGCCGTCGTGGTCGTGATGAGCGCAGCTGGATACCCCCAGAAGCCGTGCACGGGCGACGAGATCTTCGGCATCGAACAAGCGGAGGCGGTAGGCGCGGTGGTCCACCACGCCGGCACGGAGCGCCGCGACGGCCGCGTCCTCACCAGCGGGGGCCGCGTGCTGGCGGTCACGGCAGCTGCGTCTCGCTGGCAAGACGCGCGCGCCAAGGCGTACGCGGCTTGCCGCCTGATCCGCTTCGAGGGGCAGCATTACCGGCGCGACATCGGTGGCCCAACCGAAGAGCCGGCTTGACCAGTGCCATAAGTGACATAGTATTCCGTTTGTGCCCCGTCTTCGTGACCCCGAGGCTCGCGCCGTCGAGCGACGCGCTCAAATCCTGAGCGAGGCGTTGAAGGTGTTCGGCGAGAAGGGGTTCCACGCCGCCAACATCGCCGACATCGCGAAGCGTACGGGCCTGGGGCACGGCACCTTCTACCGCTACTTCAAGAACAAGCTCGACATCTTCGACGCCGTGATCGGCACCATCACCAGCGCCATCGCCGCCATGGTGGCGGCCGAGGGCGCAAGCGAGTCGAACACGCTCGACGAGTACAGGGCCCAGCTCGACCGCATCGGGCGCCGATTCTTGGCCATCTTCGAAGAGCACGAGGCGCTTGCACGGCTGGTTTTTCGTGAGGGTTTGACGGTCGACGCAGCAGTGGGTCGCAAGGTGCGCGAAGCGCTGGAGCTGTTCGCCGAGCTGACGCGCGCCTACCTGGAGAACGGCAAGCGCAAGGGCTTCTTGCGCGACGACCTCGACACTGAAGTCACCGCCCGCGCGATCAACGCCATGATCTTCGAGAGCATCGAGCAGGTCTCGGGCAGCAGGAGCCCGCGCGTCGTCGGCGAGCGATGGCGCAAGGCGGTGATCCGCCTGATGCTGGACGGTATGCGCAGCGAGAGCACGCTGCCGAAGAAGAGGTAAGCGGAGCCGCGCCCGCGAGGCTCCAAGAGCGTCGGATAATAACGGAATGACATGTCATTCATGAAGGAGGGAACGATGGCAGCTGGAGCATTGGTGGGTCAGTTGGGGGCGCGCGCGGAGGGGCCGGTGCGCAGTCTGGGGCTGGACGATTTGGCTCGTCGCTCGGAGGACGCGTTGGAGTCGCTGTACCGCGCGGGCGCTGTGCCGGCGGACTTCTTCGATCGCGAAGGGCGTCCCAAGGGGCGCATGTTGGCGGTGCGACGCCTGGACCGCGGCGCGCCGTTCGATGCGCTCCGGCGCTTCGCAGCGAGCCAGCGCTTCCCCTGGGGCGGCAAGAGTTTCTTCCGTGTGGGCCGCGAGCAAGGGAGAGGCATCAACCGCGTGCGGCTCGGCCCTGCACGGTTCGAGTGGTACCCGTTCGATACGCGGGTGGAGGCGAGCTTGGTCGACGGCCGACCCACGGTGCTGCTCGACTACGACAAACCCGAGAACCCGTTCTTCATCCGCCGCATCCGCGACGAGATACGCGAGCTCGAGGCCGGGCTGTTCCTGGGGCCAGCGATGTGGAAGGACGACCGCGGCGGCGCGGCGCACGTGCTCTGGTTCGCGCTCGACTTTCGCGATCCGGAGCTGAGCTGATGCGCGCCGTGGCGTTGGTGACCGGCGCCGGCAGCGGCATCGGTCTGGAGATCACGCGCGCGCTGTTTCGTCGCGGCGTACACGTGTTCGGCGTGGCGCTCGCGCAGCGCGAGCTCGACGACCTCGCCCGCGAGGCCCGTGAGACCGGCGTCGACCTCGACACGCTCGCCATCGATCTGACGGAGCTGGGCGCGGTGGATCGCGTGCTGTCGCACGCCGCAGCAAAGGGCCTCGAAATCTCCACGCTGGTCAACTGCGCCGGCATGGGCCTGTACGGCGAGCACCTGGCGCTCGCTGACGCCGCGGTGCAGCGCATGATCGCGCTCAACATCGGCGCGTTGACCGAGCTCTCCACCAAGCTCGCTCGGCGCATGGTAGCGCGTGGTCATGGGCAGATCTTGAACGTGGCCTCCACCGCTGCGTTCCAGCCGCTGCCCAGGCTGTGCGCGTACACCGCGACCAAACACTACGTCGCCGCGTTCACGCTGGGGCTGGCCGAGGAGCTGCGCGACACGGGGGTGAGCGTGTCGCTCCTGTGTCCTGGCATCACGGATACGCCGTTCATCCAGAGCTCGGGCATCGCCGGTGGCACGCGCACCGAGCGCCTGGCACGTCGCTTGTCGATGACGCCGGCCGAGGTGGCCCGAGCGGCGATGTCCGCGCTGGACGGGCCGCGCGGCTTCGTGGTGGCGGGCCGCATGAACCGCGCGCACTACGCGCTCTCTCGCACGCTGCCCCCGCGCGCGC
>CAZXMG010000066.1:0-47389 GCA_964641275.1 uncultured Polyangiaceae bacterium
CGACTCGTTCGTGCACTCGGGGTTGACCCAGCGCCTGCGCGAGAAGCTCAAGCCGCTGGGGGTGCGCTACGAGGTGCGAGCGGAGCACAGCACCAACAGCCTGGATTGGGCCAAGCGGATGCCCGAGATCGTAGCGTCGACCCAGCCCGATCTCGTGATCGTCACGTTGGGGGGCAACGAGATCGGATCACAGCACCTCGACGTGCAAGGTCGTGCCGTCGCGCGCATCGTGAAGACGATCGGAGACCGGCCGTGTGTGTGGACCACCCCGCCGCTGTGGCGCGAGGAGTCTGGCGTGTTCGACGCCATCCAAAAGAACCTCGCGCCATGCCGCTTCTTCGAGACCGACGTGCACGTCGGCCAGTTCATCCCCCGTCGAGACGACAAGATCCACCCGACGATGGAGGGCGGCGCGATGTGGGCCGACAAGCTGTTCGGCTACTTGGAGGCGGAGCGGACGGGAGCGTCCAAACCCTGGGCGCTGCGCGAGGCGCCGAGCGAGGAGCGCACGCCCAAAGGCAAGCGCACCGCCCTGCCTCGCTGACGGCCCTCCGCGACCGGCGACGAGCCGCGGGTGAAGGAGTACAATGCGCTTCATGAGCGCTTCACTTCGCCGATGTTTGGGCGTGCTTCCTTGGCTGCTCGTGGGCTGCAGCATCGAGACGGGCAACTTGTTCGGAGGCTCGGGGGAGGGCGCGGGCCCCAGCACCGGCGGCAGCAATCCTCAAGGCGGGACGATCGATCCCGGCGGCGGTCCTCAAGGGGGCGCGGGCGGCGTGGCCGACGGAGGCGGCCCGGCGCAGGGCGGCGGGGGCGGGGTCGGCCCCGGGCCCGGCGGCGGCGGCGCGGGGCAGGGTGGCAACCCCACCGGCATGGGCGTGTGCGGCGACAACGTGCAGGACGCGGGCGAGCAGTGCGACGGCAGCGATCTCGGCGGCGCCGACTGCAACGACTTCGGCTTCGTGGGCCCGAACGGCCTGCTCTGCGGCGACGGCTGCGTGCTGGATCCCTCCAACTGCAAGCCCGAGTGCGGCAACATGGTGATCGAGCCCACCGAGCAGTGCGACGACGGCAACATGCAGCCCAATGACGGCTGCTCGCCCACCTGCAACAACCAGGGTGGCAACTGCAACCAGCCCATCGCGGTGTCGGCTCCGTTGGGGCTCACGGTGATCTCCGGCACGACCGCCGGCATGTCCAACGAGCAGCCAGGCAACAGCTTCGGTTGCCAGGGCGCGGACGGCCCCGAGCTGGTCTACCAAGTGACGCCCGCGGTGAGCGGCTTCCTGACTGCCTACATCCCCTCGGCCAGCGCCGACTTCGACTCGGTGTTGTACGCGCGCTCGAGCTGCGCTGCGCCCGAGCGGCTGTGCCACGACAACTTCAACACACCTGGCAACGACGGCGGCGAGGTGATCAGCTTCCCCGCGGAGGCTGGCGTGCCGGTGCTGTTGTTCGTGGATGGCTACCAAGCGGCTGACGATGGCGCCTTCCAGCTCGAGATCGATCTCTCGAGCGGGCTCGACTGCGCCGATCCGGTGCCCATCACGATCGAGGGCGACGCCTCGATCCGCGCGATCGGCAACACCACCGGCACCGGCAACGAGGCCGCCTCCAACATCATCTGCACCAACGCCGGCGGCGGGCCCGAGGTGGTCTACCAGGTGCTCACGCTCGAGGACTACCAGCTCGACTTCGACCTGGTGCCGGGCATGGGCCACAACACCGTGGTCCACGCCCGCACGGCGTGCGAAAACCAGGACTCACAGGTTGCGTGCAACTCCAACCCGACGAGCACCAGCTCGTCGATCCAGTTCGCGCAGGACACCAACGAGACCACCTTCGTGTTCGCCGACGGCACCGGCGGGCAGCAAGGGCCCTACACCCTGACCGTCTCGCACTGAGGTCGTCGTAGGTGCGGGTGCGACAACAGCCGCGCTCAAGTCTTGCTGCATAAGATCCGTAGTTGTTCATTTCGAACAGCGCCGAGGTCGCGATTGCTGCAAAACAGACACTCGTGAGCGCGTTTTGCCGGAAATCGCGACGGCACACTCGTTGCTGAAGTGCGCGCATGCAAACGCGCGTGTTGGGGTTCGGGACGGCGCTGGTTTCCATTCTTGCCGCTGGCTGCACAACGGCGGACAGGAGCGAGTCGTCCGACACGGAGACTGTTGCGAGCGTGAGCGATGCGCTGTCGGTCCCGCAGATCAAGCTGAAGAACAAGAACGAAACCAAGTTCTGGTCAGGCGAGGTCGTGGGCTCGGACGCCCCGCAGCCCGGAGCTCCCCCCGAGTGCGCGACCGTGGCGTGCGACCACGTGAAGCTGAAGGTCCAGTTGCCGAACGGCACCTTCAACAACCCCAACAAGCCTGGTGGCGTCCAGGTGTCGCTTCGCTGGTTCGGAGACGCCCCTGGGCACACGCTGCCGCCGGGCGTGACCGGCTGCTGTGGTGAGTTCGATACGCTGAACTTGTTCGTCTACAAGGATGGAAACCTGGTCGCGCAGTCTGCAGGCATCCTCTCCGTCGGCCAGTCCGCGCTGATCCCCGCGCCCGAGAACGGCACCTACGACGTTTGGATCGCGTACGACCCGACCTACAACGTGAACCCTTCCGTGCCGTACGAGGCGCTCGCCGAGGTCGAGTTCGAGGAGAAGATCCACCCCGCGAAGCGACTGCTCCCGGATCTCGAGTTCCGCACCTCGGAGGTCATCACGTTCGACACCCCGTCGCTGCCGTTCTTCGAGCCCGATCCGCCGCCAGGCTCCAGCTGCTTCGTCAGCGAGACGGACGAAGACGGCGCCCAGAACTGCCTGCGCTTCGACCAGATCATCGCCAACGTGGGCAAGGGCCCGGTCGAGATTCGGCACACCGTGCCCAACGGAGATGTGATCGAGGACTACGAGGAGTACCCGGTCACGCAGCGCGTCTACAAATCCAACGGCACGTTCACGGACCAGCCCGCCGGCAGCGTGGAGTTCCACGGCGTTCATGGTCACTTCCACTACGGCAGCTTCGCCGACGCCAAGCTGTGGCAATCCAACGCGGCCGCCGATCGACTGGGGGCGGCGCCCGTTCGCGAGACGCTGAAGGTGAGCTTCTGCATGGCGGACATTCGCATCGAGGCGTGGGGCGAAAAGGGAGACGGCCCGCGCACCTACTTCGCGCCGGATTGCATCTTCCCCGCGTTCAACGACGCCGCAGGCGACCACTACAAGCAAGGCATCGAGCCGGGTTGGTCGGACATCTACGAGTGGTACGTGCCCGACCAGTACGTGGAAGTCACCGGCGTGACGGACGGGTTCTACCTGCTCACGATGTGCGCGGACCCGTTCAACGAGATCGAGGAAGCAGACGAAACCAACAACTGCCTCACCAACCACATCCTGTTGACCGACATGGGCACCCCCGAGCAGGACGCTCAGGTCCTGGGCGTCGTCGATGACGATGATGACGACTGCGATTGAGCTGTGGCTAAGTAGCTGAAAAATGGGCCCAATGTGACGATTGGGTCTACGCTCGGGCGCTCGAGGTGCAAGTGTTCAGAGTGGTGATCGCAGGCGGTGGAACCGCCGGGTGGATGGCGGCGGCTTATCTTCGCCGCGCCTTTGGCGAGCGGATCGCCGTCACGTTGATCGAGTCTCCGAAGATCGGCACGATCGGCGTGGGCGAAGCCACATTCAGCACGCTGAAGCTGTTCTTCGATTTTCTGGAGCTCCGCGAATCGGACTGGATGCCGAAGGTCAACGGCAGCTACAAGCTGGCGATCCGGTTCCGCGACTGGACCAAGGATCGCGTTCATTTCTACCATCCGTTCGAGCGGCTCCCTCACGTAGGCGGCGCGTCGTTGGCAGAGTGGTGGTTGAGCAACGGGCAATCCACGCCGTTCGACTACGCCTGTTTCGTCACCCCCCACCTGTGCGACGCGCAGCGCTCGCCCAGATATCTGGATGGGCGGCTGCTCCAGCAAGAGCTCAAAGACCACGCCTCTCAAGGGCAGATCAATCCGCACGGGTGCCTGGAGACACACATGGTCCAGACACCGTACGGCTACCACTTCGACGCGGGCCTGGTGGCCGGTCTGCTGCGCGACTACGCCGTCCAGCGCGGCGCGCGGCACGTGGCGGATGAGATCGTCGAGGTCGAGCAAGGCGAAGACGGCTCGATCGATGCGCTCGTGACCCAAGCGCACGGCAGGATCGAGGGCGACCTGTTCATCGACTGCACGGGCTTCCGCGCGCTCTTGATGCGCGAGGTGATGAAGGAGCCCTTCACCTCCTTCGGCGAGTCGCTGTTCTGCGACTCGGCGGTGGCGATGCAGGTGCCCTCGCAACCCGAGAAGAACGGCATCTTTCCGTACACCACGGCGCACGCGCAAGACGCTGGGTGGATTTGGCGCATCCCGCTGTTTCACAGGGACGGCTCGGGCTACGTCTACTCCGGCAAGCACATCGATCCCGACCAGGCAGAGGCGACCCTCAGGCGCTACCACGGAGCCAACGCGGACGGCGTGGAGGCTCGCCACATCAAGATGAAGGTGGGTCGCTTCGAGCGTGGATGGGTGAAGAACTGCGTCGCGGTCGGGCTGTCCGCCAGTTTCGTCGAGCCGCTCGAGTCGACCACGATCTTCTTCATTCAGCTGGCGATCGAGGAGCTCGTGGCGTGTTTTCCGCACGACAAGGCGGGCGACGACACGCTGCGGGGCAGGTTCAACCGCGTCATGGGTGACTGCGTCGACGGCGTGCGTGACTTCCTCGTCCTTCACTATTTCGGCAGCGACCGGGACGACACCGAGTTCTGGCGCGACGTTCAGAGCAAGATGGTCGTGCCGGATGCGCTGCGCGCTTCGTTGGACACGTGGCGCATCACTCCTCCCGCCCCTCGCACCATCTACCCCGCCTACCACGGCTTCGAGTCGTATTCGTGGGCGACCATCATGTTGGGGCTGAAGAAGCTGGTGGGCGGGCCTCCACCGCGCGTGCGCCTGCTCGACTCGGCGCCCGCGCGCGCCGAGTTCGAGCGCGTCCGCCAGGATGCCGCGCGAGCGGTGGCCGAGCTCCCGTCGGTGTACGAGTACTTGTCGAAGATGCACCGCGGCGAGCTCCTCGCCGACTGACATGACGGCGCGCTCGCTCGAGCCGACCGACGACGAGCTGGCGGAGTTGCTGGTCCGGAGCTCCGCGTTCGTGCGGCGGTTCGTCGCCGGGTTGCCGCGGGCGCGAGCCGTGGACACGAGTGACGTGGGCCGCATCGCGGCGCTCGCCCGCGGCCCCATGCCCGAGACGGGAGAGCCACTCGAGAACCTGCTCGCGCAATACGAGACCCTGATCAGCAAGGGCTACAACACGGCGAGCGGTGGTGCGCTCTCCTACGTCACGGGCGGCGGGCTCGTGCACGCCGCCATCGCGGACATGATCGCCGGGGCGACCAACCCCTATGTGGCCTACTGGGGCGCAGGTCCAGGCGCGGCCGAGCTCGAGCGCACGGTGATCCGTTGGTTCTGTGATCTGTTGAGGCTCGGTCCAGCGTCGGATGGTGTGTTGTTGTCGGGCGGCTCGATGGCAAACCTGACCGCGTTGGTTGCTGCGAGGCGGGCGCTGCTCGGAGAGAGCTTCTTGGATGGCGTCTTGTACGCGTCCGACCAGGTGCACCACTCGGTCAGGAAGGCAGCTGTGATCGCGGGCTTTCCCGAGCGTTCTTTGAGGGTTCTGCCAAGCAACGCAGCCTTCCAGCTGCCCGTCGAGGCGCTGAAGCAACAGATCCGAGCCGACCGCGCTGCGGGCGCGAGACCCTTCCTTTTGGTGGCATCTGCCGGTACCACCAACACGGGCGCGGTCGACGATCTTGCCGCGCTCGCGGAGCTGGCCACGGCGGAGGGCTTGTGGCTGCACGTCGACGCCGCGTACGGCGGATTCTTCTCGCTCACCGAGCGCGGAGCCTCGGCGCTGCGCGGCATCGAGCGGGCGGACTCGATCGTGCTCGACCCACACAAGAGTCTGTTCCTCCCGTTCGGCACTGGCTGCTTGCTGGTGCGCGACGTAGATCCGCTTCGCCGTGCCCACCAGCTGCACTCGGAGTACATCGCGGCGGCGGTCGCCATCGGCCAAGAGGCCGATGCCGTGAACTTTGGGGACCTTTCGACCGAGATGTCGCGCGACTTTCGCGGGCTCAGGCTGTGGCTACCCATCAAGCTGCTGGGCATCGACACGTTTCGCCGCGCGCTGGACGAGAAGCTCGATCTGGCGCGTGAAGCCTGTGAGGAGCTCGCCAGACGCGGCTTCCACATCCTGGCCCCGCCCACACTCTCGATCTTGGCGTTCCGAGCGACGCGCCCGGCGGGCGACGAGGATGCGCTCAACCGCCGCATCCTCGCGCGCGTGAACCGAAAGGGACGCGTCCATCTTTCCGCCACGGAGCTCGCAGGGCGCTTCGCGTTGCGCATCTGCGTGCTCGCGTTCCGAACCCACCGGGCCGAGGTGGAGGCAGCACTGGACGACCTCGTCGAGGCGCGAGACGAAGAGTTGGCGTTGGAGACTTGACGGCGCAGCCGACCTCTGCGAAGAGCCCTCGTCGTGGGGTCTCCCGAACGACTTTCGTTCCTGCGGTCCGCGCTCCTGAGGGAGCTGGGCGGCAATGAAACGCGGTTGAGGTTCATCAACACCCGCTTGATCCTCAGCGTCGGGGTGGACTTGAACGACATCACGCACAACGACGAGCACGATCAGCGCAAGATCGCGCTGACGCTGGAGTCGCTGGTGAAGATGGGGTTTCTCGCCAAGGAGGCCAGCCGTGGCTGACGTCGTTTGCGCCCACAGCGCGCTGACCGACTCCACCGCCGCCCTGGTGGAGCTGAAGGCGCAGCTCGCCGACATCGATCCGGTGGCAGTGCTGTTCTTCTGCTCGTTCAACCACGACGGCTTGCTGCTCAACCGTGAGCTTCAAGCCTTGGCGCCTCGCGCCGAGGTGATTGGCTGCACGACCAGCGGAGAGTTCACCGCCAGCGCGTACACGCAAGGGGGCGTTTCAGTGCTCGCGCTGTCTTCGGCGAAGGTGAAGCGCTGCGCCGCCGCGATGGCGAGCTACGACGCTGGGGCGGTCGAGAGCGCCGTTCATGCCGCCACGAAGGAGATCGCCACCAAGCTGAAGGTGGACCTGCGCGAGCTCGACCCGGAGCATTGGGTCGGAGTGGTCCTGAACGAAGGGCTGCGCGGCCACGAGGAGCAGGTGAACGAGGTGCTGGGCCACGTAGCCCCGTTCCTCTCGTTCCTCGGCGGCTCCGCCGGCGACAACGTGAAGCTGAAGGAGACCAAGGTCTTCTACGGCGGCAAAGAGTCGAACAACGGCTCGGCTTTCTTGCTGCTCGAGGCCAACGTCCCGTTCCACATCCTCAAGTCTTGCAGCTTCGAGCCCACCTCCACCAAGGTGACCATCGGCCGCGTGCAGGGCCGCGTGGTGTACGAGATCGATGGCAAGCCCGCGCTTCCCACGTACGCCATGCACGTCGGTGTGCCCGTCGAGCAGCTCGGCCCCATGGTGTTCATGGGCAACCCTCTGGGATTGATGATCGACGGTGAGCCCTGGGTGCGAAGCCCGATCGCCGTGACACCAGACGGTGGGCTCGTGTTCGGCTGCAAGATCCTCGAGGGATCGACGCTGTCGTTCCTCCGCTCGACGGACTTGGTGAACCACACCCGCCTCGCGCTGGAAGAGGGGGCGAAGAAGCTCGGGCAGACGCCCTCGGTGGGGCTCTTGTTCAACTGCGCGCACCGCTGCATCGAGGTGCAGGCCAAGCAGCTGGAAGCACCCTTCCGTCAGGCGATCTCAGGCTTCCCGGTCGCGGGCTTCCACAGCTACGGCGAGAGCTGGCTGGCCCACATGAACCAGACGCTGATCGCGCTGCTCTTCGCCTGAAGCAGCAATTGTCTGCGGCGCGAGAGCGCTACAGTCCGTGCTTCTTCATCCGGTACATCAGCGTCTGCCGTGACACCTTGAGCGCGCGCGCGGCGCGCGACACGTTGCCCTCGTGACGGGTCAGCGCGCGGCGGATCAGCTCGCGCTCCACCTCCTCCAAGCCGAGGCCTTCATCGAAATCCGGTAGCGGCGTGGGGTGGGGCACGGCGGCCGGCGGGATCGGAGAGCGTGTGCTCGGCGGCGGCAGGCTCGGACGATCGAAATGGTGCGAGTCGATCTCGTCGCCGTTCACCAGGAGCACGAGTCGCTCGATTTGGTTCTTCAGCTCGCGCACGTTGCCGGGCCAGTGGTACTCACGCACGTACTCCTGGGCTGCTTCGGTCAGCCTCAGGGGAGGGGTGCCGTAGTCGCGACACATGCGCGCCAGAAACGACTCGGCCAGCTGGATCACGTCATCGCCGCGTCGGCGCAGCGGTGGAATGGTGACGGAGACGACGTTGAGCCGGTGGTAGAGGTCTGCCCGGAAGGTCTGGTTCTTCACCCGTTCCGACAGTCCCGGATGCGTGGCGGCGATGATCTGCACGTCCACGTGGATGGGCTGCCGGCCGCCGAGGCGGCGGATCTTCCTCTCCTCCAACGCCGTGAGCAATTTGGTCTGCAGGTCGAGTGGGAGCGCGCCGATCTCGTCCAAGAAGAGCGTGCCTCTGTGCGCGGTTTCGAACAATCCAGCACGCGACGTCCTCGCGTCGGTGAACGCGCCGCGCTCGTGCCCGAACAGCTCCGACTCGATCAGCGAGCCAGGAATGGCGGCGCAATTCAGCTCGACGAATGCTTGGTTGCGCCGCACCCCGTTGTAGTGGACACATTTCGCGACGAGGCCCTTGCCAGTCCCAGTCTCGCCAAGCAGCAAGATCGTGGGCGGCGAGCCCTTGGTGGTGCGCTCACAAACTCGGCGAAGCACGTCGCCCACGTCGCGCATCGCTTGTGAGGATCCGATCAAGGACGACCAGCTCGAGGCGGTCGCCTCGCGCTCTCGCAGGTAGCGGAGCTGGGCGTCGCCGCGGCGTGATCCGAGGGCAGCGCCGATCGCTGCGAGCAGCTCGTCGCTGTCGCGCTCGAAGTCCTCGATGTACTCGAAGGCGTTCTCGCGAAACGCGTCGCCTGCGTTTGCGATCTGCGGATCCCGACCCACCACGACGACCGGGACACGGGCGTCGATCTCGCGCAAGCCGCGCAGCAGATCGCCGCCGCCACCGCCGACCAGAGGCAGGCAGGCAATCACCAGGTCGGCACCGTCCTTGCCAAAACGCTCGATGCAGGCGACGGCCGAGTCGGCCTGCTCGACCCTGTGCCCTCGCGCAACCAACCGATCGAAAAGGGCGGCCTTCGGCTTGGGATCACCGCCGACCGCGAGGATGTGACTCTCGCGCGACACGCGCCGTAAGACTCTCACATCTTTGCGAATTCTGGAATGTCGAAGCTGCTAGTCTGCCGGGGGTGACCGCTCTCTACGTCGTCGAGTCGGGCTTCTTCGAGGTCGAGCACGGCGCGCAGAGGAGCCGCGGTGTGGCGGGCAGCGGCGGTGGTGGCGAGAAGCTGTATCTGCACGTGTTGAGCCTGTCGGAGGGGGAGATCGCCAAGCTCGGACCGCGCGTGGACGAGGAGGGCAACAAGCAGCACGCGCGGCTCGCGCTGCCTGGTAACGAGGAGTGGTGGGTCGCGCTCGAGGGCGAGGTCGCCTGGCCCGGTACTCACCGCCCGCGAGTGGTCTCGAGCTGCGACCTGTCGGGGGCGGCGCCGCGACCGCGGCCGCTGAGCGCTGACGACCGCGCCGCGCTGGCTCGAGTCGGGGTCACGTTGCCGACCTGAGCTTGGGGCTCGCTTGCGGCCTTCGGCCGCTACGCTCGCTTTGCCGCGTGTAGGCGCGCAGCGCCAAGCGCGGCCCACTCCCGCGTCTTGCCGTGTGCCGAACCGAGTGCGCTCGGCCGTCCGCTCCGGGGCATCGGCAAGAGGCTCGGCAGGCTCGGCACACGGTCAGAGCTGTTGACCGAGCTCGGCTGCCATGACCTGGCGCACGTCGGCCATCAGCTGGCGCTTGCCCTTGGGGCCGTAGCTGGGCGCGTCGATGGGCGGCAGCACCGTGACGCTGACCTTGGCGCCGCGCCGCACGGTGAGCCCGTCGGGCGGCATCACGTTCTCGGTGCCGCGCAGCACGAGCGGCAGGATGCGGACGCCTGCGTCCACGGCCAGATGGAACCCACCGGACTTGAAGGGGCCGAGCGCGCCCGTCTTGCTGCGCGTGCCCTCGGGCGCGATCCACACGCGCGTGCCTTGCGAAAGCAGCCGGCTGCTCTCGCGCAAGCTGGCGATGGCCTTCTCGCGCTTGTCGCGGTCGATCTTGATGAAGCCTGCGGCCTGCATGGCGACGCCGAACAGCGGCACTCGAAACAGCTCCTTCTTGGCCACCATGCGCAACCGGCCCGGCACCGCGCAGAACACGCTGGGGATGTCGTAGTAGCTGCGGTGGTTCGACATCACCACCAACGCCTCGCCCTCCGGGATGAGCTCGCCACCGATGACGCTCAGCTCGATCTCCGCGCGGCGGATGAGCTCGCGGCTCCACCAGAACAGCCGCTCGTCACACTCGTCGAGGGAGACCTTGCCGCGGATCGAGTCGAGCACCGTGGGGACGCAGATGCGGCCGGTGATGCCCACGGCTCGCAGACTGTCGAGGACGGACATGCGCGGCGAAACTAGCACACTCGGTCGCGCTCAGATCGCTCCCGCGACCGTGACCACGAGCTCACGACGGTGTGGGCGGCGGCGGTGCTCCCACACGTACAGGGCTTGCCACGTGCCGAGCGCGAGGCGCCCGTTCAACACTGGGATGGTCTCGCTGGTCTTGCTCAGCACCGAGCGCAAGTGGGCCGGCATGTCGTCCGGGCCCTCGTCGTCGTGGCTGTAGGCGAACGCCTCGGGCGCGAGCCGCTCGGCCCAGGCCTGCAGGTCGTCGAGCACCCTCGGGTCCGCATTCTCTTGGATGACGAGGCTGGCCGACGTGTGGCGGATGAACACGGTGACGAGTCCTCTCCGGACCCCAGAGCGCGCGACCACGTCCTCGACTCGCTGGCTCACATCGACGAAGGCGCTGCGACCTTTGTCCGCCCGTCGTGTCTCGATCGCGAGGGTCTCTTGAAACCAGTCGCTGCTCATCGCGGATCGATCACCACGTCGCGGATGAAGCCACGCTGCGCCCAGAAGCGGAACCACTCGCCCAGGTCCTTGGCGAGAGCGGCGGCCTGTTCGGGCGTCTTGCCGTCGGCGATCTCGGCGCAGGCCGCGAGCAGCGGCGCGCCGGCGGCGAGCGCCGTGAGCAGCGTGAACGCGTCGTGGCTGAGCTCCTCGAAGTGCACCACGAAGTCCTTGCGGAAGAGCGCCAGGTAGACCGGGGCGCGGGGAGGATCGTGCGGATCGAGCTCGCTCGGCTCGCTGGGGTCTGCCTTCTTGAGCGCCAGTCGTACGCGGTGCACGGGGTAGTCGAACGCGAGCAGCTGCACGACCGGGCTCAACAAGAGGCGCGCGCGCTCCCAGGCGTCCGGCGTGAGCGCAGCGAGCTTGCTCGGGTCGAGCGGATCGGGGTCGACGCCGTCGAACACGCGGAGGAACGCGAGCTCGTAGCGCGCCAAGTCCCGCGCGAGCGCAGCCTTGGCCACCGGGAACGGGTAGGTCGCGGCGAACGTGGGCAGGTGCGTGCCGAGCTCCTTGAGGTTGGGGTCGCTCGGCGGGTGCGCCATCAGGTAGGCGCGGCTCAGTTCGTACAGATCGTCTTCGCCCAAGATGGCCGAAAGCGCGGGAAAGTCTTCGGCGATCACGTCCACGTGCCTCAGCCAGAACTGACGCCGGTAGATGTCCACCTGCTCCGCTGGCGTGAGACGTGAGTTGCCGGCGACGTGAGCGGCAGCCACGCGGGCGCGCTCGGGATCGTCGGCGATGGGCGCGTCGTGACGGAAGAAGTGCGTGAGGATCTTCTGCAGCTCCGACAACGATTCGGGCGCGGTGGCTTGCGGCTGTGTGCTCATGGCCTGATCGCCTGCGCGGCGGGGCCGGAGACGCTGGCCTCGGGCGTCACCGAGAGGCTCTGATTGCGGAACGCTCGAGCCTTCTCCGCCTCGGCCAGGACCACCTCGAAGTCGGGGATCTCGTCGTCCCATTCGATCAGCGTGGACACGCTGCCGCAGCGTTGGATCGCGTGGCGGTACAGCGCCCACACCTCGTCGACCACGTGGCCGGAGTGCGTGTCGATGATGTACTTCTCGAAGCGGGTGTGACCGGCGAGGTGAATCTGAAGCACCCGCTCGGCAGGGACGCCATCGACGAACTCACGCGGATCGAAGCCGTGGTTCTCGCTCGACACGTAGATGTTGTTCACGTCCAGCAAGATGCCCACGTCCGCCTGTTCGGCGATGGCGCTGACGAACTCCCATTCGCTCATGCGGCTCGAGGTGTAGGTGAGGTAGCTCGAGACGTTTTCGATCGCGAAGCGCACCTCCAAGAAGTCTTGGACGATGCGCGCGCGCTCCGCGACGTAGCGCACCACCTCCTCCGTGTAGGGCAGCGGAAGCAAATCGTGCAGATTCAGGCAGTCGGCGCCGGCCCAACACAAGTGATCGCTGAGCCAAGGCGTGTCGGTCTTCTTGACCAGCGCCTTCAGCTGCCGCAGGTACTCCCAGTCGAGAGGGTTCGCGCTGCCGAGCGAGAGCGACACGCCGTGCTGCACGAGACGATAGTGCTCGAGCGCGCGCTCCAGGTTCTTCACCGGACGCCCCCCGCCGGTCATGAAGTTCTCGCTGATGATCTCGAACCAATCCACCTTCGGCGTGTGCTCGAAGATGTGGCCGTAGTGGGGGATGCGCAGGCCCAGCCCAACCCCGAGATCGGGCACACCCATGCGCGCGGGACGGGGAGGAGCGGCCATGCAGATCAGTTACTCCAGCAAGCCCAAAGAAACGAGGCCGGACGCGGTGAGCGCCCGACCTCGCCTCGCGGCTCCCCAGCAAGGGCCGGGGAGCGCCCGCTCAGGGGCAGCCTTCGCGTTTGCCGCAGCCGCCCTTGCCTTTGCACTCGTTCTTGCCGCCGCACTCGTTCGCGTCGGTCTTACAGCCGCCCTTGCCCTTGCACTCGTTCTTGCCCTTGCAGCAGTTGGCTGCGCCCGTGTCGGCCGCGGCCGTGTCTGCCGCGGGAGTCGCGCTCGAGTCAGCGGCCGGCTCGTCAGCCTTCTTGCCGTCGCCGCCGCAGCCGACAGCCCCCACCAACAAACCACCAACAGCCGAAAAAGCGAGCGTCTGTGCGAGTTCCATGTTTCCTCCGTTGCGCCCCGCAGGGCGTCTCCTTGAGCGGCGGACCTCCGACGGAGCTCCCCCAATGCGGATCATCGTGATCCGAAACCTGTGGTTGGGCCTACTTGCAGTGCATGTTGCAGCCGCCTTGACCCTTGCACTCGTTCATGCCGGCGCAGTCTTGTTTGCCCGCGACGCGGCACTTGCCCTTGCCCTTGCACTCGTGCTTGCCCTTGCAGCACGCGGTGGCGCCCGCGGCGGTCGCGTCTGCGGCGGCGCTCGCGGCAGCGGGGGTGGCGCCGTCGGCCTCCGGCTTCTGCGGATCGGCCTGGTTGCTGGCGCAGGCGGTGGCGCCCAGGGCGAGCCCCGCGACGGCGGACGCAGCAAGCGACGAGGAGAGCTTTGCGGTCATGCGATAGAACCTTTCGTGAAAGCCCTGCACGGGTGACGAGCCGGGGTTTTTGATACGCGGTCGGAGTCCCTCAGCTCAAGCAGAATTCGAGCGCGCGGTCAGCGAGGAGCGATCGACTGCCGAAGAGTCACCCCGGCAGGCCAGGAGAGCCCTCCCGGCTGGGGCTTCGACAGCGCTTTCTGAGGAGCGCTTACGCGTGCAGACGCCGTTCGGTTTCCACGAGCGACATGAGGCGGACGAGAGCGGGGGGCGGGCCCACAGCCGGACGGAACCGCCTGGGGCGGGCGCCGCGACCCCTGTGAGTGGGACGCCGGCCCTGCCGAATTCGGCTCACGCTTGACCCGTCACCCTTTTGAGCCTAATGAACTTTCAGATGATTCTGAAAGTTTCGGTTGATGGAGGCTCCCGATGGCCGACTCACTGACGCAATCCGAGCTTTTGTGCGCCGATGCGATCGGCGACGTGATCGAGCACTGGGGCTTTCGCAAGGCCTTGGGGCGGGTGTGGGCGGTCCTCTATTTGGAGACGACACCACTCTGCTCGGCAGAAGTCGGTGAGCGCCTCAGCATGTCGGCGGGCGCCGTGAGCCAGACACTGACTGAGCTGCAGCGCTGGGGCGTTGCGCGCAGGGTGTGGAAGCCCGGAGAACGGAAGGAGTTCTTCGAGGCCGAGACGGACTTTTGGAAGATGATCTCCAAGGTCGTGAGCGAGCGGGAACGCTTCCTCGCCGAGAGCGTGCGCGCACGTTTGGAGCGCGCCGTGGACTTGGCGCAAGGGGCCGAGCGCTCGCCCCGCAAGCAGCACATGATCGAACGGCTCAAGCGGCTCGGTGCTTTCGCTGGTGTGGCCGAGTCGGTGCTCGACTCTTTCATCCGCTCGCAGCGGGCCGACTTCCAGCTGTTCAGCAACCTGCTGAACGCGGGGCGCGCGGTGAACCAAGGACGTGACGCGTGAAGGCGGCCACGGAGGCGGTGGCGTTGGGCTTGGCCGCACGCGGACCGGTGCTCGGAACGCTGGCCGAGGTAGTGGCGCTGCGCGTGCCTGGATCCATGGAAGCGCGGCTCGCGGAGATCCGTGCGCTCGTGGACTCGGATCTCGCCGCGATCGAGCGCGACATCGACGCGGTGGAGCAGGGCGGCACCCCGATGCACGACAGCGCTGGGCATTTGCTCGCCTTGGGCGGCAAGAGGCTGCGTCCGATCTGTGTGGCGCTGGCCTCACGCGTGGGCGCGGGCTTCGGCGCGCGTGCGCTGGATCTGGCCGTGGCTTCCGAGCTGGTCCACAGCGCCACGCTGCTGCACGACGACGTGGTGGACGTCGGCGACAAGCGCCGTGGGGCGCCCACCGCGCGGGTCTTGTACGGCAACGCCGCCAGCGTCTACGCAGGCGACTGGCTGCTGGTCGAAGCGCTGCTGCGCGTGCGCCGGGCCGGCTACGCCGACGTGCTGGATCAGGCGCTCGGCGTCCTCGCAGAGATGCTGGAGGCCGAGGCGCTGCAGCTCAAACATCGCGGGCGCGTGGACGTCACCATGGACGACTACCTGCGCATCGTGCGTGGCAAGACCGCGTCGCTGTTCCGGTGGGCGCTGTTCGCGGGCGCGCGCGCGGGAGAGCTCTCGGATGAGCAGGCAGGCAGGCTGTCTCGCTTTGGCCAAGCGGTGGGCGTCGCGTTCCAAGCCGTCGATGATGCGTTGGACGTGGACGGTGATCCCGAGGTGGTGGGCAAGGAGCTCTTGAGCGACCTGGCCGAAGGCAAGGTCACCTACCCGCTCATGATCGCACTCGAGAAGGACCAGGGCCTGGCCCGCGCGCTGGGTGACCAGCTGTGTGGACCGAGCTCGATGTTGAAGCCAGAGCTGTGCGAGCGTGCCCGCCGCGCGATCGTGGCAGCGGACGGTGCGGCCAAGGCGCGCGCCTTCGCGGAGGGCCTGGTGCAAGAGGCGCTGCTCGAGCTCTCTCACCTGCCCGACAAACCTGCTACCAGAGCGCTCGGCTCGGTGGCGCTCGCCATCGTGAATCGGAGGAAGTGATGATCGTGACCCTGGCGCAAGGTGCAGATCTCGGCGCGGTTCGTCGCGAGCTCACGCGGCTCGGCTTGTGGATCGCGAGCGTGGAGCGCTCGCGAGAAGGAGACGTTCACGTGCTGATCGGCGCGGCCTCGAGTCGCGTCAGCGGCGACCTGCTGCGCGGCCTCGCGGGCGTGCGCTCGGTCAGTGAGCCGGTGCCGACCCATCCGCGGGTGGACGCGATGCCGCGCGTGGTGAAGGTCGGTGCCACCGAGGTGGGCGGACCCGATCCGGTGATCATCGCCGGACCGTGCGCGGTCGAGTCCGAGGCGCAGATTCTCGGCATCGCGACGGCGCTGGCCGCGAGCGGCGTGAAGCTGCTGCGAGGGGGGGCGTTCAAGCCGCGCACGAGCCCGTACAGCTTCCAAGGCCATGGTCGCGACGCATTGTCGTGGTTGCGCGCCGCCGCTGACGCCCACGGCATGGCGGTGGTGACGGAGGTGCTCAGCGAGCAGGACGTCGGTGCGGTCAGCGAGCACGCGGACCTGATGCAGGTGGGGTCGCGCAACATGCAAAACTTCGCGCTGCTGCGCGCGGTCGGGAAATCGCAGAAGCCCGTGCTGCTCAAGCGCAGCATGTCGGCCACGATCGAGGAGTGGCTGCTCTCGGGCGAGTACCTGCTCGAGGCGGGCGCGAGCGGGGTGTTGTTCTGCGAGCGTGGCATTCGCGGCTTCGACGACAGCACCCGCAACTTGCTGGATCTGGGGGCTGTGGCGCTCTTGGCGCACGCCGAACGACTGCCTGTGATCGTCGACCCGTCGCACGCGACCGGGCGTCGCGATTTGGTGCTGCCGCTGGCCCGGGCGGCGCTCGCTGCCGGCGCCGCCGGCGTGATGATCGAGGTGCACGACGACCCGGGCAACGCCCAGAGCGACGGCGCTCAGGCGCTGGCACCTCGCGATCTCGCGGCCTTCGCGGCCGAGCTGCCGCGCCCGCTCAGGAGGGCGTCGTGATGCAGGGTACGACGCCCGAGCGTCTCGGCAGCGGCGAGATGTTCGACGCCATCGCGCCCGGCTACGACCGGCTGAACCGCATCTTGTCGCTGGGTATCGACCGCGGCTGGCGGCGTCGGGCCGCGCGGGCGCTGGCGTTGCCGGACGCCCCGTGCACGGTGCTCGACGTGGCCACGGGCACCGGCGACCTGGCGATCGAGATCGCGGAGCAACATCCGGTCGCCACGGTGGTTGGCGTGGATCCCTCTGCTGGCATGCTGAGCATCGGTCGCGACAAGCTCGTGGCGCGCGGGCTCGCGCAGCGGGTGACGCTGAGCGAGGGCACCGCCGAAGAGCTCCCCTTCGAGACGGCGTCGTTCGCTGGAGCCACGATCGCGTTCGGCATTCGCAACGTGCCGGATCGCCCCCGAGGCTTGGCGGAGATGGCGCGCGTGGTGGCCCCCGGTGGGCGCGTCGTCGTGCTCGAGCTGTCCGAGCCTCGCGGCGCGCTCGGAGCGATGGCTCGCGTGCATGTGCACCACGTGGTGCCTTGGCTCGGCGGCTTGCTCAGCGGGAAGAAGGAGTACCGCTACCTGCAAGCGTCGATAGCGGCGTTCCCTCCTGCCGAGGAGTTCGCGAAGCTCTTTCCCGCTGCTGGGCTCGACGTGATCGAGGTGGTGTCGCTCACCTTCGGGGTGGCTCATTTGTACGTGGCCGAGCGCCGCGCGAGCGCCGCATGAAGCTCGTCGCCGCCGTGGAGGCGGGGCGGGACCAGCCCCGGGTGGGGCGCGGCGAGATCGTGGTACAGCGCTTCACGTGCGCGATCGACCCGAGCGAACTCGGTGCATTGCGCGAGCGCAACGTCGGTCAGGGCAGCGAGATCGTGTTCGACACCACGCGCTCCGCGCAGCTCTCGCCCGAGCTGTGTGTGGGCATCGGCGTGGCCAGACACATCGGTGCGCCAGCCGAGCGGCGCTTCGAGATCGCGGAGGAGCTCGGCTCGGCGCTGGCGGGTGGCGCGCCGGTGCGAGCCTTCGGCGCGCTTTGCTTCGACGACGGTCCGCTCGGCCCGTTCGAGCGCTTCGGTGGCGCACACTTCGTGGTGCCACGCTGGACGTTCCGCTTCGTGCCGGGCCGCCCGGCCGAGGTGACGCTCGCGGGCAGCCGCGCTGAGCTCGCGGACTGGCGGCGCTGGATCGAGGAGGCGACGGAGATCGAGCGCGCGGCCCCGCTGGGCGAGGAGCGCCGCGGGCCCGCTCGGCTCGCCGACGACGGCAGTGACCGCTACCGGCGCGCGCTCGCGAGCGTGTTGCCGCTGCTGGCGAGCGGCGACGTCACCAAGGTCGTGCTCGCCCGAGTGGCGCGGATCGAGCGACCGAGCGCGCCGGCATCAGCGTTCGCGGCGCTGGCTTCGCTCTCGGGCTGCACGCGGTTCGCCCTGAAGCACGAGACGGCTTGCTTCTTGGGCGCGACGCCCGAGCTCCTGCTCGCGCTCGAAGGACGGCGCCTGTCGACCGAGGCGCTGGCGGGCAGCCTGCCTCGTGCAGGCGCGGATTTGGCAGAGATTCGCCGCCTGTGCGAGAGCGACAAGGACGCACGCGAGCACCAGATCGTGGTCGACGCGTTGACACGAGCGCTGCACGAGCGCGGCTGCGAGGCGGTCGCGGTGGGATCGCGCCACGTGCGCACGTTGCGCCACGTGCACCACTTGGCCACACCCATCCACGCCTCGCTGCGTGAGCCCGAGCATGTGCTCTCGCTGTTGGCGAGCATTCACCCCACACCCGCGATGGGTGGCGCACCGAGGGAGCGCGCTCTGGCGTTGGTGCGCGAGCTGGAGGCCACGCCGCGCGGGTTGTACGCAGCTCCGTTCGGCTGGGTAGACGGCTCTGGCGGCGGCTGCTTCGTGGTGGGCATCCGCTCGGGCTTGTTCACGGCCGAGCAGGCGCTCTTGTTCACCGGCGCTGGGATCGTGGCGGGCTCCAGCGTCGAGGCCGAGCTCTTGGAGACGTGGGCCAAGCTGCAGCCGATGTTGGCGGCCGCTGGAGCTCCCTCCGCTCCTGCCGCGATCAGCGCGCCCATGGGGGCCCCTTGAACGCAGCCGAGCTCACGCAGCGCTGGGCTCACGACCTGATCGCGGGGCTCGCGAGCGCAGGCGTACAGCGCGCCATCGTCTGCCCCGGCTCGCGTTCGACGCCGCTCGCGCTCGCCGCGCTTGCGCTCTTCGGCGACGCGCTGAGCGTGTGTGTGGACGAGCGATCGGCAGGGTTCGTGGCGCTGGGCGTCGCCCGGGAGACGGGCTTTCCGGCGCTGGTGATCGCGACCAGCGGCAGCGCAGGCGCGCACTTCTTTCCTGCGGTGATCGAGGCGGACCATGCCGAGGTTCCGCTGCTGCTGCTCACGGCCGATCGGCCGGTGGAGCTCAGCCACGCCGGCGCCTCGCAGACCATCGATCAGTCGAACCTGTTTGGTCGGCACGCGCGCGTGTTCCTGGACTTGGGGGCGCCCGACTCGCTGGCGCTCGACTCGCTCGCCGCGATCGCGTTTCGCGCGGTGCGCGGCGCGCTTGGGCCGAAAGCGGGCGCGGTCCACTTGAACGCACGCTTCCGCAAGCCCCTCGAGCCCAACGGTCCCGCTCTGACGAGCAACGTAGGGCGGGCGCCGGAGCTATTCCCTGCCGATCGCAGACCGAGCCCTCGGGCCGTCGCGTACGTGGCCGCCGCGCTGGCCGAGTCGACGCGCCCTGCGCTGGTGCTGGGGCCGTTGCCATTCGGCGGCGCCCGTTCGCGCACGGAGCGCGTCGACGCGCTCTCACTCGCCTGCCGCCGCGTGGGCGAGCGCGGTGTGGCCGTGCTCGCGGACGTGACCAGCTCGGCGATCTCCGGCCCCGGTGTGCACTCCTTCGCGAGCCTGCTCGCCGCCGGCGCGTTCGATGGCGACCGCTCCCCCGATCTCTTGTTGCAGATCGGTCCGCCGCCGGTCGACGGCGCGTTCCCCGCGCTTGCGCTGCGCGCCCAGCGGCACGTCGTGGTCGCCGCGCACGGCGCGCCGGACCCACAAGGCTCCGCCGCCGCCATGATCGAGGCTGATCCCGAGCCGTTCTTGTGCGAGCTCGCCGAGCACGCGCCGCGCGAGCTCCCGCGTGCCCGAGCGTATGCGGGCGAGCTCGACAGCAAGGCGCGGCAGCTCTCGGCCACGGTGCAGCGCTGGCTCGCCGAGCCAGGCGAGCCATGCGAGCCGCGGGTCTGTCTGGAGCTCGCGGCCAAGCTGCCGCCTGGGACGCGCCTCCTGCTCGGCAACAGCACGCCCGTGCGCGACATGGGGCGCTACGGCTCGCTGGCGCTGGCCGCGGGCGTCAACGTGCAGCACCAGCGTGGTGCCGCGGGGATCGACGGCTTGATCGCTGGCGCGGTGGGGGCGCGCCTGGCCACGCCCGACCAGCATGCCGTGGTGGTGCTGCTCGGCGACGTGAGCGCGCAACACGACGTCGGCTCGCTCGCGTTGCTGCGCGGAGTGCACGCGCCGCTCGTGGTGGTGGTGCTCGACAACGGCGGCGGACGCATCTTCGAGCAGCTTCCGGTGAAGCGTTCGATCGCTGACGCGGCCTCGTTCGAGCGGCTGTTCCTGACGCCGCCCGCGCCGTTCTTGGGCCAAGCCGCGTCGGCGTTCGGCGCTCGCTTCGTGCGTGTGAGCGCGCGGGCCGAGCTGGGCGTCGCCATCGAGCAGGCGCTTCGAGCCAAGGCCGCCACCGTGATCGAGGTGGTCGTCCCTGCCTCTGTCAGCGCGGCCAGTCGCAGCGAGATCGAGCGACGCTGGCGAGCCGAGGTGCACGATGCCGTCTGAGCGCCCGCAGGTCGTAGCGCTGCACGGCTTCCTCGGCGGACCCGAGTCGTTCGCCCAGGTGCAGCGTGCGTTCGGCCTCGAGTCGCCCTCGCAAGTCCACGCGCTGGTCCTCCCGGGCCATGGCCCGGCGCCCTGGGGGCTCGAGCTCGAGACGTTCGATGCCGTGGTCGACGCGCTGATCGAGCGCTTGCCTGGGGGGCGCTGCGTGCTCTGCGGTTACTCGCTGGGCGGTCGTTTGGCGCTCGCGATGGCCGCCCGCGCCCCGGACCGGGTGGCTCGTGTACTCGCGATTGGCGCGCACCTCGGGCTCTCGTCCACGACGCTCCGCGCCGAGCGGAGGGTGTGGGAGGAGGCCCAAGTCGCGCGCCTGCAGCAGCAGGGCCTCGCCGCGTTCGTGACGAGCTGGGCCTCCATGCCGCTGTTCGCCTCGCAGCGGGATCTGCCGGTCGAGCTGCTGGCCGCGCAAGAGCGCACGCGCCTCTCGCACGTCCCGCGCGGGCTCGCGTGGGCGCTCACCGTGCTCGGCACGGCTTCGATGCCGGAGCTCTTGCCACGGCTCCTGGCCTGCGACGTCCCCATCAGCTTGATGGCCGGTGAGCGTGATCAGCCCTACGTCGCGAGCCTGAGCAGCGCGGCGGCCGAGCTCGGCTGTGAGATCCAGATCGTGCCGGGCGTCGGCCACAACGTCGTGCTCGAGCGCCCTGCAGCAGTGGCGCGCAGTTTGGTGTCTGCGGTGCGTGCAGCAGACGACGCGAGGACCGCCCAGCGGCGCTCTGCGCGCGAAGGGCACGCGTGATCAGCGAGGAGTCTCATGAGCATCCCCGATTGGCAGAAGTGCCCTGGCTACGAAGACATCCACTACGAGAAGGCAGAAGGAATCGCCAAGATCACCATCAACCGACCGGAGGTGCGCAACGCGTTCCGGCCCAAGACGGTGGCCGAGATGATCCGCGCCTTCGCCGACGCGCGAGACGACGGTGACATCGGGGTGGTGATCCTCACGGGTGCTGGTGGCGAGGCGTTCTGCTCTGGCGGCGATCAGCGCGTGCGCGGCAAGGCTGGCTACGTGGGCGCGGACGGTGTGCCGCGGCTCAACGTGCTGGACCTGCAGCGTCAGATCCGCACGTTGCCCAAGCCGGTGGTCGCCATGGTCGCGGGGTATGCGATCGGTGGCGGCCACGTGCTCCACGTGGTGTGCGATCTCACCATCGCCGCCGACAACGCCCGCTTCGGCCAAACCGGGCCCAAGGTGGGGAGCTTCGACGGTGGCTTCGGTGCCTCGTATCTGGCGCGTATGGTGGGCCAGAAGAAGGCGCGAGAGATCTGGTTCTTGTGTCGTCAGTACAGCGCGCAAGAGGCGCTCGACATGGGCTTGGTCAACAAGGTGGTGCCGCTCGCGGAGCTCGAGGCGGAGACGGTGGGCTGGTGCCGCGAGATGCTCGAGAACTCCCCGCTGGCGCTGCGCTGCTTGAAGGCTGCGCTCAACGCCGACTGTGACGGGCAGTCCGGGCTGCAAGAGCTGGCGGGCAACGCCACGCTGCTGTTCTACATGACCGAGGAGGGGCAAGAGGGGAAGCAGGCCTTCTTGGAGAAACGCAAGCCCAACTTCGGCAAGTTCAAGCGTCTGCCGTGAGCTCGCTGGCTCCGGCGGGCGCGCTCGGCGCGTGGGTGTTGGCTGCGCGGCCTGCAACTCTGCTGGTCGCGATCGCGCCGGTGTTGGTGGGCGCCGCGTTGGCGAGCGCGCACGCCGAGGTGCGTGCGCCGGCGGTGGGCGCGGCGCTCCTGGGCGCGGTGTTGATCCTGATTGGTACCAACTTCGCGAACGACGTGTTCGATCACGAGAAGGGTGCCGACGACGGGGCGCGCATCGGTCCGCAACGGGCCGTGGCCTCCGGGCTGCTGTCCGCCCGCGCCATGAAGCTCGGTATGTGGGTCGTGTTCTTGCTCTCGCTGATCCCGGGCGCCTACCTCGCGCGCGAGCGCGGCGCGTCCATGATCGCGATCGGCCTGGTGTCGATCGCCAGCGGCATCGCCTACACGGGCGGCCCGTTCCCCTTGGGTTACAACGGTCTCGGGGACGTGTTCGTGTTCTCGTTCTTTGGTCTGGTGGGCGTGCCTGCCACCGCGTTCGTGGCGATCGGGTCGATCCCTCCCGCGGCGTGGCTCTTGGCGGTGATCGTCGGCGCCCTCGCCACCAACGTGCTGGTCGTGAACAACGTGCGTGACCACGAGGGGGATCGCCGCGCGGGCAAGCGCACGCTGGTGGTGCGCTTCGGACGGGCCTTCGGCGTCGGACAATACTTGGCGAGCCTGGTGGTCTCCGCGCTGTGCGTCGTGGCCCTCTGGCTGCTCGGTTGGGCGCCGGCGCTCGCGCTGCTCTCGCTCGTGCCGCTCGGGCTGGGACTGCGGCTGTTCTCGGTGCTCAGCAGAAGCAAGGATGGTCCCACGCTGAATCGCTGTCTGAAGCGAACGGCCATGTTGCTCATGGCCGAGTGCGTGCTGCTCGCAGCGTCGTTCGCGTTGGGCAGCTCGGCGTCGTGATCCGGCGCGCCTGGGTGCGACCGATCTCTGGCGTAGTGGGGCCGGAGGTGGGCTCGGCCTCGCGCTCGCTGTCCGAGCGGCGCGGCCTGCTGGTCGCGCTCGAGGACGGGGAGGGGCGAGTCGGGTTCGGCGAGGCCACACCTTACCCCGGGGTGTCGCGGGAAGAGCTGCCCGAGGTCGAAGTCGCGCTCGGGAGGGTAGCTTGGTCGAGCCTCAGCATCCCCGCGCGCCCGGGCGAGCTCGCCAACGCGACAACCGTGCCTTTGGAGCTCCCTGCGTCGCTCCGCTTCGCGTTGGAGTGGGCGCTCGTCTCCCTCGCGGCCGGCGCGCGCGGGCAAGCGCCTTCGACTTGGCTGTCGGGCGCCGAGGTTCTGCCGATCGAGCGCGCGATCTACCTGGGTCGGAGCGGAGACCCGGGGCTCGTCGAGAGGGCTGCCCTGGCCTGCGTGCGCGGCTGCAGGGCGCTCAAGATCAAGGCACCGAAGGCAGACGGTGCGCTGATCGACGCGGTGGCCGCAGTGCGCGCCGCGGTGGGCGCCAGCGTGGAGCTGCGCCTCGATTTCAACGGCGGAGCGACGCCCCGAGCGGTGAGCGCGATCGACCAGGAGCTCACTCGCCTCGGCGTGGCCTTCGTGGAGGAGCCATGCGCTCCCGCGGAGCTCGAGCACGTCGCGATCGCAACCCCTTGGTTCGCGGACGAGAGCCTGCTCGTCCCCGGGTACGGCACCTTCGAGCGCGCTGCAGGCGTCGTGATCAAGCCGAGTTGGTTTGGCGTCAGCGCCGCGCTTGCGCTCGCGCAGCGAGCGTTCGCCGCGCACAAGGACGTGGTGGTGACCCACGCCTTCGAGGGGCCCGTGGCGCTCGCGGCCTGTGCCGAGCTGGCGCTCGCGATCTCACGGCTCGGACCGGCGCGCGCCCCCGGCTTGGATCATCACGCCGCACTCGCAGGCTTCGGGCTGGGTGGCGCGGCGCAGGTGCAGCCTGGAGACAGCCTCGTGCGCCCCGTGGCCGCGGCGTCCGGGCTCGATCCGAGCTTGGTGTCTCGCGCGCACATGGAGCTCGTGTGGACGCGCTGAGCCCTGCGCGCGCGGCGCTGGAGCGCCCGCAAGCGCTCGCGCTGCTGACCCGCGAGCGGAGCTTCAGCTACGGGGAGCTTTCGCACTGTGCAGCCAACATGGCAGCGGAGCTGTCGCGGCGCGACCCGACCGAGGGCGAGCTCGCCTTCGTGGCCACACCGAGCTGGCGCAGCGTGGCGCTGGTGTGGGCGCTGCTGGAGTCTCGGCGCTCGTTCGTATTGCTGCACCCCAAGTGGGGTGAGGCTGAGCGCGCACGCGCCCTCGCGCTCGTGCCGCAGGCGCGGGTTCTGTCGGCCGAGGAGCTCTGCGAGCTGGCCGCTGCGGCGCCAGTCGCTCCGGACAGCGCGCGCAGAGCAGGCAGCGCCACGTGTCACGTCACGCTCTTCACGTCGGGCAGCAGCGGCCTGCCCCGGGGCGTACAGCTGTCGCGGCGAGCGCTCCTCGCGAGCGCACATGCGAGCTTGGCCAACTTGCCGCTCGACCGGGACGACCGCTGGTTGCTCAGCCTGCCGTTCGCGCACGTCGGTGGGCTCTCGGTGATCACGCGCTCGCTCGTGGCGCGCACAGCGGTCGTGCTGAACGAGCGCTTCGAGGCGCGTGATTGGCTCGATACGGTGCGGCAGAGCCGCGTGTCCGTGGCCTCGCTGGTGCCCACGATGCTGCACGACGTGCTGCGCGAGGACGCCGCCGAGGCGCTCCGCGATCGCACGCTGCTGCTGGGCGGCGCCGCGTTGCCGGCGCGCTTGCGCGATGATGCCATCGCCGCTGGCGCCCGAGCGCTCGCCAGCTACGGGCTGACCGAGGCCTGCTCGCAGGTCGCCACGCAGTCACCCAGCGAGGGCCGCGTCTCTTCGTTGTCGCATGTGGGCCGACCGCTGCCCGGTATGGGCGTACGTGTCGTCGACGACGAGGGGCGATCGTGTCCGATCGGCGAGCCGGGTCGGATCGTCCTGTCCGGCCCGGCGCTGTTCGACGGCTACGTGGGCGAGCCGAGGCGTGATCCGGAGGAGCCATTCGACACGCGAGACGTCGGCTCGTTCGACGCGGCGGGCCAGCTGCACGTGCTCGGGCGCAGCGACGACGCGATCATCACCGGCGGCGAGAACGTGTTTCCGGCCGAAGTGGAGGCGGCGCTGCTCTCGCTGCCAGGCGTGCACGAGGTGGTGGTGTTTGGTCTGGACGATCCGCGCTGGGGGCAGTTGGTCGCAGCGGCGTTGGTGGCTGCACCAGGCACCGACGCCGTGCGCCTGCTGCAGGGCGCTGCTCTCGGGCTCGCGTCGTTCAAGAGGCCGCGCGCGGTCGCCCTGTTTCAGAGCCTCCCGCGCAATGCGAGCGGCAAGCTCGATCGGCGCGAGGTGATCTCGCGAGCCCGCGAGCGTGTCCAGCGCTTGGCCTGAGCGATCGCGTCGAGCCGCAGCTCCCTTGCTGTCAGGCCCGGCGCGCGGCCTGCGTCGCTCGCCACCGCCATGAACACTTCACTTCGCAGCTTGGCGGATCGCTTCCGTCGCGCGCGCCTCGACCTCGAGCTGCTCTCGACGCCGCTGCTGGCGGGCCGTCCTGGGCCTCTGGGGACCGAGGCGATCGTGCAGATCGACATCGCGCCTCCCGGTGGAACGCAGCAGCGCTTTCGCATCTTCCCAGGAGCCAGCGAGAACCGCCTGGAGGTGCTCGGGCCCGACCCGCGAGCGCGCCAGCTGGTGCTCTTCGTGGACGAGCCGCGACGAGCCTTCAGCGTGTGGCTCTCGAAGCGACAGGCCCCGCCGCCCGCCGCCCGCATCCTCCGTGAGGACGCCAAGTCGCGTCTCGTGGAGCAGTTCACCGAGGGCCGCAAGCGGCACTTCCTGTGCGGGATGGATGAGCAACACCTGTTCATCGCGGAGCTTCCGTGCGGCGCATCGTCCACGCATGCCGCGCGCGAAGCCCTGCGTGCGCCCGAGGTCCCGCAGTCCTTGGTCCTTCGCGGCGAGCGGATCGTGCGCCAAGGGGAGTGGTTCTTCCTGCCCACCTTGCCGCGCGAGCGCGCCGAGCTCGACGAGGAGGTGGGCGCGCGGCGTGTGAAGGTGCAGCGCTGCATCGGCATCGCGCAGGCCGCCAAGCTGGCGCGCGCCGGGCGTCCCCACGTCGCCGACGAAGTGGTGGTGCTGCCAGCGGGTGGTCCACGCATTTACGTCCGCGGCGCAGTGCAGCACCCGGAGCACCGCACGGTGGAGTTTCGCTCGTTCGTGCGGGTCGTGCCCAACCGCGAGCGCTTCGCCCAACCCGCGGGGGTGTTGTGGATTGATTGACGCGCGATCGGTGGGCGAACGAAAGCTCGGGGCCCCTCAGCGTGCGGGGGGTGGCAGCGACATCGCGCGGGCGTAGAGCTCCTTCTTCTTGTCGGCGAGCTCCGTCGCCATGGTCTCGTACTCGCGCTGGCTGAGTCTCGGTCCGCCCTTGCCCACCTGCTTCAGGAAGGCCGAGGTTGCCTCGGCGAGCTCGGCCTGGATGGCCTCGAATCGCTCGTCGTACTTGGCCTCGGCGCTGGCCATCTCGGGGGCGGGCTCGTCTGGCAGCAACACCTCGTGGATGCGCCCCAGCAGCGCTCGCTCCTTCTTCGAGCAGCCGCGATCGACCGTGGCGATCGTGAGCGCGGCCTTCCACGTCAGGCGCCGCGCCTCGTCGCTGCGGATGGCGCGGAGCGCGCGCTCGAAGTCGCGCCCGTCGTCGAAGCGGCTTTCGGGCGGATCGTCCGCGTCGTACTCGTGGCGAGCGACCAGGTCGAGCACCCGCTTCTCGTCGATGTCCAGCTTTCCGTCCGCGAGCGCTACCGACAACAGCACTCGCAGCGTGGCGCGCGCCTCGACCTTGTCCATGGTTCAAGAGTAGTCATGGCCGGGGCTCGATGGGCAGCGCAGAAGCTGCGCTCGCGACGCGCCAACGGTTCGCGGGATCGTGTGGCGCCCCATGACGCACGGTTGGCAGCCGAGCGTTGAGCTCCCGCTCCCGTGCGCGGGAACAGGCTCCGCTCTGCGCGCGTCCATGGGAGGATGGCCCTCGTGGAGCTCCGGCTGTCGTGCATCGCCTTCGCGTGGACCACGATGGCGTGTGCTCCGAGTGGCAACGGCGTGGAGGCCGTGCCGGAGGCCAGCGCCGAACCGCCCTCGAATGCCGCCTCGACCACGTCACCGTTGTCTGCCAGCGCCGCGCCCTCGGCTTCTGCGGCGCCGGTGTCCGAGGAGGAGGAGCGCGAGAACGCTGGCTGCAAGTTTCGCAAGAGCACCAACGTGATGTCGCGCTGCACGAAGCTCGAGCCAGCGCCCGGCGGGTGGTCCCCCTCGCGCCAGGAGCTGATGCAAGCTGCCTCGCTGGCAAGCGGCAGCTGTTACTGCGCGAGCGGGCTCGCCAAGGCGATCGAAGACTGCGGCCAAAAGCAGGACAGCGGGTTGGTGTCGTTGACCCTGGGGACGCTCGACGACGCCACCGATTGTTCGTTGATCGTCACCGCAGCCAAGCTGGGTGAGCGGCGATTCCTGCGGCTCCACGCTCACAACCGCGACCAGGCCACGTTCTACTCGATCATCACCGTGGCGGAGCTCAAGGCGAACGCGGGCGAGCTCTATTACCAAGGCTTCAACGTGTTCGATCCGCCTGGCAGCACCAAGGACGCGGACCCCAATCAACACTCCGTCGCGCTCAGGCGCGACTGGCCCACGCTCCCGCGGCCGTTCCAAGAATGGCTCGCCAAGGCCCCTGACCTGCCCTGATCACGCGAGCGCGCGGGCGAGCTCGGCGGGCACCGGCACCGGCTTGAAGCTGTGTGGATCGATGAACACGTGCACGGTGCGGCCGAGGCTCGTGACGCGTTCTCCCTTCTTGATGCGGTGCCCAAGCGTGAGGCTCGTCTCGCCCACCACGGCCTTGACGATCTCCACCAGCACCTCGTCGCCGAAAAAGAGAGGCGACAGGTAGTCGGCTTCGGCGTGTGCCAGCGGGGCCGCCAGGCGCCGCTCGCGCAGCATGCCGGGGACGTCCAGGCCGGAGGCCGTGAGCAAAGCCATGTAGCAATCGCCGAAGTACTCCAGCACTTTGGGAAAGTAGATGGTGCTGGCGGCGTCCACGTCTTGGAAGCGCACGCGGCGGCGTTCACTCGCGAACACGCGCTCGGCCGCGAGCAGCTCCTCTTTGCTGAATGCAATCACCGCCGGACCTTACCATCGGCCTGGAGGCGCGCACGCGCCACGTCGGCGATGGGTGGCACGAGCCGTTGCTCCACCGCAGCTTTGGCGGGTTGGCACACGGGACAGCGGTAGGTCGAGCGAGGTGGCGACCCCACCGCCTGCTTCTCGATCCGGGCGCCGCACACCAAGCAGGGCAGCCCGCCGCGTTCGTACACCCAAGACCGGCTGCCCCGACCGCTGAGCGCGTCCGGTGTCCGCCGCGTGAGCCGCCCGCGTCCGCGGTCCAGTGTCAGCCTGGGGCCGGCGGTCATCCGCAGCAGACCGCTGCTGACCTGTGCGATGGCGCGCAAATCTTGTTCCGAGAACTGGCACACACGTGCGAACGGATCCGCTCCAGCCAGAAACAGCGCCTCGTTCTTCAGCGCGTTGCCGATCCCCGCCATCACACGCTGATCCAGGAGCACCTCAGCGATCGGCCGCTCGGGGGAGCGCGCCATGGCGAGGACCACCTGCTCCAGGTCGAACTCGGTCGCGAGCGGGTCGGGGCCGAGGCGAGCGAGCGCGGGGGTGAGGTCCAGCTTGTGGGAAGCGATGAGCTCCACCACTTGTGCTCGCCAGACGGCGAACGAGCAGTCGGCGCCGCCCAGCCACAGCTTGAGCTCCGCCGACGGGGTGGGGGCGTCCGGCCCTCGCAGGATCCCGGCGCGGCCGCGCATCAACAGGTGCACCCGCAACGTGAAGCCGCTGGAGAACGACAGCAGCAGGTTCTTGCCGCGCGCCTCGACGGCGCCGAGGTCGTGCCCGATCAGCGCACGCTCGTCGACCTCCACCACGAACGAGCGTGCCCGCGTGATGCGCTGGCCGAGCAGCGCGCCGGACACGCGCCGCGCGAGGAACGCGATCGAGTCTCCCTCCGGCACCTCAGCTGCCCCCAGGCTCGTCGAGCAGCTGGTGCTCCACGGCGAACAGCGCCGCGCCAGCCCGGCTCTCGACGCCGATCTTGTCGTACACGTGGGCCACGTGCACCTGCACGGTGCGCGCGGAGATGCCGAGCAGCGAGCCAATCTCGCGATTGGTCTTGCCGCGCGCGACGAGTCGAAGGACCTCGGCCTCGCGAGCCGAGAGCGCTCGCGCCGCGCCGATCTTCGCGGGCCTGCGGCCGCGCGACACCGTGAGCACGGCTTCCGCCGCGCGTTTGTCGAGCTTGCCTCGCGCCACGTCGCGATCGAGCTCTCGCGCGCTGGCGTCCGCGTCGAGCGCCGGCCGGTGGGCGCGCGGCTCGCTCATCGCCGCCACGGCGTCGGCTGCGGCCAGCACGCGGCACGCGAGCGAGAGCTCGGGGCCACCGCGGGCGCGGTGGTAGCCAGCGCCCGAGGGTTGCTCGTGCGCGCTCGAGACCAAGGGCGCGAGGCGACGCCACACGGGCGCGGTCGAGAGCACACGCTCGCTGTAGTAGCTGTGCAACCGCACGCGTTCCCAGTCGAAGTGCCCGAGCGGGCCAGGGCGATCCCACACGCTGTTCGGGACGCTCAGCCGCCCGAGGTCGTGCAGCAGCCCGGCGAGCTCCAGATCGTCGAGCTGCCCAAGGCCGAGCGCGGAGCCGGCGGCCCGGGCGAGCTCCGCCACACGCGCGGAGTGCCCGATGGTGTACGCGCTCTTGAGATCGGCTAGGTGCCCGAACGCGCGAGCAACGTTGTGCGCGTCGGTCGTGGTCGCGAGCGCCCAAGGCTGGGGCTCCTCCTTCAGATATCGGGACCACAGCTCGGGGCCGTCCAGGTCGGCGAGGACGAACTCCGACTCCCGGAGGAACACGGCCGCCAACGCTGGGTCGAGCCAGCCCCCAGCGCGGCGCGCGACCAGGGCGCGCGCCGCTTCGGCGCCGGCGCGGTGCCAGGCGATCTCCGCGCCGTCTGCCAGATGGTGCAAGCGCACGCAGCTCTCGAGCGCTTCGCCTCGCAGCGCGCGAGGGGCCCCCAGCCCGTCCCATCGCTCACAGATGCTCGAGATGGCCGCGAGCAGAGCCGGGCTGGCACCGACCATTTTCGCGAGAATCGCAGAGGTCTCACACTGCGCTCGTGCATGGCGTTGGACGGCTTGGCCATCTCCCAGCAGCCGGGCGATCGCCGCGCCGCGAGCGACGAAGGAGGCGCCACGACCGATGCCGCTCAGGATCGCGCTGGCCGTGCCTGCCGGATCCCCGGCGTCGGCCATGGCCATGACGTTGCGCAGGCCGATGTCGTCCCCCGCGCCGTACTCGCTGGCTTCCTCGTGGGAGAAGCCGGTGCAGCCCAGGTACCGCAGCAGGCTCATGAAGAAGGTGTCGCGCTGCGTGGCGGGGTCGAGCCCCGCGAGCCTCGCCACGCGGGTCGCGATCACCACCGTGCGCAGCACTTTCCCGGGCGGAAAGCCGCTGGCTACGTCGCAGGCGAGGCTGAGCCCGCCGATCAGCTCGGCCAGGCGCAGCGGCGTGGTGGAGCTAGAGTCCATAGGCCGAAGTGCTCATCGAGCGAAGACGACCGGCCGGCGACGCACGTCGCAGTCGCCGGCGAGATCGATCCCGCGCGCCGACGAAACGAAACGACAGGAGCCAGGTGGGGCGCAACATCCAGAGTGCAAGAGATCTACCAGGCCTTCGGCTTGAGCTCGCCCCAGCGACGCGATCGGCCCTCCCGCCCCGCGGCGGGCGACGGGGGATGCGAGGAACCTGCGGCGATCGAGCTCGACGTCGACCTCCGCGGAGCACCGCGACCCATCAGACATCCATGAGGTCGCGGCACCAGCCAGGCTAGTAGCCCAAACCCGGGCGATGGCTGGTGGCCGTGGCGGGGCTCGTGGGCGCGTTGGTGGTGGCGACGGGGGCGGTCTTCGCCGGGCGTGTCGGGCGCTGCGGGAGCGCGACCGTGTGGGTCGTCGACGCGGTGGCCGAGGGGACGCCGCTCGGCGCGGCCGGCGGCAGTCCCGCGGGAAGGATCGACGCTGGCGGAGACCCGTCGACGGTCGGGCTGCCAGTGACGGCCGGTGGCGGTTGCCGGGCTACCGAACCCTCGCTTTCGGGGGGCGACGCGGGCCAGTTGGCCCGCATGATCAGCGCAAGCGCGGCCGCCCCGAAGGCAACGACGCCTGCTCCGAGCCACCAGATGCCATTGTTTCGCTGGGGCCGTGGCTGCGGCAGCTCTGCGAGCGGAGGGCGCACCAGCGGCACCGTACGTGCGTCGGTCACTTCGGACGCTGCCACGTCGGCGGTGACGGTCGCTTGTTCGAGCAGGGAGGTGTCGGTCCGCGGTGTGGGCCGCGAGCTCTCGTCGACGCGGCTCGCCACCAGATCGCGCAGCACGGTCCGGCGCGCCTCCAACACGTCGCCGAGCAACTGCTCGACGGTGGCCCTGACCGCGGCGTGGGAGCACACCAGGCCTCCATCGCGAGCCTCTCGTTCGAGCGCGTCAGACAGCTCCTGTGCGCTCCCGAAGCGGCGTGCTGGGTCCTTCTCGAGCGCGCGCTCGACCACGGCGTCGACGCTGGGCGGGACCTCCGGCGAGAGCGCCGACACTCGCGGCGCGGCGGTGGTGGTCACCTGCAGGATGGTCGCGAGCTCGCCTTCCCCACGAAACAGCCGCTCACCGGTGAGCGACTCCCACAGCACCACGCCCAGGCCGAACACGTCGATGCGCCGATCGACCGTGCGGTCGCGGATGTACTCAGGCGCCATGTAGCCGAACTTGCCCTTGAGCCCGGTTGCCGTGGCCGTTCCCGATTCCGCCCATTTGGCGATCCCGAAGTCCACGATCCGGGCGTGGCCATCGATGCCGACCAGAATGTTCTGCGGTGAGACGTCGCGGTGCACGATGGCCAGGGGCTGGCCGCCCTCTCCGGTGAGCTCGTGAGCGGCCTGCAACCCCGCGCACGCGTCCATCACGATTTGCAGCGCGACCCCGGGCGGGAGGCGTTGCCCGCGCTTGTGAGCAGCCGTGAGCAGCTGCGAGAGCGAAGCGCCCTCCACGTAGTCCATGACCAGCATCAGCTCTTCGCTGGGCTCATCGATGTCGAGCACGCTCACCACGTTCGGGTGTCGGATCTGCGAGGCGAGCTTGGCCTCGGCCACGAGCGCCTCGCGAAAGCGATCGTCGTCGAGCAAATGGGCGTGCGCCCGCTTGATCGCGACCAGGCGCGAAAAGCCTCGCTTGCCACGCTGTCTGCCGACGAACACGGTGGCCATGCCTCCGGCCGCGATCTTGAGCAAGCACTCGTAGCGCGCATCTGCCGGCAGCGGGTCGCGTCCGCCCGTTCTGGTGAGTGCCGCAGCTGCCTGCATGGCTCGCAGGCAGCTTAGCACCCTGCGCAATCAGGGCTTGGGAGCTTTGCTGACCTTGGCGAGCAGCCTGCCGAGGTACGTGCGGTCGAGCCCTGCGAGCGCAGCGGCAGCCGTCTGGTTGCCGCCGGTGTGCGCGAGCAGCGCGTCGAGGTAGGCCCGCGTGAAGGCGTCGACCAGCGCGTCGCGTTGCTCGAGGAAGGGTCGCGAGAGATCGACAGATCGTTCCAGCGCGAGGCGGCGAACGTCTTGCGCGCGCGCCCCCGCGGCCGGCAGCGTGCCCAAGGCCGCGTACGCTTGGATGAGGTTGCGAAGCTCCCGAGCGTTGCCAGCGAACGGTCGCGACAGCAGCTCGTCGAGGATGTTCTTGGGCAGAGCGTGAAGGCCCTCGGCGGCGGCGAAGCGCTGCGCGAGCGGGACGATGTCTTCGGGGCGCTCCCGCAGCGGCGGCACGCGCAGCCGCACGACGGCCAGCCGGTAGAACAGGTCCTCTCGGAACGATCCGTCCCGCACGCGCTCGTCCAGATCGCGGTGCGTGGCGGCGACCACCCGCACCTTGACCGTGCGCGAGTGATCGTCGCCCACGGCTCTGATTTCGCCGGTCTCGAGCGCGCGCAGCAACATGGGCTGCACCTCGACCGGCAGCTCGCCGATTTCGTCCAAGAAAAGAGTGCCGCCGTGGGCCGCCTCGAAGGCCCCCCGGCGCGCTTCGATCGCTCCGGTGAAGGCACCGCGCCGATGCCCGAACAGCTCGCTCGCCACCAGATCTCGCGGGATTGCGCCGCAGTTGACCGCCACGAACGGACCTCCGCCGACGCGCGAGGCGTCGTGGAGCACGCGCGCGATCACCTCTTTGCCGGTGCCCGACTCGCCCTCGAGCAGGACGTTGATCAGGGACCCTTCGAGGCGTGTGAGCACCGCGAACAGCGCGCGCATCGAGGCCGAGACGCCGACCACGCCGTGGTAGTCGTCGCCCGTGTAGGGTTGCGCGCCCATCAGTGCAGACGAGTCGGCCTCGATGTGGAGGTCCGCGGCGGCGCCGATCCGCAGGCGGCCTCCCACCCCGAGCACGATCGCCTGAACCCGCTGGCCCAGGTAGAACGTCCCGTTGCGGCTGCCCAGGTCGCGCACCGAGACGCCCTCTGGCGCCAGCTCGAGCTCGAGGTGGTTGCGCGAGACGCTGCGTTCGCTGATGCAGATGTCGGAGCTCGGCGCGGAGCCGATCCGGCAGACGCCGCGTTCGAAGCGCCTTTCCGGTGGAGAGGCCGGCGCACCGACGACTCGCAGCAAGACTGCGAGCGGCGCGCGCGTTTGCGGCGCGGAGGCGACGGTGGCCGTGTGGTCGTCGAACGTTGCGAACGGTTTGCGGTGCTGCGTCACGGCGAGGGCTGGCCGGGAGCCTGGCAGAAACCCAGCCGCCTGCCTAGCCGCTGGTCGTGGCTCAGTTCGGCGGAAAGATTCGGCCAGAGGCTCCGTCGGTGCCCTCAGCGGTGTGGCACGCGTTGCAGTCGCCGGTCATCACCGGGTCCTGCATGGCCAGCACCTTTCCATCCTTGCGGATCTCGGCCCGGATGGGGAACGCCAACGTGACCTCTTCTGCGTAGAAGTTGCCGCTGGCGCGCACCGACACCTGGTGGGTCGCGCCGTTGGCGTCGGTGACCACGACGACCGCCCCGCCGACGCCCGTGGCCACGCAGTCGTCAGGCTCGTGCGGCGTCGGATACACCGTCCCGGCGAAGCCGAGCGGCGGGCCCTTCTCGCCTTCGTCGTTGGGTTGCTCGTGGCAGCTCACGCAAGCGTGGCCAGGGTGCATGTCTTTGGAGCCCTCGTCGCCCTGCGTCCAGAACTGCGTGGAGCTGCAGGCGATGGTGATGGGCGGGCTGCCACCAGCTCCTCCGGAGCAGTCTCCCTTGGGCATGCCGGCGTCGATCCACGCAGCGAGCACGGCGACTTCGCTCTCTGGCAGCAAGCCCGCCTGGGGCATGGGCAACGCTGCGTCACGCATCCTCAAGAGCGCACGCTCCGCCACGGTCACGGACCCGTCGGCAGGAGACGGCGCGGTCAACGCGGCATGGCTCGTCAAGGCGACGCCTCCGCTCGGATCGCCGCCGGCGTGGCAGCTCACGCAGTGGGTCGAAAGCAGCTCAGCGACGTCGCACGGCAGATCGCCATGCAGCACCGAGCCGCCACCGCCCTCGCCGTCGGGCTCGATCAGCTGGCCTGTGCAAGCAGCGGTGCCCAGCGCGCCCACGAGCCAAGCGAAGAGGGGCATGGAGGTTCGCATCGCACACGCTCGAGCAAGGAGCGTTCCAGGCGGGCGCCCTCGTCGCCATCGCGCAGTCGGTGACCGGGCAGCGGCCGACGGGCCGCAGCGCAGCGGCCGATCGGCCGCAGGTCACGGGCAGCCGCTCGCGTCTTGGCTGAGACAGATGGGGGTCGCCGAGCCCGGGAACGTGCAGCAGCGGTCGAAGTCGCCCACGCAAACGCTGCACGGGCATGCGCTGCAGCCGGGCGCCGGCTCGTACTCGACACACTCTCCCGCGACGCACACCTTGTCGACGTCGCAGGCAGCTCCCGCGCACCCGCCGCAGTGCAGCGGATCGTTGTCCGTGTCGACACACGCGTCGCCGCAGCTCGTGTAGGGAGGTGAGCAACTCGCGACACAAGTGCCTGCCTGGCACGCCGAGTTGGGGGCGGCGCAGGGGCCGTCTCCGCCGCAGTCGGACGGATCGGACAGCGGATCGACGCACCCTCCGGCGCTCGGCAAGAGCCCGGGACGGCACTCGCATTGGCTGGCGGCGCACCACTCTTCGGCGTCGCACTCGTTCGAGCAAGAGCCGCAGCGCTTGGGATCCGTGGCGGTGTGCGTGCAATCGGGGCAGCACGAGGAACCCGCATCGCAGGCGTCACAGCCAGCCGAATCGCAGCCGAAGCCAGGCTCGGTCAGCACCACACACTGCGCGCCGCAGGTCTTCTCGAGCAACGGGTCACACACGGGCCCGGCACCTCCCGCACTTCCTCCCGCGCCGGAGCCAGCGCCGCCAGGGCCCGCCCCCCCGGGGCCGGACGCCCCCGCTCCGCCGCCGCCGAATCGATACTCGTCCACGCCCGAGATCAGGTTGCAGCCGGCGGTCAGGCCGACGCTCAACAGCACACAACCGATTCGGTTCACCACACACCCTCCGCCCCGAGCAAACCTGGGCCGATCCATGGACGCACACGGCGCGCCAAGCTCGACGTTGCGCTCGCGTCGGGTGCGGGAGCGGGCCACAGCACCAACACGAGACCCGTGACCAGCGCGGCGCCACCGACGGCCACCAGCGCCGTCGAAGCGTTGCCGAGCGCTCGCGCTTCGTCGGCGAGCGGCTCGTCGCTCGCGCTGCACCCCACCTTGTTGGGGCAGCGCTCCTCGAGCTCCGCCACCTTGGCCAACGACAATCCACCGCAGGTCGCGCCCGCGATCGCGCCCGCGCCACCCAACGCCAACAGCACGATGCCGGGCGTGCGCAGCGGCGGAGCGCGGTCTGCTGGCGCGGTGCCCCCTTGGCTCCACGTGAAGGTCGCGGTGGCTTCGCTGCCCGGAGAGACGTCGACAGCACGCTGTTGGCTGCGGCCTCCACTCTCCACGAGGATCGAGCGGCGACCAGGCTCGACGTACACGACGCCGCCAAAGACCAGCCTGGCCTCGCCGTCGACGCGGACCGAGAAGCTCGCGGGGGAGGGGCCCGCGAACGCGATTCGGGCGCGAGCGAGCCGCTTCGTCAGCCGCGACAGCTCCTCGCCGCCGAGCCGCTGTGCCTCGCGAAAGGCATCTGGCGCGTAGTTCGGGAGCGTCTCGTTGGCCAAGCGCTCGTACGTCTCGGCGGCTGCCACCAGCTGCCCGAGCGCTGCGCGCGTTTGGGCGAGGTAGAGCAGGTGGGTCGGTGCGTGAAATTTTGCTTCCGCTTGCTCGAGCAACGCGAGGCCTTCGGCGAGCTCACCACGATCGATGCGCGCCAGCGCCTCCGTGGCGAGCGACCGCGCTTCCTCGCGCTGCTGCGCGAGGGGGTCTTCTGCCGGCGCAGCGGCGGCGCCTGCATCGGTCAGGAGCAGGGCGGGCACGACGAGCAACGAGCCGACGGCCAGCGTGAGACGCACGCGCCGACGCTAGTACAAACCAGGCCCGTTGGCTCTCTCGCAAGTGCGTAAGCAAGTAGTTGAATCAGAAAGCGAAATTCAACTGGCTTCGAGTTGAGCCCCGCGCGTCGCGGCTAGGGATCGAGGCTGGCGTGGCAAGCACCGCTGTTGGCGGCGACCGACTTCTTGAGCACGTTGCTCACACAGGCGCTCGCCTTGGCGTCGCCGCCCACGACCTCGGCCTGGGTGACCTTGCTCTTCTCGAAGACCCAGGACACGCGCGTCGACTTGCCGCCGTTGCAGGCGAGCAGCGCCGCGCGGTGCTTGAGCATGGCGGCGCTGGGCACGGCGTCGACCAGCACGAACGACACGATCGCCACGCCCATGGTGAGCGGATCGGTCGGCGGCGAGTCCCACGCGTTCAAGCGACACACCACGTCCTTCGCGCTGGCTCCGTCGGCGGTGACGCTCGCGAACGAGACGTTCGCGCCGCTCGGCTCCTTGAGCGGCAAGCCCTCGGCTTGGCGTAGGAAGTTGGTCCAGGCGATGCTCGCGACGCTGAGCTTCTGCCCGATCTCGTTCTCGACGGAGAGCCCTTTGCCGCTGCCGGAGCCGACGCTCCAGCGCTGCGAGCTCTTGCCGGACCCGGTGTCGGCCGCTGTGGTGGTCTTGGGCGGTGCGGTCGCGACTCCGCTCGCGGGGCCGGTCGGGCTCGGCTCTGGCGCTGCGGCGGCGGTGGATGCCGAGGTCGGCTCTGCCGTGTGGGCCACCGCGGTCGCGGCGAGGTCGTTGGCGTCGGGCTGGCTTCCGCCACAGGCCGCCACGGTGAGGATCGCGAGCAAGGGTGAAGTGCGCATGGGCACGACGCTACCAGCTCGAGCGGCTGCGGTGGTGTCAGGCGCCTGTCGAATCGGCGTCCAATCGCGTGTGCCCGGGATCGTCGCTAAGCTCTCCGGCAATGAGGTGGTCGCGGCGCAAGGCTCTCGCTCCAGCGCTGCTCCTGCTCCTGGGCTGCGAGCCGGAGTCCGGCGTGACGGGCGCGCCGGTCGCGTCGGCGTCCGAGCCGCCGCAGGTGCCGAGCGGGATCGCTCCGGCGCTGCCCACCTCCGGGACGGCGCCGGTCGTGACGAGCGCGCCGGTCGCTGCCCCGCCGCCGCCCAAACCTCGATGCCCCGCCGAGATGGTGCTGGTGCGAGAGCAGCTCTGCGTAGACCGCTGGGAGGCGACCGTCGTGGTCGACACCAGCGGTGCGACGCTGTCGCCCTTCTATCCGCCTGAGAAGGGCAAGGCGGTGTTCATCGAGAAGATCTGGCGCGACAAACGCGGCGGCGGGAGCAGCGTCGAGCGGGCGATGCCGCTGCCGCCGCTCCCCGCCTGGCAAAAAGAGGCGTTCGAGCCGCGCGCCGTGTCGAAGCCAGGGGTCATCCCCCAGGCGTACGCCAGCGGCAAAGACGCCGAACGCGCTTGCAAGAACGCCGGCAAACGCTTGTGCACGCGGGACGAGTGGGTGACCGCGTGTCGCGGCGAGGCCGATCGAGACTTCCCCTATGGCGACCGCTATGAGGCCGGCAAATGCAACATCTTCCGCGAGACTCACCCGGGGGTGGTGCTGTGGGAGGACCCGACCATCAACCACACCGATCCGCGCTTCAACCTCGTGCCTGGCGAGAGGGGGCCGCTGCTCCGCGTGACGGGGGCGACTCCGACCTGCGCCAGCCGCTGGGGAGACGACGCCATCCTCGACATGAACGGCAACGTCGACGAATGGATCGACGACCCCGAGGGCACCTTCCTCGGGGGGTTCTACGCCCGTGGCAAGAAGGACGGCTGCCGCTCGGCGGTGGCGTCGCACGTGCTCACCTACGCCGACTACTCGACCGGCATCCGCTGCTGCAAGGACGCCGCGCAGCGCTGAACGGCTCGAATTCTCCCGCGCCCGTGGGCAGGTGGAGGGGCCTTCGGCGCTGATGGTTCAGAGCGCACGGGAGAATTTGCTTTCTGATTCAACTGGCAAGCCAGTTGAATGTGGGGAGCTTTGAGCCCCGCGACCCGTGGCTTCGCGCTACTCCTCGGGCATGCGCTTGGCTCGACGGGGGATGCTCCCGATGCTGCTCGCGACGCTGCTGCTCTCGACCGCTGGCGCGGCCAGCGCGCCGCGCCTCGGGAGCAAGCTGTCGCTGGTGATGGAGGGTGGCGCGGGGGCTCGTGCGAGGCCGCCCGCGTCGCTGCTGGGCGCTGCGTTCGACGTGCCCGAGCTGCCGGTGGTGGTGCGTTTTCGCGCGCAACCTTCGACCGCGGATCTGTCGCGCCTCGACGCGCTCGGGGTGCACTTCGATCGCGACGAGCGCGGCGCGCTGCTCGGTCGCGGACGACGGCGCCCTGCGACCGCGACGGGTGAGGCGCTACGCGCCGCCGCAGACGACCCGGCCGTCGATCAGATCGATCTCGACCACCGGCCGTTCACGGCGCCGCGGCCGCTCGACCTGACCTCGGTGCTGACGCAGGCGGCGGCGGTCCACCGCGAGCGTACGGCGAACGGGCTCGCGGTCGACGGCGCCGGGCTGGTCGTGTGCGACGTCGACAGCGGCGTCGACCCGCTGCACCCCATGTTCTTCCGCGCCGACGGAGGCTACTTCGCGTTCAGCGACAAGAACCAGAACGGCCGCTTGGATCCAGGGGTCGATACGGTCGACTTGGGCGGCGGCCCGGTGACGCTGCGCTCGCTGAATGGGGTGGTCTCGCACTACTTCGACGACGAACCGCTGTTCGACAGCGAAGGCGAGGCGCTCGATCTCCGCTACGACTACTTGTACGCGGACGAGAACGACGATCGACGTCGCAACGTGGGTGCAGCCGAGGGCTTTGGCGATGACGTCCCCGCGTTCGGCGAAGCGCTGTTCGTGGCCGACGACGTGGACCTCAGCGGCGCGCTCGAGACGGGTGAGAAAATCGTGCGCTTGTCGACGTCCAAGATCCAGACCTTCCGCCACGGCAACGACTTCTTCCGGCGCGGGATGAACCTGAGTGAGGCGGTGTTCGAGCCCGAGATGCAGCACGGCAACGGCGCTTCCGGGGTGATGGTCGGTGGTCAGCCGGGACTGTCGCGCCTGTGGGGCATCGCTCCCGGCGCGGACCTGGTCGTGGCCACCGATCGCACGGGTGGGCGCGAGTTCGCGATGACCAATTTCTGCATCGAGGAGGGGGCCAGGGTCGTGCTGCACGAGTACGCGCCCTGGATCACCTACCACCTGGACGGCTCGAGCGACGTCGAGGCGTTGATCGACGAGAGCGTGGCCGACGGCGTGGTGCACATCAACCCTGCGGGCAACCTGTCGGGCGCGGCAAAGATGAGCAAGCAGGAGCTGGCGGTGGGGGCCGCGACGACCATCCCGATCGTGGTCCCCGACGAGCTCAACGCCGCGTACTTGATCACCACCCTGTTGTGGCGCGACACGAGCCGCGATCTCGCGTTCTCGCTCACCAGCCCCGACGGCAACAGCGTGGATTTGGACTTGTCGAGCGGGTTGTTCGAGGCGGAGCTCGAAGATCTCACGCTGCAGGCCTATCGCGAGGATTCGTCGCGCGGGACGGCGAAGGTGGATCTCTACCTCTTTCCTGGAGGAGCGCTGTTTCCGATCCTGCCTGGCACCTGGACGCTGACCGTGACGGATCCGGGGCCGGTGGGCGCGGAGCCCGTCACGTTGCTCGGCAGCGTGTTCGACGAGGTGAGCGGCTGGGGGCAAGGCATCCACTTTGCCGAGCACGCCACCGAGGATCACCTGGTCGGCTGGCCCGGCACCGCGGACTTGGGGCTCGCCGTCGCAGCGTTCACCGGGCACGACTTCGATGGTGGTGTGTCGGGCGCGCGCGCCATCTACTCGGGCCGCGGCCACCGCTTCGACGGCACACCGCTGATGGCCATCTCTGCGCCCGACAACCCCGTCGTGCCCGGCACGTTCGAGGAGCGTGTGCTCGGCTACATGGTGTACGGCGGCACCTCGGGCGCGAGCCCGCATGTCGCGGGGGCCGCGGCGCTCGTGCTGTCGGCGCACCCCGAGCTGTCCGGCGCGGAGGTGAAGGCCGCGCTCACCGCGGGAGCCGTTGCCGACGCGTTCACGGGCAGCGTGCCCAACGACGATTTCGGCTTCGGCAAGCTCGACGCGTACCGAGCGATCCACGGCGAGGACGCGCCCGCCGGGCAGGCCCCTACGGTCGCACCGGTGCGGCTCGAGATGCCCGTCGGCATGCTCGACCATCCGCTCGATGTGCACGACGCGGACGAGCCGGCCTCGGGCCTGCTGGTCGAGGTCGACCGCGACTATGACGGCGCCTATGACGACGTGGTCGAGGGCGGCCTGTTGCGCCTCGACTACGGTGTTTTGGGCGAGCACGTCGTGAAGGTGCGCGCCACCGACGCGACCGGCCGGGTAGGGGTGGCGCTGGTGCGGGTGACGGTCGTCGAAGCGCCAGCGCCCGAGCCGAGCGGCGACGACGGGGGGGATGGCGGCTTCTTCGCCGCGGGGGGCGGCTGCTCGTCGTCGTCCGGTGGGGGGAGGCCGTCACCAGGCTTCGGCGCATGGCTCGCGTTGGCCGCGGCAGCGATCCTCCGTGTGTCGAATCGGCAACGACGTTGGTGGAGACCCCAGATTCGCACTTGATCCACGGCGCGGTTTGCCGCTATTCGCGAACGACCCACGTTGGCCGTACTAAGCACCACCCCCACGGGCCCGGACGCAGAGGTTTCCTCCAATGGAGCGGTGGCTTCTGCCGCGCCCGCGTGGACCCTCGACGACGCGCGAAACCTGTACCTGATCCGTCGTTGGGGCTCGGGCTACTTCGACATCGACGAGGGCGGGAACATGGTGGTCTCCCCCGAGGGACCGCGCGGACCGAAGATCCCGATCATGGATGTGATCCAGGAAGCCAAGCGCGAGGAGGGCCTGTCCACGCCCATCCTGGTTCGCTTCCAAGACATCCTCCGCCATCGGGTGAAGAAGCTGAACGCGGCCTTCGAGGCGGCCATCGACGAGAACAAGTACCGAGGGCGCTACCGCGGCGTGTTCCCGATCAAGGTGAATCAGCTGCGCGAGGTGGTCGAAGAGATCTTGGATGCCGGGCGCGCATCGCACTACGGCATCGAGGTCGGCTCCAAGCCCGAGATGTTTGCGGCGCTGTCGATCCACAGCGACGCCGACTCGCTGATCGTGTGCAACGGCTACAAAGACGACACCTACATCCGCACGGCGCTGCTCGGTCGGAGGCTGGGCAAGAAGGTGATCTTGATCGCCGAGAAGCTCAGCGAGGTGCGGGCGATCGTGCGGCTGGCCAAAGAGATGAGCGTCGAGCCTTGGATCGGCCTGCGCTGCCGCCTGGTGTCGAAGGGCGCGGGCAAGTGGGCCACCAGCGCGGGTGAGCACGCCAAGTTCGGCCTGACGACCAGCGAGATGTTGCAGGCGCTCGAGATCCTGGCCGAGGCGCAGCTGAACAGCTCGTTCAAGCTGCTCCACTTCCACATCGGCTCCCAGGTCCCAGACATCCAGATCATCAAGCGCGCCGTGCGCGAGGCGGCGCGCCACTACGCCAAGCTGCGGCGCATGGGCCAGCCGATCGAGTACGTGGACGTGGGCGGAGGCCTGGCCATCGACTACGACGGCTCGCGCTCGACCTTCCACTCCTCGATGAACTACACGCTCGAGGAGTACGCGCGCGACATCGTCTACAACATCGGCGACGTGTGCGACGAGGAGAAGGTGCCGCACCCCGACATCATCAGCGAGTCCGGCCGCGCGATCGTGGCGCACCACTCGGTGCTGGTGGTCGAAGCGTTCGGCTCGATCGAGAAGGTACGGCTCTCGAGCAGCGAGCTCGAGCCCACCAAAGAGCACAAGCTGGTGCAGGAGCTGGCGTACGTCGAAGAGCAGCTCAAGGTCGAGAATTTGGCGGAGTGCTGGAACGATCTGTTGGCCGTCAAGGAGGAGGCGCAGAAGCGCTTCGAGGTCGGGGCGCTCGAGCTGCCCGTCAAGGCGCGGGTGGAGGAGCTGTTCTGGGGCATCGCGCGGCGAATGTTGCTGATGGCCGAGCAGATGAAGGGCACCGAGCTGCCGGACAGCTTGCAGGATCTCAAACCTCAGATCGCGGACCAGTTCATCTGCAATTTTTCGGTGTTCCAGTCGTTGCTCGACCACTGGGCGCTCGGGGCGCTGTTCCCAGTGGTGCCCATCCAGCGGCTCAACGAGCGGCCGACGACCGAGTCCACCATCGTCGACATCACCTGCGACTCGGACGGCAAGATCTCCAAGTTCATCGACACCCAAGACGTGCGCGACACGCTGCCGTTGCACGCGTTCGACGGGCAGCCGTACCACTTGGGCATCTTCCTGACCGGCGCCTACCAAGACATCATGGGCGACATCCACAACCTGTTCGGCCGCGTGAACGAGGTGCACGTGTTCCTCGATGACGACGAGGATTGCGGCTACTACGTCGAGGAGACCATCCAGGGCAACTCGATCAAGGACGTGCTCGCCATGACCCAGTGGGACAACCACGATCTGGTGGCCAGGCTCAAGGCGCAGGTCGACTCGGCCATCAAGCAGGACCGCATGAAGCCGACGGAGGGCATGCGCTTGATCGCCGAGTACGAGCGTGGCCTCAAGGAACAGACCTACCTCAACTTCGACGCGAGTCGCGGCAGCGACAAGTAGGTCGGCGATGACGAGCGCGCGGCTGTTCTTGGCGGGATCGTTGCTGTGGGGATGCTCCGCGAGCGAGACCCCGGTGGAGCAGCCGCCGCCGCAGACCGCGCCTACCCCCATCGCGTGGACGGCACCTCCGCCCCAGGACGTGCTCTCCCCCGAACTATCGCAGCTGGTCGCGCAGCTGCTGCTCGACAACCCGCAGAACCGCGAGGTCGCGCTGAAGATCGCTGCCAGCGGCAGCGAGCCCGCCAAGGTGCGCGCGGCGAGTAAGCTCGTGACCATCGCAGACCACGTCACCGGTCAGAGCTACCGGCAGAAGCTCGAGCGCGAGAACCGCGAGCGAAATCAGCGGCTCGGCTTCACTCCGAGCCCAGCCATGATCGAGGAGCAGCTCGAGTCGGCTCAGACCGAGGCGCTCACGCCTCACGCGCTGGCCTTGCTGGAGCTGGGCACCGAGCCGGCCGTCCAATGGGGCTTCAAGATCGCACGCGATCCGGCGCTGCTCCCCAAACGTCGTTCGCTCGGCCTGGCGATTCTGGAGAAGTACGTGCCGCCGAGCGACCCCGCTCGTGGTGCGGAGCGCTCCGCCCTGTCGAGCGAGATCAACAAGAAGCTGGCGGCATCGCAGCAAGGGAGTGCCCAGCTGTCCGACACGGCGGAGACCATCTCGAAGCTGCGGCCAGCGCTGAAGGCCTGCCACGATCAGGCCGTGGCCAAGTCGAAGGGTGTGAGCGAGAAGGTCACCCTCGCGCTCAAGGTGGACACCACGGGCGCTGTGATCGAGGCCACCGCCAAAGACGTGTCGCAGCCAGAGCTGAAGACCTGCCTGGAGAACGTGGCGCGCAAGGCGAAGTTCGCACCGCCGGCCCAGGTGACCAGCGTGCAGGTGCCGATCTCGTTCACGACCAGCAGCCAGTAGGGCGTCTCCGCGTCACTTGTTCTTGAACGCCGTGCAGTTGGCGGCGGGCTTGAGCGTGGGCGCGGTGGGCTCGAGCTTCTCGAGCAGCGACGCAACCGCGGCTTTGCGCAGCTCGAGCACGTCCTCCTCGGTGCTCTTGCCTCCGCTCATGGTGAGGTTCTGGTCGAGATCGAACAGCGGGCATTTTCCGTCGGGCTCGACGCCGTTCATGCTCATGCGGATGGTCAGGCCCTTCTTGTCGTTCACGGGCTTCTCGATCATGAACGTAGCCGTCACGCGTCGCGGTTTGCTGACGCCCTTTTCGCCTTTGCTGGCGAGCTTGCTGGACTTGGCCACCCGATCGGCGAAGGCCTTGAGCAAGGCTTGCTCCGTGGCGGCGTCGACCTTGCCGCCCCCCTTGAGCGCGAAGGCGGGCTCGATCACCAGCGCGTCCGCATCCTTGGGCGCCCCGCCGGTGGCGGCTTGCGTCGCGGAGCCTGCAGGGGCGACCGGGCTGGCGGAGGGCTCCGCCGAGACGTCCGTTGGCGCGCTGGTCGGCGGCGCGCTCGGCATCGCCGAGACCTCCGCGTCCGTGGCGCCGCTGGTCTTGACCGGATCGCTGGCGCCGCAGGCCGCCAGCGCGCAGGCGAGCGATGTGACAGCCAGCGTGCGGGGTAGGGCTCCCTGGTTCATGGCTCGACTATAGACCAAGCGTCGGGCTCTCGCGTCTCTCGTGAACCTTCGGTCGTCGTGCGGAAACGACGGCTTGCCTGTATGGTTGCGGCTGATGGTTCGGATGGACAGGCTGCTCGATGCCTGGCGCGCAGACCCGCGGGTCGACGCGACCGTCGAGCTGTGCGCCATGCTCATCCGGGCAGCTCTCAAGGCCGGGGCGGCCAAGATCTTGCCGGACGACTTCGTGATCGGCTTCGCGATGGAGGCGCGCGCCAAACACCCGAAGAACATCGATGTCGCGATCGCCGTGTGTGACTTGTTCTTGGCGACTTCGTTGATCAACAACGCCAACGCGGTCCTGGATCTGGCCGCCCAATTTGCCCCCAACGACAACCGCTTGAAAGAGCGGATGGAGAAGCTGGGCAAGCGCCGTCGCACACAAGAGTTCGCGGCCAAGACACCCGATCCCGAGACGCTCGACGCCCCGACCACGCCGCTCGATCCGCCCACCGAGCCCGCCGGCAGGGGCCCGCCGCCGCCGTTGCCTGCGCCCGGGCCGCGCCGCCAGCCCACCACCATCGGGCTGCCCGCGGCGCCTCCACCGCTGCCTGCGCCGCCCAAAGTGGACAGGAGCTCCAAGGTCGCTCTCACCGAGCGTGGCCCCGCGCCGAGCGAGGTCGCCAAACCCCCGAAGGTCGCGACGGACGAGGGAGTCCGCGACGACGAGACGACCCGCACGGAATCGGGGTTGCCGCCTGCGCTGTTCGGCAAACCGGAGCCCCGCAAGCGGCAGCAGACCGTGGCGTTCGGCTCGCCGGTGGAGGACGAAGGTCCCATCACCAAGGTGACCTCCGAGGAGCCACGCACCGGAGTGCGCGACCTCGACGACGGTCCCGCGACCTCGGTGAACGTGAGCGACGAGGGCCCCGCGACGTCGGTCACGGGGGTTCGGTCGGACGACCCACCGACCTCGGTGAGCGCCTTGTCCGTGGCCGACGAAGGCCCCGCGACGGCCGTGACCAGTGTCCAGGTCGAGGTTCCGCCGCCCATTCCCGCAGCAGCGGCAGCTGCGCCGCCCCCCGAGCTGGCGTCCCCGCTTCCCCCGCAAGCTCCCGCGCGCCCGCAGCCCGACGACGACGACGACGATCCCAAGACTGCGATGACGCGGGTCGCGGAGACGCCTGAGCATCTGCGTCAGTCGTCCGCGGAGGGGCAGCCCGCTCCGCGCGCAGCGCGGACCTTGGCCTCGGCGGCGGACCAGGCCGCGGCAGCTGCGCACTTGGCAGAGGACCGCGGGCAGGAGTCTCCCGCAGGTCCGCGGGTCGCAGCCCGCCGCGCCGCGGTGAGGCGGCCAGGCGCGAGCGACCGAGGCCGCGCGCCAGGCGGCCTGCCGCCACTCGAGGGCGAGCAGGAAATTCCCACCAAAGTGGGTGACACGCCGCAGGTCCTCGCAGCGCAGACGACGCGTGGGCCCGCGGTGGGGGCGACGCCAGCGCCGCGTGCCGCCACCGCCGGAGAGCAGCAGCGCGAGCGATTTCGTGCCGATCCGACCGACTCGAGCACCGTGGACGACGACGACGGCAGCGTCACGAGCGTGCAAGATCTGCTGCCCAAGGCCCCGTTGGCGCGCCCGCCCGGCCGCCCCGCGCCGGCAGTGAAGGGGCTGCCTCCACCTCCGCCGAGCGATCCCGAGACCGAGACGAAGACTGCCGTGCGGTCACACCCGCCGCCGCCACAGCGATCCGTCGCGCCTCCGATCCCGATCGCAACGCTCGACGATCCGCGCAGCGCCATCTCCCAAGTGTCGCAAGCGGTGACGAACCAATGGCGCCCGCCGCCTCCACCGCCTCCGGCTCCGCCAGCGCCACCCGCCGTCGGCGCTTCGCCTTCAGCGTGGCCGGCCCCCGCCCAGATGGTCGAGGAGCCGTCCGGGGTAATCGAGGACGACAGCGACGACGAAGAGGGCGCTGTCACAGGCTTGCGCGAGGTCCCGCCGCTCGCCCCGCGGCCGATCGCGCCGTTGCCGCCTCCTCCGCCGCGACCCGTGGTGAAAGGAGGCACGTTCGCGATGAACCAGCCGGGGCCGCCGCCGGCGCAGTTCCCAGCGACGCCACCGCGCGCTGCTCATGACGAGGACGACAGTCCGCGCACGCACGTGCTCTCGGCGCGCGAGGCGCTGATCGCGTCGCAGGTGGATCCTCGACCGCCCCACTCGCGCGCGCCGAGCCAGGCGCCCGCCCCTTCGCAACCTGGCTACGGCGTCGTGCAACGAGGCCTGCTCGTGGGCGGCGGCGCGCAGCTCGCCGGCGCCGTGCAAGCCTACCCGCAGCACGCAACAGACCTCTCGCTCGCACCGTCCGGTCCGATCACTTTTGGGGCGCCGCCGTCGGTGCGCGCGCCCGAATTGCCTGTGCTCGAGGCGC
>CAZXMG010000067.1:0-47047 GCA_964641275.1 uncultured Polyangiaceae bacterium
CCGCGACGGCGTGCAGTGAGCGTGCGATCGAGACCACCTCGTGCGGCAGCGGCCCCCGCACCACCAGGTCGCCCACGAAGACGATCGTGTCCGTCGAAGACGCGCCGACGTAGCCGAGCAGGTCGGAGAGCTCACGCGCACAACCGTGCACGTCACCAATGATGATCGTCCGCCCCATGGGCTGCACACTTGTACCGCAGTCTCACGAGAAAAACGAGGGTGGAGCCCCATTATTTCGGGGGCCGACCCCGACCGCGATCGCGGTCGCGCCGCCGGGCTTGCTCCATCTCTCGGTAGCGCTCCTGCTGCTCGGGGCTCAACACCTCCATGATCTGCTGGCTCGTCAGCTCGCGCGTGCGATCGAGGTCGGGACGGCAGGCGCTCATGGCGCTGTCTCGACGCGCCTCTGCGTCGGCCATGATTTGGCTGACCTTTCCGGCTTGGTCGTCGGTCAGGCTCAGCTGCCGGCGCATCGCTTCGAGACGAAACTTGGCGCGCGCCTCCGAAGGCGGCCCTTCCATCTTGTGGGAGAGCTCGCGCACGGTGAGCGCCCGCGTGAGACCTGCACCCGCCACTCCACCAAAGGCGAACATGGCCATGAGCACCAGCACCGGACCCACGCGGCTCTTGGGCTTGTCGACGTCGGCAGGCGCCGAGACAGCCAACGGATCAGGCTCCGGCTCGCTCATCACTCGTCTGCCTCGACGAGCTCGAAGCTCGCGATCACTCCAGCATCCAAGGCGTTCTCGCTGGAGAAGGAGACACCCACCGCTGCAGCGGCCGCGGCCGCTGCAAACACCAGCGCAGGGAAACCAGCGCGCCGGATCCCGTCGTACAGCTTCGGCACCGGCCTGCGCGGCGCAGGCAGCGCCAGCACACGCGCCATCACCACGTCAGCAAAACCCACCGAGGGGCCGATTTCGGCGGTCAGGGACAGCAACCGCGGGAGATCGTCGGCGGTGGCAGCGCTGACGCGATCCGTGAAGCCGCTGCTGGGTGAGAGATCGCTGGTCTTGGCGAGCAGGGTCTCGAGCTCGTCGGGGTGCTCCGCGGACACGCGCGCCATCACCGCGTCGACGAGCGCGTCGCTGGGCTCGAGGTCGCGCGTGCGCTCGAGCAGCTCCTCCAGCGAATCGTCTTGTCGATCGTCAACCACCGCTTGCCTCCTCTGCGTCCCGTCGTTTGCGCAGCGCTGCGCGCGAGCGCATCAGCCTCTGCTCCACCGCCCCCTCGGTCGATCCGAGCGCTTCGGCGGCTTCCTTCACCGTCAGCCCCTCACCCAACACCAGCAGCACCACCGCGCGGTCCTGAGCGTTCAACGTCCCGAGCAGCGCATCGAGCTCACCGAGCGCGACGCGCGTCTCTGCCGACGCGGATCCGTCGAACTGCGGCTCCGGGGGCAGCTCCACCTGGCGGACTTTCCTGCGACGGAGGGCGTCGATACAAGCGTTGGCCACCACGCGATACATCCAGGTCTCGAACTTCGAGCGCCCATCGTAGCGACCCTCGAGCAGCGAGCGGAAGGCGCTCACGTAGGCGTCTTGCAGAACGTCCTCCGCGTCGCTCATGTTGCCGAGCATACGCGCCGCCAACCGGAACAGCGGCGCGCGGGTGTGCTCCACGATCTGCCGGAACACCGTCCGATCGCCCGCCTTCACGCGCGCCGCGAGGAGCCGCAGGTCGACGCTGCTCACGTCCGGTGCTCCTGTTCGGGTTGGGTCTCACACACGAGGTCGTCTCAGTCTTTCACGCCGCTCACTGGCCGGACGCGCCCCGCTTCTGGCGCTGCTTCATCTTGCCTGGGCCGAAGCCCTTGTGCTTCGGGCCCTGTTCGATTCGCTCGGCCAAGGTCTCACGCTGCTCAGCCGTGAGCAACGGCACCACCACGGCCATCGACTCGGCCATCTTGTTCAGGTGCAGGCCCTTGTCCTTCGGGGGCGTGAGCGCCGTCTTGGCGTCGAAGCCGTCCTGGGCGAACGCCTGCAGCATCGCGTCGCGTTGGGCCTTCATCGCCTCGTGTTTGCCCTTGAAGTCGGCCTTGTCTCGGCTGAGCCCAGCTTGGGCCAGCGCGGCCTCGATCTTGTCACGCTGCTCGTCGGTCACGTCCAAGCCGAAGAGCAGCTTGCCGAGCCCGCCCTTCTTGTGGCCTTTCCCGCGCGGACCGTCGTGATCGGCATCCGCCTTTGGCGGCCGGCCACCCAGAGTGGGCTCCTTGGCCTGAACCTCGGCAACCAACGCTTGGCGCTGGTCGGCCGACAGGATGCCGTGGAGCTTTTGCAGCCTCTCGGCGAACGCGGCGTGTTTGCCGGCGTAGTCCTTCGGCTCGGGCTGCGCCGGGAGCGAGCTCACGTCCACTTTGCCTGCACGGACCTGCTTGGCCAGCTCGGCGAAGAACGCCGCGGCGCCAGGCTCTCCTTCCCGGTCTTTCGGCGGATCGCGGCGCTCGAGCAGGCCTTTGATGGACTCGGTTTGGGCAGCAGACAGGCCGTCGAGCTCGAGCGCGGAGTGGATCAGACTGTCTGGGCCGCCGCGGCCGTGGCGCTTGTGCGCGCGGTCTCCTTTTTCGTGTTTCTCCGCTGCCTCGGGGTCGGCCGCTTGTTGGACCGGCTCGGCGGCCTGGTCGACCTCCTCGCTGTCCGATTCGGTGGTTCCGGGGACCCCTTCACAGGCGGCCAGCGCAAACACCGCCAGCAAGGCCGGTCCGAGGGAGAGCAGGGTGCGAGACGCGTTCATCAGAGGCTCCTTGGGGTGGCTCTCGGTCGGTCTGACCGTCCGAGCTCGGCCTATGAGACGCGCCTCCCGACACCCTCCCTATAGCGACTGCGTCAGGCTGGTGGGGGAGGCATGCTGCCGCCGTCCTGCAGTTTGGCCCGCTTGGGGATGACCACCACGCCGCCTTCGCTCACGCTCCAGCGCTTGCGATCCGCCGCCAGGTCGTAGCCGATCTCGGTGCCCGGCGGGATCTCCACGTCCTTGTCGATGATGGCGCGCCGGATGCGCGCGTGCCGACCGATCACGACGTTCTCGAACAGGATGCACTCGTCCACGGAGCTGAAGGAGTTGATGCGACAACGGTTGGACAGCACCGAGCGGTTGATGCGCGCGCCAGAGATGATGCACCCCGCCGAGACCAAGCTCTCGGTGGCGACACCGACACGCGCGTTGGCTTCGTCGCGGAACACGAACTTGGCGGGCGGATCGTGGCTGGTCCCGGTGCGGATCGGCCAGCGGTGGTTGTACAGGTTGAACGCGGGCTTCACGCTCACCAGGTCCATCTGCGCCTCGAAATAAGCGTCCACGGTGCCGATATCCCGCCAATAGGCCGCGGTCGCCCCGTCCGGATCCTCGCCCGGCACCCTGTTCGTCTTGAAGTCGTAGACGAAGCAGCGCTGCCCCTGCGAGACCATGCGCGGCACGATGTCGCGCCCGAAGTCGTGTTTGCTGTCGTCCTGCACGGCATCCTCGGTGAGCGCCCTCATCAGCTGCTGCGTGCCGAAGATGTAGTTGCCCATCGACGCCAGACACATGCCCGGGCGGCCCGGCATCTCGGGCGGATCGGCCACCTTCTCGTGAAAGGCCAGGATGCGGCCTGCTTCGTCGACTTCGATCACGCCGAAGGAGCGTGCTTCGTCCTTCTTCACCGGGATCGCCGCGACGGTCAGGTCTGCCTTGTGCTGCAGGTGCTCGGCCAGCATGGCGCGAACATCCATCTTGTAGACGTGGTCGCCGCCGAACACGGCCACCAGCTCGGGCTTCTCGTCCTCGATCACGTGCATGGTCTGGTACACGGCGTCCGCGGAGCCCTTGAACCAGGACAAGCCCGTGCGCTGCTGCGCGGGGATGGTCTCGATGTAGCTGTCGAGCATCGGCGACAGCCGCCAGGCGCGCGCGATGTGCTCCTCGAGCGACGCGCTCTTGTACTGCGTGATGATCTTGATGCGGGTCAGGCCGGAGTTGACCATGTTCGACAAAACGATGTCGATGATGCGGTAACGCCCGCCGAACGGGACGGCAGGCTTGGCGCGGTCCGCGGTGAGCGGCCACAGGCGCCGGCCCTCGCCCCCGGCCAAGATCATGGTGAGGATTCGGTGGACCTCGAACGGCGCGTGCAAGAGGGTCTCGCTCATGGCCGGCCGAGCGTAGCGAAGCTTTTCCAGGAGCACGAAGAACCTAGGCAACCCTTTACGTTTGCCCAGGTAGGCCAGGAGTCACCACAGATCTTTACGAGTCGCGTCGCCCCTGATAGCTCTTCCGGGCTCTCTCCTGGCCAATGCTCGTGGCGAAGCGCTTGCCGTGCCGTGGCCGGTCCCATGTTCCCTCAGGAGACTGAATGAACCGCCGCTCGCTCACCGTCCTCGTCGGACCCACGTTCAAGCGGGGCCTCACGCTCGCCCTCGCACTGGGTTTGTCCGCGGTCATCGCAGGTTGTGGAGACAAGGCCCCGGTCTATCAAAAAAAGCCGAGCCCAAGCGGAAAGGCGCCGGCGATCCCGCAGCCGCCCGCGCTGCCCCAGAAGAAGAAAAAAGACGGCGACGCTTACACGGTTTGGGGCGTGGTCCACGACCTGCACAGCAAGGTCCACCGTGAGTCCGTGAACGGCAAGCCGCTGAGCATCACCGGCTACATCGTCCGCACCAACATGGTGAAGTGCAACGACGACAAGAACGCCATCGACGAGAACTGCGCGCCCAAGTGCGCCGTGCACAAGCGCGGCAAGGCGGACGAGCCGACCAAGGACGAGCCCAAGGATCCCAAGGATCCCAAGAAGGACGCCAAAGCCGACGAGCCCATGGAGCGCTGTGACTCGCCCGTGCCCACGTTCTGGATCGCCGACAGCAAAGACGAGAAGGCCGAGATGGTCGCCGTCATGGGCTGGGCCAGCAACTTCGCCGGAATCTTCGACGCGATCGAGGCCTACGACAAGGAGACTGACCCCGACAAGCAGAAGGAGATCAAGGTCGACGACTCGTACGGCAAGGTCATCCCGAACCCGCTGCCCGCAGTCGGCGCCAAGGTGAAGGTGACGGGCACCTACGGCGTCACGTGGTCGGGCGCATCGTCAGGCACCGCCGCCGATCCCAAGTACGGCATCATGGGTGTGCAATCGATCGAGGTCCTCGAGCAGGCGCCGGAGCTCGCGAACCTGCCCTACCGCAAAGAGCGGAAGAAGCCGAAAGAGAAGAAGTAGCCTGCCCACAGCGACTACCAAGTGCGACTTGGTAGCAGTGACGACAGAAAAAGATACCCGTGCTGCAAATCCCGGCAGGGGTATCTGCGTCTGACCTGCATGGCAGACAGACGCGGCCCGCACGTTTCACCCCCGCCCCCCGCCCAGCCCGAGCAGAGCTCGGTGCTCTTCTCCCTCCGGGAGCTGATGCAGCTCGAAGGGCAGCGCATCGAGGACGAGCAGGCCCGCGAGGCCGACGCACGGGCGCGCGAGCATGCCGCGAAGATGGAAGCCGAGCTACGGCTGCGCGTCGCGGACGAAGCCAAACGTCGAGCCGATGAGGACCGCAAACGCAGCGAGCAAGCTGCGTTGCGGGAAGAGCAAGCGCGGCACGAGGCCCAACGGCTGGCGGCCATCGAGCGGGCGCGGCTCGAGGCGGTCGACCGCGCGCGCTTGGCCGAGCTGGAGCTGGCCCACCGGCACGAGCAGGAGCTGCGGCGTCTGGAGGCCGATCGGAGCACCACGGGCCTCAAGCGTGCCCTGATCGCCGCGGTCAGCTGCTCGATGCTGCTCGGGGCCGGCGCGGCCGGGTTCTATTTCGGGGTGCACAAGCCCAAAGCCGACGCCGAGCAGCGCGAGCTGGCGGCGCAGGCAAGCGCCGCGGAGCGCGACGCGGAGAACAGGCGCGCGCGCACCGCCGAGCTGGAGCAGCGGCAGCGCGAGCTCGAGCTGAGCCTGCAGGCTGCCCGTGCAGCCAAGAGCGCCATCCCGACGAGCGCGCCCCCCACGGTCGACACGAAGCCGACGGCCTCGATCAGCGCGCGGCCGCTCGTCACCACGCTGCCCCTCAAGCGGCGCTGCACTCCGGACGAAATGAAGGACCCGGTCAGCGACTGTCTGTAGCAGGAACGTTCGCCGCGGCGGCGTGTACCATGGCCGAGTGCCCTGCGCAGACGTTCGACGCCACTCGCTGACGAGCGAGCTGCTCAAGGGCAACCCTCTCGGCGATCCGCACGAGCGCGAGCTCTGGGTGTACGCACCGCCAGGGTTCGAGCAGGGGCCATGCAAGATCGGACTGCTCGCGTTGGCCGGGTTCACCGGCGACGGACCGATGCTGTTCAACACGGATCCACTGGGGGAGGGTCTCGGCGCGCGGCTCGATCGCCTGATCCGGAGCGGAGCTTGCCCGCCGGTGGTCGTCGCCGCTCCCGACTGCTTCACCCGCGTCGGCGGGAACCAATACATCGATTCGTCCGCGACCGGCGCTTACGCCTCGCACCTGGTTCGCGAGGTGCTCCCGTTCGTGGCCCGCACCTATGGCGTGGAGCGCTGGGCAGTGTTCGGCAAGAGCTCGGGAGGCTACGGCGCCATGGTGCTGTCGATGCTGAACCCAGGCGTCTTCTTGGCCTGCGCGGACCACTCCGGCGACGCCAACTTCGAGCTCTGCTACCTGCTCGACGCGCCGTGCGCGTTGGACCAGTTCCGCGCCGCGGGCGGTCCACGCGCGTGGCTGGACGCGTACTGGTCCCGCCGCGAGGGGCGGCGCAGCACGGCTGCGCAAAAGACGCTGAACTTCCTGGCCATGGCCGCGCACTATTCCCCTCGGCCGGAGTCCGAGACGATGGGCATCGACTTTCCGTTCTGCTTGGAGAGCGGTCGGTTTCGGCCGGAGGTGTGGGCGCGTTGGCAGGCCTGGGACCCGGTGCGCATGGCGGAGCACCACCAGGGCGCGCTGCGCTCCCTCCGCGCGATCTACTTGGACTGCGGCGACAAGGACGAGTTCACGCTGCACTGGGGTGCGCGCGCGCTGTCCGCAGAGCTCGGGCGACTCGGCGTGCAACATGTGTACGAGACGTTCGACGACGGCCACATGAACATCACCTACCGTTTCGATCGCAGCATCCCCCTATTGGCGCAGGCGTTGGCACGCGAATGACTGGCAAGGGGCGGGTGCTGGCCAATCGCTTCGAGATCCTGGGCCGCGTCGGCGCGGGAGGAATGGGCTCGGTCTACCGCGCGGTGGATCGAACCAACCAGAAGATCGTGGCGGTGAAGGAGCTGCACGCCATCGGCGCCGAGGACAAGGAGCGCTTCGCTCGAGAGTGCGACTTTCTGGCCGCCTTGAATCACCCTGGCATCGTGCGCCACATCGCGCACGGCATCTCACCAGAAGGCGCCCGCTACTTGGTGATGGAGTGGGTCGACGGACCAACGCTGTCGCAGGAGCTCAAGCGTCGAACGCTGACCCTGAAGGAGAGCGTGGAGATCGCCACGACCATCGCCAAGATCGTGTCCGGGATCCACGCACGCGGCATCCTGCATCGCGACATCAAGCCCAGCAACATCGTGCTGCAAGACGGCGACATCGGCCGGCCCAAGCTGCTCGACTTCGGCGTGGCTCGACTCGAGGGCTCGATCGGCGGCGGCATCACGGCGACCGGACTCGTGGTCGGCTCCGCGGGCTACCTCTCACCGGAGCAAGCCATGGGCCGCGAGGACATCGACGCTCGCGCCGACGTGTTCGCGCTCGGCTGTCTGCTGTTCAAGTGCATCACCGGACGCGTCCCGTTCCGCGGTGACGACCCTCTCACGGTGCTGCTCAAGATCACCTTGGAGGAGGCGCCCCGCGCCCGTGACTTCGTGCCCAGCTTGTTGCCCGCCGTGGATGATGCCATCGCCAAGCTGCTGTCGCGCGAGCGCGAACACCGGCCGCGCGACGCGTCCGAGGTCGCCGAGCTGCTCACTCACCTAGCGCTCGAGGACGATGAGACGGGCCGACCAAGCCTGGTCGACGGCGCCATAACGGCAGCCGAACATCGGTTGACGAGCCTGGTGCTCGCCAAGAAGCCGCGCCAGCTGGCCGACACGCTCTCGGATGTGGCAGCGATGCAGCCCAGCCGGGAGAACATGCAACGTGCGTTGTCTCCGTTTGGTCTCACGCCAGAGATCTACGCCGACGGGACGCTGGTGGTGATGATCTCCCACGCCACCGACCCCTTGCCCGACGTCGCCAAACGCGCAGTCCGCGCCGCGACGGCCGTGCGCGACGCCGATCCGTCCTTGTTCATTGCGGTAACCACCGGGCGCGCGACCGACGGACGCGCGGTCATGGTCAGCGACACCGTGGATCGCGCGGCGTCGCTGCTCTCCTACTCCATGCTGCACGGCTCACCGGGCGACGTGGGCTTGGACGACGCCACCGCCGCGTTGGTGGAGTCGACCTTCGAGATCGAGAGAACGCGGGAGGCTGCGCGCTTGGTGTCCGAGCGGACCGACAGCCGTATCCGCACGGTGTTTGGCCGTCAGGCCTCGTGTATCGGACGCGACGAGGAGCTCGCTGCGATCCGCAGCGTGTTTGCTCGCTCGCTGAACGAAACCTCGGCGCAGGTCGCGCTGGTGCTCGGCCAGGCAGGGATCGGCAAGAGCCGCGTCTGCCACGAAGTGGTCAAGGGCCTGCACCGCCAGGGAGTCGAAGTGTGGGTGGCGCGCGGCGACCCCATCACGCAACACTCGCCGTTCGGGATGCTCGGACCGGTGCTGTTCGATCTGGCTGGGATCACCCGCGGAGAGAGCGACGAGGATCGTTGGGACAAGCTCGATCAAATGGTCGAGCAGCGCGCCTCCGGCCCTGGCTCGCGGCGGATCGCCGAGTTCTTGGGCGCGATCTGCGGCGTGGAGATCGCCCGCGCGCCTAGCCAGAGCTATTTGGCCGCCAAGCGCGACGTGTCGTTGATGGGCGACCAGATGCGACGCGCGCTCGTCGACTTCGTCGCGGCCATCTCGCGAGAGAGGCCGCTCGCCATTGCGATGGAGGACGTGCAATGGGCAGACCCTGCCACGATATCGTTCGTGGACGCGATGTTGGGCAAGCTGTCGGAGCTGCCCCTCTTCGTGCTGGCCCTCGCGCGGCCGGAGGTGAATGTGTCGTTCCCCGCGCTGTTCGCGGCGCGCAACCTGACCACGCTGCACCTTCCAGCGCTGGCCGAGGATGACGCTGCACGTCTGGCGCGCGAGCTGTTGGGTGAGCATGCCAGCGACGACACGGTGGGCAAAGTCGTGCGACGCGCCTCCGGCAACCCGTTCTTCTTGGAGGAGCTCGCACGCGCCGCACTCTCCGGATCGCTCGGCACCATGCCCGACTCGGTGTTGGCCGTGCTCGAGGCCCGCTTCGAGACCTTGCCGCCCGACGCGCGCCGGGTGCTGCGGGCGGCAGCGGTGTTCGGCCGCCACTTCTGGGAGGGCGGCATCCGCGCGCTGCTGCCCAAAGTGGACGCGCGCGCCGAGCTGATGGAGCTCGAGGCGGCCGACCTGATCATCAAGAGTCGCCGCAGCCGCTTTCGCGGGCAGGCCGAGTACGCGTTTCGCCACGCTGTACACGTCGAGGCGGCCTATGCGCGCCTGCCGGACGAAGACAAGAAGCGCGCCCACCGCGCCGCTGCTCGCTGGCTGGAGGAGGCCGGTGAGCGTGATCCCATCGTGCTGGCGGGCCATTTCGAGCGAGCGGACGACGCCGAGAGCGCCGTCGGCTTGTTGGCCGTGGCTGCCCACCTCGCGCTCGAAGCAGGAGATCTCGAGCAGTCGACCAAGCTCGCAGCGCGCGCGCTGAATGGCGGTGCGTTCGGAGAGGAGCGCGGGCGCGTCCACGCCACCGCCGCCGAGGCCAACCTCTGGCTCGCGCGCACCACGGACGCATTGATGCACGCCAAAGAGGCGCTCGAGCGGCTGGCGCCCGGCGACTCAGCGTGGTGCACGGCGGCGTCCGTGGCGATCACCGCCGCAGGCCGCACCGGCGACCGTGCCTCGCTCGCGAAGTTCGCGAACGCCGTGTTCGAGCTCGGCTCGCCGGTCGAGCCCAGCTCCGAGCGCATCGTGCTCCTCTCGCAGATCGCCATCCAGCTGGTGTTCGTGGGCGACATCGGCGCGGCCGATCAGGCGTTTTCACAGATCCCGCAGGGCTCCGCGCAACGAGAGGCCAACGCCGCCGCGTGGTACTTTCGCGCTCGCGCCTGGCGCGCACTGGCGGCCGGAGATCCCGGCGGCTACGGCATGCTGATGAAGCGCTCCGCGTCGAGCTTCGAGCAGATCGGAGACGATCGCAACGCCTGCGTCCAACGCGTGAACGTGGCCTACGCCTCGATGTGCTTGGGCCAACTGGAGGAGGCCGTCGCCGGCTTCGACGCGGTGATTGCGGTGGCCCTGGCCATGGGCCTCGCGAACGTGGTGGCCGTCGCTCGCCACAACGGGGGATTGGCGCGCTCTTGGCTGGGCCAGCGCGAGGAGGGCGAGCGCGACGAACGCCTGGCGCTCGAGGCGTTCCGCGAGCAACGCGACGACCGCATGGTGGGGGCGTGCGCCAGCTACTTGGCTCGCATACTGCTCGATCGCGGCCAGGTCGAGGAGGCTGAGGCCGTCGCGCGAGACGGCCTGTTCTACGCGCGCGCCCACCCTCCGGTGCGCGCGCTGCTGCACGCCACGCTGGGCGAGACCCTGTCCGAAAAGGACCGCCGCTCCGGTCGCCCCCCCACCGAGGAGACGCTCGCGAGCACACGCGAGGCGATGCGACTGCTCGCGGAGCTGGGCGGCGTCGATGAAGGCGAGGGATACATTCGTTACGTCCACGCGCGCGTCACGCTCGAGAACCTGGGCCTCGACGGCGCGCGCGACGCGGTGCTGGACGCCAAGCACTGCTTGGAGATGCGGGCAGCTCGGCTGGCCTCCGACAGCGCGCGCGAGGGGTTTCTGGGGCGCGTGCCGGAGCACCGCGCCACGATGGCCATGGCGCGGCGATTCAACGCGCAGTGAGCAGCGGGCGGTAGCGCAGGGGCTCCTGCACGTTCTTGACTTGGGCGCCACGCTCCTCGCCAAACCAACCCGGTTCCGCCACCGCCGCGACCAAGGAGTCCATACACAGGATCTCGTCGCGCGATGCGACGCCCTGCAGCCTGGCGGTGTTGTTCATCACGCTGCCAAAGCCCGTGTAGTTCTCGTTCGGCCCCACGCGCCCCACGAACAGGTTGCCGAAGCTCAGGCCGATCGCGACCCCAACCGGCGGCTCGAGACCGGCGAGCTGCGGCAGCTCTCGTCCGTGGTTCAGATCGCGGGTAAGCGCCACCACGCGCTCCGCGGTTTGCACCGCTCGCTCGCACATCTCTCGCGCGGACATCTCGAAGAATGGCGGCCCGAACAGGGCGATGATGCAGTCGCCCACCATTTTGTCGAACACGCCACCGTGCTCGAAGATCACCTCTACGACGCGCTTGCTCCACACGTCGACCAGGCGAGCGATCGCCGCGGGCTCCTTCAAGATCTGCTCGCTGATGCGCGTGAACCCGGAGATGTCGGCGAACATCACGGCGACGTGCGCGTCGCGGGGAGACAGCAAGGACCGGTCGTGATCCTCGATCGACAAGAGGCGCTCGGAGGTGTTGCGATTGAAGCTCAGCGCCAGGTGCCGATACTGTCGCGAGTGGTCGACCAGGCGCTGCCGGAGCAGGTCCGTGAAGCGCTCGAGCACGTCGCGATCGAAGATCGAAAGCTCGCCCCGACGGCTGGTCACGATCAGCTTGCCGAGCATGCGCCGATCGCGAACGCCCTGGATCAACGCCTCTTCGCGGAATCGGGTGATACCCATCTTGGCCAAGAGCGCGCTGGCGTCGCCGTGGATCATCGCCGCTGCATGCTGGCGGATGAACTCGTCGACGGTGACCTCTCCGAGCACGTCTGCTTCGTGGGTGAGCACGCCACCTTGGATGATGCGGTAGGTGATGCGTGCGCCATGGGCTGCGTGTTCGTCGCGCACCACGAGCAAGAGGTCGTCGAATTGCACGGACGACCTGAGCACCTCGAGCGCCGCGTCGATGCCGCGATCGAGCACCGGGTCGGTGAGCACGTCCGAGAGCTCACGCGCCACCAGGGACTTTCGCTTGAAGATGGCGACGAAGGCCAGCTGGTTGTCGATGATCTCGGCGAACTCATGCACCAGGCCGCGCAGCTCGGTCTCTTCCTCGGCGTTCACCTCGCACGGGACCTCGATCGCCACGCAACCAAATGGCTCGCCCGCCACGTCGAGCGCCTCGGCCAGGATGGAACGCTGGCCACCGCGCAACACGAAGGACTCGCGCCGGTCGGTGGACGCTCGAATGTTCGAGAGCTCGGCCGCGATGTGCGGGTGCGCCGCAGGCCAAGCGAACGGAGTGAGCCGCAAGTTCTCGTCATAACACTCGAGCAAGGCGGAGGTCGCGCCGACCGCCTTGCACAGCTCCTCGAGCACCCCAGGCAGGTACGCTTCGAGCGGCAAGCGGTCTCGGAGCGCGAGCTCGAGCCGCTCGTCCACCGCGTGGGTAAGCGCTCGTTGGCGCAACAACGCGGAAACATCTCGGTCAGTCATGCTCAGCTTTCGGTCGCGAAGGACGACGGGCGGCAGCGGTCCACCTCGGCAGTCTCTCACTCTCGCCCCGTCGCTACCAGTTTCTCAGCGGCTCACTCTTGGTCCATCCGGATGCGATTGAGACCGCCGCACGGGACGAGCACGGTCTCTGCGCGGCCGAGCCATAGCGGAAACGAGTGGCCCGCTGGCGGCGGGTCGGGGCGCGCCACGCGCACGTTCTTGAGGCCGCACTGAACCTCCAGGTAGCGACGGCTCTTGCCCACCGGGAAACCCTGGACGTACACATCGACCTCCGCCCGCGTGTCGACCCAGAGCAGGCCCATCTCCTTGGGGCGAGCGATGACTGGTGGTGGCGGGGCGCTCGCGCTGAGCGTCGCCAGCAGAGTGGGCACGACCGCGGCGGAGCTGGCCGCAGCCGCGGGCGACGGGGCGCTGATTGGCACTGCCACGCTCATCACCTCCGACGCGGATGTCGCGCCCGAAGCGCTCGTACCCTGCTTGCGCAGTGCCGCGATGACCGCCGCACCGCCGAGCAGCGAGAAGAGCAGCGCGACCACCCAGAGACGTTTGGTTGGCCTCCCACTGTCTGGCTTGAGCTCGTGCGCCTCGGCGCGCGGACGGGAGAGCTTGCGGCGCCGGCGCTTGGCCGAAAGCGGCCGCTGCGTCACCGGGCCTGTGCGCTCCTCCTCGAGGACGGAAGGTCCGCCCTGGCTCGGCGTGGACGGCCGAACGTCCGGCGTCTGCGCAGGCAGCTCGGAGGGCTCATCGCTCGGTGGGTAGGTCCTGCGCTCGCGCAGCTCCTCCGCCGCTTCGAGCCAAAGCGCTGCGGGCGCGGGAGGAAGCGGGCGGGTCTCGGCGGCGTTTCGCACTGCCTTCTCGATCTCGCTGGTGGCTGGAGGTGCGTCGGAAGGCCGGTCGCTCGGGCTCGCAGCGGCGGGCTGAGCCGGAGGCGCAGCTGCGGACACGAGCCGCGCGCGCTCCTGCACCGCCTCGGGCTCGGCTACGACTTGGCCGGCATGTGGCGGATTCGGGTCGGAGAGCTCCGCCGCGAGCAGGGAGCTCCAGTCGTCGGCGTCGCTGTCGAGCTCGAGTCGCGTCGGCGGAGGTGGACGCAACAGCTGCGGCAGTTGCGCCGGCTCGGGCGCTGGCTGGGAGTCTCGCGAGCGCTGCTCCACGATCCCACGCTCCAAGAGGTGAGCGGCGACTTCCTGGCGGCGCACCGCCGCGTTCGCCTGCACTCGTGCAAGCAACGCCCTGAGTCGCGCGACACGTTCGGCACGAGCCAGCACCGGGGCCCAGCTAGCGCAGCGGTCTCGAGGTAGGCATGGTCTTCACCAAGCTAGTCGTTCTTGTCGCGCTTCGCGCGCGTTTTTGCACCGGAGGGGCTGCTCTCGGCGCTCGCGAAGCTCCCCTTCACTCGCGGCCACGCCGACTGCCCTCACTTTCTGCGGCGCCGACCTCCCCCCTGCAACCTGGCTCGTGCCCGGAGCGTTGGTAGCGGCGACGCTCGCGTCGTGCGTGGCGAGGTCGCCACACCTCTCCGCTGCTTCTCAGCCGAGAGCGGCCCGCCAGCGCCTCGCGGTGTCGAGGTCGCCTGCCCGCTCCGCGACCTGCGCGCACAAGGAGAGCGCAGTCGTGTCCGACGGGCACTCCTTCAGGCGCGAGAGCCCCAACCGCAGCGCTCCCTTGACGTCGCCAATCGTCAAACACAGCTCGATCAACGCATACAGCGGACGCGCCGAGCCGGGGTGAGCCCTGCGCGCCAGCGACAAGGTCGAGAGCGCACCCTCGTAGTCCTCGAGCGAGGAGAGCGCCTCGGCTGCGACCAGCTCGAGCTCCAACGAAAGCGCCTCTCCGTCATAGCCAGGACCGCGGGGGCGCTGGTGCTCCGCGCGCCTGACCAGCTCGAGCGCGCGCTCGGCGTGGCCTTGCTTGAGCTCGACACGCGCACGGGACAGATCGAGCGCGGGGTGATCGCCGAACACCGCCGACGACAGCGCCGTGACCTGTTCCACCAGCGTCGAGCGGCCCGCCACCGAGAGGACCAAAGCCCCGTTGATCAGCGCCTGCTCGGCCCATGGCAACGACAGAAGCTCCCTCGGCGTCTTCTGGGTGAGCTGCTCCAGCACGCGCTCGAGGTGCGCCGTACCACGCGGACCAAGCTCGATCGCGAGCTTGTACCGCAGGTACTCGTCCCGCGGCGACTCTTCCACCGCCCGTTCGAGCAAGCGCAGGTTGCGCGCCCCCTTCTGGCGCTCCTTCATGATCGCGCGAAGGTAGCCGTCGTGCTCCAGCACCAGACCAGCCGCTGTGCCCCACCCAAGGCCCTCGCGTTCGACGACCGTGACCACGTCGTCGGTCACTTGCTCGTGCACCCGACCACGGTAACGAATGTCGGCTCGACGCCGGAACAGCCTGGTGAGCAGCTCCTCGTCACGCCGGTCGCCGTCCAGGTGGTTGATCAACTTGACGCGATAGGCGACGACGGAGCGATCGTTCAACGCACCGGTAAGCGCCGCCGCCGAGCCGGCCTTGACCCACTCGTCCGCGTCGATCGTGAGCACCCACTCCGAGCTGGCCCGCTCGATGGCTACGTTCCGCGCGCTCGCAAAATCGTCGCACCAGGCGAATTGGCTCACCTTGGCGCCGAACCGCTTGGCGACAGCGACGCTCTCGTCGGTCGAGCCTGTGTCCACGACGACGATCTCGTCTACCACACCGCGCAGACTCGCGAGGCAGCGCGGCAAGCGGGCCGCCTCGTTCTTGACGATGAGGCACGCCGAGAGCGACGCTCTCGCGCTCACGACGCCACCTCCCGCAGCGCGCCGGTTCGACCCATCCGACGTGCCGGGTTCCCGCCTACCCTGCTGCCCGCCGACCACCGGCCAAACACCACCGAGTTGGGAGCGACCACGCACTCGTCGCCCAGCTCCGCGCCTGGCATCAGCACGGCACCGCTGCCGATCCAACAGCCCTTGCCCACCACCACCGGCGCCGTCTTCACCTGCGGCTGCGCCGCGACCATGGCGCCATTGGAGTCGCCATACTGCGAGGTGATCACCGCCCCTGGGCCCAAGTGCGTGAACGCCCCGAGCTGTACGCCCCCCTCCCCCAACACGATGGCGCCACACGCGATCACGACGAAGTCCCCGAGCACGACGCTCTTGCCTTCGCGAGACCCGTACAAGTAGCACCCCGATTGCAGGGTCACGTGCCTCCCGACCCGCAGGCACTCGTCGTATTTGATCGTGACGTTCTTCTCGATCAGGACGTCGTGCCTTCGCATTACGCGCAGGTTGGTCCAGAAGAGCCTGAGCGCGTGCCGAACGTTCTTGCTGATCATGCGGCCCGCCGCGCCTGCGCGAGCGCCTCGAGAATGGCCGCAACACTCGTGATCTTGGTGACGACGTCGTCGTCGAAGCGCACGCCGAGCTCCTCCTCGAGCGCGACGACCAGGTTCATGTGGCGCAACGAGTCCCACGCCGCGATCGTCGCGGCCGAAGACGACTCGTCCACCTCGTTCACGGGCACACCCAGCACCTCGGAAACAATCGTGCGCACTCGTTCACTCATGACGCTCTCCGGCTCAGGCTGATGCAGTCAGGGCTCGCTGGCTCACACCACGCGGGCAAGTGGAAGCGCAGGGCGCCCGCTTCGCCCTCGGTCTCGAAGAACTGGCAACGCGGGTAGAAGCTCTTCGTCTGACCGTTCTTGGCGGAAGGGCGATATTCGCCGACGATCTCCACCTGACCAAACCGCTCTCGCACCGACTCGACCAGTGCCGCCAGGAAGGCCTGCTCCACGAAGCGCCCAAGCACGCGGCAGCTCAGCATGAAGGCCTCGATCGTCACCGCACCGTCCACACGCCGAGCCACGGCCAACCCGGTGAGCCCCTGCTCGCCGAAGCGATCTCCGACCACGGCTCGCAACACCAGCGCGTCCTTGTCGGCCATCGCCTGCTCGAGCTCGGCGACCTGATAGCGACGCGTCGTGAGCGTGAATTGGTTCGTGCGCAGCGAGAGCTGGGACGCGCGCTCGAGCTCCGCGGGCGCGAGCGGACCGACCTCCACGCGCACCTCGATCGACTTGACGAACGACGGCAGGTCGGCGCACGCATCTGCCGCCGCGCGACGCAAGGCCTCGTTCTTGTAGTCCTCGCTCCGGCGCCGATCTTCGCTGGTTTGGCCCCCCCCGCCCAGCGTGAGTAGAGAGCGCAGCAGGCGCGGCAGCTCCTCGCTGTGAGGCGGCACTTGCAGCACCTCGACCATCGGAAGCGCGAGACGTACGTGCTCACACTCGACAGGCGAATCGTCCACGAACACGAAGCTCTCGAGACCGAGGCGCAGCTCGGCCGAGAGCTGCCGCAGGCTCGCTACCTTGTCGCCCCAGCCGATGCGCTCCGCGACGAAGTCCTCACGCCGAAGGACCGCTTCGGGGTGCTGCTCGAACACCCGGTGGACGTCGTCCGGCTCGTTCTTGCTGGCCAGCGCGAGCAGCACTCCCCGCTGCTTCAGCGCCGCGAGCTGACACTGAAAGGTGTGAAAGGGGCGGCCTTTGGCGTCGTGCGCAGACATCGCGATGCCGCTCAGCCCATCCTCCCCGACGATCCCGCTCCATAGCGTGTTGTCGCAATCGAGCACCAGCACCTTGCGGGCTTGCCCCGACGCGACCGCAACTCGCGCGGCGACCAGCTCGGCCACCAGCTTGAGCAGACGTGTGGAATAGGGTGCGTCGAACAACTTCCAGAAGCGGTCGTCGATCGCGTCGCGCTCACCCAACACGGAGGCAACGCCGGCCACGTCGATCAAACCGTGACGCGGGTCACCCTCGGCCAGACGCGCGACGCGCGCATTCAGCTCGTATAGGGCCGCCGCGTCGGGGTCGTTCCACGGCGCACCGAGCGGTCGAGCGAAGGTGCAGATCAACACCTGCCTGCTGCCGCGGCCAAGCGCGGCACGAGCCAGCGCCTCGACCCGACGGAACACCGTCTCGACCTGCAGCCGCCCGCCCGCGAACGCCCCTGGTAGGTGGGCCAGGCTCAGAAGCAGCAAAGCGCAGTGTGGCACCGGCCCACCGGGGTCGGATGCCCTCGCGCTCGCCTCCGGATCCAGTAGCGACAGCTCGCTCTCGATCACCAGCCCTCGCGCCTGGCCTTCGGCGCGCAGAAGATCCGCGAGCACGTCGACCGTGCCGTTTCGCAGCACCCACACGCGTGCGCGGGGTGCGCCCTCCTCGGCTCCGCGCTGCTCGACCCGCCGGCCTAATGCGAGCGAAGCGGCGAGGGGCGAGGCCAGCGTCACGACGCCTCCAGGAACTCGACCAGCCCAATGCCGGAGACCATGTAGAAGCCCACGCGGCGGCGGTCGAACAGCACCGCTGGCTTCGGCTCCGACACGCAGCGCACCGGGCCGACGTCCGTGCGCAGCTGGTCGAGCACCTGGTCGACGCTCTCCACCTCGTAACACACGTGGTAGAGCAGCTCGGACTGCGTGCGCAGGAGACCGTTCAGCGGGCCGCTGCCCTCGCCGGGCGTGACGATCTCCAAACGAGGCATGGTCGGGTGGTCGCACATGCAAAGGTGGACGCTTTGCTCGGGGTCGAACAGGCCTTTGCCCACGTCGTAGCCCAGGGCTCTTGCGAAGCGTGCCGCTGGCTCAGGGCGCCGAGCGGCCAGACCCAAGTGGTGAAAGCGTAGCGGGAGGCGTTTCATGGGGTGGCGACGAGGGCGAGGTTGATCGGGAGGCCCTCGCGCTCCGACTGCTCGAGGGTCGTTCCCGCATAGGGAAGCACGAGCCGTTCCAACACGCGGAGCCCCGCCGCCTCGACCAACGCCACGACTTCTTGCGCGTTCCGAAATAGGAAGATGTGGTCCGTCGCCGGAGAATTGGCGCAGGTCGTCAAAAACACGATGCCACCCGGACGCAAGTTGGCGCGGGCGCGCTCGAGGAACAGCGCCGGGGCCTCGACGTGCTCGAGCACCTCGCCCATGACCAGCAGGTCGACCGGCTCGGTCACGTCCTGCAGGAAGTCACCCTGGCGAAGCCGCACGTCGGGCGCGGCGTGAGGCACCGTGCGGGCGAGCAGCGACCGAGTCAGATCCAAGCTGGTGGGGGAGATGTCGACCGCCTCGAAGCTCTTGGCCGCTCGCGCAGCCACCGCCGAGGCAATGAAGAACCCGTGCCCCGGACCGACCTCCAGGTAGCGGCCATCTGCGCGCCCGAATCGACGGATCACGCTCTCGAAGTAGCGGCGAATCTCGGCGTGGTTGGGCCACAGGAACGCCGTCACGGCCAGGCCCAACATGTAGCGGCGCATGTAGCCCGGCTCGAAGTACACCGCGCCCGCGACGTCCTCGAAGCGCTGGTAGCGATAACGCTTGTGGCGCCGGAAGAAGATCTGCTCGCGCAGCGTGTCCTCGACGATCAGCGCGTAGCTCTCCGCCATCAGCTCGATGCTGAGCCCGCTGTCGAGCTCATGGGACAGGAGGCGCTCGAGCTCGACACGCTCGTCGTCATGAAGCGCCCCCACGGCGCGCTCGATGAACGACCGCTGCATCGGCAGCCGCGCACCGATCCGCTCGCACAGGAGCGGCAAGCAGCTCACGCTGCGCTCTTTCGCAGGTTGCCGCGGCTCGCGCTCTCGATCGCAGCCCGAACGATCACCGCCGTCCAGGTGACGTCGTCGACCTCGAGCGAGAGGGCAGAGGGCAGGTTGATGCCGTATGGCGACAGGCGGTAGGCCACGGGGTTCTCTGCGCGCGCGTGAGCGGCTGACGGGTGCGCCGCAAAGGCAGGCAGCGCCGACAGCGGGTGAAAGAAGGGCCTGCTATCGATCTGATTGCTGCTCAGCACACGCTGGAGGTCCCACTTGTCGATGCCGCGGGAGGGGTCCATGACGACGGTCGTCATCCAGAAGCTGTTGCGCACGCCGGGGGGCTCTGCGTTCAGAGAGATGCCGTCGGCGTCGGCGAGCATCTCCTCGTAGACGCGGAAGATCGCGCGCTTCTTGCCGACGAGCTCATCCAGGCGCTCGAGCTGGGCCAACCCCATCGCTGCCTGCATGGCGCTCATCCGATACTTGAAGCCGATCTCCTGGTTCATGAAGCTGGTGTCGCCGGGGACACGGCCGTGATCTCGCAGCACGCTGACCCGCTCGAACACGTCCGCGCGATTGGTGACCAACATGCCGCCTTCGCCGGTGGTCAGCGTCTTGGAGCCGTGGAAGGAGAAGGTGCCGACGTCCGCGTGATTGCCGGCTTGAATGCCGTCCAGAGAGCTTCCGATCGCCTCGGCTGCGTCCTCGATGAGCGCAATGCCGCGCGGCCGGGCGATGGCCGACAGCGCCGGCCAGTCACACATCCCGCCATAGAGATCCACGCCGATGATGGCCTTCGTCCTGCAGCTGAGGTGCGCCTCCACGCTGGTGGGAGAGAGGCACCAGGTCAGCGGGTCGACGTCCGCGAACACAGGCGTGGCGCCCAAATACATGATCGGCGCGGCCGTCGCGATCCACGTGATCTCGGGCACGATGACCTCGTCACCCGGTCCCACACCCAGCGCTGCGAGTGCGAGATGCAGGGCCGAGGTACAAGAGGGGAGGCTGACTGCATAGGAGCAGCCGATGCGCCCCCCGAATGCTCGCTCGAAGCGCGAGACCATCGACCCCGCACCGCGGTACCAATCGGTCCTCACCGCTTCGCACACCAAGTCCACCTCTCGCTCGGTGATCGAGGGACCGGCGACGGGGATCTTCCTGCCGTTCATGTCTCGTCCTCCACACAGCGCAGCCAGCCTCGCGGCGCCACCGTGATGAGCAGCTTCGCGTCGATGTCTTCGTCGATGACGAAGCGACGATTCTCTTGCAAGAACTCCTCCACCGCCGTCTTCGGGCCATTGCCCGGCCCCCACGGACGGCCACTCGAAAGCTGCGCGGGGAGGTCCTCGAGCAACGTGTCGAACACCACGAGGTAGCTGCCCTTCTTGACCAGCTTGGCGTACGCCCGGAGCTCTGCCAGGACGTGCTCACGCGTATGGTTCGAGTCCAGTGTCACGATGACAGGCCCCCTGTCACCGACTTGACGAAACACCTCGGCCACGACCTCGGGGTCGATGCTCGACCCTTCGATCAGCCGAATGCGCTTGGCCATGGGGTGGGCCTCGATCGCCGCGCGGTTGTGCGAGCGGATGTCGACATCGACGCCGATGACCACGCCCTCTCCACCGAGCAGCTCCAGCATCGACGCGTAGAACACGGCTGACCCGCCGTGCGCGACACCGGTCTCGACCACGACGCTCGGCCGCACCTGCCAGATCAGCTCCTGCATCGCCAGGATGTCTTGAGGCACCTGGATGATGGGCCGACCCATCCAGCGAAAGTGGTACGGGTAACGGTAGGGCGCCACGGCGCGCGCCCACATGCGGCTCATCGCCATCAGGTCGCTGTCGCTCTTCATGGCCGCGATATCGTCGGCATTGTCGCGCTGAAAACGTTCGGTCTCGTTCATGCCAGCACCGGCGGTGAGGGGTCGTTTCCGAGGGCGGCGCGCCACGGGACCGCGCCAGAGCAGATGAAGCGCGCGCCGGCCGGGCCTTCGTTGGCCAACAGATCCAGCGCGCTGACGTACGGGGTGAAGGCGCCGAACAGCTGACGGTACGGCTCTTTGCGGTAGCTCATGTACTCGACGGAGACGCCCGCACGATCGAAGGCCTCGTGGTCCAAGTACGCCTTCGCGCCGTGGCCCGTCACGTAGTGCGTGCCCCCCAAACGCGTCACCACGGCGAGCACCCGCTCGCTGGACCGGCCCGCCACACCGAGCGAAGACGCAATGCGTGGCGCCGGGATGCAGAGGCCGAAGGCCTCGACCAGCGCGAGCGTGCTCTCCTGCGCGATGTCGACCAACCAGTCCGAGCGTACGGCATACACGCGCTCGGCGACCTTCATCATGGCGGCCTGGTGTGGGGCGCGCGCGTAGCGCTGTTCGAGCGTGGTCAAGTGCTTGCGGCGGAAGCCAGCGCGCTCGTCCACGCGCACGTCACGGATGGCCTGTCCCAAGGACAGCCCCCGCAGCGGGAGGGTGAGCCACTCGCTTCCGTGCGCGGTCTTGAGCTGCACGCGGTTGGTGAAGCTGCCTTTGGAGAACTGGACGTCGTCGTACACCACGAGCTCGTCCGCCAAAGCGAGCTGCTCCAGGAACCCCACCCACGGGAAGAACATCGGCTGTGAGATCACGACGGTGCGCCGCGCTCGCTCCTGGCCGTGGGTGGAGCCCACAACCATCACGACGCGACTCGAAGCGACTCGGGCGCCTTGGGAATCAGACCGCTGTCCCGCGCGGCCCGATACAAGGGCAATTCGCGATCGCGAGGCGACAGCACCGGGTTGGGGATCGGCCAGCTGATGCCGAAGTAGGGGTCGTCCCAGCGCACGCCGGCGGATGCCTCCAGCGCGTGGGGCGCCGACATCTGGTAGTACAGCACCACGTCCTCGGTCATCGTCTGGAAGCCATGCGCGACGCCGGGGGGGATGTACATCGCGCGGTCCGCGTCCTCGCTGAGCATGATGCCTTCCCAGCGACCGAACGCCGGTGAGCCCTCGCGCAGGTCGAGGATCACATCCCACACCTTGCCTGCCAGGCAGCGCACCAGCTTGGCTTCCTCGTGCGGCGGCCGTTGGTAATGCATGCCGCGGATGGTCGCCTTCTGCGCCGTGCGCGACACGCTGCATTGAGAGACCCTCACGTCGAGCCCCCGCTCGGCAAACTCGCGGGCGCAAAACGCGCGGGCGAAGCTGCCCCGACCGTCGCGACGCGGATCCCCCTCGACGACGAACGCACCAGGAATGCTCAGCTCTCGAAATCTCACGGAAGGACCTCCAATTGGGGAATCGGGACGACGAAGCGACCGCCGCGACGGCGGTATTCAGACTCTTGCGCGAGCACTTCGTCGCGCAGGTTCCAGGTGGTGAGCAGCGTCAACGCTGGCATGTCTTGCAAGAGCCGAACCGGAGAGGACACCGGCAGCCCGGTACCGGGCACGAAGCGGCCCTGCTTGTGCGGGTTCCGATCCGCGACGAACACGATGTCGTCGGAATCGATCTCCGCGAAGTTGAGCGCCACACAGCCCTTGGCGGACGCGCCATAGGCGGCGATCGGGCGCTTGAAGCGACGCGCCCCCTCCACGAAACCGCGCAGCCCATTCTTGGTGCGCTCCGCGCGCTCGGAGAGGCTGCGGTAGCTCGCGGGGTTACCGATTCCCCACCCGCGCTCCTGGCGCAACATCGCGCTCACACTCTCGTCGACGCTGGGACGGCCATCGCTGCGCTGAGCGAAGACGCGGAGCGAGCCGCCATGGATGGCTTGCTGCTCGACGCGCACGATCGTGAGGCCCGCCGAAGCAGCCAGGTGGTCGAGCGCGGTGAGGGAGAAGTAGCTGTAGTGCTCGTGGTAGATGGTGTCGAACGCGGCCGACTCCACCAAGGGGACCACGTGTGGCACCTCGATGCAGACGAGACCGCCTGGCGCGAGCGCCGCCGCCATGCCGCGCAAGAACCCGAGCGGATCGGGCGTGTGCGCCAGCGTGTTGTGCGCGTGCAGCACATCCGCCGCGCTGCCTTCCTCCGCCAGACGGGCGCCCAGCGCCTCGTCGAAGAACTCGACACGCGTCGGGATCCCGCGCTCGCGGATGGCCACGTCCGCGACGTTCCTCGCGGGCTCGATGCCGAGCACGGGAATGCCTCTGGCCTTGTAGAACTGCAGCAGATAGCCGTCGTTGCTGGCGATCTCGATCACCAGGTTGCGTGTCTCGAGCCGCCGCTGCTCGCACAGCTCTCCCACCAAGCGCTCCACATGGCGCAGCATCGTCTCGGAGTAGGAGGAGAAGTAGCTGTAGTCGCTGAACAACGCCTGCGGGGGGACGTCGTGACTGAGCTGCACCAGCGAGCAACCGGCGCAGTGCACCAGCGCCAACGGGAATCGAGCTGCGCTGCGGGCCCCTGCCTGGTCGCCCGACAACGCGTTGACCAGCGGCATCGAGCCCAAGTCGAGCAACATCGACAGGTCACCCCGCCCGCAGGCGCGGCAGGCGCAGATCTCGCGCGCCGTCAGCGCGCTCACGCGGCCTCCCAATTTTGCCAGGGCGCTTTGCCTGTGGTCCACAGCGACTCCAGGAAGCGCTTGTCGCGGATGGTGTCCATGCACTGCCAGAAGCCGTCGTGCTTGTACGCAGCCAGGCCTCGCTTGGCTGCGATCTCCTCGAGCACTTCGGCCTCGAGGCTGGTGTCGTCGCCCTTGATCAGCTCCACCGCGGCGGGCTCGAGCACCAGGTAGCCGCCATTGATCCAGCCCTCACCTGCCTGCGGCTTCTCGGTGAAGCGAGTGACCAGCGGCCCCTCGAAGAACAGGCCGCCGTAGCGGGCTGGCGGCCTCACTGCCGTGACTGTCGCCAGCGGCTTGTGGGCGCGGTGGAACGCGACGACCTGGTTCGGGTCGACGTCGCTGACGCCATCCCCATAGGTCACGAGGAACGGCTCGTCACCGAGCATGCCGCGCAAGCGACGGATGCGACCACCGGTGTTGGTGCTGCTGCCGGTGTCGACCAGGTGCACGCGCCAGTCTTCGCGCCCCCCCGGGTGGCGGCGGACATGACCCGTCGCGCCGTCGACGGTGATGGCGCCCTGCAGCGCGAAGAGGTCGACGAAGAAGCGCTTGATGTACTCGCCCTTGTAGCCCAGCGCGATCACGAACTCGTGAAAGCCGTGCTGGGAGAAGTGCTTCATGATGTGCCAGAGAATGGGCTTGCCACCGACCTCGACCATGGGCTTCGGTCGAACCTCGGTCTCTTCGGCCAGCCGCGTGCCCAAGCCCCCGGCCAGAATGACGACCTTCATGCCGAGACCTCCTGCAGCGATCCGTATTGGTTGTTCAAACTGGCGAGCGGTCCGTCGTGCGTCGGTTCCCCCACGAACGCGAACAACTGCGCCAACGTCTCGCTGGGTCGCGAGACCAAGTTGTTGCGTTGGATCGCCAGGACCCGGCGCGCGACGCCGCGGCCCATCTCGACGTCGTCGTCTTCGCGCCCGAGCAGCACGAACGTCGCGTGAGGCAGCTTCTCGCCCCAGATCGCCACTTGCTCGAAGGCGCGGTCGCTGATCCACACGGGCCTCCCGCGACCGCGTGCCAGTTGGCCCTCGGGCACCTCGCTTCCGGGCGCGAGCACGGTCACCTCCATTGCGGGGTGGGCGGCGAGGATGGCGCGCAAGAGCTCGAGGTCTTCAGCGCGACGCGCGGCGGCGACGATCACCGGTGGAGCGCCGTCGTCCTCGACGGTCACGCCGAGCTCACCAAGCGCGCGCACGGCTTGCTCGCGCACGCCTGGAACCGCCTGCTCCGCTCGCGCCGAGAACAGGCGCTCGATGGCGTCGTGCCGCCCCAGCCGCGCCAGGTTCTGCACGAACACGCGGGACTCTTCGTTGGGCTGCAGCCGGGAGGTGTCGGTTCCGGTGACGAAGGGCAGGCCCGCCGCGAGCGCGACCAGCACGCCTGTGGCGCTGTCGGTGACTTCTGGGCGCCCGAGGTAGGCGAGGCGACGAGTGAGCGCATCGACGTGCCGCTCGCGGCGCCGCGCCACCAAATGGCCCGCGCGTGCCCTCTGTCCGGCAACTTCGAGCATGGCCAGCGAGTCGTCCAACGCGCCAAGCGACTCCGCCGCGATCGAGGCCAAGAGCCAGGCGTCGGGTGTTGCTCCGAGCAACGGCTCGAGCAGCGGCAGAGCTTCGACCGCACGACCGAGGTCCGTCAGCGCCTCGGCGCGACACAGTTGGGCCTGCTCGTGTCCCCCGTCCTCCGCCAGCACCTGGTCCACGTCCGAGAGGGCGCGTTCGCCTGCGCCTTGCCAGATGCGAACGCCTGCCAGCGCCACACGCGCGGCATGCCCCGAGGAGCCGGGCACGAAGCGCTGGGCGTAGTCGACGTGGCTGAGGGCGAGCGCACCTTCGTAGTTCTTCTCTGCGCGTGCGAGCCAGCGCTGTCGCGCGCGACCGCGCGAGGTGAGCGCAAGTTGCTCGCAAGCGCGGCCCTCCAGGAAGCAGTAGTCCGGGTGCTCGCCATCGCGCGCCCGAGACAGGCGCAACGTCTCCAGCACAGCGCGCCCATCGCCGTCCTCCAGCTCGAGGATCGCCTTGGCGACCGCCAGGCGCAGCGCCGATCGATGCGCGGGAGCGCGACCCGCGGCGAGACGAGCGAAGCCCTCCTCGGCCGCGCTGCGAGCAGCCGCCGAGTCGCCCGACTCGTAGAGCTCGCACGCGAGGTAGCCGAGCGCGGCGAAGTCATCCTTGTCCGCGTCGCGCCAGGCGGCGAGCAGCTTCTGGTTGCGCGCCGCCTTGTTGCGCTGAGCGGCGATCTCGGGCACTCGTCCGAAGTGGACGATGTCAGCGTCCACCCCGGCCAGCGACATGCTGCGCCGGACGATCCACTCGCCCACGTCCTCGTGAATCGCACCGTGATAGGCGAAGCCATCGGCGTTGCGGAACAGGCGAGGCACCAACAGGCGCTCACCTTGGCGGCACTGGCCGCTGACGATCGCAGCCGGGCTAGCTTCCAGCGACGTCGCGTCGTGGATGCGGAAGAGCCCGACATCGGCGCTTCCTTCGGCGACGAAGCGGCGGATCGCTGCTACCGCGCCAGGAGCCAAACGTTCGTCGGCGTCGATCTGGAGGATCCACTGGCCGCGGGCCGCAGCCACCCCAGCGTTGCGCGCCTTGGCGAAGTCGTCGCACCAGGCAAACTCGACCAGCTTGGCCCCATGAGCCCGCGCCAAGTCCTGCGTGCCGTCCGTGCTGCCCGTGTCCACCACCACGATCTCGTCGTGCGCCCCTGCGCAAGAAGCCAGGCACGCCTCCAGGAAGCGCGCCTCGTTGCGGACGATCAAGCACAGCGAGACGGTGACCACGGCCGATGCCAAAGCAAGGCCGATGCCGGAGCCGCGAGCCCGTTCAACGGCCCGCTTTTCCGCTGTTTCGCCAAGCCGGTGACGGCGAGCGTCAAGCGGGTGACCCTCGAGACCGCAGCGAAGCGGGCGGGCGTCCCCGCAGAGACCGATCACGACTGGGCACGCTTGCTGCTTGGTCGCGGACGATGCGCTGGAACCTGACGGTGATCGATCCTCCGGGATTCCCGTTCACGCACTTCTTGTTCGACTCGGTGCGCATGGTGGCCTTCTCGCTGGAGGATCTCGGCCTCGACGTGTCGATCACGCAGAACAAGCTCGAGCCCGACCGCGTCAACGTGCTGTGCGGGGTGCACCTCTTACGAGACGAACGCGATGCAGAGGCGATCCTCGACACTGGGTCCCCGTTCGTCGTCTTGCAGACCGAGATGGTTCACGGACGCACCATCAACCGCGAGGCGGGCGACCGTCTCGACCGGGTGATCTTGCCCCTTTGCCGCGAGGCTCGCGCGGTGTGGGACTCGTCACCCGAGAATCTCCACGCCCTCGCAGCGCTCGGCATCGAGGCGCGCCTGCTCCGGTTCGGTTACCAGGCCAAGATGCAGGAGATCCGGCATCGCGCCAGCAAAGACCTGGACTTCATGTGGTACGGCAGCATCACCGAGCACAGACGCAAGGTGCTGAGCGAGCTGTCCCAACTCGGCTACCGCGTGGCCACGGTGTTCGACGCGGCGCCGCTGTATCGCAACGATCTGATCGCGCGCAGCGAGATCATCCTGACGTTGCGGCAGAGCGAGGCCATGACGCACCTGCCTCACGCCAGGGTGCTCTACGCAGTCGCCAACGAGTGTGTGGTGGCAGGTGACTGCGGCGAGAACCAGGAGCCTCTGGAGGACGTGTTCGTGTGGAGCCGGGAACGAGGGGTGATCGACCTCCTCAGGTCGACGCGCGCGCGCAGCGACCTGCGCGAGCTCGCGGCGACGCACCGCTCACGGTTGGCGTCGCGCCCGATGAAGGACTTCATGGCACCGTTGATCGAGGGGGTGGCGGCGTGAGCCCCGAACAGAGCTTTCTGAGCGACTACAAGCGCGATGGCTTTGCGCTTGCGAAGGGGCTGCTCGCGCCGGACGAAGTGACGGACAGTCTGTGCGCGCTCGATCACTTGCTGTGCGCGAGAGGCGGCTTCGCCCGGAGTGATCGTGGGCGGGTGGGCGCCGAGATCCACGGAAAGATCCTGGAGCTCGCGCGGCGCGATCGGCCGGCGCTCGGGCGCGTGTACGACGCCGCGCGGAAGGTGTTGCCGTTCTGGGGGCTCTTGGGCTCGAGCGCCATGCGACGTGCCGTTGCCACTTTGCTCGAGACCCCCTTCCCGGGCGTGGCGTTCCGAGGCGCTGGCATTCGACTCGACCTCCCGCACGAGGACAAATGGCGGTCGGATTGGCACCAAGAGTACCACTCACAGATCTCGTCTCCTCGCGGCCTCGTGGCTTGGTTCGCGCTCTCTCGCGTCGACCGAGACTGCGGCCCCGTCGACCTGGCCAAAGGCAGCCACCGCGAGGGCATCCTGCCCGTGCGCTGCCTCGATCCGATGAACCAGCGGCGCGACTACACGAGCACCTTCGTCATCCCCGAGGTGGAAGCGATCGCCTCGCGTTACCCCATCGTCTCGTTCGACACCGAGCCCGGCGACGTCGTCTTCATCGACTTTCTGCTGCTGCACCGATCCGGCTGGAATCGACACCCGGCCCATAGCCGCATCACCTGCCAGGTCCGATACTTCGACATGGCGGAGCCGACCGGGATCCGCAACAACTGGATGGGCGGATGGCAAGACGGCGGGGACTTCACCAAGTTTCACCCCGAGAAGGTGATCGCATGAGCGAACGCTGCCCTCTTTGTGCACACACCTCACAGGTCGTCACCACCCAAGCGGTGAGCGTGACCTCCGAATCCAAGCTGCTCGAAGCCGCCTCGGCCTTGCAAGTGTGTCGCCACTGCGGCCACCTGTTCACGCACACCTCCGCCTTCGCGGACGGGTACTACCAGTCCGACTACGACGCGACGCTGAGCGATGACGGGATGGACGAGATCGTCTCCACGCGCGACGGCAGCGTGGTGTATCGCACCGATCTGGACTTCGGCGTGTTCTTCGAGAAGGTGATGGCGCAGCGCCCCCCCGATACCAGCATCTTCGAGCTGGGCGCTGGCCGCGGCCGCATTCTCAGTCGCTTGCGCAAGACTGGTTTTCACGATCTGACCGCGTTCGAGCTCGGCACCCGCTACGAGGCGCCGCTCAAGGCGCTGCTCGGCCAGGATCGAGTGTTCATCGGCGAAAGGCCGAAGAGCCGCTGCTTCGATGTGGTCATTTCGTTCTTCGTGCTGGAGCACGACCAAGATCCGCGGGCATCGCTCGCGTACCTGCGGTCCATCAGCGCGCCCTCGGGAACGCTCTACCTCATGGTGCCCAACTTCGCGACCAACCCCGTGGATCTCGCCTGCGCGGATCACCGACACCACTTCAGCGCCGAGCTTCTGGCAGCGCTCGTGTGCGCCGCTGGCTTCGAGGTCGTCGAGGTCGACGAGACCTCCAGCGTCGGGGCTCTCATCCTCGTGGCCAGGAGCTCGGGCGGGACGGCGAGCGAGCTTTCACCTCCCGCCGACGCTCTCGCCCGCTCGCTGTCCGCAGCTCAGCCGTTTCTAGAGCTCGATCGACGCATCAAGGCGTTGCCCGACCGCATGCCGCCGGAGGGCCGCCTGTTCCTTTACGGCGCGGGCTTCTACGCCACCTGCGCGCGTGCCGCGTTGGGATCCCGCGACGTGCACGGCGTGTTCGACGCCAACCCCAAGAAGCAGGGCAGCCTCCGCTTGGGGCACCGCGTGCAGAGCCCCGAGCGCGCGCTGAGCGGCGAGTTCGCCGACGCGAGCCTCTTGGTCTGCGTCAATGGCGCCATTGCGGGCAGCATCCGTGATCGCTTCGCAGCTGGCTTCCGGCACGTCGACACCCTGTAGGCCTCACTCGGGTCTGCCCAGCCCGAAGAAGTGGGCTGGCCACTCTTCGTCGAGCTTCACACCGAGCAGCGCCGCGGCCTCCTGGTCGTAGAACGCCCCCACCGAGCAACCACCCAGGCCGTGGGCTTGCGCGGCCAGGTACAAGCGCGCGCCGACGATGCCGGCCTCGAGGAAGGCTTGCCGATAGGCCCTTGGACCCTCTGCCGCGAGCACGGCGCGGTCGAAGGCCAAGATCACGCTGACCGGCGCGTTTGCGATTACGTCTTGATCCAGCGCGGCCCGTCCCGCCTCTTCAGCCCAAGCGCCGCGCCGTACCAAGCCGAGCGTGTTCCGCTCCGCGTCGTGGCGGTACACCGCCGGCTCCACGCCCTGCACCCGCTCGATCACCAGGTAGGTGACGATCGCTCGCGAGAGCAATGGAGGATGTGCGGCGCCGCCCAGGACCGCGCTCAGCTCCTCCAGGGTCAGGGGCGAGGTCTGGAAGTTTCGCGCGCTACGTCGCGCCGCAATGGTCGTGAGCACGGCGGCCGTCCGAGGCGGCCGCGGCGGGAGCAACACCTGGCTTTGGTCAGGGCGGTCCCGCGTGGCTACCGGCTCGAGCGCCGTCGCCCAATGGGCCAGCGCCGTGGCGCCGAGCGGTAGCTCCTGTTCTGGCGGCAGTGCAGGGGCGAGGAGCGGAGCAGGCGCAACGCTGGGCCGGACGCTCGGCCCCAGCGCGATCATCGCCATGGTGCCCTCCTCTCGCGGGTCGGCGCCAACGGCTCTCCCCACTGCGCCATCGTCGAAACGAGCGACCACGCTCGCGCCGAGCCCGAGCGCTCCCGCGGCCTCGATCACGTTTCCGAGCACGTGCCCGGCGTCTGCGGCGGCGTAGCGATAAGCACGGTCGCGATACTTCTGCCCCGAGCGGCGAAACATGCTGCTCGCGATGAGCGTCGCCTGGGCACCCGGCTCGCGGGCAAGCGGCACGTGCCCCGGCAAGCGAGCGAGCGCGTGATGCTCGGGTTGGTATGCGTACGTGCCCGGATCGAGGCCGGTCAGGTCGTGGACCCACACGTACAGCTCCGTAGGAAACAACGCGCCGCTGGAGGCTGCGGCTCGCAGGTCGAGTCCCCCCCGCCGGTCTGTGATGCCGGCCCCGGCCCAGAGCAGGGTGGAGAGGTCGTCGAGCGTCATCGGCGCGTCGGCCCCGCGGACGGGACGGGCGGGATCAGGCTTGGGGAGCGGCGTGCTCACCAGGCCGCTGCGATCGGAGTAGCGCGCCACCGGCAACTCCCAGGCGACCGCGGGCGCCCGCAAAAGAACCCCCGTGCGCGAGTGCGAGGAGAACGCGTGGTAGCGAACGATGGCCTGCGCCGACGCCGACTCGCCCGCACCGTCGCCGCCCACGCGAAGCTCGGTCGTGCCTGCGCGCAGCCCCAGGAAGAACGCCGCGCCGAGCAGGGCGATTCCCCCCAACGCGCGCAACGCGAGCGGCAGACGCAGCCGTGCCTCCTGCGCTCGGGGCTTCGCGCGCGCGAAGTGGCGCACGACCGCGGCCAAGTTGAAGCTCAGGTGCGCGAGCACCAGCAACGTGGTCGCGTACCCGAACGAGTAGTGCAGGTCGAACGGCGGGAGCTCTTGGTTGGCCACCCAGAACACGCCGAGCGCCGAGGTGGCGAGGAAGTAGAGCGCCAGGAGCGCGCTCAGCTCGACGTTCAGCGCGCGACGATCAGGCCCGCGGCGCGCGAGCACGCGGACCAGGAGCAGAAGGCCGTACAGCGCGAGCGGACCGAAGGCGAGGAGCAACGCGGTCACGCCGCGAAGATAGCGTCAACCGGAGGCGGACGCGCGCCCTGGGCTACTCGACCACATAGAAGTCGACGCCGCAGCTCTCCAGGCGAACGCGAGCGGCGCCGCACTCGTCTTCCCCGACATCGCACAGGAAGGAAGCCTGGTCGAGGCACTGCAAGTAGTCGCGCCACTCTGCATCGCACTCGAGCTCGTACGACATGTCCTCCAATGCTTCGCCCCGCTCGACGCACTGCTCGACGCTGTTGAGATCGCCACACTGGTCGACGAAGTCATCACAGATGGCTTCGAGATCAGGACCGCAGCCCGTGCCCAGCAGCATGACGGCTACGCAAAGGATCGAGCGCTTCACGCCCCACCCCCGCTGCCACCCGCACCACCCGACGCAGCACCACCAGCAGCGGCACCGCCGGCGTCGCCACCCGCACCGCCGAGGCCACCCGCGCCCCCGAAGCCGCCGCCACCACCCAACCCCCCGCCGCCCAACCCGAACCCGCCGAGGCCATCGCCACCGAAGCCACCCGAGCTGTCGAACCCGCCCACGCTGTCCTCACCGCCCACGCTCGAGTCGTCGTCCGAGCTGAAGCCGCAGCCGACGCTGTCGACTGGCTCGGGTGGGCCGGAGTCTCCTCCGCACGTCTTCTTCACCGGGTCGTCCGTGGTGAAGGGATCGCGGTTGCCGCTGTTCACCTGGCGACCGAGCCGAGGGAAACACTCCTCGCCAGCGCAGTCGTCGTCCGAGTTGCACACGGGGGAATAGAAGCAGGTGTTGTCACCGTCGTACGGGACGCAAATCTCGGAGTCGCCGCACTGCCAATCGTGAAAGCACTCGTCGCCGTTGCAGCTGGCCCCCATCGTTCCGAAGGTGAGCAGCAGGTAGGTGCCGAGGCCCAGCGAATAGGCGCGCGCGTGGGCGAGCAAGCGGGACCTGGAGCCAGAGAAGCGAGGAAAGAAAGTCATGTTTGAATTCCTGCTAGCCCGCGCAACGGGAGCCTAGAGCACAGCCTATCGCGGCCACCGCCGCACCCCAAGTCATCCGCAAGCCGCCCATCACGCGGTGTTCGTTGCTGAACGGCAGGAAGTCGTAGCTCAGCTCGAGGCCCGCCACGCCGTGCACGCCTGGGACGATCGACGCGAACAGCCCTGGATGCAGGCTGCTGCCGCGCCAATTCGCGCTCGGGCCCAGGCTGGTGTCGAAGGTCAGGATGTCGTCGGCGAACCAGACACGGGTGTGCAGCAGGCCCGAAAGCGAGATCCGATCAAACTCACCATCGCGTGCGCTGTTCAGCCCCGCGATGCTCACGACTGGGCCCATCTCGAAGCGCCTCGTACCTTCGACCGGGAGCAGCACGCCGAGCTCCGCGAACAGCCGCACGTCGAGCGCGTCCAGCTGTTCTGGCCTTCGGTTGGGGAACGTGTCTCCCAACCCGAAGCCCACATCGCCGTGAATCGTCGCGCTGCAGCCGGGTGTGGGGATGACGAACCCCATCCCCACATCCTCCACCGACATGAGGTCGCACTCCCTCGCCTGCGCTGGAGCTGCGACGAGCCACACGCTGACCATCACGAGCAGGCGAAGCACCGCGGAGACGAGCACGATTTCGTCGCGCTGCGGCGTCGCGACGGAGAGAGAGGGAAGCAAGCCAAGCAAGCGCCGCATCGGTCCCGAGGCCGAAAGCAGCGGGCGTGCCACGCTCGAAGGGCCGTAGAAACACGCTTCTTTTTCACAAGGTGCCGCCGCGAACACACCTTCTCCATGGCATCCGTGTCGCGGCCGAGTGGTCAGCCGCCCAAAGCCAGCGACAGACCTGGCGGCAGCCGCTCCCCGAAGAAGGTCGCGCGCTCCTCTCCACCCACCTCCACCACCTCGCGCACAGGTCGAAGCAGGACCTCGCCGACGCCCTCTTTTTCGAGCCGACGCACCACCTCGCTCCGCAGCGCGGGCGCGATGTCGCGCGCACGATCGCCAGTCATCCTCGCAAGCTCGCTCATGGCCTTCGGCGCCGTAGGCAGGTCGGCCCACTTGTCGCGCAAGAGCTGATCGATCCACTTTTCGACGACGTTCGGGTTGATCACGCGGTGCACGCTGGCGTAGGCCGGAACGCGGGCTCCGAGCCGGCCGATCGCTGCCCAGAGACGACCGTCACGTTTGGTCCAGGTGCGCTCGAGGATCCACGAGCCGAGCTCGCTGCGACGAATCGGCGGCAAGTGCTCGAGGTGTGCGCAGAGCTCGATCATCTCGTAGTCGCTCGCCTCGGGCTTGTGCGTCTTGGGCTTCTTCAGCTTGAGCTCGCTGGGCGCAATGAAAGGGTCGAGATCGTTGCGCATGGCGACCTGCAGCGCCTCGTCGAGGCCAGCTGCCACGCGCCGAAAGCACACGAAGAACTGCTGCCATCCGCGCGACTCCTTGGGGAACGCCAGACGCTCCATGAACAGAGGGCCGACGGCGGCGCAGCGCGCCGCGTCGCCGGGAGCACCCATCCCTGGACGCAGGCAGAAGCCGAGCAGATGGAAGAACACTCGCTCGTGATCCAACGTGCGCCGACGCCCCTTGAGGTGCTCGATCAGGCGGTCCGCGAGCGCGCGGGACGTGTCGCTGTTCCAGCCGTCGCGATCTCCCAAGAAGCGCTCGAGCTCGCGTGCCAAGTTCTTCGCGTCCTTGGGCTCGCCCGAGCTGCCTTTGCCGAACACCTTGGTGATCGCGGCGAGTGCGTCGTCGAACGCGCTCGCCGGCCGCCGCGACGGCGCCATCGACGCCGGAGCGATCGAGCTCGGCGCCTTGCCCTCGTCCTCGCGTGGTCTGAGATCGAACGCCAACCTGTAGCGCAGCGCTGCGTCCGCCTTCGCCACGCAATGGAGCTCCAACGTGCCCACCGGCGTCAGCTCGGACTCGAGCGTGACCTCGACCGTGCCGCCGGCGCTGCCGCCGGGCACGCTGGCAGTCAGGGGCGGCAGCTGATCGAACTCGGCCTCGTCGATCTCGATCACGGTGCCTGCCTCCGAAAGCCCGGCTCGATCGCTGGTGAACAGATCGAAGCGGGCGGGTTTGCCCAGCAGGAGCCGCAGGACGGTGTGCGCCCGATGCGGCACCCCCTCCTCCGCGCCTTGCGGGATCACACACATCGAAAGTGGGCGACCGCGATCCGAACGTCCGACGGCGATGAAGTAGCTCTTGGCGGTACCGGCAGACACGCGGCGGCCCTGGCCTCGCAGCGCGAGCCCGAAGCTCACCGCGCCGAGCGCGACCGCCGTATCGGGGTCGGCGTGGTCGAGGAGCAGCGGCGCCGTAGGGCCGAGCGCAGCGACGGCAGCGAGCAGCGCGTCACCGAGCAGCTGCGAATGGAACACACCGCCGTTGAGCAGCACCGCGTCCACCGCTTCGCCAGCGGGGACGTGGCGAGCCACGAAGGCCGCTACATGCCGGGTGAGCGCCACGTCGCGCTCGTACGGCAGCCCCAGCGCCACCAAGCCCACGCGCGCCCGGCCAGGCAGGGCTCCCGGCTCCACCTTGGGGAAGAAGCCCTCGAGCACCACGCGCTCCACCTCTTCACGCGTGAGGACTGCGCTCCTCAGGCCGGCGAACAGGTTGCCCCCGCGGGGGAGGAGCGTGATCTTCCGTTCGCTCGGGCCGGCAGCCGAGAGCAATTGCTCCTTGGCGCGCCTGCACGCGAGCGTGAGCTCGAACAGCTCGCGCGACTCGAGGCGTTGACCTTCGCCCGCCAGCCGCGGCTCGAGCAAGTGCGCCAGGGCCAGATCCATGTTGTCGCCCCCCAGCAAGAGATGTCTGCCGACGGCGACGCGCTTCACGTCCACCTCGCGGCCGCTCGTCACCTCGAGCAGCGACAAGTCAGTCGTGCCCCCGCCCACGTCGCAGACCAACACGTGCGCCCGCTCGCGCTGGTGCTTGCGCATCCACGCGGTCACCCGCTCGAGCTGTCCGCGCGCCATGGCGTGGTAGAAGGCCGCCAGCGGCTCCTCGAGCAGACGGGCACGCAGACCTGCGAGCTCGGCGGCGCGCAGGGTGAGCTCGCGCGCCACGTCATCGAACGACGCGGGGACCGTCAGCACCACATCTTGCTCCGCCAGCGCCGCGTCGGGGTGCTGGGCGTCCCAAGAGCTGCGCACGTGTGTGAGGAGACGCGCCGCCACATCGACCGGCGAGAGCTTGGGCACGTCATCGACGCCCCACGGCAAGATCGGCGCGGTCTTGTCCGCGCGCGGGTGACACAGCCAGCTCTTGCTCGAGGACACCAGCCGCTGCGGGACCTCGACGCCGCGAGCACGGGCCAGCTCCCCGAGCACCCAGCCACCTTGCTCCAGGAAGCGCGGGTCCGGCTCGACCTCGCCCTCGCTGGCTGCGTAGGCGCAGGACGGAAAGAGCGCGCGCGCCTCGACCGTGGTGACGCTGCTGCGCTGCACGACCGGCGTGACCTCGGGCGTGCCGCCGTCGCCAGCGCTGGCCACCACCGTGTTGGAGGTGCCGAGATCGATGCCGACGACCCGTCGCGTCTTCACGGCGACGTGTCGGGCTCGCGTACGCTGAGCTCGATCTTCCAGCGTTCGTCTGTCTTGCGCGGCTCGCTCGGCACCGCCTCGAGCAGCAAGGTGCCCACCTCGGTCACGCTCGCGGCCAAACGCACCGGCACCACGTCTCCTTGTTGGCGCCCCTCGGGGGGCAACGTGATCTCGATCGGGGGCAGCTCCTCGATCTCGCCATCCTTCCAGCTCTCGACCAGCTCGCCCGCCGGGTCGGCGCGACGGACGCTCGAGCCAAAGAAGCGAAAGGTGACCGGCTCGCCGACGACCACGCCGAGCTCGGCCTCCGGCAGCTTGGCAGCGCTGCCTTCCTCCATGCCGAACGGCGCCACACACATGGCGGAGATCGGTGGCTCCAGACCGGGCACAGCGGGCATCGAGCTCTCGATCCCCACGTAGTACGAGCGCGCGGTGCCGCCGCGAATACGCAGACCCTTGCCGGCTCGCACCAGGCCGTATTGCGCGGCGCCCAGGGCGACGGCGTGATCGAGATCGCCTCCATCGAGCACGCGCGGTGACGGTTTGCCTTCCTCCTCGAGCCACGCGCTCAAGAGATCGAGCACGCGCTTCTGCAAGCGGGGGCTCTTCATCACGCCGCCATTGAACAGCACCGCGGTCGGCTGCAGCATCGCGCCAGCGCCGCCCCCGGCCGTGGCCTGCTTCGCCAAGAAGCCGGCGAGCTGGCGAGTGATCGCGGCGTCCTGCGTGTAGGGCAGGCCCAGCTCGCGCAGGCCCACCCGCGGGCGGCTGAGCGGTCGCGCGCTCCGCTCGACCTCGGGGAAGAAACCCTCGATCAGCGTGCGCTCCACGTCGGCCTGCGTGAGCTCGGTGCGCAGCGTGGAGCCCACCAACGCCGAACCGCCGCCAGCAATGGCGATCGGCACCTGCGCGAGCGTGGCGTCTGCGAGCAGCTTCTCTTTGGCCGCGCGCGCCGCAAACGTCAGGCTCGTCAGCTTGTGGCGATCGAGCTCTTTGCCCGCCGCGGTGAGCTTCTGCTTGGCGATCAACCCCAGCGCCAGGTCCATGTTGTCGCCGCCGAGCAGGATGTGGTCACCCACGGCGATGCGCGACAGCTCCATCTCGCCGCCGGCGTCCTTCACCAAGATGGCCGAGAAATCGGTGGTGCCTCCGCCGACGTCTACCACGAGGATCACGTCGCCCACCCGCAGCTCCTTGCGGAAGGCAGCGCCTCGCTTCGCGATCCATGCGTACAGCGCTGCCTGCGGCTCCTCGAGCAGAGTCAAATTCTCGAGGCCCGCCGCCAGCGCGGCCTCGACCGTCAGGTCGCGCGCCGCGGCATCGAACGAGGCGGGCACGGTGAGCACGATGTCTTGCTCGCTCAACGCCTCCCCGCCTCGGGCGTGCGCGTACGCTTCGACCAGGTGATCGAGCAAGCGATACGACGCCTCGACGGGCGAGATGGCCTCGATGTCGGCGGGGGCGTGCTGTGGCAACAGACCCGCGCGCCGATCCACTCCGCCGTGGCAGAGCCAGCTCTTGGCGGAGGAGATCACGCGTGTCGGGGCCTCGACTGCGCGGGTGCGCGCGAGCTCGCCCACCGCGAAGTTGCGCTCCGCGTCCCAAGGCAGCGCGAGCGCGCCCTCGGACTCGGTGCCGAAGTACAGAAACGAGGGCAACAGCGTGCGCGCCTCGAGCGTCTGCCCGCCCACGAGCTGGGCCACGGGGATGAGCTCGACGCTCGGCGCGTCTCCATCTGTCTCGACCCGCGCCATCGCCGTGTGGGTCGTGCCGAGGTCGATGCCGACGACGACGCTCACAGCTCCACCTCGGCCGGGCACACGACGTGATGGTCATGGCCCTTGGTGGGCTCCGGCAGCTCCGCCTTGCGCGCGCGCCAGCCTTTGTGTCGCAACGTGCCCCTCACACCGTCGAGCTTGCCCGGCACGTCGCCGATCAGCTTCAGCTCCGCCTTCGGTGCCTCGTCGTCGAGCACGAGCTTGCCTCCCTCCGCTTCGGATCGGATCGGCTCGAGCTCGATGCGCCCACGCAGAGCCTTCTTGCAGCCGTCCTGCACCACACGAGCGGCGGCGCCGATGTCGGCGTCGTCGAAGGCGCTCACGTCCTGTTGCAAGAAGTCGACGAAGCGCCCCTCGCGCTGCAAGAGCTGGAGCAACAGCAGCGCTCCCTCGTTCCGGAGGGCTTGGGGCGGCAGACCTTGGGGCGGCTCTTGGGGCTTGGCCGCGGGCGCGGGCGGCTGCTCGGTCTTCGGCTCGGCCTTGGGCGGCAGCGCGAGCCCCGCTTCCTGGGCGTCACGCACGTCGAACACGCGCCGCGCGAAGGCGCCGTCGAACAGCACACGAAAGAAGCACACCCACGCGAACCAAACCCGCGTGGGAAAATCGAGAGGCGCTGCGCTCACGGATGGGGACATACCCCGGCCGCTCGCTCGCAAGAACGTCTGAGCCCCGAATTCTGGTATCACTGCATTGCGCCCTCACTGTGCGATTCATGGTTCGCGTCCGTGACCGCCTTTGGTATGCGCGACCAGCCCGTTGGCTAGCACCATGATCAAACCCGCCGCCGCGCGCCGCCACCTGCCGAGCTCCGACCACCGCGCCGAGTTGGATTGCTTTCTTCAGGTGGAGGGGGCCACCGGCGCAGACGCCGAAGAAGTGGCGTTGGCCCTGGCAGACGAGCTCGAAGACTTCGCCCAGTCTGCGAGCGCGGAGGTCGCCAAGGAAGCGCGAGAGACCTCGAAAGAGCTGCGCTTGTTCGGCTTCTTGGTCAACGCCGAGCTGGGCGGCGATCGCCCCAGGATGGTCGAGCAGCTCGAAGAGCTCGCCACCCGCGCCAACGACCTGATCGCACCGCCCGTAGTCTCGGGGGTGCGCAGGCGGATCACCCCCGCCGCGCCGATGCCGCTCGCGTCGCTGTACGGCGCGGACGACGAGGAGCGCACCGCCGTCCGCTCGTGGATGCCTGGCAAGAGCACGAACCGCGTGCTCGCCGGCGAAGATCTCCCGCCCTCGTCGCGCAAGAAGTAGGCATGCCGTCGCTCGCGCCGACCGGCCAGAAGATCGCCCTGGTGATGGTCGGGCTGCCCGCGCGCGGGAAGTCGTACATCGCGCGCAAGCTCGCCCGCTACCTCCGCTGGCGCGGGTTCGACACGCGCGTCTTCAACGTGGGCACCTACCGGCGCGAGCTGGTGGGCAGCCAGGTGAGCCACAACTTCTTCGATCCGGAAAATCAGGAGGGCGCTGCCGAGCGGCTGAAGGTGGCCGAGCTGGCGTTGCAAGACATGCTCGGCTGGATCGAGAGCGGCGGAGACGTGGGGATCTACGACGCGACCAACTCCACCAAGCAGCGTCGCGCTTGGATCCGCGCCACCTGCGCCGAGCGTGGCGTCACACCCGTGTTCGTGGAGACGCTGTGCGGCGAGCCCAGCGTGATCGATCGCAACGTGCGAGAGACGAAGTTGCACTCACCCGACTACGTCGGCGTGCCAGAGAGCGAGGCAGTGGCCGACTTCTTGGCGCGGATCGCGCACTACGAGCGCGTGTACGAGACGGTCGAGGACGACGAGGGCATGTTCGTGAAGCTGGTGGACGAGGGCCGCAAGGTCATCATCCACCAGATCGAGGGCGACACCCTCTCGCGCGTGGTCTTCTTCCTGATGAACCTGCGCACCAAGCGCAGGCCGCTGTGGATGGTGCGCCACGGCGAGAGCATCTTCAACGTGGAGGACCGCATCGGGGGAGACAGCCCGCTGTCGCCGCGCGGTCACTCGTTCGCGCGTTCGCTCTCTGCGTTCATGCAGACCCGGCGCGGCCCCGAGCCCATCAGCGTGTGGACCAGCCGGCTCAGGCGCACGCTGGAGACGGCGTCGTACCTGCCCGAGCCGCCCGTCTCCTTTCGTGCGCTCGACGAGATCGACGCTGGCGTGTGCGACGGCATGACCTACGCCGAGGTGAGGCGTCGCTTTCCCGACGAGTTCGCCGCCCGCGCCAAGGACAAGCTCAACTACCGCTACCCGCGCGGAGAGTCGTACCGGGACGTGATCCAGCGCCTCGATCCGGTCATCATCGAGATCGAGCGGCACGAGCACCCGATCTTGATCGTGGGCCACCAAGGGGTCTTGCGCGCGCTCTACGCGTACCTCATGGATACGCCACCGAGAGACTCGCCTCACCTGCCCATGCCGCTCCACACCGTGCTCGAGCTCACCCCCAACGCCTACGGCTGCACCGAACGCCGCTTCCCGCTCGCGGCCTGAGCGCACATGCCCTCGCAGCCTGATCTGCCGGATCCGTTCGCGAGCGCCGAGCCGCCCAAGAACAAGAGCATGTTCGGGCCGCGCACCGCGGACCCGAGCGTTCCTCCGCCGGCGCGCCCCACCAGCCAACCGCCAGCTCGGCCTGCCAGCCTCCCACCCGACGGCGACGAGCTGCCTTGGTGGAAGCGGCCGCGGGCACGCGTCGTCGCCCTCGTGGTTGGCGCCTTTCTGCCTGCGTTCTACCTGCTGCTCACGAGCGCGTCCTTTCGGGCCACCGGCCTGGGCGGGTTCCTGGGCGTCGCGCTCTCCACCTTGTCGCTGCTCAGCCTGGCAGCGCGCTTCGCGCTGCAACGCGACCGGCCGCGCGCGTTGGGTCTCAGCGCGCTCGCGGCCCTCGCTGGCGGGCTCGCGCTCACGGTGGCAGGGGTGCTCGCCCACTCGCTCCGCGCCGAGGCCGACTCGATCTCCGCGAGCAACATGGTGCACGAGCCGGGCATGCGCGAGTTCTTGATCGCCGAGGCGCACGGCAACGGCCGCTCCTGCGCGCTGTTCGGTCTCCTTGGCCTGCCCGGCGCGCTGCTCGGTGGGCTGTCGCTCGCGCTGGTGCTCGGCGCGCGCCGCGCGCTGGCGGGCCGCCCGGAGGCGAAGGACGCGCCCGACGCCAACGAGGTACCGGTGTGGCTGGCGCTGGCGGGCACCGCGGCGTTCACGGTGGTCGGCTTCGTCGCCAGTGTGTGGGCCGCGGTGCTGACGGTGGAGGAGGTCAAGAACCCGCGCGAAGCCCGGCTGACGGCGATCGCGGACGCCGCTTCGCGCGGGGATCTCAAGAACGCGTGCGACGAGCTCGAGGTCGTGCTGGCGCCCGCGTTCGTGGACAAGGACCTGCTCGAGCAGAAGCTGCCGGGCCGAGTGGAGCTTTCGCACCGCTGCATCACGTTGCGCATCGATCAGCTGCCGCTCGGACGCGCCTGTGACGCAGCAAGCGACAAGCTGCGCGACAGCGAGACGGTCAAGCTGGCCAAGGCCGAGGAGCGGGTGAAGCAGGCCTGCAAGGGCCGGTGACGAGCAGGGGGGTCACGCTGCGGCTGCGCGACTGGGTGCGCGCCGGTGTGCCGCTGTCGATCGCGTTGCTCAGCCTGCTCGCCTCCGCGGTGGGGTCATACGCCGGCGCAGACGCGTTGTTCACCATCTTGGGCGTGACCCTCGCCAGCGCGGGCATGATCTGGGGCACGGTTGCGCTCACCGGCGAGCGCTGGCAGCGCGGAAGCGCGGTCACCCCCGAGATTCGGGACGGCACGCTGTTCGTGGGCAACTTGCGCATCCCTCGGGCAACCGTGCGCTCCGCGGTGATCATCCCGCGAGAAGACGGCAGCGCACGCGTGTTCCTGCACGCCCGCCCGTCACGCCACAACCTGATGCAGCCGGTGGTGCTCGACTTCGCGTCGCTCGCCGCCGCCGAGACCCTGCTCGCCGAGCTGGGGGTGAGCGCTAGCCAGCAGCGGGCGACCTTCATGGCCATGTCGCCGCTGGTCGGGCAGAGGTGGTTCACGCCTGCGATGATCGCGTCGGTGGTCCTCACCCAAACGGTGGGGCTCACGTTGGCGCTCATGCTGAGCACGTTCTGGCCGATAGGCGTCGTGCTGATGTGGCTGTTCGGCTGGCTCGCGGCAGTGTCTCCCGGGCGCGTCGAGGTCGGCCTCGACGGCATCCGTCACTGGTGGCTCGGGCGCGCCCGCTTCCACGCGTTCCGCGACATCACGCGGGTCACCCCCTTCTCCCCGCCCGGCAAGCGGGGCGACGTCGGCGTGGAGCTCACGCTGCGCGCTGGGGGCACGGTGCGCATCGTGTCTGGCCAGCGCCCGTTCGACGACGGCTCCGAGGAGCGCCTCTCGTCGCGCATCCGCGAGGCCATGGCCGCCTCCAGCAGCGAGGCCACCACCCTGCCGATCGTGACCGCTGGCCGCTCCGCCGGCGACTGGCTGCGCGAGGCGCGAGGCTTCGGCTCGGGCGCGAGCGCCTCGCATCGCGCCCAGGCCCTGGCCACCGACGCGCTCGTGCGCATCGTCGCCGATCCCCAGCACAGCGAAGCCGAGCGCGTGGCCGCGGCCGTGGCCTGGCTCGAGCGCGGCGACGCCGACGCCCACGAGCGCGTGCGCATCACGGCCCGAGCCACCGCCTCCGAGCCGCTGCGCCGCGCGCTCGAAGCCGCCGCCGAGCGCGACGAAGAAGCGTTGCTCGAGGCCGCGGCCGCGCTCGACGGCTCGGCGGCCACCAAGCGCCGCTGACGCCTCGGTTACCCACATGTAGGCAGACCACTGGGCAGGCCTTTTTCCGCTTCTCGCCGGGCTCGGAGTGTTGGCAAAGTCCGTCCGTCGTGCCGCCCCACTCGCCGTATCTGCTGGGCCTCTGCTCTCTTGGCTGGCTGGTCGCGTGCGCGCCGGACGCGCCGCCCCGTGAGGGCGAGCGAGACACCAGCACGGAAGCAGCTCCGGTTGTGGAGCGCTTGCGTCCGCGCGCGCTCGATCAGCTGCGCGTGAGCTGGCCGGATCGCAGCACCGTCGACGCTGCGGTCGTCGCCTCGCTCTCCGAAGACGCGCGCGTCCGCGTGGCCCGCTCCACTGTGCCTGTGATGCTGCCCGCTGATCTCGACCTCACGCGCGCCGCACGCGTGGTGGACAAGCCGCAGTTCACCACCGCCGCCTTCAGCGACCGCGAGACCGGCAAGGGCGTGAGCGTGTTCGTGAGCGCCACGAAGGTCGCCCACCGCTACGGCCACATCCGACCGGCCGAACGCGCGTCGCAGGTGCGCGGCGGCAAGCCGGCGTGGGTGCTCGAGAACGAGAGCATCTGGAGCGTGAGCTGGGACGAGCACGGCGTGAGCTACGTGCTCGAGGTCGAGTGCGCGCGCCCGTCCGAAGACCCGCGCTGCGCGAGCCCAGACTTCGCGCTGTCGCTCGTTGAATCGCTCCGGTTCGTTGGCGGATCGTTTGCTGGCGAGGAGGGCTCGCGATGAGCCGCTTCGCCGCAGCTGCCCTGCTCACCGCCGCCGCGCTCTCCAGCGCGAGCGCGGCCTTCGCGGACGACTTCACCTTCCAGCCGCCGGGCACGCTCGTCTCTGGCTCGGGCACCGGCCGCGTGGACGACAAGGTGTACGCGCCCGGCATGCGCTTCCCGATCGAGACAGGCCCCGCCTACGCCAATTCGCAGGTGTGGGGCTTCGGCGGCTCGCAAGGCCCTGGTGGATCGCAGTGCGACGTCGGCAACTTCAGCTACCCGTGGTGGGACAACTACTGCGAGACCCGCTCCTGGGACATGCCGCTCTGCCCGTCTGGCACGGGCCACCAAGGCCAAGACATCCGCGCCGCCAGCTGCGACGCCAACGAACATTGGGTCGTCGCCTCCGAGGCCGGCTCGGTCACCAACGTGGGCTCGTACAGCGTGTACGTCACCGCGGCCGACGGCACGCGCTACGACTACCTCCACATGGGCTCGGTGCAGGTCTCGGTCGGAGACGACGTGACCAAAGGCCAGCGCATCGGCAAGGTGTCCAACGAGTTCGGTGGGACCCCGACCACCGTGCACCTGCACTTCAACCTGCGCCAGAACGTGTCCGGCTTGGGAGACGTGTACGTGCCTCCCTACCTTTCGTTGGTCACCTCGTACCAAGCGCTCGTCGGTCCCCCGCCCACGCCTGCCGCGGGCCTGCTCGAGAGCGCGACCTGCGACGCGCTCTCGGGCTACGCCCAGTCGCCGAGCGATCCCGACGCCCCCATCGACGTGCGCTTCTACTTCGATGGCGCGGCGGGCGACGGCGCCACCGTGGGTCACCCGTTCCTTGCCGATCTGCCGCGCGAGGACCTGTGCGACACGCTCGGCTCGTGCGACCACGGCTTCGCCATCCCGCCGCCGCTGTCCTTGTTCGACGGCCTCGCGCATGAGGTCCGCGCGTACGCCTCGGATGGCACGAGCACCACCCCCGAGCTCGGTCAGAGCCCTGCGACGATGACCTGCAACTTCGAGCTGCCGAGCGGCGTGCGGCGCGTGATCGAGAGCGACGACGTGGCCAACGCGTGGCACTTCTCCCCGTTCTGGGACCAGATCGAAGTCTCGGCCGGCGTCATTGAGGCCTTGCCAACGGGCGAGCCGCTCGCTGCTCGCCCGCGCTTGGTGCGCGACGAGACCGGCGCGCTGTTCCTGATCGACGCCGAGCTGAAGCGCGCCGTGTCCTCCCCCGCGCTGGCGCGCATCTGGGACTTCGACGCCAACTACGCCGAGCCGATCACCAGCGCAGAGCTCGCCGAGCTCGCTGACGGCCCCGAGCTGATGAGCCGCCCGATCGTGCTGCGGAGCGTGACCGGCGAGCTGTTCTTGATCGACTCCCCGCCCGGCGCTCCGCCCGGCGAAGGAGGCGCCGGAGCGGGTGGCGCCAGTGGCGACGACGCGGGCGACGAGGGCTGCTCCTGCCGCGTCACCACCTCCGGCAGCCGGCGCGGCGGAGGCCTCGCGCTCCTCGGGCTGCTGCTTCTTGCCCGCAAACGGCGTTTTGACGCAGCGCGTCCCCGTGCTACCACATAGATAGTTTCTGTACGAAACATCACTGCCGCCGCTGCCGCGAACCTGCCGATGAGGGGGCCGTGAGCTCGCGCCTCGGCAAGGAGGACCCCGTGTCGACCACGCCTCAGAATCGCTACAAGGCCGATCTCCGCGAGACGAAGTTCCTGTTGCTCGAGCAGTTCGGGCTCGAGGAGCTGCTGGGCAAGCCGCCGTTCGAGGCGTGGGGCAAGGACGAGTGCCTCATGGTGATCGACGAGGCCTACAAGTTCTGCTGTGAGGTGACCGGACCGATCAACGCGATCGGCGACCGCGAAGGCTGTCGCCTGGAGGGCGGTCGCGTGAAGATGCCCACCGGCTTCAAGGAGGCTTGGCAGAAGCTGACGGAGGCCGGCTGGAAGGTGCTTGCGACCTCGCCTGAGTTCGACGGCCAGGGCGCCCCCTACACACTGACCTGTGCGGTCGAAGAGTTCATGTGCGGGTCGAACCCTGCCTTCAACATGTACCCAGGGCTCGCGCACGGCGCCGCCGAGGTCATCGCGCACTTCGGCACGCCGGAGCAGCGCGCCCGCTACGTGCGCAACATGCTGCACGGCGTGTGGGGCGGCACCATGTGCCTGACCGAGCCGCACGCCGGCAGCGACGTGGGCTCGGCCCGCACCAAGGCCACCCGACTCGAGGGCGGCAAGTACGCGATCAGCGGCACCAAGATCTACATCTCGGGCGGCGACCAGGACTTCACCGAGAATGTCGTCCACCTGGTGTTGGCCCGCGTCGAAGGCGCCCCTCCGGGCACCAAGGGACTCTCGCTCTTCATCGTGCCGCGCGTGCGCATCAACGACGACGGCTCGCTGGGCGAGCCCAACGACGTCACGGTCGCATCGATCGAGCACAAGATGGGCATCAACGGCAACGCCACCTGCGTGCTCAGCTTCGGCGAAGAGGGCAAGTGCATCGGCACGCTGGTGGGCCAGGCAGAGAACGTCGGCATCCAGCAGATGTTCATGATGATGAACACCGCCCGCATCGGCGTCGGTTTGCAGGGCGTATCCGTGGCCGGCGCCGCCTACCAAAGCGCGCTCGAGTACGCCAAGGACCGCAAGCAGGGTGCCTCCATCACCAACTGGAAAGACGCCACCGCGCCGCGCGTGCCGATCATCGAGCACGCCGACGTGCGCCGCATGCTGATGGAAATGAAGGCGCGCTCCGAGGGCCCTCGCGCCCTGATCATGAAGCTCGCCTACCACAGTGACTGCGTGAAGGTGCTCAAGGGCAAGGACGACGCGACCGCCGCCTACCACCAGGGCCAGGTCGACCTACTCGTGCCGTTGGTGAAGGCCTACTCCACCGACCAGGCCTTCCGCGTGTGCGAGCTCGCCATTCAGACCTATGGCGGCGCGGGGTTCATCCAGGACTACCCGGTCGAACAATACGCGCGCGACTCGAAGATCTTCAGCATCTACGAGGGCACCAACCACATCCAGGCCATGGACTTGGTCGGCCGCAAGCTGCCGCAGAATGGTGGCGCCAACCTGCAGGCGTTCTTGGGCGACGTGGCCAAGTTCATCTCCGACAACGAGAAGCACGAGAAGCTCGGTCCCCTGGTGAAGGACCTGGCCCAAGCGCACGAGGCCGTCGCCTCGATCGCCATGCGCCTGCTCACCTGGTTCCAGTCGGGCCGCATGCAGCTCGTGCCGCTCGCCGCCAACCGCGTGCTCGAGATGATGAGCGAGCTCTGCTGTGGCTGGCTCCTGTGCGACGGCGCGCGCGTGGCGCTCGACAAGCTCGCCAAGCTGGCCCCCGGCGAAGAAACCGCCGCCGACCGCGCCTTCTACGAGGGCAAGGTCCACACCGCGACCTACTTCGTGCGCAACATTCTGCCCCACGCCAAGCTCACCGCAGAGATCTTGGCGCGCGAAGACACGACCCCGATCGACATGCCGCTCGCCTCGTTCGGCTGATCGCTCGGCGAGGCTCGCCTCGCTAGCGCTCTGGTGCGCTGCCGCGGCCCTTGGGAGTGCCAAGTCCACACGTCTTCCGCGCCTGCGGGCCCAGGGGTCCGTTCGCGGCGTCACCACACGCCACCTAGCCTCGCTTCGTGGTGGTGCGCGCCGCGGCCTTTGGAGAGCCTTGCAGGGGACCATGCTCCGACGCAGGGGACCATGCTCCGACGCAGGGGACCATGCTCCGACGCGGGGGACCATGGCGCATGGCTGCCCAACTGCGCCTGTTGTCCCGGCGAGAAACCGCAAGCGAATGGAGCCGCGCCAAGATATTCCTCGGCGTTTTCAGCCAAGAGGTGCGACCGACCAGCGCAACCGTGCGATTCGCTACGGGAACCATGCGCCCAAGCCGGCAACCATGCGCCATGGCTCCGCCGGTGCGTGTCAAAGGAGTTGTCTACCCCAAGCTCATCGCACGGTTCGCGGCCC
>CAZXMG010000068.1:0-44534 GCA_964641275.1 uncultured Polyangiaceae bacterium
GCTCGCACAGGACTTGTGCGAGGGGGATCGCGTGCTCGTCGACGACGGCCAAGCGTCGATGACCGTCGTCGCGATCGAAGGCGCGCGCGTGAAGGTCAACATCGTGCACGGCGGTGTGCTGCGCGATCGCGTGGGCGTGTCGCTGCCATCCAAGCGGGTCCGGATCAGCGCGCTGACGGAGAAGGACAAGGCCGATTTGGCCTTTGGCCTCCGCGCCGGCGTCGACTACGTCGCGCTGTCGTTCGTGCGAGAGGCCGATGACGTGCGCCTCTTGCGGGAGATCTGCGAGGCTTGGGGCAGGCCTACGCCGATCGTCTCCAAGATCGAGACCCCGAGCGCGATCGAACGGCTGGAGTCGATCATCCAGGTGTCCGACGCGGTCATGGTGGCGCGTGGCGACCTGGGGGTGGAGATCGGACCCGAGTACGTCCCGATCCTGCAGCGCAAGATCATGAACATCTCGCGCCAGCACCAGAAGCCGGTGATTGTGGCCACCGAGATGTTGCAGTCGATGGTCACCGCCACCCGACCCACGCGCGCAGAGGCCAGCGACGTGGCGACCGCGGTGTTCGAGGGCGCCGACGCGGTCATGCTCTCCGGCGAGACAGCGACCGGCAACCACCCCGAGCTGGTGGTGCGGATGATGAGCCGCATCGTTCACGAAGCGGAGATGAGCGCGTTCTACAACCCGTTGCCGAGCGAGGTCCCGGGGGTACGCGCCAACGTGGCCGAGGCGATCGCGCGCAATTCCTGCGACATCGCTCGCGATATCGGGGCGCGTTTCATCGTGGCGTTCACTGAGAGCGGCGACACCGCCCGGTACGCGTCCAAACACCGCCCGCTGGTGCCGGTGGTGGCGTTCTCGCCCAACGAGACTACGCGCCGCCGCCTGGCGCTGCTGTGGGGCGTGGTACCCTACCAGCTCGAGCTCATGCGGGACGCAGACGAGATGGTGCAACGGGCGAGCGCATCGCTCTTGGCGAACGGCTTCGTCTCGCCGGGCGATCGCATCGTCGCCATGTTCGGCGCCCCGGTCGGTGTGACGGGCTCGACCAACTCGATACGGGTCGTGGTGGTGGAATGAACGAGCCCGCCGCGCGCGACGACTTCCCGAAGCTCGAGAAATACGAGCTGGTGGAGGAGATCGGGCACGGCGGGATGGCCACCGTCTACCGCGCGCGCGACGTGCGGCTGAAGCGCGAGGTGGCGGTCAAGATCATCCACCGGCATCTGCGCGAGAACCGCGAGGTGGCCACGCGTTTCATCGCCGAGGCGCGCGCCGCAGCCAAGCTCAAGCACCGCGGCATCGTCGAGGTCTACGACGTCTCCAGCGAGGAGGATCGCGAGCGCTACTTGGTGGTGGAGCTGGTCCGCGGCCACACGCTGCGCAAGGTGTTGCTCGACCACCGCGAGATGCCGCCCGAGATCGGGGCCGCGATCGTGGCCGAGCTGTGCGATGCGATCGAGCATGCGCACGCGAGCGGCATCATCCACCGCGACGTCAAGCCCGAGAACGTGCTGGTCGGCTTGCCGAAGCCGCGCGACAGCTTGCTGCCCTCCGCGCCTGTGACGGTCTCCACGCCCCCGCCGAGCTCGGACCGGCCCTCCGGCGACGAGCCGGTCGAAACGAGCGCGGCGGAGGAGCCGCCACGCGATGCTGCCGACGAGGACGACGTCGCTCCGAACAAGAGCTCCACTCGAAAGAGCGCCGGGCCGCCTTCGAGCGGTCCCGGCTCGGGCAAGCCGGCCTCGCGCACGCCCCGTTCACGCCGCAAAGAGGAGCTCTCGCTCAAGATCACCGACTTCGGCATCGCCAAAATTTTGGACGCACATGGTGTCACCTCGACCGGCCAGGTGCTCGGGTCCCCCGCGCACATGGCCCCCGAGCAGATCGAGGGCGGCGAGGTGGACCAGCGCACCGACGTGTTTGCGCTCGGGGTGATCCTGTACGAGTGCCTCGTCGGCCACTTGCCGTTCGATGGCAAAAACCCTGCGCAGGTGCTGCGCCGCGTGCTCGATGGTCGCTACGAGCGCGCAGAGCTGGAGAGGCCTGTGGTCGGGGCGCGCTTCTCGAGCATCGCCGATCGCGCCTTGGCGATGGACATGGCCGATCGACCGGAGACCCCGGCGGCGCTCGCCGCGCTCCTCCGCGAGGAGCTCGAGGCGCTCGGGCTCAGCGATGGACGCCAGGAGATCACCGAGTACTTTCGTGATCCCGACGGCTATCGCGAGAAGCTCACCGCCCGGTTGGTGCCGCTCCTGGTCGCGCGCGCGGAGAACGCCAGGCGGGCCAAGCGCAACGCGGAGGCCGCGATGGACTTCAACAGGGCGCACGCGCTCGCCCCCGACGACGTCGCCATCCTCAAGCGCCTGACCCAGCTCGGATCCAGCCGCTCCGCCTCGGCCCTGTGGCGAAAGGTGGGGCTGCTCTCCATCGCCTGCGTGGTGCTCGGCGGAGGCGCGTACGGCGCCGTGCGCGCCCTGCGCGGAGACCCCACCGAGCTCTCCGCCACCGAGGAGCACAGCCCGACCTCCCGCGACGAGCAGTTTCCGCCCGTGCGCAACCCCGTGTTGGCGACGCCGCGTGTCGCGACCGCTCCAGCGCCCAGCGCGCTGGCCTCATCCTCGGCGAGTGCCTCACCCTCCAGCGATCCGGCGCTCGACACGGCTGTCAGGCCGGGACCGTCTTCGACGGCGAGCGCGCTGGCGGTCGCTGGCAGCGGCGAGCGGCGCGTGCGCTTCGTGGTGCAGCCGCGCGGCGCCAGCCTGGAGGTGGATGGCAGCCCACTCGATCACGCTCAGGCGGTGCCCTACGTGTTGAAGGTGGGGTCGCACAGCGCCAAGATCACGCCCGCCGCGGGGGACAAGAGCTGTGAGCCCGGCGCGGTCTCGTTGTCGTTCCCGGTCCATGCGCTGAAGGAAGGCGAGCCGGACAAGCCGCAAATCGTGCAGTTGAGCCTCAAGTTCAAGCCCGCGCGCGTGAAGCTCGCCGGTCCAGAAGGAGGCCAGGCGGTGTGTGGTGCGTTCCGGCTCAACGTCGGCGCCAGCCAGGACATCCCCATGACCCAGCCGGTGTGGGATGGGACGTGCAAATTCCTGCTGTCTGGCAAAGAGAAGAGCGCGCTCGTCACGATCAAGGCCGGAGAGGACAACACCGTCGGCTGGCCCATGGGCGGCTGACCCAGAAACCGCGGAGAAAGCGAGGCCAAGCACGTTGAACCGTGCCTTGGCTCGTAGGATTTGGTTGAATGCCGGCTCGTGCGTCGCAGGGACCGCCTCCTCCGACCCATCCGGACCATCGCCGCGTGGGGTGCTCTGAGCCTGCTCCTGGCTCCAGGCCGCGCCGAGGCGTCCGATGACGAGGAGCTCGACGTCGCCCGCGGACTGCTCGACGGCGCTCAGTACGCCGAAGCGGCAGCGCGCTTCCAGCGCATGCTCGAGCCGGGAGCGGGCCCATGCCCCAAAGCGTCGGGGCTCACCGCCGAGGGGTGTCGCCTGACGGACTCGGGCGTCATCCAGCGGGCGCGGGGGCTGTACACCATCGCTCTGCACGCGCTCAACCGGCCCAACGAGGCCAAAGAGCAGTTCAAGCTGCTGCTGCGAGACAACCCCACCTTCACTCCGAGCCCTGCGCTCTACCCGCCGAAGGTGATCTTGCTCTTCACCGAGGCCAAGTCCGAGATCGAAGCAGAGCTGACGGCGGCGACCATCGCCGCACAAAAGAAAAAGGCAGAGGCGGAGGCAGCCCGCAAGAAGTACGAGGCTTGGCTGTTGGAGATCGAGAAGATCGCCGCAACCGAGACGGTGGTCAGCGAGCGCTCACGCTGGATCGCGGCGATCCCGTTCGGGGTGGGGCAATTCCAGAACGAGGCGTGGGCGCTAGGGGCCTTGTTCCTCTCCGTGGAGAGCTTGGCGCTCACCGGCACCGTCACCACGGCGGTGCTGCAGGACCAATACGTGGAGTGCGGGCGCGTGGCGGAGTGCGCGACCGACCACGAGCAACTCAACCAGCAGCTGAGCACCATACGCGTGGTCAACTACGTGAGCTTGGGCGTGCTGGGCGCGGCGATCATCACCGGCATCATCGAGGCCGAGGTCAACTTCGAGCCGGTGAAGATCACGACGAAGAAGCGCAAGCTCCCGGAGAAGCCGCAGCTGCCTCCGCCGGTGAGCGCGGGGCTGACTGGCGTGCCGCTCGCGCCAGAGGCGCTCGGTTTGGGGGTCACGCTCCGATTCTGAGCGTGCTAGCAAGAGCGAGAAGGCCGCTCGTGCAAACTTCCTCCGACGAAACCTCCCAGCGCTACTACGACGAGTTCTCCAAGCGTTACGACGCCCGGCGCGGCGGTCACGTGCCCGGCGGCTATCACGACCTGATCGACGACCTGGAGGTCGAAACGGTGCGCCGCTACGGGGCGGGCAAACGGGTGCTCGAGGTGGGCTGCGGCACTGGCTTGTTGCTCGGGCGCTTCGCGCGCTTCGCCGAGCGCGCGCAGGGCATCGACTTGTCCGAAGGTATGCTGCAGAAGGCGAGGGAGCGAGGTCTGTCCGTGGTGCAAGGCTCGGCCACGGAGCTGCCGTTCGAGGATGCGTCGTTCGACGTGACCTGCTCGTTCAAGGTGCTGGCGCACATTCCCGCGATCGAGCAGGCGCTCGCGGAGATGGCGCGCGTGACCGCCCCGGGCGGCCACGTGATCGCCGAGTTCTACAATCCGCTGAGCTTGCGCTACCTGGCCAAGAAGATCGCGGGCGCGCGCCAGGTAGCGGAGGCGCTCGACGAGAGCGCGGTGTTCACCCGCTTCGACACGCCGCGCGCGGTCGAGCGCCTGACGCCGCCGGGGACCAGGTTGGTGACGACGCGTGGTATCCGCATCCTCACCCCGGCGGCGTTCGCACTGCGCTTGCCGGTGGTCTCGCCCGCGCTCCGGTTCCTGGAACATGCGTTGGCAGACGGCGGTCTGCGCTACTTCGCGGGCTTTTACGTGGGCATCTTCCAGAAGCAATGAAACCGGGCGACCACCCGGAGTTCTTCCGCTTCCCGCCGCCCGCCGGTGCGTCGCGCGACAGCACCATCCTGCTCGACCGCGAGGGGCGCTTCTTTCATGACGGAGAGCTGGTCGAGCGGCCCGCGATGGTCGAGGCGCTGCACAGCTGGGTGCGACGCCACCCGGACGACGGTCGGCCGATCCTCTCGAACGGCTACGACTGGTGCTACCTCACCGTGGAAGACACGCTGTACTTCGTGCGGTCGGTGCGCTGCGAGCTACCCGATCGCGCGGTGCTGGTGCTGCGCGGGGGAAAGGAGCAGGAGCTCGATCCGCGCACCGTCAGCGTCGACCCCCAAGGCGTGTGTTACGCACGGGTGTTCGAGGACGATGCGCGTTTCGAGCGCGCGGCGCAGAATGAGCTCGAGCCGTTGCTGCTCGCAGAGGAGCCGCCGCGTCTCACGATCGCGGGCAAGATCTGGCCCATCGAGCGTCGCGCCTGACGTGGCTACGGCTGCGGCTCGCCTTCGAACAGGCAAATGGTGGCCTTCTGCGGATCTTGGGCCACCGCGAACGTGCCGATGCCGGGGACGGGGATGGCCTCGACCATGATGGTGCCGCCGAGGCGCTTCACGCGGTCGCGGGCGGCGCCGAGCTTGTCGACGACGACGTAGCTGAGCCAGTGCTGCGGCACCCCAGGAGGGGCAGGCACGAGGCTGGCCACCTGGTTCTGCATGCCCTCACCGGTTCCGAAGGTGGTCGTGTCGGGCCCGAACGAGCCTGTCTTCCAGCCATAAACCTGGGTGTAGAACGCGATCGCCTTGGCCTGGTCTGAGGTGCTGAGGCTCTCCCAGCAGAACTCACCGAGCTTCGGCACGCCCACCTCGCGGTCGCCGGTGGCCGCGCGGAACGGCGAGGACGGCGCGCCCTGATCGTCGAGCACCACGGCGAAGCGCCCGACGTTGGGGATGTCGCGGGCAGGGACGATCACCTTGCCGCCGGCCTTCTCGGCGCGCGCCACGGCGGCGTCGACGTCCTCGACCGAGACGTAGCCGTACCAGTGGGGCGGGATCTCCGGCATCGGCAGTTTCATCATGCCGGCGACGTCCACGCCGTTGGCGCTGAACACGGTGTAGTCGAACTCGCCCATCGCCATGGTCTTCGACTGCCAACCGAAGGCCTCGCCGTAGAACGTCTTGGCAAGAGCCTCGTCGCTGGTCAAAAGCTCACGCCAAACGAAGCGACCGATCGAGTGTGCCATCGTCATCCCTCCTCACCCGGGTTGTTCGGGGGGAGGGATATGACGGTGATCATACGAGCGCGTCAAGGCAGGGCTTTGATCTTCGTCAGCGCTTCACGGATGGCCCGCTTGGCCTCGCGTCGGCGGGCGAAGGGCGTCATCTTGGCCAGGTTGTGTGCGCGGTAGCAGGCCTGCGGGATCACCAGCTTGAGCCCGAGCGCGTCCACGAGCGACTGAGGCTGGCTGCTGCCCACGTCTTCGATGATTTCGGCTGCGACCAGCGCCCCGGTCTCGGCCGCGCCCTCCATGTAGCCCTGGAAGTCCAGGCTGCAGTGCTCTCCGCAGAAGTGCAGGTTGCCCTCGCGCGTGCCTTCGATGCCGAAGTACGCCCACTGGCCCGGCTTGTAGCAAGCGTAGCTGCCCTTCATGGTTGGGACGGTGGGCCAGTGCATGCGCACCGCTTCGCCGGTGTAGGCCGCGGTCATGCCGGGCCAGATCGTCTCGAGGTCGGGCATCACCGCGTCGGCCCAGTCGGTGGCCTCGCCAGCGCCGGAGGCGAGCCCCTGATCGCCGCCCAAGAAATTGGTGAGGATGCCGTGTGCGCCGTCCTGACCGATGGTGGTGTCCCAGGTCTGCTGCACGCCCAGATCGGTGGTCATGCCGCCCGACGTGTCGTGCGTCACGTTCCACACGCGGCTGGTGAAGCCCATCATCACCTTCGCGTTCGTGCCATAGCCCAGGGTGTCGATGATCTCGCGCTTCTCCTGGGAGAGCGTCAGGCCGGTCAGATCGACCTCGCGCAGCTTGGTGAAGGGCAGCGCGAACACGACCCGCGTCGCGGTGACGGTCTTCTGCCCGCTGGGCGTGTCGAACACCAGCTCGAAGCCGCCCTCGACTTCTTGGGCTGAGACCAGCGAGTGCTCGAGCGCGATCTGTTCGGCGTCGAGGCCCTCGGCCAGCTTGCTGGGGAACGAGTCGTTGCCCAGGTGGGTGTGGAAGCGCTCGTCGCTGTCGCCGAAGACCCGGAACGGGTCAGGATCGTCGGCGCCGATCAGGTAGACCAAGTTGAGCGAGGATTGCTCGCTGTTCTCCAGGCCGTACTCGCCGCGGTAAGCCACCTTGAGCACCTTGTTGAGCTCGGGATAGGTGGCCACGGGCACGTTCTCGTCGACCCAGTCCTCGAGCGTCTGCTCGTCGAGCATGGTGTAGAGGGTCCCGTCCGAGCTCTCGTCGTCGATCTCCTCGACCATGGCCTGGATGGCTGGCGCCACGGCCGTGAACTGCGTCACCAACGTCGCGTCGGGGATGTCTACGCCTTCGATGAACCAGACGTCGCGTTTGGCGTCGACCGTGCGGTCGTCGAGCGCCAGATCGAACTGCTCGGCGAGCGCGAACAGCGTGGCGTGGCCGGTGTCGATCAGCTCGCCGCCCAGCTCCAGCACTTGATCGGGGGCAGCAGCGAGCGCCCCACGTGCGGAGAACATGCGGCCACCGACTCGGTCCTGGGCCTCGTACACAGTGGCCGTGATGCCTGCCTGCTTCAGCTGGTAAGCGCAGTGGAGGCCCGCCGTGCCGCCGCCCACGATGGCGATCGTCTCTCCCTCGGGCGTGGGCGTCGTCTCGGTGTCGTCGCCGCACGCGGCCAGCGTGGCGGCGGCGGCCGCCGCACCCGCCTGCAACATCTCGCGCCGGCTCTGGAACACGGCTGGAGGCGCTCCTTGGGGAGCGGTGACGCGGCGGTAGAGGCGACGAAGAGCGGAAAAGAGAGGAGTCCTAGCCATGGGCGGATGGTAGCGAAGGTCGCGCCGGAACGTGATCAGTTCTGCGCGGCCCGCGGGGGCTGGCGTGGCCTCGGCGACGGCCTCATACTCGGCTCATGCCCAGGTCGCTGCCGTCGTCCCAGATCACCGAGACCCCGTCGGAGGCGAAGCGGGGCTTGGTGCGAGAAGCCAAGGACCAGGCCACCATCGTCGGCGGCACCGTGGGCGTGATGTGGACCGCGGAGATCGTGGACACCGTCGTGTTCCGCGGCGGGCTCGACCGCTTCGGCATCCACCCGCGCAGCCTCGAAGGCCTGTGGGGCATCCTCTTCGCGCCCTTTTTGCACGGCGGCTTCGGCCACCTGATCGCGAACACCATCCCCATGATCGTGCTGTCCTTTCTGATCATGCTCCGGCGCAAGCGCGACTGGGTGATCGTGTCGGCGTTGAGCGCCTTGGTGGGCGGCGTGGGGATCTGGCTGATTGGCGCAGGCAACAGCGTGCACATTGGGGCCAGCATCTTGGTGTTCGGCTACCTGGGCTACCTGCTGTCGCGCGGCATCTTCGAGCGGCGCTTCTGGCCGATCCTGGGCAGTGTCATGGTGTTCTTCTTGTACGGAGGTGCGCTGTTCGGCGTGCTGCCAGGCCAGGCCGGCATCTCCTGGGAGGGGCACCTGTTCGGCTTCGTGGGAGGCATCCTCTCGGCCAAGTGGCTGAGCCCGAGCGATGCACGCATCCGCGTCGGCGAGCCGGTGAAGAAGCTCGCCGGCCGGATCTGATCAGCGCGCCGCGGGGGGCTGCTTCTTGGTGGTGGGCGGGCCGAACGCGCGGCGTGCGCGCCGCACCTGTACCAGCACGCGCCCCAGGTTGTCGCCGCGCCGTCCGATCCAACCCTGCGTTCGATAGTAGAGCAAGAGCACCCCGGCGCTCAGCGCCATGACCGCGATGCTGAAGGGGTAGCCCCACTCCCAGTTGAGCTCCGGCATGTTGTACGGCGACTTGTCCGGGTTGAAGTTCATGCCGTACACGCCTGCCACGAAGGTCATCGGGAGGAAGATCGTGCTCACGATGGTGAGCACCTTCATCACCTCGTTCAGCCGGTTGGAGACGCCGCTCATGAGCAGGTCCATGAGGCTGGAGGCGATCTCGCGGAAGGTCTCGACCATGTCCATGATCTGCACAGCGTGGTCGTAGGTGTCGCGGAAGTAAGGTCGAGTCTCCGGCTGGATGTGTGGGCTCTCGTCGCGCAGCAGCTGCGCGAGCACGTCGCGTTGCGGCCAGATCGCCCTGCGCAGCGCGAGCAGCTCCCGCTTCATGCTGAAGATGTCGGCCGAAGAGGTGACCTGGCCCTTGAGCACGCGCAGCTCGAGCTCGTCGAGCGCCTCGCCGCACGCCTCCAGCACCGGGAAAAAACCATCGATCACGGCGTCGAACAGCGCGTACGCGATGTAGTCGCTGGTGGCGGTGCGGATCGTTCCGCGGCCGTGGCGGATGCGGTTGCGGAGCGGCTCCAGGCAGTCGTGCTCGGGCTCCTCTTGCACGGTGATCACGAAGCCCTTACCGAACAAGATCGCGAACTGCTCGGTCTGGATCGAGTCGCCGTTCATCAGCACCATGCGGGTGATGATCAGCTGTTGGTCGGGGAACACCTCGGTCTTGGGCCGCTGCGGGACGTTGACCATGTCCTCGAGCGCGAGCGGGTGAATGTGGAAGATTTCGCCGAGCTTCTCGAACGTCTGGCGATGGCCGATGCCGCGGATGTCGATCCAAGTCAGCGATTCTTTGTCGATGAACGGGATGACATCCTCGATTCGGTCGAGGACATGCTCTTCGAGGAGCTTCTCACTGAAGTCGAACAGCACCATGTGAGGGCGGTCGGTGCTCTCGATCAGCAGCGTGCCGGGAGCCGTGCCCTCGTGCTCGCGCGGGAGCTCGGTCGAGCGGATAGAGCGAGGGGCGCGGTCGGGCACGGACCGATCGTGGCTCGCGTCGCAGGGAGCGGCCCAGTTTTCAAGCGTGGCGGCTAAGCTGTGCGGGCATGACGGTGCTCACGACCCCGTTCGGGGCCCTGGCGCAGGTCTCGATCACAGACGAGCCTGAGGAGCGGAGTGGCCCTGACGAGCAGCTGATCGCCGAGCTCTGCTTGGGGCCGGTGCGCGCGCGTACGTTTCGTGCTGGTCGGCGCGCCCTGCGCGCGGCGCTCGCGCGGGCAGGCGGGCCCATCGATCTGACCATCGCGCGAGACGACCGCGGCGCGCCGTCACTGCCTGCGGGGTTCGCTGGCTCGATCGCGCACAAGGAAACGGTCGCCGTGGGGCTCGCGGCCAGAGGCGAGCGCTGGCTCGGGGTGGACGTGGAGTACGACCGGCCTTCGCGGGTGGACATCCGCACACGGGTTCTGCGCGAAGAGGAGCTCCGCCGCGTGGCTGCCATGTCCGCGGAGCTCGGCGAGCGAGCGGTGCGCGTCTCGTTCTCGCTGAAGGAGGCCGTGTACAAGGCGATCGATCCCGGCTGCCGGCGCTACGTGCGCTTTCACGAGGTGGCGCTGGAGCTCGACAGTGGTCTGGCCGAAGGGGAGGTGCCCGTGCGGCTGCACCTCGAGCCTGCGCCAGGCCTGCTCGAGGTCGAGGCGGCTTGGCGAAGCGCCGTGGCGGAGGATGGCTGCGCGCTGATCCTCGCCTTCGCCCGCGCGCGACTTGCCTCCGGCTGAAGCGCTGGACTCAGTCCGCTGCGCACAGCGGCACGCCGGTCGCAGGATCGGCCGGATCCTTACCTTGCGCGCAGACCTGCTCGAGCCCGCGGCCATAGTGCGTCTCGATGAACTCCAGGATGCTGGGCGGATCGAGGCACGTGGCGACGTAGGTGGCCCGCCACGACGCGAGCCCGATCGGGGCGTCGAGCTCGGGATCGGGAGCGATCACGATGCGTGATCGCTCCGCGTTGTTCGAGCCCATGACACACAGCGGATCGAGGCCGAAGGTGTCCGCGGCTTCTTCGTACGCCGCGGGGATCTCCGGGCAATCGGCGTCGCAGCGGTACAGCATGATCACCGCGCCGTGCTCCAGGTTGTGGACCAACATGCTGCGCGGGACCGGCGCGTCGTAGCTGCGGAACTCCGCCCAGATCGGCCAGTGGTCGCCGCTCGACGGCGGATTGGTCTGGTACGCGACCGGCGAGCACACCTCGACGTGCGTACGCCCCTCGAGCGGATGGTTGTCGGTGATGGTCACCACGCACTCGGTCTCGCCCGGCAGCGGAGTCTGGTCGGGGTGAAGGACCGTGACGACTGGGGGCAGTGGCGCGCCGCCCTCGCCGCCGGCGCCAGGCCCGCCGCCGATCCCGGCGCCGCCTTGGCTGGGGCCGCTGTCCGAGCAGGCCAAAAGCACGGTCGCCGTCAGGCTCAAGGAGCGCGCGCCAAACACGACACGGAGCCTACCACGCGGCGCGCGTGACGGTATGCTGCGCCCATGCGTTGGCTCCTCCCGTGGTTCTTGCTGTGCGCAGCCTGCAGCGTCTCCACCGCGCCGCAGAAGCCGTTCCCCAAGGACGACGACACGATCCAGCGCAAGGAGAGAGGACCGGTGAGGTACGACCGCGCCAACGACTCCGCGGAGATCAGCCGGGGCGTCGGGGCGCCCGGCAGCGTGGTGGTGCTGTGGCCCCGGATCGTGCCGCGCTCGGAGGATCCCGCCACGGTCGAGCTCGCCGACTGGATTCAAGCCCGCCTCGAGCGCATCGCCAAGAGCACGTCGGACAGCGTGGATCGGCGACCCAGCCCTGAGCGAGTGTGCCCCAAGGGACAGGGCTGCAAAGGTACGAGCCTGGGTGCGGTGCTCACGACCAAGGACAAGGGCTGCGCGATCGTGGCGCTGGTCGGGCCCTCAGGCACATCGCCCGTACGGCTCGTGCCGCTCGCGGGGACCTTCGAGCTCAAACAAAAGGAGACGCCCTTTCGCGAGCCCCCGGAAAACGCGGTCACCGTCACCGAGTTCGTGCCGTGCGCCAAGCTCAAGGCGGATCTCGAGGCCAATGCCGTCCTGCCAGGCGAGGGCGAGGTGAGCGCGGCGCTCTCGAAAGCAAGTGGGAAGTGAATCGGTCGCCGCGCTTTTTCCGCCAGCCCGTGAGCAAACCCCGGTGAGATTTCAGAGCGCCACGGCCGCGCTTCTCGCTATCCTGGCCTCAGCGTCCACTCCCCACGGACCGCGCCGTCGATGACCAAGATCCTGTCTGCCCGCGATCTGCTCGAGCTCGTGCGCCAGAACGAGGCCGAGGACCGCGACGAGGCAGAGCCCGTGGCGAACGCGGAGTCGTTGGGCCGCAAGGTGTACCCAGGCACCACGCGCCGCGCGCGGCCGCCCGCCCGGCACCCCGAGTCGCCCGCGAAGCGCGGCCCTCGCAACACGCAACTCCTCGAGATTCCTGCGGCGGCCAAGGCCATGCCCCCGGTGGCCGCGCCTCCTGCGACCGCCCTCACGCCCCCACCTGCGCGTCGTGGCACGCTGCAGATGAAGGCGCCGGTGCCCAAGCCGGCCGTCGAGGCTGGACCCGACTCGAGCCCGATCCGAGACGATGCGCCGACGCTGGAGCTGACCATCCCCAAGAAAGTCGCCAGCGTCACGCCGCCTGCCGTGTCCAAAGCCAAGGTGCCGGAGGCGCGCTCGGTCACGCCCGCGACGCCGCTGCGCAAAGTGTCGATGGGCGTGTGGGGCCGTCCCGCGACGGAGACGGGATCGCAACCTCCTCCGGCCATGAAGGCCAAGGCCGACCCAAAGCCCGCGCCGAAGCCGCCATCGGATCCGCCGCCCGCGCCTTCACCGCGCCCCGCGGCGCCGGCGCCCGTCGCCGCGCCGCCACCGGCGCCAGCGGATGCGCCTCCGACGACGCCTCCGCGCAGCGCCGTCGCGTCGATGTTCTCGTGGGTGACGCAGCGCCAAGACTGGTCCCCGCCGGCCCAGGCTTTGGATCAGCGCTCCGAGCCGCCGCCGCCACCGCCCGAGCCGGTGCCGCCTGCGCCTGCTCCGCCTGCGCCTCCGCCCGAGGTGCCGCCTGCGCCTGCTCCGCCTGCGCCTGCTCCGCCACCTGCTCCCGCGCCGCCGCCGATGGTCTCGGCGCCCGCCGCGATCGCTCCACCCGCGCCCGAGCGCTCAGTTGTGCCGAGTGAGCCGATCGCGCTCAACTCCGAGGAGACGTTGGTGTTGGTCCACTACGACCAGACCGTGTCGATGGACCTCCTGGCCGACCGCACGGGCCTGAGCGAGTTCCGCGTCGCCCACGTGGTGGACAATCTGCGCAAGCGTGGCGTGCTCGACGACGGCGCCGACAGCGAGCCGACGCCGATGCCGGACACCAGCCCGACGATGGTGCAATCCGCACCGGTGTTCGGAGGTGCGGCGGAGAAGAAGCGCCCCGTGCTCGAGATCGAGCCGGAGCCGCTGGCGCCGGCGCCTGCCCGCTCGCGAGTTTCGGACAGTGACTTGCCTGCGGCCGCGCCCGGCTCCCAGCGCTCTCCGTTCGCGGGCACGCCCGTGGGCGGCGGGCGGGAGTCGTCCGCTCCTGCGACGATGCGCGACACCAGCGAGATCGACACGCATCCTACGCTGCTCGAGCTCGAGCTCGAGCAGATGGCGATGTTGGCCGCTGACATGAAGCGGACGGACGAGTTTCGAGTGGATGAGCCGCCTCCGGACACCGAGGCCACCCACGTGGACAACGGCGGGCTCCCGTTCGGGGATGCAGAGCTGCCCTCGCCGTCGTCGAAGCCCACACAGGCCTTCGGGCGGCTGGTCACCGACGCTGATTTGCCCGCCGCCGCCGCCAAGCAAGCGAGCCCGTTCGGCGCGCCATCCGACGCCGCCGAGCTGCCGACCGCCGTGGCCAAGCCCGACAGGGTGGCAGCACCCGTGTCCGCTGCCGCGACCTCTGCGCCCGCGCCGACAGAGCGCAGCGCCGACGTGGATCCCGCCAGCGACGCGAGCGACGGCGAGGAGACCTACGCGGAGAGCGACGACGACGAGGTCGGAGGAGCCGGCGCCACCGAGTCGGACGCCGACAGCGCCAACGCCCTGGCCCACTTCGAAACCGTGCTCAACAAGCTGCACCCGGATGAGCGGGCGAAGCTTGCGACCGTCTCCGCCAAGCCGATCGAGCTGTACGCGTTCTGCTTCGACAAGGAGCCGCAGGTCATCCGCGCGCTGTTCCAGAACATCAACGTGTCGCATCAGCACGCGCGTTTCGCCGCGTTCCATCACCGCACGGCGGCAGGCCTCGACCTGCTCGCGCAGCGCAACGAGTTTCTGAAGGACCCAGCCACGCAGCGTCGCTTGCTTCGGAACCCGATGATCGGCGAGACCTTGCTGCGTCGCATCCTCCTGCCCAAGCGCCTGCTCGAGATCTACAAGCTCACGCTCGACCGGGACGCGGCGGAGCGCACGCGTGCCAGCGCCCGCGGTTTCTTGCGCAACAAGTTCGCAACTACCGAGCCGGAAGATCGCATGGAGCTGATCTGGAAGACCGAGGGCCGCGCGCTCGCGTCGCTGAGCGGCTTGTCGATCGATAGCAAGACGGCCGCGCTGATCTGCGGCCGGCAGATCATGAGCGTGATGCTGGTTCAGAGCTTCACGCGCTTCGCGGCTACCCCCCCTTCCGTCATCTCCCACTTCTTGAAGCAACCGCTGGTGAAACGCCAAATCCACCTGCGCAACGCGCTGCTCAAGCACCCGAACTGCCCCAGCGACGCCAAGCGCGCGTTTTAAGGTGTCACGGCTTCGACCACGCGCTTGAGCGCGAGCAGCGTGACGAAGCTCCTGATGTTGTACCCGCAGTCGAGGCCCCGCTCGTCGAGCGTGCCGGAGCCTTGTTGGAAGCTCGAGAGGTGAACGCCGTCCGGGCCGAGACCGTGGTTCGTCGCGGCGTCCAAGGCGTGCCGAAGATCGATGAAGGGCAGCGCTTCGCGGCACGCGATCTCGGCGGCGCGCGCCACCGTGGCGTTCGTGTTGACGGCGATGGTCCAGTCGTTGGGCGCGCCGTCGCGCGGGCACGCTTTGACGCCGGGGGCGTCGCCGTGCCGCATCTCGCCGGAGAGGATCACGACCACGCCGCGCTCTTCCAGCTTGGCCACGATCGCGAGCATGCTCTGCTCGAACTTGTCGGCGACGACCTCGGGAGCTCCGTTCATGCTCGCGGCGTCGTTGGCGCCGAAGGTGACCACGGCGAACGCGGGGCTCAGACGCCGCACCAACACCTCGAGTGGCGACTGTTCGCCTCCTTCCAGCGCCCAGCTCGCGCTCGCGCCCACCTTCGCTGCGCGAAACGCGCGGAAGGGGTCGAGCGGCACGCCGTTGTCCGTCTCGCCCACGCCACCCTGGAACAGCTCGATCACCGTGCGCCCATCGGGCAGCGTCAGCGCCGCGCGGCTCGCCTCGTCCAGCGAGTGTCTGCCGCGCGTCGAGAAAGTGCTCAGGAAGTCGGTGGAGACGGTGATGCTGTCGCCCACCAACCCGAACACGTCCGGTTTGCGCCCTAGGGTCTTGCCCAGCTCGAACACGCGTCGAGCCCGTGCTCGAGCGCCGTCGGAGAGGGGCGGCACGGACTCCAGCAAGCGACGCCGATCCCGAGCGCGCCGATCGCCCAAACCACACGACAGGCTGGCCTTGGCCTGACCGGTCCGGAGGCTCTGGCAGCGCTCGAGCGCCGACGCGTCTCGCGCGTCGAGCGGCGAGCGATACGAGAGCGACGGGGCACACGCTTGCCGGGCGGGCTCGAGCTTCGCCGACGCAGCCGAGCGAGCGCCGGTGGGCAAGGGCGGCGCGACGCCGGAAGGGGGGGCGGTGGGGGCGTCGTCGAGGCTGGACGAGCCCTGGGGACGCGGCTCCTCGCCCGGGCAACCGGCGAGCAGCAGCGCCGCGGCGAGGCCCACGAGCCGCACGCTCGGCACTCTACACCAGTCGCTCGCCCCGACCTACTGCAGAGGGCCGACGCAAGGGGTGGTTGCCAGCGTTAACCCGGCCGATTACTACTCCGCACGCGGATGAGTGACCCGAGCCCCCGATCCTGCGTTGCCCCGGAGCAGCGCTCGTCGCCGAGCCCTGTGCGGCGCTTCACCGTGGGGGTGGGCGTGTCGCTCGCGCTCGGCGCTTGCTTCACCGGCAGCGAGGGCCTGAACCCTCCCACATTGGATCTGTATTTCCCCACTGGGATCGTGGTGTCGCCCGGTCGGACCACGCTGTACGTGGCCAACAGCGATTTCGATCTGCAGTACAACGGCGGCACCGTGCAGGCGCTGAACCTGGGCCGCTACCAGGAGCAGCCGGGCTTGCGCGACCAAGCGCGTGCGATCGCGCAAGGCTTGGAGAGCGGCTTGTCCGAGGTCGAGGTCTGCGCGCTGGTCGGCAGCGCGCCGAACCCCACCCGCACCCTCCACCCAGGGCCCTGTGAGGCGATCGATTCGACTCCGTTCGTCCGCGCATATGCCACCATCGGCGCGTTCACCAGCGGGTTGTCCCTGCTCTCGCGCGAAGATGGGCAAGAGGGCGCGCGGCTCTTCGCCGCGGTTCGGGGCGACCCGTCCGTCACCTATTTCGACGTGCGCGATGATCGCGACCCCGGCGCCTTGGGCTCGCCGTGCGGTAGCGACTTCTGCCTCTCTTGCCAGGCGACGGGCGATGAGCAGCGCTGCGATGCCAGCCACCGCGTCGGCGAGAACATCTTCACCAGCCAACGAGGGTTGCTGCTTCCCACCGAGCCCACCACGGTCGCGATCGCGGCCCACCCGCAGGGCGACGCCGTGCTCACCCCCCACCAGACCACTGCCACCGCAGGGCTGGTCGTCAACCGTTGGCCGGTCGCCGACGACACGACGCCTTTCTCCGCCACGCCGTCGCTCGAGTTCCTGCTCGAGGGCCTGAACGACGGTCCCACCGGCGCGGTCGCCATCCCCCCGCCCAAAGCGGCCGGGCTGGCCTCGGTCAGCTACCGCCCCGGCTTCGTGGTGGGCTACCGCAACGCCGCGACGCTCTCGGTGTTGCGTTACCACGACGACGCGGGCGCCACGCCGCCGCGACCATTCCTGGTGCGGGATCTCGACGTCGCCATCACGCTCAGCAACGACGGCTCCCACTCGCGTGGGCTGACCTTCGACACCACGCTGCGCGACGCGTGTGAGGCCGGGTGCGGAGCCGACGACGAGAGCTGCCTGCTCTCGTGTTTGGAGGTGCCGGTCGGCTTCTACGTCGCGAGCCGCTCGCCCTCGTCGCTCTTGATCGGAACGTTGGAGGTCGAGCCGATCGAGGTGGACGGCCAGGTCACCGGTTTCGTCGAAAAGTTGAGCTTGGACGAGTCCGAGCCCATGCCCATCGGTCCCTCGCAGGTGAGCGTCGGGCGGGTCGTGGGACTCGGAGGGGAGCTCGAGACCCGCATCTTCGTGGTCGATTTCGATTCGCGCTTCGTCACCGTGTACGACCCGGTCTTGCGCGACGTGGAGGCCATGATCCGCACGGGTCGCGGCCCGAGCGGGCTGGCCTTCGACACCGGGCTCGGCGCCGACGGCGAGCTCGAGAGTTTCATGTACCTCTCCATCTTCAACGACTCCTACCTCACCGTGATCGACCTCGACGCGCGCCGCGCCTCCTACCTCACGCCGATCCTGAACGTGGGGCCGCCGCTCGCGCCTCGAGGGGAGCAGTGATGGTGCGCTCGCGACGTGTTGGCCTGGCCCTGGGTGGCCTCTCCGGGTTGGGGTTGATCCCCGCGCTGGCGCTGAGCTGCACCGGCGATCCAACGGCTGCCACCGTGCGCTCGCTGGAGCGCGCGGGGAGGGTGGCGTTCGTCTGCATGGGCGCGCCCGGGTCGCCCGCTTCGCTGCGCCCTCTGTCGGACTGCACGACGGAGCGGCGCGAGAGCAACGACGACTTCGGCGACGGCTCCGCGGTGCATTTGTACGCGCTGATCACGCTCGAGACGCGCGGAGAGATCGCGGTGGTCGACGTCACCTCGAAGGTGAGCAACGTGCTCGACCACGACGTCACCACCCCGGGAGAGACGCCGCTTCCGGTGGGAGGGCAGCCCGTCGACGTGGTGGTGACACCGCACGGGACGGCGGCATTCGTGGCCGCCGCGGAGCCCGGGCGACCAGGCTTGTACGCGCTCGACAACCGCGTGTTGCGGCCCTGCGAGGCCGACAGCGAGCGCTGCGACGAGGCGCCCCCCACGCTGGCGTCATGGCCGAGCTGCCGGCTGTCTTCTGCCCCCGGCGCGATGGTGCTCGTGGCCGACCCGGCCGACGCGGACGGCAATGTGCGTGAGAGTTGCGACGCGAGCTACGAAGCGCCGCTCAACGCCGAGCCCACCTTCGGGGACATCACCTCCGAAGGCCTCGGTCGCCAGAAGCTGTACGTCACGCTGCCGCGTGAGGGCTCGTTGGTGGTGATCGACGCGCAGAGCCTGCTCGAGGGCGAGCCGGGTGTGTTCGAGGATTGTGTGATCGAGCGCACCGTGGACCTCAGCGCGGCTGTCGAGCCGCGTCGGGTCACCACCATCGACCCGGGGCCAGGTTGCGCCGTGCCGGAGCCGGTCGATCCGCGCCCTTCGGGCGGGTATGTCTCCATTCCCGCGGGTGTGTCGCTGGTCGCGCCTCCTGGCGCCGTTCCGGGGGCCAGCGGTGCCCGGCTGTACGTGGCGGATCTGGGAGCCCCCAAGATCCACGCGCTCGACCTCTCCGATCCTTGCGAGCCTTTCGAGGACGAGGGGCAGGCCTTGTTTCCGTCCTCGACGGAGGACCCGGGCCGCGTGGTGCTCACGGATCGGCTGGCCGCGAGCGGGGTGACCCCCTCCAACAAGCGCTACGTGTACGCCATCGACTTCGCCGATCGCAGCGTGATGGCGTTCGACGTGTCGGATGGTCAGACCTCGCGCGAGCCGATTCGCATCTCGCGCCCGGAGCTGAACCCCTTCCAGCCCGAGGATCGGGTGCGTTTTGCGGCTGCTCCGGTCGACGTGCTCCTGCTCGAACGCGACGATCCCGAGGCCGATGGCTCCGGTGTCACCCCGCTCGGCACGCAGTGCGATCCGCGTCCATGCCTGGGCGACGAGCAGTGCTGCAACAACGACGGCGACGCGCAGTGCGACGAAGGGCAGACGACGCAGTGCGAGGCGTGCTCGATCGGCACCGAGTACCGGAGCTCCGACGACTACGAGGAGGGCGCCGGGCCCTTCACGCTGCGCGGAACGTTCGCGGTGGTGGCCCTGGCGTCTGGCAACCTCGCCGTGATCGACGTCGAGGACTACGACGCACCTTGTCGAGGTCCGAGCAGCCCCTCGGAGGCGGCCGGTTGCGACGACACCGCGTTGGGCGGCAACACGACCGACGAGCCCTCCTGCCAGGTGGTGGCACCGTTCCAGCAACGGAGCGCGTACTACCTGCTGACCAACGACGACGTGGGACGCCGGCAGCCTGGTTTGCAGAGCTTTCCGGTGCTCTCCAGCGATGACGGCACCGTGCTGAAGGAGGGCGTGCAGCTGATCGCGCCTCCGCCCTCGGGCTCCGTGGTCACGCTCGCCGTGGGCGGCGACGTGGTCGAGGTCCCGGCCGATGGCGTGGTGGTCGATGATCAGGGCCCCCGCAACACGCTCACGCTCAACTTCAAGAACCCGCGCGTGCACCAGGCCGACCAGCAGTGGCTGATCACCTACCGCGGGGCGTTGCCCGGGTTCGACGCTCGCGTCGCGGACGTGCGGATCCAAGACGGACTGGTGTTGGATGACACTGCGCGCTTCTGCGACTTGGGTGTGCAATCCGAGCAGGCGGTGCGCGAGAGCTTGTCGGACAGTGGCCTGTCCAGCGCGGAGGTCGACGCGCTCTCGATCCGCTACGCCGACCGGTTGCACATCGCCGAGCCGCTGGCGGCGTCGGACTCGGACTACTGGTCCAACGCGTCGTGCTCGTTCCAGGAGTGCAGGTCTGCGTTTGGCGACGAGACGAACCCGACCGTGCTGCGCGAGCTGCGCATCTTCGAGGCGTTTCAAGATCACGTGACCGTCGCGCCGCCCAGCCAGGAAGAGGGCGCGCTGGTCGAGTGCTGCTTCCCGACGCTGGTGGACTACGAGGTGCGGCCTGGGGACGAGTGGGTCCTGGCCGGCACGGCCTCGGGCTTCGTGCACCCGGTGATCGCGCGACCCGGCAGCGGTGAGTGCAGGCCCTCGTGTGATCCTCGCCTCGCGCTCAAGACCTCGCGGTTGCGCCACTCGATCGGCGAAGAAGCGGTCAACATCTTCGACAACGCGCTGTTCCGCACCGCGATCGTCGTGAGCGACGCCGCGCTCCTAGAGGTGGACATGGCGTTCCGCTTCACGACGCAGTCGTCGTTTCAGCCCATCCGCGCGGCCCTCACCAGCGACGATCGCGGCGCAGTCCAGGCGCAGCAACTCGGCTACGTGCCCGCCACGGACGAGCTGTTCGTGACCGACGGAGCGCTCGAGGGCCTGTTGCTCGTGCCCGGCGACCTGGTCGGCGACGTCCGACAATTCTACTGAGCATGAAGGGGCGAATCCGCGTCTCCCCAGAGACTGCCAGCGCCGCGCCCACCGGCAAGCTGACGCCGGTGATGCAGCAGTTCGCCGCCGCCAAGGCCGAGCACCCGGACGCCGTCATCTTCTTCCGGCTCGGGGACTTCTACGAGATGTTCTACGACGACGCCGTGATCGCGTCGCGCGAGCTCGGCATCACGCTCACGAGCCGCAACAAAGACGACCCCGACAGCGAGCCGATGGCAGGTGTGCCTCACCACGCCGCGCAGGGCTACATCGCGCGCATGCTGCAGAAGGGCCACAAGATCGCGATCTGCGAGCAGTTGGCCGACCCCAAGAGCGTGAAGGGCATCGTGCCTCGCGCCGTGGTGCGCGTGATCACTCCCGGGCTGGTGACGGACGAAGACCAGCTCGACGCGCGCGACAACCACTTCCTGGCTGCGGTCGAGCAGGGCGACGGGACCGCGTTCGGCGTGGCCCTGCTGGACCTCTCCACCGGAGAGCTGTGCGCGGCCGAGGTCGGTGGTGCCTTGGCTGCCGTGGCGGAGCTCTGTCGCGGGGGAGCCAAGGAGATCCTGTTGGCTCCCCGCTGCGCGGACCTGGTCGCCACGCTCTCGGCGGCGCTGCCCGGCGTGTCGGCGCGCGTGCTCCCGCAGGCCGACGTGGATCTCGACGCAGACGCCGAGATCGAGCGCCTGCTCGGCTTCGCGGCCGCGCGGGACGCCGAGGCCAACCTGCCCAAGCTCGCTCGTGCCGCGGCGGCGCGCGCGCTCGGCTTCGCCGCCGCCTGCTCGCCTCGCTTCGGGGTGCCGGTGCGTCGCGTGGGGCTTCTGCCCGTGTCGGACACGATGCAGCTCGACGACACGGCGCAGGCACACCTCGAGATCGTCCGTGGCGCCGACGGCAGCAAGCGCGGCACGTTGCTCGCGGCGATCGACCGCACCATCACCGCGTTCGGGGCACGCGCGCTCCGGCGCCGGGTGCTCGCGCCCTCCACCGACGTCGCGCTGATCCGGCAACGCCTGGCGTTGGTCGAGCTGTTCGTGCTGCACCCGCGCGTTCGCCGTGAGCTGCGCGAGCTGCTCGCGGCGATCCCGGACCTCGAGCGCATCGCGGTCAAGGCGGCGCTGCGGCAGATCACTCCACGCGACGCGGCTCTGCTGCGTCGCGGCCTCGAGGTGGCGCCTGCCCTCGTGCGCGTGGTGGAGGGCTTGCCCAGCGGGGAGCGCGATCTCGCGCGCGTCGAGCGCGTCGATCCCATGCCGGAGCTCTGCGCGCTCTTGGTCGCGGCGCTCGCGGAGTCTCCGCCGGCGAGCGAGAAGGAGCTCGGCCTGGTGCGTGACGGCTTCGACCCAGCGCTGGACGAGGCGCGCCGCCTGACTCGTGAGGGCAGCGCGCTGATCATCGGACTCGAGTCCAGGTTGCGCGAGGAGACGCAGGCCCAGGGACTGCGCGTGAAATACAACAGTGTGTTCGGCTGGTACATCGAGGTCGGCAAGAGCCAGCTCGGCAAGGTGCCCGCCAAGTTCCGCCGCAAGCAGACCGTCGCCACCGGCGAGCGCTTCAGCTCCGATGAGCTCGACCAGCTCGCGGCCGATCTCGAGAGCGCCGAGCAGCGCGCCAAGGCCCGCGAGACGCTGGTGTGGGAGCGCATCACGCTGGCCGTGCGCGAGGCGGAGCTCGGTCTACGCGCGCTCGCGCACGTGCTCGGCGAGTGGGACGTCGCGTCTGCGCTGGCCGAGCTCGCACACCAGCTCGACTACGCCAAGCCCGAGGTCGACGGATCCGACGTGATCGCCATCGAAGCTGGGCGCCACCCCGTCGTCGAGGCCTTCGTCGAGAAGGGCCGCTTCGTGCCCAACGACACCGCGCTCGATCGCCAGCAGGGCCGGCTGTTCCTGATCACCGGCCCCAACATGGCCGGGAAGAGCACGCTCATGCGCCAGGTCGCGCTCATCACGATCATGGCCCAGGCCGGGAGCTACGTCCCCGCCAAGCGCGCGCGCATTGGCGTGGTCGACAAGCTGCTCTCGCGCGTGGGCGCCAGCGATAACCTCGCGCGCGGCCAGTCGACCTTCATGGTCGAGATGATGGAGACGGCCAGCATCTTGCGACAAGCCACGCAGCGGAGCTTGCTGGTGCTGGACGAGATCGGGCGCGGCACCAGCACCTATGACGGGCTCGCCATCGCCTGGGCGGTGGCCGAGCACATCCACGACGTCGTCCGTTGTCGCGCGCTGTTCGCGACCCACTACCACGAGCTCACCGTGCTCGCGGAGAGCGCGCCGCACGTGGTGAACATGTCCGTCAGCGCGCGCGAGCACGCTGGCGGAGTCGTGTTCCTGCACCGCTTGGTGCCGGGCCCCGCAAGCCGCAGCTACGGCATTGCCGTCGCCAAGCTCGCGGGCCTGCCCGAGCCGGTGCTCGCTCGCGCGCGCGCGGTGCTCGGCGAGCTCGAAGGTGGCACGAAGGCGAGGGGAGGCGGCGCGAAGGAGACGCCACAGCTATCGCTGTTCGGGGCGCCGTCTGCCGCGCAAGGCGCTCAGCCCTCGCGCGAAGAGCGCGCCGTGCTCGACGCCGTGCGCGCCGCCGATCCCGATCGGCTCTCACCGCTCGAGGCGCTCACCTTGCTTGCCGAGCTCAAGAAGCGGCTGGGCTCCACGCCCTCGAGCTGAGCTCGGGGGGACGCGCCGGTCTGCGCGCTGGCGCGCTTACGCGCGGCCGTTCGTCTGCCGCCCTTCACTCGGGGGAGACGGCGCAGAGCCAGGGCCGCTCACTGCAGTTGGATCGCGAACGACGACATCTCGTCGTTGATCGCGATGTTGCGCGTGACGCAGGCGTTGTCGTCGACCGTCACGTAGCGATGCTCGAAGCGGTCCTTGTAGTTGGCGTCCCGGAACATCTGCACGCGGAACGTCTTGGTCTCCCCCATGTTGTTGCAGATCTCGTACGACGACGCCTCGTCATTGGCGTCCTCTCCGCTGAGCTCGTAGTCGCTCATCCGAGCGGCGCCACAGCCGCCCGCGATGTCTTCGCACGAGACAGACGACCCTCGGCCCCAAGTGTCTTCGTGGATGGCGACGCTGAACGTCCCGGCCTGGGGAGTCAGAGCTGATGCAGCCAAAGGCGCGCTGACGGCGGCGAGGGCTGCGAGGAACGCGGCGGAACGGGAGGAAGGCTTCATGGTTTGGGCTCCTGGACGGGCGCGCGAGCGGCGGGCCCCTCGCCCGATCGACTCGTCGCTCTCTCCCTCTGTCCGCAAGACGGGCGCCCGACCCGACACGGCCGGTGTGAGAAGCCCGAAGAACGTCACCCCGCGGCCGCGTTCCGCTGCTAGCACTGTCGCGATGGCAGCCTCGAGCCGGCGGCGTGCACCCAGCCTCAAGCCGCGCAAGCTGCCGTCTCAGGAGCGCGCCAAGGACACGGTGAGCGCGATCTTGGCTGCCACCAAGAAGCTGGTGTTGTCGCGCGGGATCGATGGCACGAGCACCAATCGCGTGGCGGCGCTCGCGGGCGTCAGCATCGGCTCGCTGTACCAATACTTTCCCTCCAAACACGCGTTGCTCGCCGCGTTGCTCGAAGACCACGAGGCAGAGATGCTCGGCGTGATCGCCAAGCACCTCGACGCGATCGAGGGCCAGGATCTTGCGCAGCTCACGCGCAGCATGATCGAGGCCGTGCTCGATGCGCATCGCATCGCGCCCGGGCTCCATCGCGTGCTCTCGGCCGAGCTGCCGAGCAAGGAGCCGCGCAAGGTGGACCAGGCCATGCAGCTCCTGGTGCAGCAAGCGCTCCAGGCCCGCGCCGAGGATGTGGCGATCCGCGACGCGGAGGTGGGGGCCTTCCTGCTGGTCTGCGTGGTCGAAGCGGCGTGCCACCGCGCGGTGCTGGATCGTCCGGATCTGCTTGCTCACCCCGGCTTCGTGGACGAGCTCACGGCGCTGGTCACTCGTTACGCGCTCGGGTCTTCGCCGCGGTCCGCGCGACCACGGCGCTGACCGTGGGCGGGATCCTCAGCCAGGCGGCGCGGGCTCGTTGTCGTCGATGCACTGCGCCAGGTCCAACGCTTCACTCGTGCAGCCCTCGCCGGTGGGTACCGTGAAGCCCTCGCGGCACTCGAAGCTTCCGCCCGCCGCGCAGTCGAGCACCTGGGTGTACTGATCGAGACAGTTCCCGAACCCCACCTCGGTGAGGGCGTCCTCGAGCCCGCCACAGCCGCTGGCGCACTCGACGGGGAGGTCGCCGCAGCCGGCCGATTGGGCCGCGTCGCAGTAGGATTCGCAGGCCTCCTCGAGGGTGGGCTCGCCGCAGCCGGCGAGAGCGATGGCGGAGCACAACAGGGTGGCAGCGAGCTTCGTCATGGGCGACCTCCGACGGCAGACGTCAAGACCCGCCATCATCCGACGCAGCGCGCGCAGAGCCCAAACAAAGAGCAGGATCCTCGCGCGCGGGATCAGGAGGTGCCGAGCGCGGCGCGGACCTCGCTCGTGGGGCGCTCCCAGAGCTCGTCCCAGCGCACGCCGAACAGCGGCTTGGCGCGGGCGCCGAGCTCGAAGCCGCGCGCGATCGCCGCGAGACGTGCCTGGCGGTCGGACGGCGAGAACAGCGCCGTGTTGAGCAGGCCTGCCGCGAGGATGGCCGAGGGCAGGGGACCGTCGAGCTGCTTGGCGTAGAACGCCTGCAGGCCCAGCTCACCGGCCACGTCCGCGCCGAAGCCGGTCGCGGCGTGCCAGATGTCGTGCGTCTCGTACAGGTGGGCTCGGATATAGGTGGCCTCGTCTTCGCCCTCGAGGGAGGGGATGTTCTCCGGCACGAGGCCATTCTGGTTCATGAAGTCTGCGTACGCGCGGCCAAAGGTGCCGTTGCCGAGGCGCGACAGCGCCGGCAGGTCGACCACGATCCGGTGGCGATCTGCGAGCGCTTGGCCGGCGCCGCGGGCTCGAATGTCGTCTGCCATGCGCGCCATCACCTTGGGCTCGGAGAGTGAGTCCGCCAGACGAAACACCTCTGCCAAGCGGTCGGGGTCACGCACGATGCGGCCGTAGGCGACGAGCGCCTGGGCGACGGCGAGAGGCTTGACCAGCTTGGCGGCGAAGGGGGGCAAGGTGGAGAGTTGCACCGCGGCAATATGTGAGCGATGGCTCATGTTGTCGACTCGCATTCCGCGCGGGCCCCGCGGCGCTGCGGCGCAGGCCGTGGGCGGGCCGAGCTCGCATCGCAAGATGAGCGATCGCTCACATTCGTGGCGGTGCGGGTCGTTCGCGAGGCCGAGCTGCCACGATCGAAGCGCTGGCTCACACCGGGATCGGCCCGCCCAGAGCGCCGTTGAAGCGCGCGATCCACAGCGCGATCATCGCCACCATGAGCAGCACGACGGCGGGCCCGAAGATGCGCGCGAAGGGTCGCGGCAGCGCGAAGGTGCCCGCGAGGTAGTAGCGGCTCGCGCCGAGCACGGCCGCGGCGCCGAACAGCGGTACCGCCACGAACACCAAAGGATGAAGAGACGCTGCGTGGGCAAAGTCACCGCGGACCAGCTCGAACGTCGCGCGTGTGAGGCCGCAGCCGGGGCACGGTCTCTTGGCCACAAACGCGAAAGGGCAGAGCGGCGCCTTCAGTGCCAGGAGCCCTGCCACAGCGAGCCCGACCAACGCGAGGTGGCCCGCGCGGCGAGCACGCCCACCAACGACGACGGCCCCTCCCACCGAGGTGGAAGAGGCCGGAGTCTTTGTTTCCTCGCTCGTCACGCGGCCCTCGTTCACCGAGGGTGACACGTCAGGCGAGATCGTTCAGATCGGACGGAAACGCGAAAAGCGGGAACAGAAGATAGAGCCAGTTGGGCTTGGCAGGCGTTTGGATCCCGCGCATCTGCCGAGCACGCTCCATCAGCGGGTGGACCTTGATCATGCACATGATGTTGTGAACCCCAGGGATCCACATCATCCAAGGAGCGATCTCTTGGTCGCCCGTGAGGCCCTTGAGCTCGCTGGCCATCTTGTTGAGTGACATTCCGGCCAACACCACGTAGCCCACGAAGCCCGCGAGGGTGAGCAAGCTCGTAAGTCCGCCGAGAACGCTCCAGAGGACGTTTCCGAGGATGAACGGGATCAAGTAGGCCGCGTACGGGATGGCCAGCGTCATGATCGGGTTGCGCTTCTGCACACCGGGGCCGCTGCCGCCCAGGCCTGCCTGTGCCATCAACCCGCCCATGCCGGGCTGCGGAGGCCCACCCATCGGCGCGCCCATGCCTTGCTGCTGACCGTAGCCCGGAGGGCCACCGTAGCCGCCCGGAGGGCCACCCGGAGGAGGACCCCCGAAACCGCCCGGCGGACCGCCGCCCGGAGGACCGCCAAAGCCGCCCGGCGGACCGCCGCCTGGAGGACCGCCGAAACCGCCCGGCGGACCGCCGCCCGGAGGGCCGCCGAAGCCGCCCGGCGGACCGCCGCCCGGAGGACCGTAGCCGCCCGGAGGCTGGCCGCCACCCGGCGGACCATACCCACCGGGAGGGCCGTAGCCGCCCGGCGGGCCGTACGCCGCAGCCGGGTCGCCCATGCCGCCCATGTTCGGATCACCCATGGGAGGCCCAGGAGGCGGCCCTCCAAACCCACCCGGCTGCTGATCGATCGCCATCGTACCCCCCAAAGGATTCACGCCGCCCATCGGCGGCCCACCCATCGGCCCACCCATCGGGGGACCGCCCATCGGTCCGCCGGGCATGCCATTCATACCGGGGTCCATGGCACCCCCAAACTGCGGCCCGCCTGGCGGAGGCGGCGCGGGAGGAGCTCCTCCCATCGCGCCCATACCCATTCCCGCGGGCGGCACACCGACCACCGTTCCGGCCAAGCCCGGGTTCATCGGCGGTTGCGCACCCATGCCCGGAGGCCCGGGCGGGGGGCCGGGGGGACCGCCCATGGGCCCGGAGGGCATCATGGGTTGCTGGCTCATCAGCATGGTGCCCTTGAACTTGGGAGCTGCAGCGCCCCGCAAGTTGAAGCCACACTTCACACAGGTCGACGCGGTCTCCGCGTTTTGAGTACCGCAGTTGGGACAGAACACGCACCACCTCCGAAGGACGGAGCTTCAAGGAACCACTGCCAGAGTGGGGAAGCGCCCCGGCCGGACCACATTTGCACCAGAACCCCGCGCCGGCGTTGCGCGAAGTGCGGCGGAGAGTAGCCGGGTTTGATCGCCAATCACAAGCGAAAGGTGTCGCCTGGCGGTAGCCGCGACGATCTCCACCGCGCGCGCTGGTGCGCTTGACAATGACCCGGGCCGATCACTAGCGTGCGCGCCGCGCGGAGCTGGTCGGAAGTTCCGTAGCTATCCGAGCGAACCTGCCCTAGGGACAGGCCCGCTCCTCGGTCTCGGCAACCGCCCCATGGAAAAGACGTCCCACGGCTCGGCCCATCACTCCCACGCGGCAGCTCCGTTCGCGCTCAGCAAGCAGGGCGAAGCGGAGATGGCCGACATCCTCTCGCGTTATCCCAACGCGCAGGCGGCTTGCATTCCGCTGCTCCACTTGTGCCAAGACGAGCACGGCTGGGTGAGCGACGAGGTCATGCAGTTCGTCGCCGACAAGCTGTCGCTCTCCACGGCGCACGTGAAGGGGGTGGTCACTTTCTACACGCTCTTCAACCAGCACCCGGTCGGTAAACACCAGGTCTGGGTGTGCCGGACGCTCTCGTGCGCGCTCAAGGGCTCGGACGCGGTGATCGCCCATTGCGAGAAGCGTCTCGGCGTCAAGGTGGGGCACACCACCAAAGACGGCAAGGTGACGCTGCGCACGGCCGAGTGCCTCGCGTCCTGTGGCACCGCGCCGATGATGCAGGTGAACAAGGACTACCACGAGAACCTCACGCTGGCCGAGGTCGACAAGATCCTCGATCGCCTGGTGAAGGAAGGCTGAGCGGCATGCTGAAGCGACTCGACTACCTCAGCAAGCGCTACGACGAGCCGAACGGCTGGCTGCTCGGCCCGTACGAGCGCGACGGTGGCTACAAGCAGGCCAAGCGTGCGCTCGGCATGAAGCGCGACGATCTCCTGACCGAGATGCGAGCGGCCAACATCCGCGGTCGCGGCGGCGCCGGCTTCCCGATGGGCGTGAAGTGGGGCTTCATGCCCTGGCCTCCCAAGCCCGAGAAGCCGCACTACCTCGTGATCAACGCCGACGAAGGCGAGCCGGGCACGTTCAAGGATCGCACCTTGATGGAGCTCAACCCGCACGCGGTGGTCGAGGGCTGCATCATCGGCTGCTTCGGGATCGGCGCTCACGCCGCGTACATCTACGTGCGCGACGAGCTCCATCTCAGCAAGGCGCGCCTGTGGGGCGCGATCAAGGAGGCCCGCGCCAAGGGCTACCTGGGCGCAAAGCCCTTCGGCCTGGACTACCCGGTCGAGGTGTATGTGCACACCGGCGCAGGCGCGTACATCTGCGGCGAAGAGACGAGCTTGCTCAACTCGCTCGAGGGCAAACGCGGCGAGCCGCGCCTCAAGCCGCCGTTCCCCGCACAAGCGGGGGCGTTCGGCATGCCCAGCACGGTGAACAATCTGGAGACGATCGCCGCCGTGCCGATCGCGCTCGAGATGGGGGGCGACAACTTCAGCAAGCTCTCTTCGATCCACCACCTGAAGGACGGCGGCACGCGTCTGTTCGGCGTGAGCGGCCACGTGAAGACGCCTGGCGTGTTCGAGGCGGCGGTCGGCCTCACCCTGCGCGAGCTGATCTACGACCTCGGGGGGGGCATCGAGCACGGCGAGCTGCTCGGCGTCATCCCGGGGGGCTCTTCCTGCCCGATCCTGCGCCCGGAGGAGAAGGTCGACGCCCCGGACGAGAAGCACATCCTGCACCCCTGGCATGGCCAGAGCGTGCTCGACGTGCCCATGGGCGTGGACACGTATCGCGCGCTCGGCACCATGCTCGGCACTTGCTGCGCGATCGTGCTGAGCGACAAGGCCGACCCGGTGATGGCGTTCCAGAACCTGATGTACTTCTACCGCCACGAGTCGTGCGGCCAGTGCACGCCTTGCCGCGAGGGCAGCGCCTGGCTGAACCGCATCCTCACGCGCATCACGGATGGTGAGGCGGAGATGGCCGAGCTCGATCGCTTGCACGAGATCGCCAGCAACATCATGGGCAACACCATCTGCGCCTTCGGCGAAGGCACGGCCATGCCGGCGATGGGCTTCCTGAAGAAGTTCCGGCGCGAGCTCGAGGACTACGTGCGGTCCGGCGGCAAGTCGGGCACCGGCACCTTGGCGCCGGACTACTTCCCCCCTCGGTCGCCCGGCGCGCGCGCCCTCGCCAAGAAAGGCGCGGCCAAGCCGGCTGCCTGAGTCCACCATGAGATCCCTCGAAATCGTCTCGTTCGCGCTGTTCGCGCTGATGGTTCTGATCGGTGGCGTGTTCACCGTGGCCGCCAAGAACCCCATCCGCGGCGCCATGGGCCTGCTCGCCACCATCCTCGGCATCGCGGGCATGTACCTGCTGCTCGCGGCCGAGCTGCTCGCGGCCATCCAGGTCGCAGTCTACGCAGGCGCAGTGGTGATCTTGTTCTTGTTCGTGATCATGCTGCTCGGCCCCACGACCAGCGAGACGAGCGACGCGCGTGGCGCGTTCGGACGCTACTTCGGCGCCGCGTTCTTCGCGCTGGCGGCGACCGGGGCGCTGTACGTGGTGATGCGCTTCGGGGGCGAGCAGCTCGCCACCATGCCGCCTCCCGCGGCGGGCATGGGGACGGTCGAAGCGGTCGGCCGCGAAATCTTCTCGCAAAAGGTGGTGCCGTTTCAGATCGCCGGCCTGCTCCTGCTGATCGCGGTGGTCGGTGCCATGGCCGTGGCACGCGGCAAAGGGGAGCTCATCCCCGGCGAGAGCTTCGCTGCCAAGCTCAAGCGCGGCGAGCGACCGGCGGACGTGCCGCCGGGTCATCGCAGCCCGGAAGGAGCCGAGTGATGAGCCACGTCCCGCTCGAGTACTACCTCACCGTCGCCGGGGTGCTGTTCACCATCGGCTGCATCGGCTTCTTGCTGCGCCGCAACCTGCTGGTGCTGCTCATGAGCATCGAGCTCATGCTCAACGCGGTCAACCTCACGCTGGTCGCGTTCAACCGCATGTACCCGCAGAATCACGGCGGGCAGATCTTCGCCTTCTTCATCATCGTGGTGGCCGCCTCGGAGGCCGCCATCGGCTTGGCGATCGTGCTGGCCTTCTTCCGCGTGAGAAAGACCGTGCGTTCGGACGACGCCGACCTGTTGAGGAACTGACGTGAACGCCCTCGCAAAAATCTTCCCGTCCCACGACTTCGCCCTGATCGCGGTCGTGCTGCTGCTGCCGCTCGTCGGCGCGTTCGTGAACGGCGTGTTCGGCAAGCGGCTCGGCAAGGAAGCCGTGCGCTTGATGGCGCTGTCCGCACTGGGCGGCTCGTTCGTCGCCAGCGTGATCACGTTCGTCATGCTCGGCCGCGTCACGCCCCCCGCCGGGGTGAATCCCGAGGGCTTCGTGCAGAAGCTGACCTGGACCGCGTGGCACTGGCTCGACGTGAGCGGCCAAGCGGGCCAGCGCATTCCTATCGACGTGGCCTTCGGCGTCGACGCGATGACGGCGACCATGATGCTGGTGGTCACCGGCGTGGGCTTTTTGATCCACCTCTACTCCAGCGAGTACATGAAGGAAGACCCGGGCTACTACCGGTTCTTCGCGTACCTCAACCTGTTCATCTTCTCGATGCTGGTGCTCATCACCGGCGACAACCTGCCGGTCTTGTTCGTGGGCTGGGAGGGCGTGGGCCTGTGCAGCTACCTGCTGATCGGCTTCTGGTTCACGGAGGAGAAGAACGCCGCCGCCGGGAAGAAGGCGTTCATCGCCAACCGCGTGGGTGACTTCGGCTTGCTCTGCGCGATGGCGATGTTGCTCTACTTCTCGGGCACCCTCTCGTTCTCGGGCATCAAGCAGAGCGCGGCCGCGACGTTGCTCACCGAGGTGAAGATCTGGCCGCTCGGCAACCTGCCGATCGAGAGTGTTTGGGACGCGCAGTTCGCCTCGAAGAGCATCTGGCCGACGCAGCTGGTGCACGTGTTCTTGCCCGAGCAAGTGGTCACGGTGAAGGCCGCCACGCTGGTCGGCTGGGCGCTGTTCCTGGGCTGCGCCGGCAAGAGCGCGCAGATCCCGCTGTACGTGTGGTTGCCGGACGCGATGGCGGGCCCGACGCCGGTCTCCGCGCTCATCCACGCCGCCACGATGGTGACCGCGGGCGTGTACTTGGTGGCGCGCATGAGCGACGTGTTCGTGCTGTCGCCTGCGGCCATGGCCACCGTCGCCGCCACCGGTGCGGCCACCGCCATCTTCGCGGCCAGCATGGGCCTGTTCCAGAAGGACCTCAAGAAGGTGCTGGCCTACTCCACGGTCAGCCAGCTTGGCTTCATGTTCATCGGCGTGGGCGTGGGCGCGTTCGCTTCAGGCTTCTTCCACGTGTTCACGCACGCCTTCTTCAAGGCCTGTTTGTTCTTGGGCGCTGGTTCCGTGATCCACGCGATGCACGCGCGCATCCACGACACCGACCGGTCGCAAGACATGAGCAACATGGGCGGGCTGATGAAGTACATGCCCATCACGCACGCCACCTACTTGGTGTCGTGCCTGTCGATCGCGGGCTTCCCGCTGTTCGCCGGCTTCTTCTCCAAGGACGAGATCCTTTGGAAGGCCTACACGGCGCAGGCGCTCGGCCCAAAGGCCGAGGGCATGTGGATGTGGCCGAGCTGGTTCGGCCAGAGCCTGTACTGGATCGGCATCGTCGGCGCGACGATGACCAGCTTCTACATGTTCCGCAGCTACTTCATGACCTTCCACGGCGAGTTCCGCGGCTGGAAGATCGTGAAGGGCTGGGTCGACCCCAACCCTGGGCACCACGGCCACGATGATCACGGTCACGATGATCACGGCCACGATGATCACGAGCCGAAGAAGAAGCTCGAGGGCCCGGAGCCGCACGAGTCGCCGCTGGCGATGACGCTGCCGCTGATGGTGCTCGGCGCGTTCGCGGTGCTCGCTGGCTTCTTGGGCGCCGAGCCGCTGCACATCGCCCCGCTGATCCACAAGCTCGAGCCCATCTTCCACAAGGCGGAGATGTTGGTCGCGGTGCGCGACAACATCGATCCGCACGGCTCCCAGATGTGGATCATGATGGGGCCCGGTGTGGCTGCCTGCTTCGCCGGCATCGGGGCGGCTTACGCCGTGTACTTCAAACAAGGCGGCGCGCCCGAGCAAGCCTTCGCCGAGGCGTTCCCCCGCCTGTACAGCCTGATCTATGACAAGTGGCGCATCGACGAGCTGTACGACGCCACCGTGATCGGCATGGTCGACGCGCTGGCAGACATCTTCGTCATGGCTGACACCTGGATCGTCGACGGCATCTTGGCGCGGCTGACGAGCCTGGTCACGCAAGGTATCGGCGCTTTGCTGCGCGTGTTCCACACCGGCCGCGTGCAGGTGTACTCGGCGGCCATGGTGGTCGGCTTGGTCGGCACGGGCTGGTTCTTCTTGCAGCCCAAAGCCAACGTCACCGTCGACGACGCCAAGCTCAACAGCACGGGCGAGGTGGTGGTCACCGCCGCTCCCGGCTTGGGCTACGTGTACAAGTGGACGGGCAAGGACGTGCGCGAGGTGGACTTCTCTCCCGCGCAGGGGCGCTACCAGTTCATCGTCGCGCAGGGAGAGACCCGTGAGGTCCGCTTGCGCGTCCGCAACATCTTCGGTCGCGAGGTGGAGGCCCCCGTGGTGGTCACGCGCAAGGCCCCAGAGCAGCCTCGCGCGGGAGGGCGCCCGGTGATGCTGCAGCCGCAGGGTGCCGATCCGAACGCACCGGTTCGGCTGCAAGGCCAGCAGATCCCCGACATGATCAAAGGAGCCGGGCAATGAGCCTCTCCATGTTCATGTACACGTTCGCCGCGTTCGTGGTGGGCGCGTGCATCCCCAGCGGCAAGGAGCTCAAGCAGCGCGTGGGCCTGGGCTTGGTCGGCGCGCTCATGGTCGCCCTGGTGATGGGCATGTGGCCCGACGCCAAGGCTCCCGCCGCCGCAGCCGCGGCGGACGCTGCGGCCGGTGAGTGGCCGTACATGCTCACGTTCCTGATCTTCGCGCCCATCGTCTCGGCGCTCGCGGTGCTGTTCTTGCCGCGCCAGAACGTCAGCACGCTGCGCTTCTTCACCTACGCGGCGATGGGCATCACGTTCGTGGTGTCGCTCTGGCTGCTCAAGGCGGACATGACGCCTGGCTGGCACTTCCAGCACATCAAGGAGTGGATGCCCTCGCTCGGCATCCGCTACCACGTGGCGCTCGATGGCGTGAGCTTCTGGCTGGTGCTGCTCACCACGTTCGTCACGCCGGTCGCGGCGTTCGCCTCGTTCGGGTCGATCAAGACGCGCGTGAAGGAGCTGTGCTTCGCCTTCCTGCTGCTCGAAGGCGCGATGATCGGCGCGTTCGTCTCGCTCGACCTGTTCCTGTTCTACGTGTTCTGGGAGCTGATGCTGGTGCCGATGTTCTTGATGATCGGCATCTGGGGCGGCGCCGACAAGATCAAGGCATCGATCAAGTTCTTCCTCTACACCATGGCCGGCAGCGTGCTGATGCTGGCCGCGATCGTCTACATGGTGTGGACCCACCAGAAGATCACGGGCCACTACAGCTTCGACTACCTGGCGCTGATGCGCGTGGTGCTGCCGAAGGACGCGCAGTTCTGGTGCTTCTGGGCCTTCTCCCTCGCGTTCTTCATCAAGGTTCCGATGTGGCCCGTGCACACGTGGTTGCCCGACGCGCACGTGCAAGCCCCGACCGGCGGCTCGGTGATCCTGGCCGCGGTGATGCTCAAGCTCGGCACCTACGCGTACCTGCGCTTCAGCGTGGTGCTGTTCCCGGTGCAGGCCACTCAGTACGCGGCCAACTTGGCGGGCATCGCCATCTTGGGTGGCATCGTCTACGCGGCGCTGGTCGCGTGGAAGCAAGACGACGTCAAGAAGCTGATCGCCTACTCGTCGGTCGCCCACCTCGGCTACATCATGCTCGGCATCTTCGGTGCGACGCAGGCTGGCGTCGAAGGCGCGGTGCTGCAGATGATCAACCACGGCATCTCCACCGGCGCGCTCTTCATGCTCGTGGGCGTGGTGTACGACCGCAAGCACACCCGCCTGATCAAGGACTACGGCGGCATCGCCAAGGTGATGCCGGTCTACGCCACGTTGTTTCTGATCGCCACGTTCGCCTCGGTCGGCGTGCCGGGCACCAACGGCTTCGTGGGCGAGTTCATGGTGATCATGGGCACGTACAACTCCGAGGCGCTGCGCACGTTCTCGGGCGTGCACGCGGTGGGCGCTGCGTTCGGTGTGATCTTGGCGGCCGTGTACATGCTGGCCGTGGTGCAGAAGGTGTTCTTCGGCCCCATCTCCAAGGAGAACAAGAAGCTCACCGACATCTCCCCGCGCGAGACGCTGGCGCTCGCGCCGTTGATCGCGCTGGTGTTCGTGATCGGCTTCTTCCCCAACGTGTTCCTGTCGAAGATGAGCTCGAGCGTGAGCTTGATCCTCGCGCATCAGCGCGAGATGTATCAACAGATCGGCAGGCTCGACGAGAAGACCGACCAGCGCCCTGCCGCCATGTTGCCGGAGAGCGTGTTCTCCCCGCGCATGCTCAAGGGCGCGCCGAGCTGGGACGCGCCCGAGGCGCCCGCTGCGGTGCTCGCCAACGCGCCGGCAGCCAACGCGCCGGCTGCGCCGCCCAGTCCACCTCGCCAGCCACCGCCACCGCGCCCGAGCAGGCCTGAGCCGGCTGCGAGCGCGGTGGCCTCAGCCTCGGCTGCACCTGCTGCGGCGCCTGCGCGACCGGCGGGCCAGCCCCCTCTGCGGCCGGCCCCCGCTGCCCCCGCCACCGGAGGTCGACCGTGACCAAAGAGATGTTCCTCGCGCTGTCCCCGATCCTGATCATCGTGCTGGGGGGCTCGCTGCTGATGCTGACCGAGGCCTTCGGCGGCACCAAGAAGGCGGGCGAGAAGGACCAACCCTCCAGCGAGGTCGCGCTCGGCACGGCGATCACGTTGCTCGCTGGCGCAGTCGCGGCGCTGGGCGTGTGGATGTACGGACCCGAGCGGCTCGAAGACGTGAAGGCGCTCGCGCCCTACTTCGTGCTCGATCGGTTCACGCTGTTCTTCACCTTCGTGCTGTCGGTGGGCGGCGCGTTGGCGGCGTTGCTCGCGGGCGGCTACCTGCCTGAGCACCGCCTCGATCGCGGCGAGTTCTATCCGCTTTTGACCTTCTCGGTGTGCGGCGCGATCGTCTTGGCTGGTGCGGCGGATCTGTTGTCGCTGTTCCTGGGCTTGGAGACGATGTCGCTGGGCGTCTACTGTCTCACCGGCTTCCGGCGCGGCTCGGCACGCAGCACCGAAGCGGCGGTGAAGTACTTCTTGCTCGGCTCGTTTGCGGCCGCGCTGACCGTCTACGGTGGGGCGTTGCTGTATGGCGCCACGGGCCACACCGATCTCGCGGGCATCCGGCAGCAGGCCGCGGCCCTGGCACAGAACGCGATGGACCCGGCGGTGCGCGGCAAGCTGGGCGTGTTCGTGGTCGGCATGGTGCTGGTGATTGCGGGCCTGGCGTTCAAGGTCAGCGCGGTGCCGTTCCACATGTGGGCGCCCGACGCGTACGAAGGCGCGCCCACCCCTGCGACGAGCTTCATGGCCGTCACGGTCAAGTCGGCCGCGTTCGCCATGATGTTGCGCGTGTTGATCGGTGGCTTCGGCGACCCCGGGTCGATGAGCTGGTCGTCGGGGTGGCCCCCGGTGATCGCGACCTTGGCCGTCCTCACCATGACCGTGGCGAATTTCGTCGCCGGCAGACAAGAATCGGTCAAGCGCATGCTTGCCTACAGCTCCGTGGCTCACGCGGGCTACGTGCTCGTGGGCGTTGCAGCCTGCGTGCGGTCGAGCGCCGACGGGCAGGGCAGCGTGCTCTTCTACCTGTTGGCCTACACCTTCTCCACTGCCGGCGCGTTCGGCGCACTGGTGTTGTGCGGCAGTCGAGGCAAGGAAGCGGTGAGCTTCGAGGACTTGGCTGGTATCGGCAAGCGGCACCCAGCCGCCGCCGCCGCCTTCGCCTTGTTCTTGTTGTCGCTCGCGGGCGTCCCGCCCACCGCGGGCTTCTTCGGCAAGCTCTACATCGTCAAGGCAGCGCTCGGCGCCGAGCTGCACCTGCTCGCGGTGCTGCTGCTGCTCAACAGCGTGCTGGCTGCGTACTACTACCTGCGCGTGCTGGTCTACATGTACATGCGTGAGCCCCAAGCCGGCGCTCCCATCGCCGTGCCCATGCGCAGCGGCTACGTCGCTGCCGCGTTGGTGTTGGCGGCCATGGCGGTCGTCGGCGTCGGCCTTCTGCCGGGCACATCGCTCGAGATGGCGCTCTTGGCCGCCCTCACTTGAGCCTGATGGCATCTCGCGGCTGATGCCACATACTGCGCCGATGGCTTCGCGAGCACTCGTCCCACTCGTCGTATCCACCCTGGCCATGGGCTGCGGCAACAAGCAGGAGGCCCCGCTGGGATCGGCCAGCGGCGCGGCCTCCGTCGCTGGCGTCGGCTCGGTGCCTGCGGCGGCGAGCCAGGTGGCGCCGCCTGCCTACGTCGGCATTCCGCGCTCGGGCGACGAGGTGCACGCCCAGATCAACAAGAGCCGTCGCGCGCCGTACGAGGGCAAGGTGGGCACGCTGACCGGCAGAGTCACCATCAAGGGCGACGCGCCACCCGCCACGGAATGGTCCTTTCCTCCGGACTGCAGCCAGGCGTCGGCCACCTATGGGCGCGCGTTCCGGGTGGGGCAAGACAACGCGCTCGCGGATGCCCTGGTCACCGTCACGGGCTACGACGCGTTCGTGCCACCCAAGGGCCCCGCCGTCAGCCTCAAAATCACGGGTTGCGCGGCCGAGAAGCGCACCGTGGCGATGACGTTCGGCCAGCGGCTCGAGGTGGCCAACATCGATCTGAAGGGCTCCTACATGCCCATCCTGGACCCGGCGCCCTACCGCGCGATGATGATCGCCATGCCTGGCGGCGAGCCGATCAAGCTCTACCCCTACCAACCGGGAATCAACTACGTGCTGCGAGATCTCCAAGGCAAAGAGTTCCTGCAAGCAGATGTCTTCGTGCTGAAGTTCGCGACGCTCGACGTCACTGGGCTCGACGGGCGCTATACGATCGATCGCATCCCGGTCGGCAAAGTGAAGGTCTCGGCGCTGCTGCCCGTGATCGACAAGATCGTCGAGAAGGCAGACGTCGAGATCGTCGAAGGAGAGAACAAGCTCGATCTCGAGCTCAGCTTCGATGCCAAGGCGGACAAGATCGTGGTGCGGCCGGCCAGCCCTTGGGCGCGCACCAGCTCGTCTGCCGCGCCCTCGAGCGGCGCGTTTGGACTGCCGCCAGCCCCCAAGAACGTGCCGCACTGAGTGGTCGCCGTCGATCGACGCTGCGCATTGCGATGGAGCATCCGAGCAGCGACACTGTCCCGGTGATCGCCCTCCGCCCCCCGCGGGCTCGCTCGACCAGCCGCGCCGAAGGTTTCGTGCCGTGCTGACCGGCACGGGCCGTGATCCAAGCGGATTCCCAGCCGAGCTCCTCGACGCCGTGCTGCGCCTGATCGGCGACCCCATCTTCGTCAAGGATCGGCGCCACGCGTGGGTGTGGATCAACGACGCGTTCTGCGCGCTGGTGGGGCACCCGCGCGAAGCGCTGTTGGGCAAGACGGATCACGACTTCTTTCCAGCGGAGCAGGCCGACTTTTTCCACCGCAAGGACCGTGAAGTGTTCGACGGCCGCGAGCCCGTCACCATCGAAGAGGAGCCCATCACCGACGCACGAGGCTGCGTGCACATCCTGGCCACCACCAAGGCGCCGCTGCTCTCGGCCTCAGGCGAGGTCACGCACCTGGTCGGAGTCATCCACGACATCAGTCGGCTCAAGTCGGTCGAAGAGGATCTTCGCCTCGCCAACGAGGGCCTCGAGAGGCGAGTGGAAGAGCGCGCCAGGGAGCTTCGTGAGGCGCAGACCGCGCTGCTCCGCAAAGAGCGATTGGTGGCGCTCGGGCAGCTCTCCGGCGGGCTGGCTCACCAAATCCGCACGCCGCTCGCCGCCATCAACAACGCCGCGGCGGTGCTGCGGCAGAAGCTCGCGGGCGTGGGCGACGCGGACGCGCGGCGCGCGCTGGAGATCATCAGCGAAGAGGTGTGGGAGGCGAACCGCATCATCACCGACTTGCTCGATTTTGCACGGGTGCGCCCGCCCAGCCGCGCGCGGGTCGGAGCCGTGGCCCTGATCGAGGGTGCGTTGGCTGCGGCCAGGAGCGCCGGCAGCGTCAGCGTGATCTGCGAGGTTCCTGCCGATCTCGACGTCGTGGTCGACGAGCGCCAGACCCGCGACGCGCTAGGCAACATCATCCGCAACGCGCTCGAAGCCATGGGCGAGCGAGGCACGCTCACGGTCCGGGCGGCGGCGGCGCCTCCCTTCGCCCGCATCACCATCGAGGACACCGGTCCGGGGTTGAGCGGCGAAGCCGCGCAGCACCTGTTCGAGCCGCTGGTGACCAGCAAGGAGCTTGGGCTCGGCCTCGGGCTCACCACCGCCAAGGCGCTGATCGAAAACCAGGGCGGCCAGCTGCGGCTCGCGTCGTCGAAAGGCCCGGGGGCGCGCTTCGAGATCCGCGTACCGCTCGCCGGCGACACCTCCGAATGGGCACCCCGGGCCTGATGCGCCGCGCGCTGCTCGTGGTGGTGTGGCTGAGCGCGTGCCAACGCGAGGAGCCCATCGTGCGCGCCTTGCCGCCCGACGCCTCGGGTGTGTCGGTCACGCGAGCCGACGTCGAGGGCTCGCTCGAGGGTGACGCCACCGTGACCGTGACCGCTCGCTTTCCCGACCCGGCTCGCTGCGTCGCCTTCATCGACACGTACGCGCCGACCGAGCAGCTGAGCCGCGACGGCGCCGGCTGGGGCTGGGAGAGCCCAGGCCGCGAGTCGCGCTCGCTGCGCTGTGACGGCGCGACCATGGTGTACGTGCGCACGCTGCTGTAGTCCGCCCCGAAGGGCGGCCCACGAAGTCGAGGGGGCGCGACCAGGCGGTCGACGAACCTGGGGACGCCGCCTGGGACACGCAGCAGGCGGTCAAGGCACGCACCCGAACTCGCGCACCCACACCGGGTTCGGCTCCCCGTTGGGAGCGAGGCCGTGCCACACGATCAGCAGGCGCTCGCCTGTGAACGCCGCGTGCGGGTTCACCACGTAGCCCTGGTCGTAGCCAGGATCGGCCGCCAAGGGCCCCTGCCAACCGCGGAGCTGGTCGCCCCGGTCGTCGAGCATTTCGACGTGCATGTCGCCGCCGAGCGGGTCTTGCCAAACCAGCAACATCTCTCCCAGACCTGGGCGCGCCGTGAACCCGTGCTGCAGGCCCGCGTCGTCGAGGTGCCGGCCGTCTGGGAAGGGGGTGGCCTCGGCCGTCGGGTTGCCCTCGAGGTCGAGGGGTTGGCGCGTCGAAGAAGAGTCGAAGGTGTTGGGGCGCACGTGGAGCCAGCCGCTCTCGGTGCCCACGAGTCGCTGCCAAGTGGCGTACTCGACGTCGATCTGCCGCAGCAGCGCGAGCACGTTGCCTTCGTCGTCGAGCAGCAGAAACCACTGATCCCAGGTCTGGGGCTCGTCCACGTAGCGTGAGACCAGGACGCCGACGCGACCCGGGTAGGCCGCGAGCGTGATCGCCGCCGGGCGGCCGAGAGGTTCCACGGGCACCTCGCCGAGCGCGGCGCCGTCTGGCGACAGCAGCGTCACGCGCAGCTGCTCTCGCTCCTCCCAGGCGCTCACGAACACTCGCCCGGTCCACACCGTACGCGGCACGAAGTAGCGACCGGTCGCGGGAGCCGGGGCGACGACCGACGTGCCGCCGTCGGTGCCGAGAAACAAGAGTCCCGGCTGGTCGCGCGAGCCCACGCGGAACGTGGCGTCGAGCGGCAGCCCCGCGGGGGGTGGTGGTTCGAGCGCGACCATGGCCCGCTGGTCGAGCACGAAGTCCTGGCGCAAGAGCGAGATCTCGCCGAGCGGCTGGCCGGAGAGGTCGAGCGCGCGCCCATACAGGTTGGGCTGTTCGGCGCCGCCGCTGAGGCCCAGGTTCCACACCGCGAGCAGCCCGCCATCGGCTGGCGCCAGCGTGGTGCCAAAGGCCCACGCGCAGCTGGTGCAGCTGCCGGTGTCGTGCTCGGTGCTGCGGATCAGGGTGGGCTCGCCCACGGGGCCGAAGCCGAAGCCCTCGTCGACGCTGCCGTCGCAGTCGTCGTCGAGCAGGTTGCAGACCTCGGGCCGGGGCTCGCGCGGGACGCAGGCGGGCATCGCGCCGTCTCGGCAGTGAACCACGGTCTCGCAGCCGAGCTCGCCGCAGCTGATCGGCGCGACGCCCTCGTCGATGTCGCCATCGCAGTCGTTGTCCACGCCGTCGCACTGCTCGGCGTCGGAGCTGGGGGTGCACGGGTCCTCGACCTCGAGCGGTGAGCGCGCCCCACAGGCCGCCAAAAGCGCGATCGCGAGAGGAATGAAGCGAGCGCCGGGCACGGACCGCTTGGTAGGTGCGTCGGCGTGGGGCGGCAACCGTCCCGCGCGCCTACTCCTCGAGCACGATCGTGCCGGTCTGCTCGATCAGGCCGTTCAGCGCGCTGCGCAGCTCTGCCAAGGAGGTCTCGTCTGGGACGTAACGTTCGGCGGGACCGTCGAGCATCCACGCGGCGCGATCGCTGTCGAGGAAGCTGTGTGTGATCTTGCCGCGCGCATCGAGCGCGGCCACCGCGTCGAGGTAGGTGCGGCCCAGGTGGTCGAAGCGCCAGGTGTCCACGAACAAGGCGCGCGCTGGTGCCAGCTCGCACAGCTTGCGCAGGTCTTGGCCGTCGAAATGTGCAGGCACGTCCGCGCCGGTCAGCGCCACGATCGTGGCGGAGACGTCGACCAGGCTGGCGGGCTCGGCGCAGCGGCCCGCCGCGAGCCCCGGTGCGCGCAGCAAGAGTGGGATGCGGATGGCGCCTTCACGCAGCGACAGGCCGTGGTTGCGGCGGTCACCGAAGAACTCCTCCCCGTGATCGGAGGCGACGATCACGGCGATGCTGTCCGCCGCAGGTGACGCCGCGATGGCCTCGAGCAGCCGCCCGATGTGGCGGTCTGCATGTGCGATCTCGTGGTCGTAGCGGTCGAGCGCGGAGTCGCCGAACAGCGGGGCGTCGTCGTGCTGCGACACCGGGCCGTGCACGCCGAAGTAGTGGACCCAAAGGAAGAAATGTTTGCCGGACAGCTTGGCGAGCTCGCGGATGGCGAGGTCGGTGGTGCCCGGGTCGCCACGCTCGCCAGCCTTCTTCTGGTCGGTCAGGCGCGTGACGCCGAACCCCGCGAACGCGCCGAGGTCCTTGCGGAAGTAGCCGGTGGCGCCGTCGTCGAGCACCGCGACCGACGCGATCTGTCGCTTCCGAAGCAAGTCGCCCAGGGTGGCGCGCTCGTCCAACAGAGGCAGGGAGAAGGTCCGAGCGATGAACTCGCCAGGCTTCAACGCGAGCTTGGCGTCCGGCATCAGGCGCATGCGGTTGGTCTCTCGCACCGCAGACCAGCGCAGGCGTCGCGCCCATACGCCGCGCATGAGCGACGAGAGCGCCAGGCTCGTCCAGCCGCCGCTGGTGTAGGCGCGGTCGAACACCAGCGCCGAGTCCGCGAAGCGATCCAGGTTCGGCGAGGTGGCGCGCGAGTGGCCGTAGCTGCCCAGCCGATCGGGTCGGAGCGAGTCGATGGTGATGAGCACGACCGAGCTCCGTGCGGCGTCGTCTCGTTGCTTGCGCCCTCTCGCAGGCGGCTCGGCGAGTGTCTCGGCGGCGGGCGCGCGCCGGTCACCGAACAGACAGTTCTCGTCGACGCCGTTGTCTGGCACGTCCCGCGCGCCGGGGAATACCCGCGGATCCAGCGGGGCGCAGTCGCCTCCGCCCAGAAGCCCCGCATAGCCGTCGCGGTCCACGTCCACCGCCCCGCGGTAGAGCGAGAGCGCGAAGCGCGGCAGCGGTCGATCGAGCAGCGCGTGCGAGTGGTTCGAGGGGAGGTGTCCCAGCAAGACGAACGGCACGCAGGCGAGCCCCAGCGGCAGGTAGCTCCGCCAGGCGCGAATGCCCCGCGGCAAGGGCGGCAGGTGGGCAAACGCAGTCGCGCACGACAGAGCGATCGTGAACAGCACGCGCGCGACGAAATGTGCTCCCGGGTAGCCAAAAGGGAAAGCGAGGCGATCGAACGAGAGCGCGGCGAGCGCAGCGAGCGTCGAGAGCCAGAAGAACCGGCGGCGTCGGTCCGTGAAGCGCGCGGCCCACGCCACCGGCGCAGCGCGCGCAGGTGCAGCGGCAGCGATCAACGAGAACGCCACGAGGCCTGCGCCGCTGCCCACCACGAGGGCCGCGCCTGCGCGCAGCGGCTCCTGCTCGAAGCGGGCGATGGCGTTGAGGTCGATGATGGCATGGCGGGCGAGCGTGACGCCCGCCGCCGCCGCCGCGACCAGCGTGACGGGGCGGGGCAAGCGCGCCGCGATCCACATGGCCGCGCTGAGCGCGAGCGCGAGGCCCGTACCTAGACCGGCCGCGCTGGCGATCGCGATCGGCGTGAGGGGCTCGGCTAGCAGCGCGTCGAGCGCGAACGCGGCGGCGAACACCAGCGCGGTCCAACGCGGATCGAAGGTTGCGGCGCACGCGCCCTCCTCGGCGGGCCTCGTGAGCCGCGCCCACCCGCGCCGCAACAGACTCATGTCAGCGATGGTCCAACCAGGATCGCAGGCGCGCGACCGCCTTCTTCTCGGCAGCCGAGGTGCCCTCCGAAAGATCGTCGGCGCCGAGCACCTGCCGCGCGCTCTCGCTGCCCGCGGCGCGCGCGAGCGCCTCGGCGAGCACCAGGCGCTCGAGTCGCGTGAGTGGGCGGGAGGACCCTACGTGCCCGGCCAGGTCCGCAGCGGGGTCGAGCTGCGAGGCGCGCAAATGGCGCGAGGCCAGCACGGCCAGCCAAGCGCTCTGGCTCTCCGGGTCCGCGTCGAACACCAGCGTGCCCTGCTCCAGCGCGAGGTCGAAGCGCCCCAGCGCCGCAGCCCGCAGCGCGAGATCACCCGGGGTCAGCTTCACGCGCAACGCGAGCTTGCGCGCTCCGCCGAGGTCCCCCTCGAGCAACGCGCCGTCCACCGCGGCGAGGGTGGGCTTGTCCCTTGGAGGAAAGCTGGCTCCGCGCGCAGCGGGCTCACGCGCGAGGCGCTCGAGCGCGCGGTCGTTGCTCTTCGCCGCACGCGCGCGCAAACGCTCGCGCAGCACCGCCGACGGCGCGCCGGCCACGTGGTGCGCGACCAGCAAGCGCAACGCTTCGACGTGTTTGCCGTTGGCCTCGAGCGCGTCCACGAGGGTCAGCGCGCTCTCTTCGTCGTCTGGGTCCAAGATCGCGGCGAGCTCTGCTTCGCGCAGCGCCTCGGCCTTGCGTCCCGCCCGCAAATGACAGCGCGCGATCTCGCGACGCAGCGGGCCGAACGACGGATCTGCGCTCTTGCCGTGATCGAACGCGCTGCTGGCGGCGTCGAGGTCTCGGTCGCACAGCAGCGCGCCGAGCCGAGTCCAGGGTTCGGGGCCGTCCGCGTCGAGCTCGGCGGCCTCGCGGAAGGCGGAGATCGCCGCGTCCGTCTTGCCCTCCGCCTCGAACAGGGCGCCGCGCGCGTAGGCCTCGTACGCGCGTGCACCGATGAAGCGGCCCACGTACGTCTCGCCACCAGCGCTTCGCACCACGCTCGGCTTGGAGCAACCGGTGCCGGCCAGCGCGAGGCAAGCGAGCCCGAGCCACCGGCACAGCGTCATGAGCTCTGCTCCGCGCCCGGGCTCCCGTGCGTGAGCGCGAGCCGTTCGTAGCCGAGCGCCGCCGCGCGTGACACGAGCTCTCCCACGCAACCGGGGGGTCGGCCAAGCGGCGGCAAATCCGGCAACACAAGCGCGC
>CAZXMG010000069.1:0-24493 GCA_964641275.1 uncultured Polyangiaceae bacterium
AAGCGCTGAGTCTTCTCGCGCAGCGCGCGGCGGTCTTGGTCGAAGCCGCAGTGGAACGCGCGCGCGTCGATCACCTCGTCGTCGATCTTGGTGAGCAGCGAGAGCGACGCGGCGAGCACTGCGATGGCGTCTTGGCCGTCTCCTGGGGGCGCCACGCACAGCGCGAGCGTCGACAGCCCGGCGCAGAGCACGCGGCTGCGCAGCGGCACGCTGTCGTCAGGGTCGGCGCGATCGACGTCGTCGCCGCAGCGCGACAGGAACCAGGTTCCGAGAGACAGCACCCTCGCGCGCGATGGTCCGTCGACATGCGCCACGAGCCCAGCGTCCTCCATAAGCATGCGAGCAAGCTAACGCCGGCCCGGCATCGAGCGATAGAGAGCACGACTCCGCCGCCGCGAAGCGTGAGTGGCAGCCGTCAAAGCGCGAAGCGCTCGCCGCGCCGCGCGAGCGCGCGCAGACGCTCGTGGAGCTCCACGCCGAGGTGCTTCGCGTAGGCCATGGGTCCTCCTCGAAAGTGCGGAAAGCCAAGAGACAGCTGCGCCGCGAGATCGGCGTCGTCGGGCTGCAAGACGACGCCCTCGCGTTCGGCCCGCAGGGCCTCCACCACGATGCGTAGCGAGCAACGCGCCTGTACCTCCTCGGCGCTCGGCGGCCGGGCTCGCACGGTGACCCAGGTGTCTCGCGGGCCCGGCAGTTCGTCTCGCCAGCGGTCGACCTCCGTGGGGCCGAGATCGCGCGCAAGGTCGCTCGGGCTCTTGAGGAAGCCCCAAGCGGCGAGCGCTTCTCGGACCAGCGAGGCGCTGGCGCCCTCACGCAGCAGGCGTTCGGCTTCGTCCACGTACACGGCGACGAAACGTGCGGTGAGCCTCATGACGCCGTCGCCAAAGACCAGCGGCACCGTTCCCATCGATGCGGCGAGCTCCGAGGCGAGGGCGAGCTTGGGGGGATCGGTGGCGGTCGAACGGGTGATCTCGATCATGCCGAGGTCACGCGGGGTCGGCGGAACGAAGAAGCCAACCGCGGCGGAGTCTCGCGCCGCGATCGAGCCGGTGGCGGCCCCGATCAAGCGCACGGCTCGCTGATCGCAGAGCACGTGCGTGTCGTGTTGCAGGTGCGGATCGTCCACCAAGGTCCGCGAGCCGAGCTCGATCTGGGCGCGCCCTCCCAAGCTTGCGGCGAGCGTCAGCGCCTCGCGGCTCTGGCTCTGGATCCGCAGCCGCCACGCTGCGCTCTCCTGGCGGAGCGCTCGGGCGTCGGCTCTCGCTTGCCGCAGCCGAGCCGCGGACCGCAGAGCTTGGTGCGTCGTGGTCGAGACGAGCAGCTCCGCCGCGAGCGCGCGACTCTGCCTGGCAGCGTGTGCCTCGCCGGAGCGCGCGAGCGTCTCGAGCACGTCGAGCGCCGCGTGCTCCACGCGAGCGTCGCTGGTGGCTCGTGCGGGCAGCTTCTTTCGCAACGCCGCGAGCCCCCGCGCGCTCACTGCTGCTGCCGCGCTCCGAGGGGGGACGTTGCAGAGCTCGAGCGCGCGCCGCTCGGCCGCTGCGAGCAAGCTCTCGGCGCCGGTGACCGTGTGCGAAAGCCCCCAGCGGTGCAAGGTCTTCGCGTCGATCTCGCGCTGCGCGACGAACAGCTCGAACGCGCGCTCCGCGCCCAACAGACGCGCGAGCGACAACAGACCGAGCGCGCCAGGCAGCAGGCCGAGCTCGGGCGGCTCGAAGCTCGCGCGCAAATCGTGGCAGGTCACGCGCTCTCGAGCGGCCAGCACGAGCTCCAGGCCCGAGCCGGTCACCTCGCCCTGCAGCGCCGCCACGATCGGCTTCTTGCTGGCGCCTAGCCGCGCCGCGAGGCGCTCCGCGGGCTCCAGGAAGGCGCGCGCCTCCGCGTGCGACGAGAGCGCGAACACTGCGTCGTGCGGGGGGCCGGCGAGGGTGCCGGAGCTGGCGGCTCCGAACAACACGGCCGCGTGGAGCGAGGGCGAGCTCGAGAGCTCGGAGAGCGCGCGATCGAGCTCCCACACGAGCGCGTGGTCGAGCTCACAGCGCAGCGAGCCTGCGCCCAGCCCGATGCGGAGCACGCCCTGTTTGGTGGTCTCCAGCCGAACCCTCACCTGACCGCTCGCGTTGTACTCCAAGCGGTGATGGCTGCCATCCGGTCAGATCCTGCTTGGTTTGGGGCGGGGGCCGAGCTACCACAGCGGGGTACCTTCTGCTTCTTGGAGAGTCCGCGTGGCGACAGCAGACGACCGCAACAAGTTCGCTCCCCTTGCCGCCGCTGGCGTGGCCGCTGGTGCCGTGGGCTACGGCGTCCACCGCTGGGGCAAGGGCAAAGAGGCCGAGCTCAAGGACGCCAAGAAGAAGCTCGCCACGGTGCGCGACGCCAAGCAGCGCGACGAGCTGATCATCCAGAACGAGAAGCTCGACACGCAGAGCGGCTTCGCCACTTCGATCGGCTTTTCTGGCATGTCGTTCGGCATCGCGCTCGCGCTGATGGCCGCGCTGGTCGGAGGGGGCGTGCGTCTGCGCCGCGCGGCCTTCGCCTTGGCCCCTGCGCTGCTCGTGGCGGGCGTGTACGCCGCCTACCAAGCCGGCGTCGCTTCGGTGGCGGTGACGAGCCTCGCCGCGGTCGCGCTCACCGGCTACCTGACCATGGGCGAGAACCCCAAGGCGGCCCGCGAGGTCGCGGCCTTCAGGCGCTTTCCGCTGCGGCAAACCGAGCCTCCGAAGGGCGTTCGTGGATATCGCTCGGCGTTCGTCGCTTCCAAGGGCAAGCCAGAGGTCCTCCTGGCCGAGGTGCCCAGGCTTCCTCCGTCGTTCGAGCGTGTGTTGCCCACCATCGGTGAGGGCAAGCCCCACAGCTACCTGCTGCTCAAGCGCGGTCTCGCTTACGTCGCGTTCGTGGAGTCGGACGCCTACAATCTGAGCGACTACGCGACGGTGTTGATGCTGCTCGAGGATCCGGCCCCGCGCTTCGTGGTGCGACCGGTGCCGGTGCTCGACGGCAAGCCCAGCGTCAACACGGGCATTCGCTTCAAGGACGACAAGACCTTCTCCGACGCCTTCATGGTCGAGCTCGCGCGTCCGCAAGATCGCGCCGACGTGATGGCGTTCGTGAGTGATGTGGTGCGCGACGAGCTGCTCACGTTGCCTTCCGTATGGCTGCACGTCGAGGGCAACGTGATGGCGCTCACCCTGTACGGGGATTTCGACGCAGGCGCGGTGGATCGCCTGGTGGACGTCGCCGACGTGCTGTTCGCCGAGCTCGGCGCGGACGGCGGCCCCAGTCTGCTCGAGCCCGACCTCAGCGAGCAGGCCGATCCGCCCAAGAAAAAGAAGAAGAAGAAGAAGCCAACAGCGTCGGGGGCGGCGCTGCCTTCGACATGACCCTGCCCGCGCTGATCGGCGTGGTCCACCTGCGGCCGCTGCCTGGCTCGCCGGGTTACGCGGGGGACATCGCGGCGGTAGCGGCCGCCTGCGCGCGCGACGCACACGCCTTGGCCGACGCTGGGTTCGAGGCAGTCATGGTGGAGAACTACGGCGATGCGCCGTTCGAGCCGGGCGCGGTGGCGCCCATCACCGTCGCCGCGCTCACCCGCTGTGCGCTCGCGGCCCGCGTGGCCGCGCCTACGTTGTCATTGGGCATCAACGTGTTGCGCAACGACGCGCTGGCCGCGCTGTCGATCGCGGTCGCCGCCGGCGCGTCGATGGTTCGCGTCAACGTGCACATTGGGGCGCGGCTCACGGATCAAGGCCTGGTTCAGGGCCAGGCGCACGCGACTTTGCGCGCGCGCCGCGCGCTGGGCGCCGAGAATGTGCGCCTGCTCTGCGACGTCGACGTGAAGCACTCGGCGCCGCTCGCCGCGCGCCCGCTGGGCGAGGAGGCCCACGATCTGGTGACGCGCGGAGGGGCGGACGCGGTGCTGGTCACGGGCTCGGGCACGGGGCGGGGCATCGCGCTGAGCGATCTGAGCGAGGTGACGCGCGCCGTGCACGTGCCGGTCTACGTCGCGAGCGGGGTCTCCGAAGGCTCGCTCTCCGCGATCAGGAACGCCCACGGCGTGATCGTGGGCTCGGCGCTGAGGGCGGATGGCCGCGCAGGAGGCCCGATCGATCCCACGCTGGCCAAGCGCTTCGCCGACTCGTTCTTCGCCATGAAGCGCGCCCGCGAGGAGGGCCGCCTCGAGTCCACGCCCCCTCCTTCTCGGTAGGTCCCCCCCCGGAGCCAACACAGGGCTTTCCTCCCGAGCCCGGACGATCCAAGCTGCCGTCATGACGTGGAAGCTCACTGTCGCGATGCTGTCTGCACTGGTCTTGCCCGCGTGTGACGCAGGTGGTCCGCCCGTTCAAGCCGAGCAGGCCCAGAGAGCCGCCGCGTCGGGCGCGCCGGCGCCCACCGCCGCGGGCGGCGCGGTGAAGAAGAACAGCTTTGGCACCGCCATCACGGAGACGAACCAGGTGGCGCTGACGAGCATTGCGCAGACCCCCGCCGACTACGCCAACAAGGTGGTGAAGACCACCGGCACGATCAAGGCCGTGTGCCAGACGGCCGGCTGTTGGATGGAGATCCAGGACGAGACCTCACGCGCGCACATCAAGATGTCTGGGCACAGCTTCTACGTGCCCAAAGACGCGAGCGGTCGCCGCGCCGTCGTCCAGGGCACCGTGCAAGCCGGCGAAGCGCAAGACACCTGCGGCGCGAAGGATGCGTGCGGGGGCACGGACAACGGCGCCATCGCCAAGCTCGAGATCGTCGCCACCGGCGTCGAGCTGCTCGACTGAGGAGAACGCTCGATCATGAAACGCGAGAAGCGCCTCACCAAGCGCGAGAAGAAGGCCCTCTCCCCGAGGCCCGCCGTCCCAGAGCAGCACCACCACCACCAGCACATCCACTGCACCGCGTGCGGGACGCATCTCGATCTGGAGATGTTCAGCGCCGACCCACCCACGGCGGCGTGGCTGCGCTGCGATCACGGCAGCGAGTTCGCGTCGTGCACCGGCTGCGCCGACAAGACGCGTGAGCTCTTGGCCGAGCACGACCGGACCGGCAAGCCGGTCGAGCACGCGGCGGCCTGGCACTGACACCGGTGCTCACCAGCACGCGGGTGCTGGTCTCGACGCTGCTCGCCTCGCTGGTCGCGCTGGCGATCGTCTGGTTTGGCGTTCGGCTCAATCCGGACGTGGTCGCGCTCATCCCCGAGAGCGGTGAGTCGGCCGCGCTCGCGCGCTACTTGCGCGGCTTCGGCGGCGGCGGTGTGGGGGTGGTGCTGATCGAGTCGAGCGACCCGCTCACCACCCGGCGTGTCGCAGACGCGGTCGCGTTGGAGCTCTCCGCACAGGGCAGCGTGGCCTTCGCGACCGCGAAGCTCGAGGCCCCGGACAAGCCCGCGCCGCTGCTCGCGTGGCGCAGCGCCGATCAGCGCGGACGCCAGAAGCTGGCCGAGGCGCTCACCCCCGAGGGCATGCGGGAGCGTCTGGTGTACACGCGCAAGCTCTTGCTGGCTCCCGGGAGCGGCGCGGCCAGCGAGCGCATCGCCGCCGATCCGCTGCGGCTCAGCGAGCTCGCGTTCGAGGAGAGGTCGGTGGGAGCCGGGGTCAAGCCGCGCAGCGACGGCTACTTCGCCACGGAGGACGGCGCCGCGCACCTGGTGGTGTTCAAGCCCAAGGGCCAAGCGCTGCGCGGGGCCGACGCCAAGGCGCTCGTGCATGACGTCTCTCTCGTGCTCGCACGCCACCAGCAAGATGGCGTCACGCTGCGGGTCGCTGGGCCTCACGCGGTCGCGAGCCAGATGGAGTCGATGCTGCGTCGCGACCTGACGCTGAGCGGCGCGGTGGCCACGGTGCTCGCGAGCTTGCTGTTCGCGCTGCTGTTTGGTCGGGTGCGGGCGCTGCTCGCGATCCTCCCGGCGCTCCTGCTCGGCACGTTGTGGAGCTCGGCGGTGGCGGCGGCGTGGCCGGGTGGGATCAGCGCCATCGCCGTGGCGTTCACGTCCATCGTGGTGGGCGTCGGCTTCGACACGGGCATCCACGTGTACGCTGCGCTGCTCGACGCCCGTCGCAGCGGTCTTTCACCCCAAGAGGCAGCGCGGGCGGCGCGCGCCCGCACCGCGCGGCCGGTGCTGAGCGCCGCCGCGATCGCTGCCGCAGCGTTCGCGAGCCTGTCGCTCTCGAGTGTCGAGGCGCTCGCGCAGCTGGGCGTGCTGTGCGCCGCGGGCGAGATCGCGACCGCGCTCGCGATCGTGCTGATTACTCCCGAGCTGGGGGCGCTGCTCGAGCGCGGGGCCCCTCCACCCGAGCGGACGCCGCGCTTCGTGCCGTGGCTGTTCGCGCTGACCGAGACGCGCGGCCGCGCGGTCATCGGTCTGGGGGTGGCGATCGCGTGCGGCCTCTCGTTCGTGGTCGCGGGAGTTCACGTCTCGGACTCGGTGGTGGCCGTTCGGCCGAGCAAGCTCGAGGTGCTCAAGGTCGAGGACCGCGTGCTCGAGCTGTTCGGCGGCAGGGTGCAGCCGTGGATCGTGCTGGTGGCGGACCCGGACAAGGACCGCGCGATGGCGCGCGCGGATCGCCTGGCCGAGGCGCTGGCCGCTGACGTGGCGCACATCGAGCGCGTGGACGCGCTCACGTCCATCGTCCCCGCCAAGGAGACGCAGCGCGCGCGCTTGGCGGAGCGGGACGCGCTCGGGCTCGGCAAACGCGCCGACGAGCTCGAGAAGGCGCTCGAGGAGCAGGGCTTTCGGACGGGGCCGTTCGCCGACTTCCTCGCCGCCATGCGCGCGGCGCCCAGCGAGCTGTTGGATCCCGACGCCGCCATGGCGGGCGACGCCCGTGTGGTCGCGTCGCGCTACGTGGCGGCGGAGGACGCGGCGACGCTCGTCGCGATGCACGTCCATCTGACTCCGGAGGCGAGCTCGAAGGCGGCGCTCTTCGAACTGGTGAAGACGGTGGACGAAGGCGCGAGCGTCACCGGTTACGCGCGTCTGGAGTCGGATCTCCGCGCAGCGTTGCGCCACGACCTGCCCCGCATCGCCGGCGTTGCGCTCGGCCTGGTGCTGCTCTTGCTTGCGTTCGCGCTGAGGAACGCGCGTGACGTGTTGCTCTCGGTCGCGGTGTTGGGGGTGGGGCTCGGAGCGTTGCTCACGCTGCTCTCCTTGCTTGGCGTGCCGCTCCACATCTACTCCGCGCTGGTCATCCCGGTGCTGCTCGGCGTCTCCGTGGACGAGGTGATGTTCCTGCTCCACCACTCCCATGGCGCGCCGCCCGGGAGAGACGCGGTCCTCGTCACGCTCGAGAAAGAAGCGCGCCCAGTGGTCACCACCGCGCTCACCACCAGCGCCGGTTTGGTGGCGCTCATGTTCGCCCAGTACGATGGCCTGCGTGATCTCGGCGCCGTGGGCGCAGCGGGCAACCTGGTCAACTTGTTGGTCGCGCTGCTGGTGGTGCCCGCGGGCTTGCGGCTGCTGCGCTCGTCCACCAGTGGTGGTACGAGCGGCAGATGACCCAAGCGATCAGCGTCGAGACCACCACGGGCAACCTCACTCGAGCCGCGCTGGCCACGCCTGCCGGCGACGGCAAGGTGGGCGCAGTGATCGTGGTGCACGAGTGGTGGGGCCTGAACGACGACATCCGCGGCCTGTGCGATCGCCTGGCCGCGGAGGGGTACCTGGCGCTGGCGGTGGATCTCTATGGAGGAGAGGTCGCCACCGAAGCCGAGGAGGCCATGCGACTCGTCACCGAGATGAAGACCGCTACGGCCATGACCGTGGTGGGCGGCGCCCAGAAGTACCTGACCGCGCACCCGCGCTCGAACGGCAAGGTGGCCGTCACCGGCTTCTGCCTCGGCGGCGGCATCGCCATCGCGGCAGCCTGCACCGTGTCCGGCATCACCTGCGGCATCCCGTTCTATGGTCTGCCCATCGTAGACTTCCAGACCTTCAGCGAAAAGACGCCGCCGCTGCTCGGTCACTACGCCCAGGTGGATGGGCACGTCACGCCCGAGCGCGTGCGCGCCGTTCACGACAAGGCGCTCGCTGCGGGCGCGAAGTTCGAGCTCCACTTCTATGAAGGGCCTCACGCCTTCATGCGCCGCGCGGACGCGAGCGTGTACCACCCCGCGTCTGCGGAGCTGGCCTGGTCGCGCACGCTCGCCTTCCTGAAGCAGCAGCTCGGCTGAGGGTCACTTGGGCAGCACCGCGAGCCGCTTCGCTGCGGCTTCCGCGGTGAGCGCCTTGGGCTTGGCCCCTCCCCAGCGATCGACCACGCGCTGATAGGCTGCTCGAGCACCTGGGAGATCGCCCTGCGACTCGAGCGCGACGCCGAGCCAGTACTCGCCCGAGACGGCGAGCAGCGGATCGGAGAGCGGGAACGAGCAGTTCTTCAGCGCGCGCAAGAGCGGCGCCGCGGCCTCTTTGCCTTGCCCCGCCGCCGCTCGCGCGCGACCGATCGTCACGTCGACCGACGCGTACCTACCGGAGGCGAATGCGGCCACTTCCTGTTTGGGAATGTGCTGGACCGCCAAGAGAGCCGAGTCCTTGTCCGTGACGACGGCGCCGTAGCCGGTGACCCATTGCGTCCACTCCAGCTCGCCATCGGTCTTGCGACCGCTCGCCTCCCATTTGCCGCGGATCTTCTGAGACCACGGCTCGCGCAGCGCCGCGAACTCGGTCGGCGTCAACTTGCCGCCGAACAAACGAAAGCGCGCGAGCGTGAGCGACCAATCACCCACCGTGGGCTCTTGCCACCCTCCCATTCTGCGCGACAGGCCGTCCGCTCTCGTGGCGGCCTCCTTTGCGAGGCCCATCTCGCGCAAGAGCTCGAGGGCGATCAGCGCGGGCTCGAGGTGCGCGTTCTGATCGGCCTCGCCGGCGACGGCCTTGCTCCACTTGTCGAGCTCTGCCTGCGCGGCGACGAAGTCGCCCTGCAAGATGGCGAGCGTGGCACGGTCGCGCGGCTCTGCGCGCGCGCGTTCGCGGTCCGACATCAGGGACCAAGACTTGTTGAGTGCCTCGAGCACCGCCTGGGGATCGGCCCGGGTCGCGAAGAGCGCGATGGCCAGGTAGCGGTGGCTACGCGGGGACTTCGCGCCCACCGTCGCGAAGCGCTTGGCGACATCGAGCATCGCGTTGCAGTCGCCGAGGATCGCGTGCACGGAGACCAGGTTGTTCAGGCATTCGAACGCGCGCGGCACCAGCTGCACACAGCGCTCGTAGGTGGCGAGGCGGGCCTGCGAGTCTCCGAGCCCTGCCTGCGCGTCTCCTCGGAAGACCCAGCTCGCGACGTGTTTGTCGTCCAAGGCCAGGGCTCGGTCGGCGGACGTCATCGCTTCGCGGTATCGCAGTCGCCGGTTCTGGACCTGTGCGAGCAATGCCCAAAGGTCCGCGTCGGTCTCGAATTGCGAGGCCGCTCTGCCCAGCGCGGACTCGTACGCGGCGGCGTCCTCGGGCACGTTCATGAGCGGCACCGCGGCCTCGAGCAGCGCGAGATCTCGGGGGCCGAGCGCCTGCTTGTGGCGCTGCGCGGCGTCGAAGTGCTCGCGAGCGTCGGCGGGCTTGCGCGTGAGCTTCCAGAGCGACAGGCGCAGCTGACCCGCGGCGAGCGCGCGATCGGCCTTCACCGCCCGCTCCATGGCGTCGACCGCAGAGTCCGGCGAGCCGGAGCGCCATGCTTCGTTGGCCTCTTGAAACAGCGCCGCGGCTTCAGGGATCGAGGAGGGTGGGCTCGCGCTCGTCGGGCTGCCGGCCGAGCTCGAGAGCGCGGCGCCGCCTGCGCTCGGGCTCGTGGGTGCAGGGGGGTTCCGGAGCAGCACCACTCCCGCGACCGCGGCCGCAGCGATGGCAGCGCCGACCAGCCAGCCGCGGCGCGGAGGAGCGACGGTGGCTGGAGCTTCTCCGCCGAGCGACACGGCTGCCTTGGTCGTGGCTCGCTCGGTCGGCGCAGTCGCCACGAGCTCGAGCGGGCGCGCGCTGGGGGCGGCCGGCTTTGGCGCGTCGCCGAGGGCAGGAGCGCCCCGCTGATCCGCGGTGTCGACCGTCGCCGCGAGCCCGCGTGCCTGAACGAACTCGGCGGTGGAGAGCTCGGGCTCACCGGACGGCAGAGCCGCCGCGGCCTTGATCGGCAGCGCTGCTTCGAGCGCCTCCCAGAACTCCTTCGCGTTGCGGTAGCGCGCGCGTGGCTCGATCGCGAGCGCCTTTTGCAGCACGGCCTCGACCTCTGCGCTCGCGGGCACCCCGAGCGCGGCGAGCGACGGTCGGTGGTGCTCGTCTACCGTCGCGCGATACGCATCCAGCAACGGTCCCGCAATGGCCCGCCGCTGGGAGGCGACCTCCAGAAACACGATGGCCAGCGCGAACACGTCGGACCATGGGCCGCTGGCGCCTCGGGCCTTCTCGTACTGCTCCGGCGCGGCGTAGCCCGCGGTCAGCACCGCCGGCGCCGCGGAGGTCCGCGCTTCCTGGGCGCTCGACACATCCTCGAGCACCTTGGCGATGCCGAAGTCGAGCACCTTCACGCTCTCTGCGCCCGCGGCGCCTACCAGCATCAGGTTCTCGGGTTTGATGTCCCGGTGGGCGACCTTCTCTGCGTGCGCGATCGCGAGCGCGCGTGCGGCCGAGTCGAGCAGCGCGAAGGTCGCCTCGACGGTGCGTGGTGGCTCGTTCGCCTTGCGTCGCGCGATCAGATCCGCGGCCAGGCTCTTGCCCTCCAGCCACTGCAGCACCAAGAACGGCACCCGCGCCCCGCTGCTCGAGACGTGGGTGCCGAGGTCGATCGCCTGCACGATCGCAGCGGTGCGCTGCGACAGCCGGAACAGCACGCGGCCCTCGGCGCGCAGCTGCTCCATCAGGGCGACCTGCTCTTCGGTCGAGAGGTGAGCCGGCAGCTTCAAACACTTGATCGCGATCGGCTCCTCGAAGCCGACGTGGACCCCGCGGTACACGACGCCGAAGCCGCCCTCACCGATGACCGACTCGACGCGGTACTTGTCCGCCAGCGTGGTTCCCACCAGCGCGAAGGGATCTCGCCGCGGATCTTCCACCGGGCGAGGATACTGGCGCCGCGTGACAAAGCAACGCGCCGAACGCCAGCCCGCCGAGCTGATCCATGCTCTGGCGCATGCTCCGATCGAGGAGTAGCGACACGTCACCTGACGTCACCGAACAGATCCGGTGTGACGAACGACCCCCAGTTGTACTACGTTCCCCCGTCCGCGCGCCCAGGGCTCGCGAGGAGTGAACGAGCATCCGATGAGCATCTTTCGGCACCGCGAGGATCAGCTGCCCGTGCTGCTCCTGCTCTTGGTCTTCGCCACCGACGTCACTGTGTTCTTGCTGGTCGACTCGGTCCCCTTGCTGGTGGGCTACACCGTGCTCGGCATCTTGCCCAAGGGCTGCTTCTGCGCGTTCAACCACCACCACCAGCACGTGACCACGTTCCACTCGGCGTGGCTCAACCGCGCGCTCGAGCAGGTGTACGCGCTGATCACAGGCATCGGGAGCAACGCGTGGGTGCTGCACCACTCACTCGGGCACCACATGAACTACCTCGACCAGACCAAGGACGAGTCTGGTTGGCGAGACCGCCACGGCAACACCATGGGCTGGCTCAAGTACACCGCGTGGAATGGCCTCGTGGCGCTGCCGCGCGCGTGGCGTGTGGGCAAGCAGTACCCGAAGCTACGCGTCGCCTTCCTGGGATCGATTGTGTTCATCTTGTCGCTGCTCACCGCGCTGTTCGTCTGGCGGCCGCTGCCCACGCTGTTCGTGTTCGTGCTGCCCATGATGATCTCGTTCTTCGGCACGGTGTACGCCACGTACGCGCACCACGCGGGCAAGAGCACCGACTCTCATTTCGTCGCCAGCAACAACACCATCCACCGCGGCTACAACGTCTTCACCGGCAACCTGGGCTACCACACCGCGCACCACTATCGCCCGCACCTGCACTGGTCCAAGCTGCCCGCGCTCCACGCCGAGATCGAGGCCAAGATCGCGACGGACTGTTTCATCCCGGCGGTGCTGCCCTACACGCTGGCAGATCCGTTCCTGCCCAACCCGCCGCGCACGATCTCGATGCCGGCTCAGCCCGGGTCGATCAGCACCGGCACGCTCTCGGCCGAGGCGTCCGTCGCGCCCGACTGACGCCGCACGTACAAGCCCGCTGCCTGACCGGCGATCAAGAACACGCCGAAGTTGGTGTGGCGCCCCTCTGCGTCCAGCTCAGCCTCGAAGTAGCGTTGCGCGACCCAGCGGCCCTTGCGCGCCAGGTCGAGGCAGGCCGCCCACTCGTCCGCGCTGCACAGTTTGCCGATGACGACCTCTTCGCCCTCGGCGCCGTAGTCGCTCTTGAGCACCCACTGCTCGCGCTGCGCCCTGAGCAGCTCCGGATGCAAGGACTCGAGCCGACTGGTGATGGGGATGAGCTCGCGGATCAGGTCTTGGCCGCGCAGGCTGAAGCGATGGATGTGCTCCCACATGAACGCCATGGTGCGCTTGTTCTGCGGCACCACGGCACCGAACGGGTTCACGATCGCCGTCTTGCCCTCGGCCTGCGCGCGCAAGGCGGTGTACAGCGGGCCGGTCAAGGGTGCCGGGTCGAGCAGCTCTTCGTCCGTCCACGCGCTGGCGCGCTCGCTCCACCAGTCCGTCTTGTAATGGCGCACGAGCAGGCTGACGGGCTCGTCGAACACGCGCACCGTCGCGTCGTCGTCGAGGGCGCTCAGGTTGTAAGGTGAGCCCAGCGCCACGTCGAAGCCGGCGGCCTCGAGCCAGCGCTTGTACAAGCGCACCAGCGAGAGGTCCTCGGTGAACTCGGTGGGGTACACCAGGCCGACCGAGCGCCTCGCGTCGCCCGTCACCAGCGCCTCGCACATGCGCTCGACCATGCGGATGAACGCGGGCTCGAGATCTGCGTTGGGATCGATCAGCTTGGGCCGCTTCTCGCGAGCGATACGCCCGAGCACCCAGGCCTCGGCCTCGCCCGTCGGGGTGTCACAGTTCAGCTCCGCGATGGTGGGGCCCTCCTTGGTGAAGAACACGTCCGCTCGCGCGATGCCGTGCCAGAGCGGCTTCTGCGCCTCGAACATGGCCTTTTGCACCGGTGTCAGCCCGAAGAAGTCATCGAGCAGAGCCAGGTCGTCGGCGACGAGCTCGACCGCCTCGTGGAACAGCTCGCCCGAGAGCTCGCCCACGCGCGCGAGCTCCCGGGCGCGCTCGAGCGAGATCACCATCGGCTCCGCCGCGAACCGGGGTGCGCCGTCCAGCCAGGGATCGGTGATGATGCCGCTGTCGTACAGCGACTTCGCGAACGTCTCGTAGCTGGTCGCGGAGCTCTTCAAGCCAGGACCGCGAGCGAGAGCGCTGCGCCGATGTAGGCCGCTGCCTCGACGGCTGCTGCGCCGACGTTACGGTCGCGCCCGATGGCACGGTCGAGGTCCCCGCCGCGAATCGACGGCTTGCCACCCAGAATGAGCCATTGCACCACCAGTTGGCGCAGCGGGAACAGCGCCAGCGTCGTGGCTGACAGCAAGCCGAAGCCGGCCATGGCCTCGGGCCAGTTGGTGAAGTCCCCCTCCAGCGCGCGAGAGATCACGATCGCGACCGCGAGCGAGATGCCGCCGTAGCTCAACGCGGCAGCCAGATTCTCGCCCTCGATCGCCTCCGAGTCGTCGTAGCTGGTGAGCAGTCGGAACAAGCCCAACACCAGCTGGTGCGTGACGATCGCCAGCGAGAAGAACGCCAACGACAGCCCGATGCCGCGCAGATCGCTGCCAGCCACCGCGCGCGAGGTGATGAGGCCCGTGGCCACGAAGTGCGCCGCGGCGGCCGTGCCCGCGGCGACGTTGCCACGCTCGATCGAGGCGCGCAGTCGGCGCTTGAGCAGGAGCCGCACACCCAACAGGCCCGTGAGCTCGAGCAGCACCAGGCCCAGGGCTGCGAACGCGGAGCACCAGATGATGTCGCTCACCAGTCCGCCGCCATGCAGGCAGTTCTTGACCACCGCGGCCCCCACCAAGAACACCGCCAGCACGTCCCCGGTGTGGCAGATCGCGCGCGCGTGCGACTCGTCGCGCAAGAGCTCGGGCATGTCCCCCGTGGCTTTGCTGGCGGGCGCCTCGTCCTTGGGCTTGGCCCAGACCAGCCGGTTGATCAGCCGGCGCAGCACGAACATCGCCAAGATGGTGACGACGCCAAACGCAGTCACGTAGGCGGTGCTCGGCTCCATGCCGCGGAACGTACCGGAAGCAGCCCGCCATCGACAAGGTTGGGCTTGTCGGCGCGGCGCGCAGCCGGCATTCTCCCCGGGTGGTGCAGCCAGGCAGCGCAGCTTCTCCGAGCGGCTCGCTCTCCGCTTCGACTGGCAAGCCGGTCGAAGAAGCGGAGGCTCGTCCCGAGGGCGCGCCCGGAGTGGTGGGTCTGTTCGGGCGGCCGTTCGTGGATCTCGAGCCGCTGCTCGACGTCTCGCGGCTGGCCGAGCTGCACGACGAGATCTGCCTCGGCTTGGCGCAGGTCCCGCTCGACTACACGGGGGGGAGCCACCGCAGCATGCAGATCATGCCGCCCTCGCGTGAGCGCGAGGCGCTGGTGGATTACGGCGAGGTGATCCGCGGCCTCGACGCCGCCGCCTTCGAGCAGTTTTGCCTGCTCTCGGATCGACCTTTGGCCATCGAGCGGGGCGCGCGCGGCGAGCTCACCTTCGGCGAAGAGCGTCAGGTGCCGCTCTCGCGCCGTCAGATGGCCTGGCTCAAGGTGCGCTATGGCGTGTACTTCCCCTGGAAGGGGTACGTGGAGCTCATCCCCAACCGCTCCTGGGGTGACAAATCGAGCGCCGAAGGCAAGGCGTGGAGTCGCGTGGCGGAGAGCTTCTTCCCCAAGACCAAGGCGTTCGTCGAGGCGCTGCCGTTCCGTGAGATCGGACGCTGCAACATCATGGGCCTGGAGGCGTTCGACTACGGCACGGTGCACCGCGACGGCGAGCCCGAGGAGCAGGACGAGCCTGACCATTTCATCACCTTCTGCCCGGGGCAGAACAAGCAGCTCTTCCTCTGGGACGAAGCGCGAAAGCTGGAGATCGACGTGCCGGCGCGCGTGTATTGGTTCAACGATTTCGACTACCACGGCGTGCGAGCGGCGCCCCACTTTCGCTATTCGGTGCGCGTCGACGGGGTCTTCGAGCCCGCGTTCTTGCGCCGCATCCGAGAGCTCGTGAGCAAGGAGGTGCACGCGTGAGCCAAGTCGCCAATCCTTTCAGCCGCGACTCGGTGATGGACAAGCCTGGCATCATCGGCGCGCGCTGGTGGAACAAGGCGCTCCAGACCGGTGGCAACCTGCACGGGCGGCGCGCCGCGCTCACCGGCGTGTTGGTCGTGGGCGGTGGTGTGGCGCTGCTCGGCGGGCTCACCATTTGGGCGGTGGCCAAGGCGGGCTCCTCCAGCGACGATACGCGCGAAGAGTCGCGTCGCTCGTTGGAGATGCAGCGCGACTATGGCTGGAACTTCGGCGCCACCAGCGAGACGGTGGCCTTCGACGCGCAGTACACGCAGAGCTATGCGCGCGAGGCGCTCAAGCAGCTCGAGTCGGACTTGGCGCCTTCGGGCAGCGACCTCGCGCCCTACTACAGCCGCACGCTGTTTCAGTCGCCCGAGGCGCTGCCGAAGCTGACCTTGCCGGACGAGACCACCCCCATCACGCCGCTCGCGGTGGCGCTGAGGCCCATCCTCACCCCGGACATGAAGACCATGACGGTGCGTGGCGCTGCCTTTGCGCGCGCGGTCAAGGCGTCGAGCGAGCCCATCCTGACGCTCGTCGATCTGCCCGGCCCGCTCTCCGTGGCGTTCGCGGCGGGCGCGGCGGAGGTGTTGGACCCGGTGTTCACGTTCGAGAACTGGCCGCACCCGAGAGGGGTGGTCCCGGCGCATTTGGCGCTGGCTGCGGCGGTGTACTTTCAGCCAGCGCTGGTGCAGGCGCGCAGCAAGCGCCCGCCGGACGCGCCTCCCATCTTCGTGCTCGACCGTCAGCGTCTCGCGCCCTACACGGACGCCGCCTCCCAATTCGACAACCGCTACCTGACCAAGCTCCCGCCCAAGCCGCTCGGCTTCAAGCGCGTGTTGTACGTGGTGCCGACGCAGACCGACTTGCCCGAGCTCGACGATCTCAACGCCACGTTCACCGCGTGGCGGTCCGCAGGGGCAGACATCCGCGCGTTCGCGGTCGACTCGCTCTCGGTGGTGCCAGGGTCGGACAAGGTCGTGTACGGCACCGGCACCACCGGCGCCGACACGGATCTGCTCACCGACTACGGCTGGGGTGGGGGCGGAGGCGAGGTCGCGCCGAAGAACCTCGCCTCGAACCGCCAGGCCGCGCAATACCGGCCGACCTCTCGGGCGGTCACCGTGTCAGACGCCTCGATCGGCACCGCCGCGGTGGTGGTCGCAGCGGGCACCGGCCTCTTGATTGGGTCCAAGCTCAACCGCAGCGGCTCGTGGAATCGGTCTTCGGGGGGGTACGGCGGGTGAGCACGCGCTCCATCCTCGCGCTCGAGCTGTGTCTGCGCTTCGAGGCTCAGGCGCAGGCGTACCTGCGAAGCTTGCTCGAGCGCACCACGCCGGCCTGCAGCTTCCAGGACAAGTGGAACCTGTACGGCAGCGCCGCCAGCTGCCTGCTCGCCAATCGCGCGCTGTGGGTCAGCGGCTGCTGGGACTTCTTCGACGACGACGCCAAGGCACGCGGCGACTTCAACATGTGGGTGCAGGGCATGCTCACCCAAGAAGGCTCGCGCAAGGAGCCCTCGGGCTCTCCGGATCCCTACCGAGGAGACCCGCGCCACATGACCTTCACCATGGCGGCGCTGATGGTGCAGGGCACACCCAGCGAGCAATCCATCCGCCAGATGTGTGACATCCCGCAGGGCAAGCTGTGGCATGGCGACACGTTCGAGCACGTGCTCCGCAGCATGCGGTACCTGAACTTCGCCTCGGTCGAGGGCAGCACCATGTACCTGATCCCCAAAGAGCCGAACTTCGCGCTGACGCTCGACGATCTGAAGCACCCCAAGTTCCATTACCTGCGTCCGATTGTCTGAGCGTGGCCCCCAGCATCGACACCGACTTCTTCGGCGGCAGCATCGAGATCGTGCGGCTGCCCCGTCGCGGCGCCATCGAGCTCGCGTTGCGCTCCGACAGCGCGGCAGACATCCGGCAGTGGTTCCACTTTCAACTGGCGGACGATCGCCCACGCGAGATCGTGATCACCAACGCGGGGGAGGCCACGTTTCCGAACGGCTGGGACGATTACCAGGTCTCGGTTGCCCACGGTCGCTCCTGGTCGCGCGCGAGCACTCGTTACGAGGACGGCGCGCTCGTCATCGACCACCGGCCCCGCGCGGCTCTCACCTCGTACGCGTACTTCGCGCCGTATCCGGAGCGCCGTCTGGCGCGGACCTTGTCGCGCGTGAACGCCTGCCCCTGGGGAGAGGTGCAGGAGCTCGGCGAGACGATCGAGGGACGTGGCCTCATGCTGTGCGATCTCGGAGACGACGACGCCGAGCTCACCTTTTGGATCGTCGCGCGGCAGCACCCTGGCGAGACGCCGGCCTCGTGGCTGGCCGAGGGGCTCTTGTGTCGCCTGTGCGACGCCGAGGACGAGGCCGTGCGCGACCTGCTGACACGCGCGCGGGTGATGGTCGTCCCGTTGGCCAACCCCGACGGAGCGGCGCTCGGCAATCACCGCACCAGCGCCAGCGGCGTCAACCTCAACCGCGTGTGGGACGATCCCGACGACGACGCACCGGAGGTGCAGGCGATGCTCGCCGCGATCCGCGCGGGCGACGTCCACCTGTTCCTGGACGTGCACGCCGACGAGGCCGCCACCTTCGCGTTTGCGTCGTGCTCCGAGGGGAACCCGAGCTTCAGCGACGACATCGCCGCCGCGGAGGCTGCGCTGCGCGACGACCTCGCAGAGCTGACCCACGAGTTCGTGGACGAGCCGTTCTACGATCTCGACGAGCCCGGGCAAGCCGACCTGTCTTGTGCGGCGAACCAGGTCGGCGAGAGCTTCGGCTGCGCCTCGATCACGCTGGAGCTTCCAATCAAGGCCGCTGGTGACGAGCGCGTGCGCGCGGGCTGGTCGGCGAGGCGCGCCGTCGACTTTGGCGCCGGCTTGGTCGACGTGCTTCTGCGCGCCGCCGAGCGCAGCGAGTGATACGTTGGGCTCGATGCGGCGCTGCTGGTGGTCCCTGCTCTCCACGGTCACGGCGCTGGGCTGCGGCGGCGGCACGGTGGATCGCGGCTTCTACGGCGACGCTCCTGTCGAGGACGCAGCGCCCGCGCCGAGCCCCAGCGCGGCTCCCTCGGGCTCCGCGCCTGCGGCTCCCACCAGCGCGAGCTTCGAGCGGGCGCGGGTCGTGGTGATCCGGGCGTCGTGGTGCCCCGCCTGCATCAAGACCGAGCGCGCGCTCATCCCCGCGCTCGGCGCCCGCGAGGAGGACATCGATCTCCTCGTGCTCGACGTCAGCGACGACGAGGCCATCCGCTCTTCGCGTGAGATCGCCGCGCGGGCAGGCCTGTCTACGTACTTCGAGACGCACCGCGGCGTCACGCCCTCGATCGCGCTGGTGTCCAAGAGCGGTCGCCTGCGTCCCTACGAGGGCAACCCGTACCGGCGTGAGTCCTGGGACCGCGTGCTCGGGGAGCTGGTGGCGGCGAGCACGTCCGAGCCCTGAGCCAATTCAACTGGCTTGCCAGTTGAATCAAAAAGGCAAAATTCTCCCGGGTCCTCCGAACAAGCAGCGCCGAAGGCCCCACTAGGTGCCGACTGGCACGGGAGAATTCAACTGGCTTGCCAGTTGAATCAAAAAGGCAAAATTCTCCCGGGTCCTCCGAACGAGCAGCGCCGAAGGCCCCACCAGGTGCCGACTGGCTCGGGAGAATTTTTTTCGATCGCACCTGTCCCCACTTGGGCCCGGCGCGCGACTCCCCCCTCGGAGGTCGTGATGCAGGCGCTGTCAGCCCAAGAATTTGCAGTGGTTCTGGCCCATGTGGGCCACTTTGGCTCCGAACACCGGGAGGAAGTGCTCGCCCGGCTCCAGGTTCCGCTGGGGGATTTTCTCGCCGCAGCGGAGGCGGTGCCCACCGCGATCCTGCGAGAGGTGAACGCAGGCCAGAGCCACGCCGCCGACTCCTTTCAGGACGCCTTCGGAGGCTGCCGCAAGAAGCTCGCCGACCAAAAACCAGTGCTCTCGGACCTGTTGCCTCTGCGAGGCCCCCTGGCTGGCCCCGATGAGGTGACCCTGGATCCCAAGTCCGCCTCGGCGCGGAAGGTGGGCATGCCGTTCGTGGCCAAGGGCCAGGGCAGAGCTCCCGCGCGTCTCCCCGTCGTCCCCAACCCCGATGCGGGAGACACCATCGGCCTCGGTGAGACCCACGCGGCCGCGGGGTTGCCGTTCGATCAGGCCACCTTCGACAGCTGGACGGTCGAGCGCTACGCGCAGTTCACGGCCGAGCGCCGGGTGCTCGACCCCGAGCAGGTGCGCGCGGCCTATGGCGTCCGTGACGCCGGCACCGAGCACGGGCTGCTCGTGCACATGAATCGCCGCTTCGGTCGCGATCCCCAGCTGGCCGAGCGCTGGCGTGATCTGGTGCAGCAGCGCCTGCGCGAGCTGGGTCGAGGCTGAACGTGGACTTCGTCAATCGCACACCGCTGGTGGCGCGGCTGGAGATCGGCGCGGAGACCGCGAGCGGTCGCCGCGCCGGGCTGCTCGCCGCCAAGGCCACCTTCGCTTGGGACGGCGCGGGCCGCGCGCGGCTGGACGGCCAGAGCCCGCTGCCGCTGTTCGGCGAAGACCAGGAGACGGAGCTCGGCCTGTTGCCTCGCGACGACATGCCCCGCAACGACCTCGCCTTCGAGGTGTGCCTGCTCGGCAAGGCGCACGCACCCGGCGGTCTCCCCGCCAAGGAGGTGCGCGTCGCGCTCACGGTCGGCAGCGTGCGCCGCGAGCTCGACGTGATCGGGCCGCGCTTCTGGGTCGGCGCGGGGCCGCACGCGGTGCCCTCCGAGCCCGAGCCGTTCACCACCATGCCGCTCGTCTATGCGCGCGCCTTCGGCGGCAGCGTCGACATCCTCGTGGACCAAGACTCGCCCATGCTGGTCGAGCACCCCGACAACCCCGGCGGCGTGGGCTTCGATCCCGCGCCGCAGGCCGCCGAGCTGGATCGGCTGCTCAGCTGCCCGCCGGGGTACCCGCGCTTTCCGCGCGAGCGCGCGCTGCCCAACGTGGAGCGCCCGGACCAGCGCATCCGCAGCTACGCCGACAGCCCCGAGCCCGAGGTGTGGGCAGCGGTGCCGCTCGCGTCGCGCATCCACGGCATGCGCTGCTTCCAGCAGGTGGGAGAGGGCACCGAGGCGCGCGCCGAGCTCTTGCCTGGCCACCTCCACCGAGCGCACCCCGCCTGGGTGCTCGAGCGCGCGCCGGACGCCGGGTCGCCGATGGTGCTCGAGCACCTCACGCCCCAGGCCACGCTCGCCATTGCGTTCCCGAGCCTGGCCGTCCACTTCGACTACGTGCTCGGTGAGCGCGAGGGCACGCGCCGGCTGTGGCCCAGCGCGCTGGTGCTGCTGCCCGAGGAGCGCAGGTTCACCGTTTTGTATCGCTTGGCGTTCGAGGTCGAGGCGCCCCAAGGGCAAGTGCGCTCGGGGCGGCTCAGGGTCGAGGAAGGAGCACGAGGATGACACCGGTACCGGTCAGCAATGCGTCGGACGTGACGCTGGGTGTGGGGGGAATGCACACGATGCTGCTCTCCTTCCTTCCGGATGTGTTCGAGTGCGTGGCCCCCATGGACCACTATCCAGGCCACCTCATGAGCAAGCACTCGTTGGCGGCCTCCGTGCTCCACAACGGCAAGCGCATCGTCCTCGACGAGCACGATCTGGGGCCGGGGCTCCAACACCTGCCCACCAACGACGTGTGGCGCATGCTGAAGTCGAACCGAAAGGTAAGCTTCGCGGCTTCCAAGGTCGTGGCGTGCGGAAAGCCCGTCGCGCTGGTCAATCTCAATCGTCCGCTCATGGCGTGTGGCGACCCGGTGTCAGTCCCCTGCGGTTTCAATGTGAGCAACTCGAGTCATTCCCTCTTCATCGGCGCGTCCGCTGAGGACGACTTGCGGGGGATGTTGACGAACATGTTCTCGATGGTCGTGGACGTGGTGGCCTACGTGATGGGGGCGTTCGGTCCCGTCTCTTCACCCTTCGGTGCCAGCGATCTGGCAAAAGATGCCGCCGGCTTCGACCCAAAGAAGCTCGTGGGCGGAGCGCTCTCCAGCGTCGTCGTGAGCACCATCATGTCTTACCGAAGTGGGTGGAAGGAGCCGCTCGCGGTCAAGCTCGAGACAGGTGGCAGCGTCACCTCCGGCCAGACGGAGATCAGCTACGACCTCAACACCAAGAAGACCAGCGTGAAGTCCCGCGGCAACGTGCTCGGCGCGCGCCAGGACTATGACAGCGGAGCGCAGGAAGGAAAGAAGCACACCACCACGCTCTGGGGAGAGCCGCTGTGAGCCCGCCCATCCTGCTCACGCTGGCGGAAGACGGACGCACGCTGTCCGTACGCTTCCGCTCCGTGTGGACCTCCGACGGCCAACGCCACTTCGAGGCGCTCGAGCTCGAGCGTCCCTTCGGGCTCCCGTACGGAGACAACGTGCCCGTGAGGCGCGAGGTGGACGTGCTGCTCGAGGCGTCGGCCTACCCGGCGCGCCCGGGCGACACGCGCTCGTCGGTGCGGGTGCGTGCTGGCGAGGTCGATCGCGCGCTCGTGATCTGGGGCCCGCGGCAAGCGAGCTGGCAGGGCGGGGTGTACCGCTTCAGCGCGCCGCTCCCGTTCGAGAAGGTCCCGCTGGATCACGCGCACGCGTATGGCGGCGGGTTCAAGACCGACCGCGCCTATCCCCGCAATCCATGTGGTGTGGGCTTCGTCACGTCGGATCGCTTGGACGGCAGCACCATCACGTTGCCGCAGGTGGAGGAGCCGCCGCACCTGCTCACGCCGGAGCGGTTGGTGGCGGACTGGGCAGCGTGGTGGCGGCAACCCACGCCCGCGCTGGTCGAGCCGCTCGTCCCCACCAACCTGCCGCGTCTCTCGCACCTGCCGTTTCCCGAGATCTACCCGCCAGCGCCGCAACATTTCGCCGGTGAGAGGTGGGAGCTCTTGCAGGAGGCGCCGCCTCACAGCCGCATGAAGGTGCTGCCCGAGGGGACCGAGGTCGTGGTCGACGGGTGCCTGCCTGCCGGCGCGGTGTGGCGACGCCGCTTGCCGCGCCCGCCGCGCGTGCGGCTTTGGGTCGAGGCCATCGAGCGCCACGTCGAGGTCCTGCCTCAGGCGCTGCGTCTTCGCCCAGAGGCAGACGAGATATCGATCGGCTATGCGGTGGAGCACAAGCTGCATCGGGCGTTCATCCCGGGCATCCACGCTCGCATCCCGATCACGGTCGAGGTCGAAGGCACCACCGTCGCGTACCAAGCGCCGGTGCCGGTGCTCAGCCAGCTCCGAGCGGCGCAGGCGCGCGAGGTGCGCTGACCCTCAGCCGTGCAGGGCCACCGCGTCCCAGCACGCCTCTTCGGCCTTGGCGATCACGTCCTCCGAGAGCGCGATGCGTCCCTCCCAGTGGGCGCGCATCATCCCGACGAACGCGCCGAAGATGAGCTCCATCAGCACCTTTGCGTCGAGCGGCTTGAGCAGGCCCTGCGCTTGCGCGAGCTGGATCACGCCGGCGGCGAAGTCCTTGAGCTGGCGATCGATCGCGAGGCTCTCCGCGTCGAGGTAGGTCGCGTGGTTGTGCAGCTCGATGAAGGCGAACGCCGTCGGTTGCTCCATGGCGAAGCCGATCATCTGGTGCCACATCACGCGGAACTGCTCGCGCACCGGCGCGTCCTGCGGGAACGCCATGAACACGCGCTGCGCGACCACCTGCTTCCACGAGCGGTAGAGCGCGTTCACCAGCGCCTCTTTGCTGTCGAAGTAGTGGTAGATGGTGCCGGACGCGACGCCGGCCTTCTCCGCGATCTGCGGCATCGCCGTGCCGTGAAAGCCGCGCTCCACGAAGCACGCGAGAGCAGCCTCCAGGATCGACTCGCGCCGGTCCGGACGGTCCGGCGGACGGCCCCGCTTGGTCTTGGCCAACATTTGTTGAATGAATAGTCGAACGAAAATGAGCAGATGTCAACCAGCGCAAAATATTGTCTTGCGAAGCTGGATTGCCGGGGTTACTTCGTCCTCCAGATTGTCGGTTGAATAGTCAGTCGATAAATGTTTGGGACGAAGATGGAGCCGTGCATGAAGACCCGACCGATGTTTGCCGCCCTCGCCTTGGCCGTCGCCGCCTGCGACATGGACCTGCCCCCCGGTGACCTGAAGAGCCCGCAGTACTGGGGCGACACGTTCCTGAACAAGTACGAGGACGAGCTCGTGATCGGCGAGCTCGAGGCCGGGCCCGCGCCGCTCGAGGAGCCGCGCGTCGTGTTGCTCATCACGGGCGTCACCATCCCCGCCGAGTGGTTCGAGCCGATGAAGGCGCGCCTCGAGCGCGATGGGTTCATCCCGGTGGTGTACGAGCCGCCGGATCTGCTCAGCGGCGACCTGTTCCAGAACTCGGAGTGGCTCGCCGACGTGGTGCAGCAGGTCCGAGAGGACACCGGCCACGACAAGATCGACATCCTGGCCGAGTGCACCGGCGGCTTGATCGCGCGGCACTACATCCAGTCGCTCGGCGGCGATCAGTTCGTCTCGCGGATGGTCACGTTCATCTCGCCGCAGCACGGCCTGCCCAAGGCGCCCATGGCCGCCGACTTCGCCGGGTGGCCCGCGCTCTACGACCTGTCGCCCGGAAGCGACTTCCTCGAGGCCGTGAACAACGCGCCCTTGCCCGAGAACGTGCCCATTACGTCCATCTACACGTGCACCGACGAGTACATCCAGCCGTACGAGACGTCGATCATCCCCGGCGCCAAGAACATCGGTCTGTGCGACGGGTTCGTGGGCCACTTCCAGTTCTTCTACGACCCCGCCATCTACCTGGTCATGCACGGCGCATTGACCGAGGCCTTGCCCGGCGAGCCCGCCGGACCCGGCGACTCGGTCGATCCCGGCGAGGGGCCTGCCCCCGGTGAAGGTGAAGCGCTCGAAGACGCCGGCCTCGACGACGACGGCGCCGAGGCGGAGGCGAACGCCGGCTGCGCCGCCAGCGGGGCGTCGCCGAATGGCAGCGCACTCTTGCTCGCGCTGGGCGCAGCTGCAGCGCTCGCACGTCGACGACCCACCCGCTTGGGCCGCAGCGCATCGTGACGCGTGGCCGCGCGTAGCGCGAAGCGCAAGCGCGGCGCTCTATCGAGGGCGTAGCGCGTGGCGCTAGCCCGAGCGACGCGGCGCCGGAGTCGCAAAGTGGCGACCCCTGTTGGACAGGGTGCCCGGGTTTGCGGCGCCGGAGTCGCAAAGTGGCGACCCCTGTTGGACAGGGTGCCCGGGTTTGC
>CAZXMG010000069.1:24593-44014 GCA_964641275.1 uncultured Polyangiaceae bacterium
GGCGGCACGACCAGGGCCATTGGGGCGCGGGCTACGGCGGCGTGAGCGGCGGCTCGCTGGCGACCTTCTTGGCGAGCTCGGTGCGATCCAGGCCATGGCGGGGGTCGAGCAGCGTCGAGCGAGCCTCGTTCGCCTCCACCACTCGCCGCGCCGCGCGGTAGGAGCGGTACGCGTTGTAGATCAGCTCTTCGCACCGATAGCCCTGCCGCTTGCTTGCCGGCACGCCGCTCTCACAGGCGTCCTTGAACAGCGCGCGGTAGCCGTCGCCCGCCTGCTTGTAGAGCGCGATCGAGTCATTGGGCGGACCGGCGTCAGCGGCCTGCACCAGCTTCTCGATGCCCATCCTGCGCACGTCGAACTTGATGCGCGCGAAGATGTTGCACGTCTCCTCGTCGGCCAAGCGGATCGGCCCGCAGTACAGGGTGAAATACGTCTCGCTGTCCTTGGCGATCAGGTCGAAGCAGGCGGTGCGCGGCGGCTGCGCCCGGGTGCCCAGCTGGTTGAGGCTCTCGAGCGCGAGCTGCGCCGCGAACTCCCCTATCTCGGCGTTGGCCTCCATCGCGATCTCACGGAAGCCCTTCGCCGCCAGGTCGTAGCGGTGAGCCTCGAAGTGCAAGCGCGCCTGGTGGTAGCGGCAGTCAGGGCTGCGGTCGTCGGTCACGCAAGGATTGTGGCGAGGGCGCGCCGCCTCCTCTTCTGCGCGCCGCTTCCGAGATTGCTCGAGCCTCTCGTGGGGAAAGTCGAGCTGGTAGGGCTCGGCGACCACGAGGCAGCCATCGCCCTGCAACGGCGGAGGTGCTTGTGGTTTCGCCGTCGCGTCGGCGCGAGGCGGCGGCGCGATCGTGACCTCGGGGGACTCGGTCGCCGGCTCGGCTGCGCCACACCCCAGCGCCGCCAACATGAGCACCGCCATCGCGCGCATGGGGCTTGGTGGCCGTAGCAGCCCGAATGTTCCGTCAGAACCAGGTCTCGAGCACGCCACGGTCCACCTCTTCGGCATGTACGGTGATGCTAGTGCGCGCCTTGTCGCCACGAAAAGGCCTGATCTGGTGCAGGCGGTACGAGCTCATGAGCAGCGCGTCCCCCACGCCGTACCTCACCGTGCGCGCCGGCTGCGCGAGCTCCCTGTCGGTCGGGTGCTCGCGGCCGCGGTAGGTGCTCTGCCACAGCTTGAGCCCGCCGCCCCACTCGGGTGGATCGAGCATGATCACCAGGCTGAGCGCGCGGTGCCCACGCGCGAGGCACACCGGGGAGAGCCCTTCCACGTCGAAGTGCACCACACCGCCGCGCCTGGCCACGATGCCGCCCGCAGGGAAGACATGCACGCCAGGACCGCAAAAGCCCCGCCGCGGTCGCACCTGAAAGCCAGTCAGCTGGGAGAGCAGCCCCAGCGTGAAGGCCGAGAGCCCCGGGGTGTGCTGCTCCACCAGCGCGTCCGAGCGCGCCGCCTCGCGAAAGTAGAGCTCGGAGCGATCCGTCTCGAAATGGGTGTAGAACGCGCGCCCGAGCGAGAACTGATCGCCGCCGAAGTCCGCGACCCAAGCGCGCTTGGCCGCGCGTACCGCCTTGGCCCAGCGCGCAGCCTGCGCCGGCGGCAGCGCCTCGCGGATCACGACCGCGGCGTGGCGCGAGAGCTCGTCGATCAGGGCAGGGGAGCCCGCCGCCTGCCACTCTCGCGCGCGGCGAGCGAGCAGCGGCACGCCGCTCACGTCGGCGCCTTTTTGCCGCGCCCCAGCACGCGCAGGACCAGGCCGAGATCGTCTTTGCCCAGCTCGCGCGTGGCGACCAACACCCCGACGTAGACCACGCCGAGCAGGGCCGCCTCCAGCGGCACGACCAGCTTGTGCACGAAGGGCATCATCATCCCCGCGCCCACCGTCGCCGCCGTGGCCAGCGCCACCCGCACCAACGTCGCCGTCGGCGCGAACACCCCCGCCGCGCGCCGCAGCAACACCGCCGCCAACACGGCGGCGGTCACCATGCCGATCGCGGTGGCGCGCGCCGTCGCGAAGAGAAGCGCCGCACCGAACTCGTTCTTCGGCTGCGTGAACCAGATGATCGCCGCAATGGTGACCACCGCGGTCCAGGTCACCGCCACGCTGTGGCGCTCGCGGCGCAGGCTCGCCAGCGCCGCCGAGGCCACTCCCAGAATGGCGAGCCCCGCGAGCCCCAGCACGTACATGCGGATGATGGGGAAGCCGCCCTCGGCGATCGAGTCTCGATAGACCATGCGCAGCGCCAGCGGGCCCAGGCCGGCCAGCACCCCCGCGAACAACCCCGTGAGCACGAAGGCGAGCCGCATGCCCTTCTCCGTCAGCGCCTTCACCTCGCCGTGGTCTTGCTCGCTGTGCGCCTTCGACAAGAGCGGGAACAGCACGAACTGCACGCTCATCAGCAGCTGAAACGGCAAGAAGCCGAACAGCTGGGTGGCCCGATAGGAGGCGAGCAGCTTGTCGGCCTCTTCCACGTCGAGCCCGGCCAATCGCGCGTGCTCGCCAGCTGCTTCCGAGAGCAGGATCATGTCGGTCTGCAACAGCAAGTTGAGCCCTGCTTGCGCCACGATCAGCGGCCCCAAGAACTTGAGATAGTCACGCGCGCTGGGGCCGCCTTCCCCCGAGCGGCCGAGCCCAGCGCGCGAGATGGCCACCGGGACGATCAGCGCGGCCGCCGCCACGAACCCCGCCGCCGCGCCCAGAGCGGCGTTCAGCCCCAACACCCGTGCGAAGGCCCAGGCGCCGATCGTCATCGCGGCCGTGCGAGACACCCCATAAAAAATGTCGAGCCCAGCTTGATCGAAGAACTTCCGCTGCCCGTTCAGCGCCCCCACCAGCGGCGCGTACACGCCGTAACAGAGCACCACGCCCGCAGCGACGCGCAGCGGGTTGGCCGCGTGGGGCGCCTCGATCCAGTTGGCGATCGATCCCGCCAGCAGCGCGAACACCGTGGAGACGACGAGCGCCAACAGCACGTGCAGCCGCAGCGTGTTCCTGAACGCGACCTGCTCCGCGCCGGGCTTCGCGCCCGCCACCATGCGCGACACGCCCTGCAGGCTGGTGGCGACGATCACGTTGTTCACCACGCTCACGATGCTGAGCATGCGCGACACCGCGCCGTAGCCGGCGTCGTCCAGCACGAGCGGGAAGATCACCTGCTGGGCCAAGCCCAACAGCACGAAGGTGATCTTGGCGACCGCGATCGCGAGGCCGCCGCGCCCGGCGGCTTTGGCTGTGTCTTCTGCCACGAAGCGCGGGACCATACACACGGACAGCGCCCGCGGCACGTTCGAAGGGCCAGCCCGGTCTGCTACCGTCGGTCGCGTGAACGTCAGCTACGTCGACGTCTCGCTCGCCGAACGTGCAGCGGGCTCGCTCGAGCCGGCGGCGTACCGCGCGGGCGCCCCCATGCGCATCACGGTCACCGTGCACGCTGGCGAGCCGATCCGTTGCGAGTCGTGGGAGGTTCGCGTGCGCGCGCTCGGTGAAGGGCGCGGCTTCGAGCTCGACCAAGAGGCGTGCCGCGAGCGCTTGTTCGAGGGAGAGCTCGCAGCCGGCACCCACACGCGCGAGCTCACGCTGGTCGCGCCTTCGTGGCCTGCCACGTACCACGGCGACAACCTCAAGGTGGATTGGTGGCTGGAGGCCGTGGTGGTCATCCCCTGGGCCACCGATCTCACGAGCAAGGAGCGGTTCGTGGTCTTGCCATCGGCTTGGAGCGGGTTCGAGCTCGAGCTGCCCGCGGAAGAGGGCCCCGCAGAGCTCGGCGCCTCAGCGCAGGAGGCGGCCGCCAATCGCTCCGCCGCCAGGTCTGCCGTCGGGTGTGGCGCCGCGGTCGCGCTCGCCGGCGCGGGTGGGCTGGCCTACCATTTCGCGCGGGGCCCTTCCGCCGAGGCGCGCGACGCCTCGGTGGCGAGCCTCGTGATGGGTCTGTTGCTGGCCCTGGCCGTGACGCTCGCGCCGATCCTCGGCCGCCTGCTCGACCGAGCGCTCAAGACCAAGCAAGCGCCCATCGACGTCGCCGTCACGCTGCGCCGAGAAGGCGCGCGCACCGACTACCGCGGCGCCGCGCAGCCGGACTCGCTCTCGTGTGAGGTGATGACCAAGCCAGGCACCCAAGTCGACTGGATGAAGGTGCGTCTCGAGATCGCAGAGTGGACGGAGTGGACCGAGACCGTCGGCGACAGTCGCCGCAAGCGGACGGCGAAGTCCAGCCGCTGGAGCCGGATCGTCGAGGCGGAGCGCGGCCCACAGGAAGGCACGTGGCGAGCGCGTGTCCCGCTGCCGGACAGCGAGGTGCCCTTGACCCTCACCGACACGAGCGGTGACGGGCTCATCTGGCAGGTGGAGGTCCTGCTCGAGCACAGCGGTGGCAAGGTGCCCGACCGCCCGATCCTCCGCCGCGTCGTCGCGAAGCCTGCGCGGTCTCCCCAAGGCTCGAGTGCTTGAGCGGTCGTGCCGGGACTCCCTGGCGGATCGGTCCTGATCCACAGCAGGGCTCCCGCGGACCGCAGCACGACACGGAGCCCAGGCATTTCGCGGCAAATTCGACCTATCCTACCTTGGCACCTTTTGTGCGAGCGGCCCGGCCGTGAGCTTTGTCCTGAGGTCGTCGCTGTGCCTGGGTGCTGTGCTTCTTGCTGCCTGCTCGGGGGTCGGCACTCAGTCGGCGGAGCAGACGCAAGCCAAGCCCAAGGAGAACTGGAAGCGCGACATCGTCTCCACGGATCTCGACGTCGACGTCGGCGCCAAGCGCGCGACCGCGACGATCTCCGTCGCTGCCTCGACGCGCACCGGCGCCTCGTTCGAGATCGGCGATCTCCAGATCGAGAAGGTGGAGAGCGACGCGGGGCCCGTGCCGTTCAAGGTCACGAACGGTCGGCTCGATCTCGGGCTCGCCGCCAAGAAGCCAGCGACCGTGCGCATCACCTACAAGTTCAAGGAGCAGAGTGAGCTCTCCGGCGCGACCAAGAAGGGCCTCACGTTCACGTGGCCCAACTTCTGCGGCAACCTGTTCCCCTGCAAGTCGGACCCGGCGGACGGCCTGCGCCTCGGCGTGTCGCTGAGCGGCGTGCCGGAGGGACAGATCGCGGTGTATCCCGAGCGGATCGAGGCCGACGCGCCGTCGTACATGTTGGCCTGGGCCCTGGGGGACTTCACCAAAGAGGAGCTCGGCACCACCAGCGCCGGCACCCGCGTTGCCATGTGGTACCTGCCCGGCGAGAAGGCCGCCGCGCAGCAGGGCACGAAGGATCTGGTGCAGATCTTCGAATGGTACGAGACCATGTACGGCGACTACCTGTTCGGGGACGAGGTCGGCTCGGTCTCCGCGCAATGGGGGCACGGCGCCTTTGGTGGTATGGAGCACCACCCGTATTGGCATGTCTCCAGCGGGTCCATGGGCGACGCCGAGACCCACGCGCACGAGGCCGCCCACGGCTGGTTCGGAGACGGCGTCCGCATCCAATGTTGGGAGGATCTCACGTTGTCCGAGGGCACCGTCAGCTACCTGACCGCCCGCAGCCTCGAAGAGGTGTCCGGCCCGCAGGCCGGCGAGGCCGCGTGGGCCGACTATCGCTCACGCCTCGACGCCGTGGTCGCCTCCGAAGATCGCATCGCCTGGCCCGACGGCTGCAACCAGGTCGACGTGCTGAAGGATCTCTGGAACGACGTCGTGTACATGAAAGGCGCGTTCTTCTACCGCGCGGTCGAGGCCGAGGTCGGCCGCGACGCGCTCGACCGCACCATTGCCAGCTTCTACCAAGAACACGCCGGCCAGGCGGCCGGCATGGCCGACATGCTCGACGCCATCGAGGACGAGACAGGCTTCGACGCCCGGCCCCTCGCCAAGGCGTGGCTCCAGAGCAAAGGCGCGCCCGAGTAGCGTAGGCTCTGCGGCGTGAGCGATCCGCACGCCAGTCCTCCGAGCGCCAGCCCCCCGCTTCGCAAGGCCACCTCGTCGCGCCATCTGCGTCTGACCAGCCGCGCGGAGGTGGCGGCGCGTGGGGTGGACCTGCGGCGCGCGTCGGTGTTCGGCGTGGACTTTCGGGGCGACCCGCCGCCGGGGGAGGCGGACGTGACGCGCGCGGTGTTCCTGGGCTGCCAGTTCGCGCCCGAGGTGGAGGTGGGGCTGCGGGCGCGGGGTGCGGTGGTGATCGACGCGATCGCGGGGGTGCCGTTCTCGGCGACGCGGAGCGCGCTGTACCAGCCCGAGGAGTTGCTGGAGGGTTACGACGGCTCGCTGACGAGCACGCGCGACTACGCGATCTACCAGCACTTCGACAAGCACGGGCGCAACTGCCCGCACATCTTCGACGCGCTGGCGCAGCGGCTGCACGATCACGCGATCGACGCGGCGCTGGAGGTGCTGCTGGACGGGCGGCGCAACCAGGTGGTGGCGATCATGGGGGGGCACGGCACCAAGCGCGACGACGTCATGTTTCGGCGCGTGGCCGAGCTCGCGTACCTGCTCGGGCGCGCTAGCTTCTTCATCGCGTCGGGGGGTGGGCCTGGGATCATGGAGGCGGCGAACCTGGGCGCGTACCTCGCGGCGTACGAGGACCCGGCGGCGCTCGAGCGCGCGCTCGAGACCTTGGCGCGATCGCCCAGCTACCTGCGCGGCGACCAGTTCGACGACGGCTACATCGGCCGGGCGCGCGAGGTGCGCGAGGCCTTCCCCGACGGCGCGCCGAGCCTCGCCATCCCCACCTGGTTCTACGGTCACGAGCCCACGAACCTGTTCGGACAGCACATCGCCAAATATTTCTCCAATGGCCTGCGTGAGGACACGCTGCTCGCCATTGCGCAGGGTGGCGTGGTGTTCGCGCCTGGCTCCGCGGGCACGACGCAGGAGATCTTCATGGACGCGGCGCAGAACCATTACGTCACGCACGAGCGCGCCAGCCCCATGGTGTTCTTTGGCAAGGAGCGCTACGCGCAGAGGACCAACCTGTACGCCACCGCGCGCGCGCTCGCCGAGGGGCGGCCGTATCAGGAGCTGATGGCGCTGTTCGACGAGCCGGCCGAGGTGGTGGCGTTCCTGGAGCGGCACCGCGCGTGAGCACCTTGCCCCGCTGGGGCCTGGCCGCGCCGCTCCCCGCCATCGCGTGCGGCGCGTGGATCGCGCACGGTCACGGCGTCGGGCTCACGGCGTACGCGCCCAACCTCGTGGCCGCGCTCCTGGGCGCCGCGCTGGCCGTCGCCTTCACGCGCGCCAGCCGCGCCGCTTCGCGCTCCGTCGTGCTCGCGCTCGCGCTCGCCGCCCTCGCCACGCTCGCCATCGCCGGCACGATGGCAGGCCCCGGTCTCGACGGGGTGCACCGCTGGCTCCCGCTAGGGCCCCTGCGCGTGCACGCCTCGCACGCGCTGTTGCCGTGGCTCCTCGTCGCCCTCGCTCTCCACCCCAGGCCGGTGCTGTTCGTGCTCGTCGGCGTCGTGCAGCTCGCGCACTTCCTCCAGCCCGACGCGCAGCAAGCCGCCGCGCTCGCCGCCGCCCTCGCCGCCGCGCTCGTCGCGTGGACGTGGCGCTCGCGCCCCGCTCCAGCAGGCGCCGTGCACGCGACCGTCGTCGCCGCCGCGCTCGCCGTCCTCACCGCCACCCGCCCCGATCCGCTCGCCCCCGTCGATCACGTCGAGCGCGTCTTCGAGCTCGCCTTCGCGCAAGGCGCGCTGCCCTTTGCCGCCGCGCTGGCTTCGGTCGCGCTCCTGCTCTGGCCGCTCGCCCTCGCCGCGCGAGGCCCCGAGAAAAGCGTCGCGCTCGCGGCGATCGCGTATCTCGCCGTCAGCTTCCTCGCGAGCCGCGCGTCTCCCTTCCCCGTGCCGGTCCTCGGCGCAGGCGCCGGCCCCGTGCTCGGCTGGTACGGCCTCTGGGCCCTGCAGGCCAGCCAGGCACGCGAAGCTTGACGGGCCCAGCCCGAAGAGTATGCTGCCGCGGCTCGTCGGGGCCCCGACATCCCCGAGTTTTCGAGCGTTTTCCAGCTTAGCTCAGTCGGTAGAGCAGGTGACTGTTAATCACCGGGTCGCTGGTTCGAGTCCAGCAGCTGGAGCCCCTGTCTCCTCACGGAGACCATGCTGCTCTCCTGGACCTCCGTGACACTCCGTCCACTTCGTGGACTGCGTGCACTCCGGTTCGAGTCCAGCAGCTGGAGCCCCTGTCTCCTCACGGAGACCAAGCTGCTCTCCTGGACCCCCGTGACACTCCGTCCACTTCGTGGACTGCGTGCACTCCGGTTTCGCGATCATCATGAGCGACCTCGCTGCGGCCGAAGCTCGATGATGGTGGCGCCGCTCTCGTCGATGACCTCTCGCGAGCCGTCGGAGCGCTCGACCCTGGCCTGGCCGTTGTAGAACGGCTCCACGGCGGCAAAGCGCCGCGCGTAGACGGCGCGCCCCTGGAGGTCGACGTGGGTCCAGCCGCCCTCGTCACGCGCCCTCGCCAAGCCCTTGTGAAAGACGTCGAGGTCGTCGAACCAGCGTTGGTGGAGGAGCACGCCGTCTCGATCGATGTGCGTCGAGCGGCCGTCGTCGGCCTGGACGACCGCCACCCCATCGCGGAAATCGCCAGCGTAGCGCCACCGCGCCGCATAGGCCGCACGACCATTGACGTCGATGTGATGGTACGAGCCGTCGCGCTCACGAACTGGGCATCGCTCGCCCTGGAAGTTCCCACACCACGCAAAGCGCTGGCGATAGGCGTCTTGGCCATCGGCCGTGATGTGGCGCCAGCCCTCCGCGTCGACCACGGCCGCGGCGCCCTCGTAGAAGCCGAAGGTTCGAGCAAAGCGCCGAGCGTAGGCGGCTGCCCCGTCGAGCCCGATGTGCCACGCGAGGTTGCCGCCACGTACCGGCGCCAAGCCCGGCTCATGGAACTTGAGGACCTCGTCGAACCGCTCCGCGTAGACGGGCGCGCCACGTGGATCGACGTGGTGCGTGCCTTCGCGACTGATGGTCCACCCGTGCCACATCAAGGAGCGCCCTCGATCGGCCTGCGCATGTTGCAGCCGAGGCAGAGCCGACGGTTGCGGTAGGTGGTGGTGAGCTCGCGGTACTTGTCTCCGTCCCAGATGTCCATGAAGCCCTGCTCATCAAGGTCGCCGAAGTCCCCCAGCGTGCGACGCGCCTCATCGGGGGCGCAGCACGGGTCGAAGCGTCCCAGTGCGCTCACCCACGCCTCCTGGCCGAGGAAGGGGCACGGCCCGCCCGGCGCCAGATCTTCGGTCGCCGAAGCGTCGAGGAGGAAAATGTTCTCGAGCAAGATGTGCTTCCCGTTCGGTAGGCACCGCTCGGCCGCCGCTTCGCGCGCAGCAAGCACTGCCTGGTTCCACCGCGCGATGGCCTCTGGGCTACGTCGCATCGACTGCTCCTCGATCGCCTGGAAGTGAGCCCAGAGGTGGTGGCCCTTCACGCGGTCGACGCCGAGATCCACCGCGAGCCTCACCATCGCCGCGAGCTCGTCGACGTTCGCATCGAGGAACGTGAGCTGGAAGGTGACCCTGCAGCGATGGCCACCGTCGCTGGCGTGCGCGTCGCGCACGCGAATGAGCTCTTGGACATTGCCGACCACGCTGTCCCAGCGGCTGCCGAGCATGATTCCCTCGTGGGTCGCCTTCGTCGCGCCGTTCCAGGAGATCTTCACGTCCGACGTGACGGGCACGATGAGCTCAGCCCAGGCCTTCGCGCCCAGCCGAGGGAACGTGCCGTTGGTCGTGAGGTTCAGCCTCACGCCGTAGCGGCGGCATAGCTCGAGGATGCCCTCGAACTGCTCGTAGAGGAGCGGTTCGCCCATCGTCGACGGGATGATCTCGCGCAGGCCTCGTGGCGCCGCCTCGGCCACGACGCGCTCGATCATCTCGAGCGGCATCAACCGGCGGTCGCGCCCCTGCTCCTTGCGGCGGATCTGAAGCGGGCTGTGTGGCGAGTGCTCCTCGCACATGATGCAGCGCAGGTTGCAGAGGTCAGGATTCGTGTCGAAGGTGATGCGCCAAGGTCCCGGGAGGCGCTCGACTCGCGCAGAGTTGCGGCGCCGGATCACCCGCTCGTAGAGCTCCTCGACGTCTCGCACGTGCGACGCGATGTCAGGGATGTCTCCCGAATCGCTGAACAGGTACCCACGCACTCCCAGCCGCGCCGCCAGGGAGGGATCGTCAGCGAGCCGCTGCATCTGAGCTGCGAGCCCGTCCACGGAGCGGTGCTCGAAGAGCAAGCCGTTGACCTCGTGCCGCACGTACTCGGCCATGCCGCCCACGTTCGCTGTGATCACCGGGACCCGAGCCTGCTGTGCCTCATGAATCACGAGGGGCGAGTTCTCGACCCAGACGGACGGCACGACGATCGCGTCGCAGCGGTCGAACACGTCCCGCACGATCTCTTGGTTCTTGTACTCGGGCACCCACTCGACGCGATCCGCAGCGCCGGCCGGGAGAGCGCTCGCGAGCTCACGCAATGCGTCCGTGTCTTGCCCTCGCGGTCTCCCCCAGATGCGAAGGCGCACGTTCCCGGTGACCTTCCCGAACGCCCGGATGAGATCGTGGATCCCCTTTGCCGGGATATGCGTGCCAATGTAGCCGAACGTGAAGGTTTCGCCGGCCCCGCGACGGCGCCCCGCCATCCGCGCCCGAGCGAACCCGTAGTCGAGGTACACGAGCTTGCTCTCGGGGAGCCCGAAGTCATCTCGGAAGCGCCCGTGCAGGTACCGTGCCGGCGCGACGAAGAGGTCCACCAGCTGAGTCATCTCCCGGACATGGCGCATGCGTCGTCCGACCCAGTCGGTCCAATACGAGACGTCGGCCGCATGCTCGTCGGTGGCGCCGCTGAAGTACCGGGCGTAGCAGCGCTCGGCGCACTTGCGGTCTTCCTGCCCGTCGCATGCCGCCCAGAGGTTCGTCGGGTCCTCCGGGAACATCTGCATGAACTGACCGCGAGGGCACATCAACCAGTAGTCGTGCAGCGTGAAGACGATCGGGACCTCGCGGAGGGCGGCTTCACGGAGGAGCGACGTCGAGAGGTGGTTGAGGTGACCCACGTGCACGACGTCTGGCTTCACGCGATCGAGCACCTGCGCGAAGCGCTGATCAATCCCCGCCGCGCGGTAGCGGTCCCTGAGGCGCGGATTGTTGACGACGTGGACCGTCACACGTGCGTCGTCTTCGTCGCGCTCGGAGCGCAGCCGGAAGTCGGGCGCGAACGCGTCCTCCTCGCGCGTGAAGACGTGGACCTCGTGACGCTCGGCGAGACCATGGCAGAGGGTCTGGGTGTAGACCTCCGAGCCCGCGTTGTACCGCATGGGGTAGCCGTGGATGACCTGAAGGATCCTCACGGGGCACCCACCTGCGGTCGGGAGTGCTCGCGCTCCCGTTGGAAGTCGCTCACGAGCCGCGCAAGCCCATCTGCAATGGCGACCCGAGGTGCCCACCCAAGGAGCGCATGCGCGCGTGCCCAGGTCCCGCGGAAGCGCGAGACGTCGAAGGCACGAGACGGCGCCTCCGCGATGACGGCCCCTGCTCGACCGCACGAGACGGCGTGGCGAGCCGCCTGCGCGAGCGTCGTGGAGACACCGGTGGCGAGCTGGATTGGCGGCGGCGGCTCGCCACCCGCGACGAGGTGCTCGACGAGCGCTACCAGGCCGCGCGTGGTGTCGCTCACATGCGTGAAGTCGAACTCGTTGTCCGAGCCGTCGACGCGCAGCGTCGCGCCGCGAGCAGCGGCGCGTGCGAAGGCCGGCAGCACGCGGTCGGCGTGATCGGCCGTGCTCCCGTAGACGTTGGACAGGCGGACGATTGCGGCTCGAAGGCCCTCACGCTGGGACGCCTCGATGAGCATCTCCCCCGCGAGCTTGCTCCGGCCGTACACGTTGACCGGACGTCGCGGGGCATCCTCCGAGACGGGCAGCACCTCCGCTTGCCCGTAGACCTCGCGGCTGCTTGCGAAGACGAGCCACGGCGCCGCCGCGGTGCTCTTTGCGCACTCGAGGACGGTCCGCAGCCCGTCTACGTTGGTCGCCCAGCAACCCTCGGGGTCGCGCTCGCCCCACGCGACCCGTGAGACAGCCGCGAGGTGGATGACCCCAGCCACGCCGTCGAGCGCCGCGGAGACGCGATCGCGATCGCGGACATCGCCCCGCTCGTGGTGATCGGCTCGGAGATCGAGCCCGTGCACGCAGCAGCCGCGTAGCTCGAGGCTTTGGCGCACGTCACGGCCGACGAGGCCCGACGAGCCGGTGATCAGGATCCGTTTCATGACGTGCTCCAATTCTTGGAGCCGGCTGGACCGTCATGCCCTCCGCGGGTCTCGGAGGTCGCCTGGAGCATCGGCGTGCGCGTGAGCGCAGATGGGGTCAGAGCTGGCTTCGGGTCATCTCCAGCGGGGGCACGTCCTCACCGGCTCTGCCGTCGTCTTGGGCCCGAGCCAAAGACGTGAACAGGCGCACCCTCCGCGGTTGATGCTGCGCGTGGCGCCGCCCCCACGTCAACGGGCGCGCCCAACCAGCCCGACCGCTCGCGGGCTTGCGAGGTCGGACATTGCTCGGACCAACGCTGCACACACGCGCGGTACCGAGCCGGTCAGTCGGCACTTAGGCTCACTCGTCAGGAGAACCATGCGGTCGCAAGCAACGATCAAGGTCATCATTGGAGAGGCGCTGCTGGAGCCAGGCTCGCACGAGGCGCTGCTCGTCGTCGAACGCGCTGATGTAGGCAACGACGCCGAGTCGATCGAACCTCTCGCGGTCCACCTCGACCGGGCCAAGCTCGAGCACGTGCGGGCGGCTGTTCGCGCCGCTCGTGGCAGTCGTCGGGCCGCGGCGCGGGCGCTCGGTGTGGACGTGCGCACCGTGTTTCGCATCCTTGGTGGGGCGCGCGGATCATGATCGCGACGATCGGATCGCGCTTTGAGGGAAGGGTGTGCAGCGAGTGCTTGACTGCGTTCTCGCGGGTGGGTTCTATACCATCCGCGATCGCAGCTGGGAGGGTGCGCGAGCCGTGAAGATTCGAGATCTGCTCGGGGGTTTCGCTGGGGAGACGCTCGATTGGCTATGCGCAAAACGCAACCTCCCGACCCCGCGGGCCCTGGCGGATCGCAGGACCACGCTCGCGCGCTCGTACAAAGGCGACCACGCCGCCCTGTTGTCTGACCTTCGACGGGTCGACTTGCAGGAGCTGCTGTCGATGGTTGTCTGGTACCGCGGTCGCGCGGCGTACCGCATCCGCGGAGTTGGCTCCCACACGAAGGAGCGGCTCGAACAGATCGCGCTCCCGCTTCTTACGCATGGGGAGGTCCGACCCTCGGCGTCCTCAAGCAAGCGATCTGCGCCCGGAATCGCGCTCCCTCTTCTTACGGATGGGGAGCTCCCAGCCGAAGCGGTGCGCTGCCCCGAGGAGGACGATCTCAGCGACGTCGACTTCTCGGCTGACGTGGTCTTCCAAGTCCTCCTTGCCCTCCCAGTTCGCCACCTGAAGGCGCTGGCACGGCAGCTGGACCTCTCCCCAGCGGGAACCGGGCGCGAACTTGCGCGGCTCGTTCGCGAACGCGCAGGACCTGACCTGGCCAGCTTGGCTGCCGAGACGCTCACCCGAAATGACTGGAACGACATTGCAGAGGAACTGGGCGGAAGGCGACGCAAGTCGTTCGAGGAGATCGCCGAGGAATTGACGAGACTGCGTGTGGGTTCCAGCGCGGCGCCAACATCTTCGGCTGCCCTGACTCCCGCTGCCACGGCGAACGACTCCCTCGCAGCTCCCCAACTGGCCGCTCACCCGCCCACAGCGGCGGTCGAGGCAGTCTTCGTGACGGACGAAGCCACGCTGGTCGAGCGGTTCCAACGAGCCTGCGAAGAAGCTGCGTCCATTCAGTGCATCGTGCCCAGCTTCGAGACGGACCGCGGGCGAAGCCCGCTCTGGCAAGCTCTGCTGGAGCATCTGTCGAAGCTGAGTGCGGCCTACGTCGGGCTCGAGGGCGCACGCAGCGACCTGGTTGGCCTGCGAACGCTGTACCAGAAGAACAAGCTGCGCCTGCTGCCGGCAACCGACGGCTCGATCCGCGCGCACGTCTGGCGCTTCGACAACGACGAGCGCACGGTCGTGTTCTCCCTCAGCGGCTCCTTCGGCAATCCAGGGCTGCTTGCCCCGTTGCTGGGGGCTTCGGTCTGGCATGGCCCCTCTGCCTCGGCGTACGGGCAATCCGTGGCGCGGCTGTTTCACCACGCACAAGCCCTTGCTCACGTTGCCCCCGCAGGCTTCGAGCAGACCTACAAGACCGTGGCCGACCACGTCAGACCGCTCATCGAGTCGGCCCAGGAGCAGATGACAGCCGCTTTCATCGAGCCGATCCCCAGCATCGAAGACCTCGATCAGCAGCGAGTGCCCGATCCATATCGACGGTTCGACGTCCTCCGAGAGCTTCAGAAGCGGATCACGGACCACGCCGAGCGCGTCGAAGATCGAAGCGTCTCTGGGTCTGACGGGAAGTGCACCGTGTACTGGGTGTCGGCGCTTGGCATCTGGGCTCTCTTTCGCGATCACGGCCCCAGCTCGCAATGCTGGTTCGGTGTGCAGCGACCTCACTCGGCACAAATTCTTCATCCCGCGGTCGCCTGGCACATTCACTTCGATGGCGAGGCCAACGGCAACCTCGTCCTTCGACAGCAGGAAGACGGAGACGTCGTCCTCGTGGAGCGTACGGGCGAGCGCCTGGTCGTGGTCTGCGAAGCCACCGGCCCGGCCGCGCTGCGTCACCTGGCAGCCCATGTACATCAGGCTGATCGTCTCGCCGCAATCGTTCACGAAGAGGATGGAGCGCAATGACCGAGCACCACGAATACCAGTCCCTGAAGACCCTGGATGTGAGCGCGTCATCGGACAACTTTGCCGCCCATGCTCATCAGAAGCGCGCTTGGGACGCGCTGAGCGCGCACTTCTTGGATCGTGGTCAGAAGGCCGGCCTGCTGGTGATCCCGACGGGTGGCGGAAAGACGAACGTCGCGGCCAAGTGGCTGCTCGAGCATTGGGTGGGCAAGGGTGGAAAATTGCTTTGGCTCGCGCACCGCAAAGAGCTCGTGCGGCAAGCCATGGAGACCTTCGTCGATCGGGCCGCCTGCGCGCGGCCCAAGAAGACCTTGGGACTGATCGCGGTCTCTTCTCAGGACGAGCAATGGTCTCGCGTCGGCCCCAGGGAGGACGCTGTGTTCTGTACAAGCCCCACCGCTGTTCGATCTGCGAACGAGGGCTTCATCGAGGGCTTCAAGCGCGGCGCGTCGAACGGGTTGTTCGTGGTGCTCGACGAGGCGCACCATGCTCCAGCTCCTCAGATCGCGCGGCTGCTGAAGACCCTCAAGGCGTGGGGTTGCCCGCTGCTTGGCCTGACCGCCACGCCGGTGCGGACGGAGGACGTCAGCCAACGGCGGCTCGCGAAGTTGTTCGACGAGAACGTGATCTTCCGAGTGACGCGCAGCGAGCTGGTCGAGAACGGCATCTTGGCGACGCCGACTCCAGAGACTGTCAAGACGTCGATCAACTTCGAGCGGGAGTTCACCGACGCGGACCGGAGCCACTTGGCAAACTTCGGCGAGCTCGGAGATCGCGTGCTCGCGCAGCTCGCAGCACACGCGGGACGCAACAAGCAGATCGTGGAGCACTACAAGCGTTCGGCAGAGAAGTACGGTCCCACCATCGTCTTTGCCGCGAACATCGCCCACGCAGCCACACTGGCCGAGGAGTTCAGGGCTGCTGGCATCGACGCGGACTACGTTTCCTACAGTCGCGACAACGCGCAGGAGATCATTCGGCGCTACCGCGACAAGAAGGGGCCGCGCGTCTTGATCAACGTCGAGATGCTCACGGAGGGCTTCGACGCTCCGCACACGAGGACGGTGTTCTTGGCCCGCCCCACCAGTTCGGAAGCGCTCCTGACCCAGATGGTCGGGCGTGCGCTTCGCGGCCCGAAAGCTGGCGGGAACAAGCAGGCCTTTCTGGTGACGTTCGTTGATACGTGGCGCGAGTACAACCCGATCGAGCCCGAGTTCGTGTTGGGGCTTGGCGAGGACGCGCCGGCGGAGGTCGCAGAGGCGAAGCGGACGGAGGTCGTGACCATTCCGTATGAGCTCGTCACGGAAGCGTACAGATTGCTCAATTCGGTCGCGCGCGGCCAGCTCGAGGGTGTGTTCGAGTGTTTGCCTCACAGTTGGTACGTGTGGGAAGAGGTGCTGGAGGACGACGTTCATCGTCGCTTGGTCATGGTCTATGACCATCAACGTGCCGGATTCGACGCAATGTTGGCCGCGTTTTCCGATGGGAGGGCTGTGCCCGAGCAACTCGATGAGACCTTCGGTCTTCAGCTCCGGCGCGAGTACTTCGCAGACGTGCGAGATCCACCCCCGCGTTGGGTGGATCTGGTGGCCCTTGTCGCCGCGCACAAGAACAAGCTCGAGCCGCAGCGGTACACCTTCGAGGAGAAGAAGACCTTCGATCCCGACGAGCTCGCAAGCTCCTGCATCGCCAGCAACCTTGGCCTGGCCGCGATCCAGGAGCGCATCAGGGAGCTCTGGGAGAAGACCGGTGCGTGCCGTGTTGCGTATCGCAACGACCAGCGAACCTTCCACGAGGAGGTGATGCAGGCGATCACCCGGGCAAGCGCGCCGCCGCGCCCACCGGCGCCGCCCAAGCTCGTCGAGCTCGTCCCGACTCAACTGGCGAGCTGGCCCGAAGGGAATGACGGCTATTCGTTGATCGAGCTACGCGACGCCGTCGTCGCGCAGGGGACCCACTTTCCCAAAGGGGCGCCCACCGTGCAAGAGCTGCGCTGGAGCAAGGCACTGGTTGGCAGCTATTGGGGGATGTGTCGGACTGCCGAGCGCAGCATCACCATCAACCGCGCGCTCAATTCTCCGGACGTCCCGCGGTTCGTGATGGAGTTCTTGATGTACCACGAGCTCCTCCACCTCGACATGCCGTCGGCTGGGCACAACCAAGACTTCCGCACGCGCGAGTACCGCTTCATGCCTTCGCCAGCCGCCGTGAGCGAAGCGCACGCGAAGGGCTACGAGGCCAGCCCCCGGTCCGACGGGTGGCGGGTGCTGGGAGATCAGTTCTTGGACCAGTTCTCCCGCAACTTCACCGCCAAGGGTCAGGCTGCTGAGGTCGACTACTGACCCGAGCACTTCGGTCCTTGTCCGGCGGCAGTCAACGCCCGCGAGGGCCGTTTCCCCACCTTCAAGGCAAGTCAGGATCTATCCTCCCGGCCGCCCATGTCGACACCGACACCTGACCAAGCCCTGGCCTTCTACCGCGCTGCACTCGCAGCCGCGCGGTTCGTGGACCTCGAGGCCGACCCGCGCACGCTCGATCGTGACGCTGACCTGGCGTGGAGGGCGTACGGCGACGATCTGCCGGTCGTCGTGCGCTGCGACCTGGTGCTGCGTAACCTCGCGATGCTGTACCCGGCGGCGTTCGCGCCGGGCCCGGTGTTCGGCTTGGCCGGTTGGTACGAGGACTGCCCTTGGGGGACGGGCTTCGAGCGGCCGAGCGCGAAGTTGCTCGAGGCGCACTTCGGCAAGCGGCAGGCTGCGGCCGATGCCGACGCTGCCTTCGACGAGAGCGCGTCCGCCTGGGGCGTCGACGTTCCGCGTCGTCGACTCCCTGGCCTCGCCGAGAAGCTCGCGCGAGCGACGCACGTGGTGGTGAGCGGCGCCGCGGCGTTGGCCGAGGTCGTACGCGTGTTCACCGCCGACGAGCGGCTCTCCTTGCGCGCGCAGGTGATCTTGGTGAGCGACAGTCCCGGCCCGCGCCATCTGCTGGGAGTTGCGTGTGCCTTGTCACGGCAGGCGGGCGTTCCTCACCTCGCCCAGCTCGAGCGCGCCGACGGAGAGTCCTGGGCCGACTGGGCGAAGCGTGAGAAGGCTCGTCTCGGCATCACGCAGGCCCGTTTCTTCGTGCGATCACCAGACGCCTCCGTCGAGGAGCGTGCCGCGGCCGAAGCGCTTGCCTCAGCACTCGATGCCAGCGACACAATCGAGGTCTCGGCAGGGTAGTCCGGTGGCTCCGAACGACTCCTCCTTTCATCGCTTCGAGGTCGTGGGCACGACCCCGCACCGCCACGAGCGCGAGGGCATCGACTGGCTACGCGCGGCCCTTCCCCAATACGATCCTTTTGGCGGTTACGCGCTCTTCACCTTCCAGACCGACGACAACCGCCGCTATGAGGTCGACGCGATCGTCCTCACCTCGCACTGCCTGTTCATGATCGAGCTCAAGGCTTGGAGCGGCGAGATCATCCAAGGCGACGTGCGCCACCTCGTGACCTGGTCGGTTTCGCGAGGCCGCGAAGTGGTGGACCACCCGCTGCCGCTGCTCGAGGTCAAGGCCAAGAACTTCATGGACCGCGTGCGTCGCGTGGCGCGCCAGGGCCAGTTCGGGCGCGACGTGGCGGATGCGATGCATGCGCTCTGGTGCGAGCCGCTCGTGTGGCTGACCCACGCCGAAGGCACGAAGCTTCACCGCGAAGACGCGGCGCTCTCTCACGTGCTCGTGGGCCGCGGGACGCTTGGCGACGCGCTACGCCAGGCGCGATTCCCGGGCGCGGCGGACAGCTTGAAAGATCGCCAGACGACCAGCGCCACTTTCAAGGCGCTGCGCAAGGTGCTCGGGCATCCGGCATTCGGGTTGAACCCGATCGACAAGCCCACGACCGTGCTCGACGGTCGCATCGCCCTGACCTCGCTCCTTGAGGAGGGCGACGCCTATCAAGACCACCGCGGAGAGCCTGTCGGCGTGGGGCCGACGCGCCGCGTCCGCTCGTACATGCTTCCGAAGAGCGATCGCGCTTACGCGGCGAAGCTCGAACGCCGAGTCGAGCGCGAGGCCAAGGTGCTCATGCGCCTGGGCGATCATCCCAACGTGCTCGCGTTCGAGGCGTTCGACGCACGGGGGCCGCTCGGCCCTGCGCTGGTGTTCCGCAACTTCGAAGGCAAGGCGCTCGACGCCTTCGTCAAGGAGCAGCGCGACGCCGACGGCCGCTCCACGCTGACGCTGGACGACAGGCTGGCGATCCTGCGCCACGTCGCCGACGCGCTCGCGTTCTGTCACCGCAGCGACGTGAGGCACGGCGCCCTCTCCCCCGAGGCGGTGCTCGTTCATCGCAAGCCAGGCACGAACATGCTGGAGGTGCGGCTCACGCGCTTTGCGCTGGCGTCCGCCGCGGATCCCCAGAGCGAGGGCACGCGCCTCTTCACCCGCTTGGCGGGTGCCACGGCCAACCTGTACGAGGCCCCCGAGATCGCCCTTGGCGCGCTTCCCACGGTCGAGAGTGACTTCTTCTCGCTGGGAGCCGTCGCGTACTTCCTCCTTGCCGAACAGCCCCCGGCGGAGACCTCGGTCGAGCTGACCCAGCGCCTACTGCGCGACCAAGCCCTCACCATCTCCTCGGTGCGCGACGACTTGTTTC
>CAZXMG010000070.1:0-41203 GCA_964641275.1 uncultured Polyangiaceae bacterium
CGCGCCCGCGCTCATTCGCTCTTCGGGTCGACAGTCGTGTCGGCTGGCTGGGCCGCGCCAGCCGCGGGCGCTGGCTCGACCTCACTCGCGGGCGCCGGAGGTGAGGCAGGCGCGGCGGCGGCGCCGGCCTCGGCCTCGTCGAGCACGGCGGTCGGGCCTGGCCGGCCCATCGCTTGCGCGAGCGGCTCTGCCTCGGTCGTCTTGGAGACGGCGGGTGGTGGCTCGGACAGCGGCCCGCTGGCGTCGGGAGACAAGAGCGCGCGGGTGCGATCGAAGAAGGCCCTCAAGAGCTCGAGCGAGCTCTTGGCATTGCCGGACGCGATGCGGAGCACTTCGTCGCGGACGGCGGCGTTGATCGGCGTCTCGATTCCCAGCTCCTTGCCGCGCGTGGCGATCTCCCCGTTCAGAAAGTCCACGCTAGGCGGGCGACCACGCTCGATGGCGGCCAGCATGGAGGAGCGCAGGCGACGATAGCGCGCGCCGACGGCCAGCAGCAGCGCGTGCTTGGCGACCAGGCTAGCGCTGCCGCTGCTCTTGCGATCTTCAGGCGTGAGGCTGATCCAGTCGAGATCGAGTGTGCCGGCGACCTTCTCCAGACGCACGCCGCTAGCCTTCGCCACCTGGGTGACCTCGGTCATGATCTCCAGCGCGAGGCGCCGCACGAAGCGGTGGCGCATGAGCGCGCCGAGCCGGTCGCCGCCGACGGTGCCGAGCGAAGAGATCGCGCAGTTGATGGCCAGCTTGGACCAGCGGGCACCGAGCAAGTTGTTGGTGACCACGGCCGGGCCGATGCACTCGAGCGCGCTCGCCAGCGCAGCGACCTTCGCGTCGTTCTCGCCGCTGGGCCTGCCAAGCGAGAAGCCGCCCGAGCTGGTGCGATCGTACACCCCCGGCTCCACCATCGACGCTCCCCACGCGATGATCGCCCCGATCACCCGCTCCTCTCCCGCGATCTTGGCGATGCGCTCCTCGCACAAGCCGTTCTGGAAGCAGACCATCGCGCCGTCCTCGGCCAAGTGCCCCACCACCGACGAAGCCGCTGCCTCGACCTGCGGGGGCTGCGTGGCGAGCAGCACGTAGTCGAACTTGCCGATCTTCTTCGGCAGGCGCGTGTGTGCCGAGCCTACGACCGTGCCTGGCGCCCCGTCGCCCCGAACACGAAAACCTGCCGCGTTGATGGCGTCGGCGATGAGCGGGTTGGTGGTGAGCACAGTGACGTCTTGGCCCTGCTCGAGCAGGTGCGCGGCGACGATGCCGCCAATCCCTCCCGCACCCACCACCAAGAATCGCGGCCCCGACGCAGTCGGCGCGACGCTGGACGATGCGGCCACGGCTACTTCTCCTCGGCGGGGGCGTCTTTGCTCGGCGCGGGGGCTGCGCCGTCGCCGTTCTCCTCGTCCTCGTCATCCTCCTTCTTGAGGACCTGCGAGGCGACCACGCCGGCGAGCAGCGTGCCGACGATCACGCCGAGCGAAACCAGCGAGTTGATGTGCACCCACTTGGCGATCAGCATCTTCACGCCGACGAACATGAGCACCGCGATCAAGCTGTACTTCAGGTGCGAGAACTGGCGCAGCATGCTGGCCAAGGCGAAGTAGAGCGAGCGCAGGCCTAGGATGGCGAAGATGTTGGACGTGAACACGATGAACGGCTCGGTGGTCACGCCGAAGACCGCGGGGATCGAGTCCACCGCGAACACCACGTCACTGCCTTCGATCACGAGCAACACCAAGAACAGTGGGGTCGCCACCTTCTTGCCGTTCTCCATGGTGAAGAAGTTGTGGCCGTCGAGCTTGTTGCTGATGGGGAAGAGCTTGCGCGCGATCTTCACCATGCGGCTGTCTTCGGGGTCGAAGTCGTCCTCGCCCTTCGACATCGCCATCTTCACGGCGGTGTAGACCAAGATCACGCCGAACACCTGGATCGACCAGCTGAAGGACTGCACCAGCGCGGCGCCCAGCAGGATCATGATGATGCGCAGGATGATCGCGCCGAGGATGCCCCAGAAGAGGACGCGGTGCTGCAGCTCGCCCGGCACCTTGAAGAACTTGAAGATGAGCGCCATCACGAAGATGTTGTCGAGGCTGAGGCTCATCTCCACCAGGTAGCCGGTGAAGAAGAAGATCGCCGCGTCCTTGCCCCCGAGCGCCTCATGGCCTGGGCCTCCCAGGCCGATGCCGAGCCACTTGTTCTCGAACAAGTAGTAGACCGCCACGTTGAAGATCATGGCGGTGGTGAACCACACGCCAGTCCAGCGCAACGCGCTCTTGGCGCTCGGCGTCTCGTCGGACTTGTGGAAGACCCCGAGATCGAGCGCCAAGAAGAAGGCGATCATGAGGAGGAACCCTCCCCAGGCGAGCGTCTGCATCGACCGATGACTAGCTGTGCACGCGAGTCTTGTCGAGGGGAGCTTACGTTACGGAGGCAACAGCACGCTCAGCGCCCCCGGCAGGATCTCCACCGTCAGCGGCAAGCCTCCCAGCGGCTCGCCATCGACGTCCAGGAGGAACGCGTCTCTTGCTCGCTCGTTCAGCAGCTCGAGCGTGAGCTTCTGGCAGCGAAAGTGGCGAACGTCTGGGCTCTTGAGGTGGGCGCCGGAGTAGATCGCGCTGCTCGAAAGGGCGAACTTGAGCCGCGACGCGGATCCCAAGTCCACGACCTCGAACACGCCATCGTCGAGCTTGGCCATGGGCGCAACGTGCATGCCCGAGCCGAAGTACCGTCCGTTGCAGATGGCGATCTGACGGGTTCGCAGCTGCTCTTCACGTGTCTGGCCGTCGAGCTCGACCTTCGCGCGGAGGACGCCGATCTCGCTCTCGATCAACGCACGTGTCGAGGCGATGAAGTACCCCGCGGGGCCGCCGGCCCAGCTCGCGGTCGCATGCACGTAGCGGTCGACCAGTCCGCCCATGCCCGCCGAAAGGATGTTCATGAAGTAGGCTGTGCTGGTCTTCCCCGTGGGATCCCGGAACGTCAGCCGGCCGACATCGATCTTGCGCGCTGCGCCGGCCGCGACCACGGCCAAGAAGCGATCGAGCCGCGGCTCGATGCCGAGCGTCTTGATGAAGTCGGAGCCGGTGCCGCGCCCCACGACCCCCAGCGTGGTGCCCGAGGCGCCCGCGTCTCGCGCGCGCATCAGACCGTTCACCACCTCGTGGATCGAGCCATCACCTCCGACGGCGATGACCAGCTCGCGCCCGGCGCGAGCGGCCGCCTCGGCCAGCTCGGTCGCGTGCTGCGGCCGCTCGGTGCGCGCCACCTCGATGTTGCCGAGCGCGCCTTCGATCGTGCGCACCAGCTCGTCGACGGCGCGCGACGCGCGGCCCGAGCCTGCCTTCGGGTTCAGGATGACGAGCGGGGGCGCGCTCATTTTTGCTTCGCCTTGACTGCGTCCTTCAGCTTGCCGAAGGCGTCCTCGTACAGCTTGGTCAAGTCGGTCGTGCGCTGCTCCAGGTCGGAGAGCGCCGTCTTGGCCGCGTTCTCGGCCGTCTCCAGATCGCGCAGCTTGCCCTCGGCGTTCTTGATGCGCTCCTTCTCTGCCTTGAGCGCGTCGTTGCTCTGCTTGCCCTCGGTGGGCTTGTTCTCCTCGTCGATCAGACGCTGGATGTGCTTGCGAGCCGCCTCTGCGCTGGCCACCGAGCTCTCGAGCTCCATCTTGGCTTCCACCATCTCGGTGTGGACGACGTAGCTGGTCGTGGCCAGCTTGGTCGCGAGCTCCTCGAGCGCGGGCAGGTTCTTCTTTCCCAGCGGCTCCTTGTGGCGCTCGATCAGGAGGAAGGCGTCGTTGGCCTCCTTCATGCGCTTCTCGACGCGCTCTTCGTAGGCGTCCTTGAACATGGTCGGCACCGCGCCCGAGGCATCCACCTCGCACTTCCCTTGCTTGATCGCGTACTGCACGCCGCTCGCGATCTTGCGCGTGATCTCGTCCTTCTCGTCTTGGATGAAGAGATCGACAGTGTGGAGCTCGCGGCGCGTGGCAGCGTACGCGCCGTCTTTGCCAGCCTCGTCCGCGGCGAGCACGATCTGCTCCACCACCCCCCAGTCCGTGTCGACGAGCTTGTCCGTCATCGTGGGCAGCTTGCCGATCGTCTCCTTGGCCTCGGCCTCGTCGGCGCGCAGGCGCTTGTCGACGCGGCTGACGCGCTCGGGGATGGACAGCGCGCTCGACCGCTGCGTGACCTCGATGTCGTACGGGCTCTTCGGCTCCTGGTTGCAGCCGAGCAACGTCAGCAAGGCGAGGCAGGCGAGGGTTCTAATCACCTGCGCATGGGAGCGAACGAACGCGGGTGCCGTCAACCCCAGACGACGCCGCGACTCCGCAGGTCGTCGACGGTATCCACCAGGGTCTCGTTGGGATCGCGGGCCTCCCAGCCGAGCTCGTCTCTGGCCTTGCTCGAGTCCACGTACCAGAAGTACTGCGCCATCTCGGTGCTGACCGGATCGAAGCGCGGCTTGGTCGAGAGCCGCTCTGCGACTGCCTCGTCGAGCAACGAGCCCAGCTTGGAGAGCAGCGGGCTGCGCGGCAGACGCAGCGCCGGCGCCTTCACGCCGCTGATGCGCTCGAGCTTCTGGCAGAATGCGTCCAGCGTCAGGTTCTGCGCCGCGACCAGGTAACGCTCGCCGGGGCGGCCACGCTCCCACGCGAGCAGCAGCGCCTGGGCCGCGTCGCGCGCATCGACGAACGACAGGCCGCCGCCGGGGATCGCGGGCAGGCGCCCCTCGATGAAGTCGGCTACGTCCCCCGTCGAGGAGCCTCGCTCGTCCCCCGGGCCGAGCAAGAGCGACGGGCACACCACCACCACCTCGAACTCGGGTGGGTGGTTGCGCTCGAGCGCAGCCATCTCGGCGAACAGCTTGGAGCGGTAGTATGGCCAGCGCGCGATCAACTCCATGGGCGGCGGCGCGGCCTCGCTGCGGACGTCCTTGGCATCCGCGCTGACCGCCACGGTGCCGCTGGTGCTGGCCACCACGGCGCGCCGAACGCCGGCTTCGCGCGCAGCATCGAGCGCGATCTTCGTACCCTCCACATGCAAGCGATGCAGCCCTTCGGCATCCTTTGGATCGCGCGACACGCGCCCCGCGAGGTGGAAGATCACCTCGCAGCCGCGCGCGGCGTCGAGCACACTGGCCGGCGAGAGCACGTCTCCGCCGTGCTTGATCACGCCCGCTGGCAGGTTCGCGCCATCGTGGGACGCCTCGTGCACGAGCGCGACGACCTCATGCTCTCGCTCGAGCAGGAGATCGACCAAGTGTCTCCCCAAGAAGCCGGAGGCTCCCGTGATCAGCGCGCGGGTCATGACAGATCGAACACCTTCTGGAAGGTCTGCAGCAGCGACACGTCGTTGCTCTTCACCGCGCCGCTCAAGAACTCCATGGGCGTGGGCACGTACGCCTCCCGCACGATGCGGAAGAAGATCTCCGGTGTGGTCTTCAGCACGCAGTCGGCCACACCACCGTCGGGTTTGCCTCGCTCGGCGCTGCAACCCGCAGAGTTCACGCGCAGCGTCCACTTCTCGTCGGCCTCGGCGCCGAGGGTGAAATAGAAGGTGAGCGGCTTGTCCACCAGGTCGGCGCGGAAGCGACCCTCGAGCTCGCGGAACAGGCGCGCGAGCGGGTGCTCGATCACCGGCGCGCTCGTGACGCTCTCGGCGTTCTCGAACGTGGACAGATCGAGCACGCGGCCGTCCTTGAGCGCGCGCACGGCTTGCTCGGTGAGCTCCGCTACGCGGCGGCACGCTGCCGAGAACTTCATGCCCTCGGTGAGTCGCTTGAGGTCGCGCACGGCGAGCGGCGGCCCGATGCGCGCGGTGATGTCGCGTCGAGTCGGGATGCGCGAGCCCTTCTTCATGGCCTCGAACGTCCCGCCCAGATACACGGGCAGCAGATCGACGTTGTACGTCAGCGCCAAGTGGCCGATGGCCGGCTTGAACTCCTGGATCGAGCCATCAGGCGAGCGCGTCCCCTCGGGGAAGATCAGCACGGTGCGCCCCTGCTCGAGGTGCTCGCCCGCGATGCGCAGCGCTTGACGCAGACCACCCTTGCGATCGAAGGGCGCGAGGTTCGTGAAGTTCTCGAAGTACGCGCGCCGCCATTTGTTGCCCTCGAAGAAGTAGTCCTGCGCCGCCAACGACACGAGCTCCTCGCCGTAGGTGCCCAGGGCATACTTGACGAAGCCCATGTCCAGGTGGCTCGTGTGGTTCGAGGCCACGATGGTGTTGCGGTTGTGCGGGATGAACGCGCGGCCGACGACGCGCGGCTTCATGACGCTGCCGTAGAAGCCCATCTGCACGCGCGTGAGCGCGCGCTTCGTCGCGGTCGCGATCGGCTCGGGGATCTCGATGCGCTGCTCGGGCTCGGGCTCGGCGCCCTCGATCGACGTGGCCACCGCGCGGGCCGCGCGACGCGCGGCCTCCTCCAGATCGCCGACGGTCTCGCAGCGCGCGAGCTCCTTGGCATCGAGCGCGGTGCCCAGAGCCGTCTCGAGCGCCGCGGCCAGCTCCACCGCCAGCAGCGAGTCGATGCCGAGGTCGCCGCGCAGCGAGGTCTCGCCGTGGATGGTGCTCAGCGGCTTGTTGGCGATCGATGCGACCACCGAGCGCACGTTGGACGCGCCACGCTCGCTGGCGGTGGGCAAGGCACGCGCGTCCACCAAGCGCTGCAAGATGAGCCGCACCTCGCTGCGCTTGACCTTGCGCGTGGCAGTGCGTGGCAGCTCGCCTTCGAACACCTGCACCACCACCGGGCGCGCCACCCGCGGCAGCCGCTCGAACGCCTCGCGCAGCGCCCGCAGCGCTCGATCCCGACGCGGGCCCACCTCGCCACCACCCTCGCTGGACACCGCGAGGCACGCGACCTTCTCACCGCCAGAGCCATCCGCGAGGCCCACGATCGACAGCTCCTTCACGCCATCGATCTCACCCAGCAACGCCTCGACGTCGTCGGGGTACACGTTCTCGCCGCTGGTCCCGACGATGACCTCCTTGGAGCGACCGACGATCTGAAGTCGACCCTTGCGATCGATCTTGCCCAGGTCGCCCGTCGAGAGCCAGCCATCGGCGTCGAGCACCTGCGCCGTGGCGCTAGGGTTGCCCTCATAACCCTTCATCACGTTGGGGCCACGGGCGATCACCTCGCCCACGCCCTCGGCGTCGGGGTCCTTGATCTTGATCTCCACGCCGGGCACGGGCACGCCGACGTGGCCCACACCGCTCTTCATGGAAGCCTTGGCCACGGTCAGCACGGGAGCCGCTTCGGTCAGGCCGTAGCCCTCGCTGAGCGGCAGGCCCAACCCCGCGAACAGCTTGGCCGTGTCCTTGGGCAGCGCTGCGCCGCCCGAGATCAGGTAGCGCATGCGACCGCCGAGTCTGTCGTGGACGGGGCCGAAGAACAGGCGCCCAGCGTTGAGCCCGGTGCTCTTGCCCAGCAAGCGGTTGAGCTCGAGCGCGGCGTCGAACGCGCGCATGGCCAGCGGCCCGCGCTCACGCACCTCGCCCTGGATGCGCCGCTCGAGCATCTGCCAGAGCGCAGGCACACCTGCCATGGCGGTGATCTTGCCGGCGGCTAGCCCCTCGCGGAGTCCATCGGCCGTGAGCTCGCGCACGTACACCACGCGCGCCCCCAACATCAGGGGCAGCAACAAGCCACACGTGAACTCGAAGGTGTGGTGCAGCGGCAGCACGCTGAGCACGTGATCGCGCGGCGTCAGCGGGAAGATGGGGGCCAGCGCGCCGAGCAGCGAGGTGAAGTTCTTGTGCATCAGCATCACGCCCTTGGGCTCGCCGGTGGTGCCGCTGGTGTAGATGATGCTCGCGATGTCTTCGGGGGAAGGCGTTGCGCTGGGCTCGGCCAAGCGCGCGTGCCTCGCCTCGCCGTCCGTCGGTGAGGTCAGCGCGACCAGATCCAGCACCGGCAAGCTGGGCAAGGCTCGTCGCAGCTCGGGGCCGCCCTTCTCGTCCACGGTGGCGTCGAAGATCGCCGCTACGGCCGCGCTCGACCGCGCCACATTGAGCAGCGGTCCCGCCTCGAGCGCGGGATCGACCGGCACCGCCACCGCACCGCGACGCAAGATGCCAAAGTAGGCGATCGCCCAGCCGGGCTGGTTGCGCCCGGAGAGCAGCACACGATCGCCGGGCGCGACCCCGGCCTCGCGCAGGCGCGCGGCGACCCAGTGGCTGGCGTCGCGGAACTGGCGGTAGGTCACCCTACTCAGGCCATCGCTGGTGACCTCTTGCAGCGCGAGCGCGTGGTCGTGGCGCTCCGCGCCCTCGTCGATCAGGTCGAGCAGGTGATCGTACGTGCGCAGCGACTTGAGCTCGCGGCTCATCTTCGCGTCGATCTGAGGCAACACCCACTTCTCGAGGCCCGGCAGGTGCGTCTCGTACATCCACGCGCGCCAATCGAGAGACTCCGGCGCCCAGATGAACTTCGCGCGCTCGTCGGCGGGCATCCGTTCGAAGGCCGCGCGCGTGTTGGCGCAGGAGAAGATCCAGTCCGACTCGGCAGTGAACGGCAAAAAGAGATCGACGATCTCGCCTGCCTTCTCCTCGGTGTTGGCGACCGAGCGCAGCGCCCTGGCCGCGGGCTTGAAGATCGCCGCCAGCGGCCCCACCGCGACCGCGTCGAGCACCTTGCCGACGCCGCGCATGGCCTGAGCGTTCTGGGCGGGGCCCCAGGCCTGGTACTCCTTCTTGGTCACGCCCAGCGACTCGAAGTGCGAGATGGCGACGTCGAACAGCTTGGTCGACGTGCCGTCGAACACCTTCTTCCGCTTGTACAGGCCGATCAGCTCCAGGTACCGCTCCATGGAGCAGGGGTTGGTGTCGGTGACGCCGTACTGGTAGACGGGCTTCTGTTCACCGGCGAGCAGCTCGGCCAGCGCCGCGATCATGCCGGACGCGACCATGTCGACCGGGATGATGTCGAGGTGCACCTTGGGATCGCCTGGAAATCGAACCGCGCCCTTGAGCGCCATGTAGATGAACGGCGCGCTGGTGTTGATGCCTTCGTTCCAGCCCTGCACCGGGTACTCGCAGCTCGACTCGACCACGGCCGGGCGCACGATCGTGTAGGGCACTCCGCTCTGGGACAGCACCTGCTCGCCGATCGACTTGGTGTAGGTGTAGATGTTGGTCCAGCCCCAGAACAGGGCGCGCTCTTTGCCCGCGTCGACCAGCTGCGCCTCGACGAACTTGCGCTTCACCTTGGCGAGCTCGTCGTCGAGCGCGCGGCCGCGCCCCGGCTCGCCGCGGGTCTCCAAGTTCTTCTTGGCCTGGTCCAGGAAAGCGCTCTGCCGGAATGCGTCGTTCGAGCGGTGGCGCGCCATGCGCACCAGGTCCAGACACTCGTCGATCTCGCGCTGCGGGTCCCAGTGCGAGCGGTCGAGCAACCGAAACGGCTGGTACATGCCGAGCGACTTCTCGCCGACGGCGCGCGGGAACGGCACCTCGTTCGGGTCGAGCTCCGGGATCAGGCCCGAGCGGTAGCCAGCGACGTAACACGTGCTCGTGTGCATCACCGGCGCGCCGAGCTCCTTGGCCAGCGAGACCAAGTTGTTCACCCCGAAGGCGTTCACTTCCAGCGCCTCGTCGAGCGGCGGGTTGAAGTCCACCACCCCCGCCACGTTGACGACCGCTCCGATCTTCGACTTGAGGCTGAAGATCAGCTCGGGATCGATGCCCAGCTGCGGTTGCACGATGTCGCCCGCGACGGGCGTGATCTTGGCGCGCATGAACGCCTCGAACTCGGCGCCGTAACGTTCTCGCAGCGGATCGAAACAGGGCGACGGGGCGATCTGCGACCAGAAGCGCTCCTCCGCGGTTTGGTCGGCCTTGGGCCGCACCAGCAGGTAGAGGTGGCCGACCTCGGGGAAGCGATGCAACAAGAGGCCGAGCCAGACCTTGCCCAGGAAGCCGGTGCCGCCCACCACCACCAGGCGCGTCCCAGCTAGCAGCGTGCTCGGGAGGAGCGGGTGCTCGGGTGCGTCGTGCGCGGCGCGCGCCAGCGCGCCCGTGGGTGAGCTGCCGTTGCTCGCGCCGTTGGTTCTCGAACCGTGCTCCACGCAACGTCCTTCCAATAGTGACCAGACAGTCACCCGACGCTGCTCGTGCGCTCACGAGCTGGCGGGGTGGCTCCGTTTCGTCCGCGCAGATCGCAGCGTCAAGCAAAGGCTGAGCCTACGCGACGCGTCAGTCGGCTCATCATGCGGTCAGTGCCCGGTCAAGCACCGCGAACGAAAAAAAAACGCGACAACCGCTGGCCTTTTGCCGTCCACTCACCGGGCGCTGCGCTCGAGCGCGCGGCGCGTCACAGGAGAAAGACATGTTCAAGACGTCCTTGTCGAGGTCCCGTTGGCTGTCCGCAGTGTTCCCGCTCGCTGCAGCGGCGGCGCTCAGCGCGGGCTGCGGCGAGATCACCAAGCAGCAAGAGTGCAGCGCGGTGATCGAGGTCATCAACGGCGGACAGACGGTGATGGCCAAGACCCCCAAGTTCGATGATCCCAAGGACGTCGACGCGCACGCCAAAGAGCTCGAGGACTACGGCAAGAAGATCGGCGACGTGAAGGTCACCGACGCCGAGCTCAAGAAGCAGGTCGGCGAGTTCCACCAGAACATCGACGATCTGGCGAAGTTCCTGCGCGACATCTCCAAGGGTTCGACCGACTTGGCCAAGATGCAGAAGCAAGCCAACGAGATCGACGGCAAGCGCAGCGAGCTCGTCAAGTCGATCAACGGCTACTGCAGCCGCCAGTAGGCCCAGAATCAGCGGCGGCGGTGTGGCACGACGACCCCTCGCTCGTCGGCGACACGCGCCGCCGTGTCGTACCCCGCGTCGGCGTGGCGAATCACGCCCATGCCCGGGTCGATCGTGAGCACGCGTGAAAGGCGTGCCGCTGCTCGGTCGGTGCCGTCGGCGACGATCACCATGCCCGCGTGCAGCGAGTTGCCGATCCCGACGCCTCCGCCGTGATGAAAGCTCACCCACGAGGCGCCACCGGCGACGTTGGCGAGCGCGTTCAGGATCGGCCAGTCCGCGATGGCGTCCGAGCCATCTTTCATCGCCTCGGTCTCGCGGAAAGGTGACGCCACCGAGCCGCAATCGAGGTGATCGCGGCCGATGACGATCGGTGCCTTCACCTCTCCGCGCCTCACGAGCTCGTTGAACGCGAGGCCCACCTTGGCGCGATCGCCGTAGCCGAGCCAGCAGATGCGCGAGGGCAACCCTTGGAACTTCACGCGTTCGCTGGCCATCGTGATCCAGCGACGCAGGTCTGGATCGTTGGGCACTTGCTCGAGCACGACGCGATCCGTGACGGCGATGTCCTCCGGGTCGCCGCTCAACGCGACCCAACGAAAGGGGCCTTTGCCTTCGCAGAACAGCTCGCGAATGTAGGCCGGCACGAAGCCCGGCACGTCGAACGCGCGCTCGCATCCAGCCTCTTGTGCGCAGGTGCGGATGTTGTTGCCGTAGTCGAACGCCTCCGTGCCGGCGGCTTGCATGGCGAGCATGGCCTCGACCTCGAGCCTCATCGAGGCCTTGGCGCGCGCGACATAGCCCTTCGGATCGCTGGCGCGCAGCTCCGCAGCTTGCGCGAGCGAAAGGCCCTGCGGCACGTAGCCGACGAGCGGATCGTGCGCCGCCGTTTGCTCGGTGACGAGGTGAGGAAGCTCACCCCGACGAACCAACTCGGGGAACACGTCCGCGGCGTTGGCGCACAGCCCCACGCTGAGCGGCTCCCCTCGCGTGGCTGCCTCCTTCACCCACGAGATGGCCTCGTCCAGGCTCGAGGTTTGGCGGTCGACGTACTTGGTCTTGAGCCGCTTCTCGATACGCGCCGGATCGATCTCCACCGCCAAGCAAGAGAGCCCCGCCATGGTCGCGGCCAACGGCTGGGCGCCACCCATGCCGCCCAACCCCGCAGTCAGCGCCCACAGCGCGGAAGCCTGTGGGTTGCGCTTCTGATAGGCGCGCCGCGCGGCGACGAACGTCTCGAACGTTCCCTGCAGGATGCCCTGCGTGCCGATGTAGATCCACGAGCCCGCCGTCATCTGCCCGTACATCGTGAGCCCCAGCGCCTCGAGCCGCCGGAACTCGTCCCAGTTGGCCCAGCGCCCCACCAGGTTGGAGTTGGCGATCAGCACGCGCGGCGCGTCCTCGTGCGTGCGAAAGCGCCCGACTGCTTTGCCCGACTGCACCAGCAGCGTCTCGTCGTTCTCCAAATCACGGAGCTGTCGCACGATCACGTCGAAGCAGTCCCAATTGCGCGCCGCCTTGCCGGTGCCGCCATAGACCACCAAATCCTCGGGCCGCTCGGCCACCTCTGGATCCAGGTTGTTGTGGAGCATGCGCAGCGCCGCCTCCTGGATCCAGCCCTTGCAGGAGAGCGTGGTGCCGCGGGGCGCAGAGAGCGTTCGGGAGGTCGCCATCGCCGGGATCTTTGGCTCGGCGCTGTGGCCAACGCAACCTCCCACGAAAACGATGTACCCTCCGCGGCGAGCCCGTGAGCACCAGCACCCACCTCGAGCCCGGCGCCGTGTTCGCCAAGGACTTCAGGGTCGTGAAGCCGCTGCGCGAGGGGGGTATGGGCGCCGTGTACGTGGTGGAGCAGATCTCCACCGGCCGGCAGCGCGCGCTCAAGGTCATGGTGCCCTCGCTGGTGGACAACCCCGACGTGCGCGAGCGCTTCGAGCGTGAGGCCAAGGTCGCCGCCAACATCGAGAGTGACCACATCGTGGAGACCGTGACCGCTGGCGTGGACGAGGCCTCGGGCTCACCCTACCTCGTGATGGAGCTCCTTCGTGGCGAGGAGCTGGCCGACGCCGTGGAGCGCACCGGGCCTCTGCCGCTGGGCGACGTGCTGGAGATCTTGAGCCAGGTGGGTCACGCGCTGGAGCAGGCGCACGCGCGCGGAGTCGTGCACCGAGACCTCAAGCCAGAGAACATCTTCTTGGCCAGCTCCAAGCGCCGCGATGCCGCGTTCACCGCCAAGGTGCTCGACTTCGGCATCGCCAAGCTGGTCATGGACGGCATGCAGAAGACGGGCACCCAACCGCTGGGCTCGCCGCTGTACATGGCGCCCGAGCAGACCGATCGCAAAGGCAAGATTTGCCCCGCCACCGACGTGTGGGCGCTCGGCTTGATCGCGTTCTACTTGCTGACGGGGCGCTCGTACTGGAAAGAGGCTGACGACGGCTCGTTGCCTGGCTTGCTGAGGGAGATCTGCGTGGATCCCATCGCGAGCGCCAGCGAGCGCGCCGCCGAGAAGGGGGTCGCCGAGAAGCTGCCGCCCAAGTTCGACGCTTGGTTCGCGAAGTGCGTCGACCGCGACGTCGACGCGCGCTTCACCGAGGCGGGCGAGGCAGTGCGCGCCTTCACGGCGATGGTCGGATCGATCACGTTGATCCGCAAGCTGGAGGTAGCCACGGGCGCGATCGAGGCGGTAACGCCTGCGCCCTCGACCGGGAGCATCGCGCACGAAAAGACCGTGCTCGCAGGCGCCGGCGGCAAGACCACAGGGGTGGGCGGCGAGTCGGCCAGCCAGCCGCTCGACACCTCCTCGAAGCCCCCGAGCTCGGGCCGAGGCGCGCTGTACGGGCTGGTCGGCTTGGCGGCCCTGGGTGGCGCTGGCGGTGTGTACATGCTCACGGTCGGCCCGAGACACGACGCCGGCGCGGCGGCGAGCAGCACCTCGTCCGGCGCCGTCACTTCGGCCCAACCCGGCCCGAGCGCTGCGAGCGCGAGCGCTGCGCCGTCGGCCTCTGGTCCGTGCCCGGCGGGCATGATCTTCCACCCAGCGGGCAAGACGATCGTCGGATCCAAGAGCCTCCCTGATCATGCCCGCGCGAAGGTGTCTGGAGAGCGCAAGGTCGACCTGAGCGCGTTCTGCTTGGACGGCACCGAGGTCACGGTGCGGGCGTACGAGGCGTGCGTCGCCGACAACGCCTCGTGCGCGCGCACCCCCGACGACGTCAACTACCGCATGGGCAACGACGAGCGACGCAAGAAGCTCATCGGCTTCTGCAACGCGCGCAAGCCCGCCAGGCTCGACCACCCGATCAACTGCGTCGACTTCACCATGGCGCAGAGCTTCTGCAAGTGGCGAAAGGCGCGGCTCCCGACCGAAGCCGAGTGGGAGTACGCCGCGCGCGGCTCGGGCCAGCACGACTACCCCTGGGGCGACGAGCCGCCCGACCCGACCAGGCTCAACGCGGCAGGCACCGAGCACGCCGCGTGGGACAAGGAGAACGGCGGCGACGGCAAGACCATGTTCGACGGCGACGACAAATGGGTCGGCACCGCGCCGGTCGGCAGCTTCCCAGCGGGTCGCTCCCAGTTCGGCGTGAGCGACCTGGCTGGCAACGTATGGGAGTGGACGGCGGACTACTTCGGTCCGTACGAGCCGGGCGAGCACAAGGACCCGACGGGGCCCGCCGCGGGCGAGGAGCGCGTGATCCGCGGTGGGGCCTTCAACGGCTGGGATCCGCAATGGGCCAACCCCGCGTGGCGCTACCACTACCCGGAGGACGTCTACAGCCACGCCCTCGGCTTTCGCTGCGCCGCCCCCGTGGCGGTCAGTCCTTGAGCACCCACTGAGCGATCACGCCCACCCACGACGGGCTCGACCCGGTCGGCGTGGTGGTGAGCTCGCTCAGCTCGCCGGTGTCGGGGTCGATGGCGAAGGTGACCACCTCGTCGGACTGTTGGTTGGCGACCAGCAGAATGCCGCCGTCGACGTCGATCCCGAAATTGCGCGGCCAGTCGCCGCCGGTGGGGGTGTGGCCAGCAGCCGAGGCGGCGCCGCTGGCCGCGTCCACGTCGAAGCGCACGATCGAGTCGTGACCGCGGTTCGAGCCGTACAAGAAGCGCGCGCTCGGGTGGATGTGCAGATCCGCGCAGTTGCTGCTGTCGGGATCCACGCCGTTCGGGAGCGTGGAGATGGTGACCGGGCTCGATAGCGCGCCACTGCCGTCCACCGCGAACGTGGTGAGCGAGTCGCCGAGCTCCCCGATCACGTAGGCCACTGGCAGCGTCGGGTGGAGCTCCAGGTGACGCGGGCCAGTGCCCGCCGGCAGCGGCGCATCGCTCGCCATGGGCTCGAGCTGGCCGTCCGCCACGTCGAAATCGAACTGCGCCACGATGTCGCTGCCCAAACAAGGCACGTACACGTGGCTGTTGCTCGCGTCCGCGCGGATCAAATGTGGGTTCTGCCCGGGCGACTCCACGTCCACCGCGGGGCCGAGCGATCCGTCGGCGAGGACGGGCAGCACCGCCACGGTTCCGCCGTTGTAGTTGGCGACGAACACCCAGTTGCCACTGGCGTCGGTCGCCACGTACGCCGGACCATTGCCCTCGGTGCTCTGGCGCGTGCCGATCTCGGTGAGCAAGCCGGTCCCGCCGTCGATCGTGAACGCCATCACCTCGCTCGCGCCCGCGTCGATGGCGTAGAGGAATTGGCTCCCAGGCGATCCGGCCAGGAAGTTCGGGTTGTCGCCGGCCGCGACCGAGCCGAGCGACGTGAGCACCCCCGTCGCTCGATCGAGATCGAAGACCTCGATCTGCCCGTCGCCGCTGCCGACGTACACGAACGGGATGGATGGCTGCACTGGCGTGCCCCCCTCGCCGCCGCCGCCGAACGTGCTCGCCCCGCTGCCTGGGCCCGTGCCGCCCATGTTGGTGCTGGTCGAACCGCCGCTCCCGCCGGCGTTGGTGGCTCCGCCGCCTCCCTGCGTAGTGCTCGAGTCTCCGCAAGCAAGAAGCAGAGAGGCCCCCAACCACCAGAGCGCCTTGCACATTCGGCGATGCTAACCCATCGAGCGCCGCCACATCCTCTCAGCGGTAGCTCGAGCTGACGAAGCTGTACTCCACGCGAGCGTCGAAGTCCTCCAGCGCGGCGCCGCGCCGGCGCTTGGGCGGCACGCGCCCCTCGAGCCGCACCAACTTCGAGGTCCCCTCCTCGAACACGTAGTGGATGGGGTCGACGGCGAGACTCACCAAGAAGCTCGAGGGGGTCATGCGAACGCCGACCATTCCAGGCGGTGCATCCTCGACTTCGAGATCGAACCCCAAAGTCTCCATGCGATCGAGAAGCGCAAAGCGCACGCTCAGGGTCTCACCAGAGCGCAGCGCCGGCAGGTGCTCGACGATGTAGCCCACCAACGTGGGGCCAACGACCACTGGCTGGTCGACCGATTCGACCTCGTCGTGCGCGCCCTGTGCATCGATCAGTTGGTAGCGGACCTGTCCCCCGCGGACCTCGATGTGGCCGCGCTGTCCGAGCTGGTTGCCGTGGAGCTCGTAGCGCGAAAGCTCGTAGTGGTCGGTGTGCGTAGCCGACTCGGCGAGCACGAGATCGCCGTCGGGCTCGCGGGTCAGGTGACTGCTGACCATCTCTCCCGCCCTGACGTCGACCCGCCGTTCGTACACGAACGTCGGTTGGTCCGCCGACTCGTTCAGCGGATACACGTTGCCGAAGTAGACGGAGCTCCCCCCTTCGAGCACGTGCGACGGCACCTCGGGTGGAGCCGCGGACGGTTCGCCGGTGGGGCTGCACGCGGTCGAGATCACGAAGACAGACAGCGGCAGTGCCGCCAGACCAAACGATCGAAGAGCTTGCTCGTTCATGTTCCTCCCCCTCCGCCATCGGAGGTGGGGCCAAACTAGAGCGTTCGCCGTTGACCGATAATGCGTGTGCTTGTGAATCTATCGTTCATGATTCCGAACAATGAGGGGAACCGGCTGCCGCTTGCTGACTGGGCCGTGTTCGTCGCCGTCGCAGAAGCTGGCGGGTTCTCGGCCGCAGCACGCCGCCTGCGAGTGTCCAAGGCCATGGCCAGCGTCGCGGTCACGCGGCTCGAGCAGCGCTTGGGGGTGAAGCTCCTGGCGCGCACCACGCGACGACTCGCGCTCACGGAGGCAGGCGCGTCCACCTTGCCCCACGCGCAACGCGCGCTGCTGGCCGCTCGCGATGCGGAGGACGCCGCGCAACAGGTGCAGCTCTCGCCGCGCGGACGGCTGCGCGTGAACGCGCCGATGTCGTTCGGCTTGCTGCACTTGGTCCCCGCGCTCGGCGCCTTTGCGCGTGCCCATCCGGAGGTGTCGGTCGACCTGGTGCTGGATGACCGTGTGGTGGATCTGGTCGAGGGCGGCTTCGACCTCGCGGTTCGCATCGGCACGCTGCGCGACTCGGCCCTGGTAGCGCAGCGGCTGGGACGCAGCCGCAACGTGTTGGTCGCCCACCCCAGCTACCTCGATCGACGCGGCAAGCCGAAGACCCCCAAAGCCCTGGCGGACCACGCTTGCCTTCTGTACTCACTCTCGTCGAGCGGCCCTCGCTGGACGCTTGGGCGGGGTGCGCGCAGCACCACGGTGCGCGTGAGCGGCCCCGTCAGCGTCAACAGCAGCCTGGCGTTGCAGCAAGCCGTGCACCAGGGGCTCGGCATCGCACGCATCCCTTGGTTCATCGTGGGCGAGGACCTGACGAAGGAGCGCTTGGTGCGCGTGCTTCCGCAGTGGGAGGCGCCCGAGGAGGGCATCTTCGCGGTCACCACCCAGCGCGACTACACTCCCCACAAGACACGCTCGTTCATCGACTTCCTTCGCAGTCGCCTCGGGGCCACACCGTATTGGGAGCGCGGCCGGCCGGCCCCGAGCGTTTGATCCCGCCGCTGCACGGCCTGCTACCATCGCCGCCGTGTTCGCCGGGGAACCGCAGCAGGTCGCGCTGACGCCGGTGGGCCCGTGCGTCGCGACGACGCTGGTGTTCTCCGTGGGCGGGCAGCTCAGCGTGGCCGTGATCGCAAAGGCCACGTTCGTGCTGTCGCGCGGCGCGGCGGCGCGCCCGCTGCCGCCGGACCCGCTCTGCTTTCACGACGTCTTCACCGATGGCGACGCCCACAAGAGCCTGATCGCCGCGACCGACCTGGTGCCGTATCGACCTCGCGCGGACGTGTTGCTCACGGCCCACGCGCACGTGCCTCTCAACCTGCCTCCGAGCCACTCGCTGTTTCCGGTGCGGCTGGTGGTGGCGCGCGATCAGCGCACGTTGCTCGACAAGCGGCTGACGGTGGTCGCGCACTCGTCCGCGGGCAGCGATCATCCCTTGGGTGGTTTCCGTTTGGTGCCGCTCTCGTACGAGCTCGCCGGCAAGAGCGATGCGAACCCCGTGGGCGCGGGGTTGCCGAGCCTTCGTGACGCTGCCGGCAAGCCGCGCCCGGTCGGGGTCGGGCCGATCTCGCCGAGCTGGCCCGCACGCCGCCTCTCGCTCGCTGGCATGACCCCGACGGCCAAGGCTGGCATCGTGGAGCTGCCCAACAACTTCCCCTGGCACTTCTTCCAGGCTGCACCCGAGGATCAACGCGTCGAGTACCTGCGCGGCGACGAGTGGATCAGGCTGGAGGGAATGAGCCGCGATCTCGAGCCGTGGCAGACGCGGCTGCCGGGGGTGCGGGGGCTGGCGCGCGTCGAGCTGCGATCGCAGCGGGCCACGACCGTGCGCGATCTCTTGCTCTCGCTGGACACCTTGCTGATCGACGCTGATCGCGGCACGGTCTCGGTCGTCGGGCGCGCGAGCTTCCCGGTCACGGACGCGTCGGTGCTGCCGCAGCTCCGAGTCTTCGCCGGGGTGGAGGTGACGGGCTCGCCGCTGGCGTGGCCGGCCGGCGCTCCAGAGAGCCGAGGCCGCGCAGCACGCGCGACCCAGCCCACCGCCACCGCCGGACCCCCGTCTTCCAAGAAACAACGCAAGACCTTGGTCACGCTGAGCCCGCCCGGGGACGAGGCAGCGCCGGCGTCGACACCGTTCAAGTCGCGCAGGGGTCGCGTCAAGATCGACACTCTCGTCGGAGCGATCGAGCCGCCAGTGCCCTCCACTCCCTTCGCGCGAGCCGATAGCCCGCCTCGATCGCGCCGGCCGAAGAAGCCGGTGACCATGGCGCTCGACCGCAGCGAGCTCGAGCGCGCGGCCGCGGCAGCGCGCGCGGGAGACGGCCTCCCCTTCGCGCACGGCCCGCTCCCGGTTTCGCGTCCGACTCCGGCGCCCCCGCTCCCTCCTCCGCCGCCCCCCGCCCACTTCGAGCCACTGCCAGCCCCTTCCGAGCCTGCCCCCGTGACGCTCGCGTTCGCCACGCAGCCGCCGGCCGCTGCCCTCGCGCCGCCCCCGGAGATCGTCGTGATCGCGGGGCCGCCGCCGACGCTGGGGCAAGCCTTTCTGGCGGCGTGGCAACGAGCGCAAGAGCGGCGTGGCGCTGGGCGCGTGACGTGACACGGAAAATCGGCGATCGTTCGTCGCGCGGAGGTCGAGGATATGGATGGTGGGGTCACCGGGTCGAGGGACGAGGCCGAGAGCCAGATTGGCGAGCGCCACGCCACGGGTCACCTCGAGGGCATCGACGACGAAGGGCGACTTCTGTTCCGACCAGAGGGCCATCGCGGACCGGCGCTGCCCGTCGCCATTGGTCTCTCCATGAGCGACGCCACGTTGATCGAGGCCGCGCAGCAGCGCAGGCGCGCGGTCGTGCTCGCCACCGAGGGCCCCGAGCGCACGCTGGTGTTGGTCGGGCTCGTGCGAGATCGGCTGCGGCAAAGCTCGGTCGCACGCGCAGGCGTCGACGCGAAGGTCGACGGCGAGGTCGTCCGACTGGAGGCGAAGGACCGCATCGAGCTCGTGTGCGGCAACGCGAGCATCGTGCTCGAGGCTGACGGCCACGTGACCATCTCGGGCACCCACGTCGTGTCCACCTCGCGCGGCGCGAACAAGATCAAGGGCGCTACGGTCAGCCTGAACTAGATGGCCCGCGTGCTGCGACCGGCCCTCGTCGACGTGCTCGACGAGCATTGCGAAGAGCTCGGGTTCCTGCGCGTCGTGCGGCGGGGGATCACGTTCTCGCCGGACGCTCGTCTGCGCCACCTGGGCGCCGCCGAGCTGCGCATCGAAGCGCACAAGGACGCGCTCGCCGTGGCGGCCGGGGCAAGCGGAGCGTGCGCCAAGCGGCGCGCTGCCAAGGTCGAGCGCACCAGCCGCGATCCGTTCCAATGGGCGGCCGCGATCGAGGTGGCGATCGAGCGCGCCGAGGGAGAGGAGGTGCCGCTCTGGGCGCGCTTGGTCGAGGCCGAGGCCGACCTGGTGGACGGCTTCTCGGAGGCGCTCCGTCACGCGCACGGCCAGGCCTTGTCGCGCATGCTGGCCCGGCGAGGCCCGTGGGCCGAGGCGCCGCGCGTGCTCGCGGCAGCCGCAGATGCCATTGCGTTTCGGCGCGGCTTCGCGCCCGACGAGGAGCTCCCGGGCACCGAGCACGGGCCGGTCCGGCGCGCCCGCGCGCGCGGGCTCAGCGTGCGCGCGGGCGACGACCCCGGCGCGACCGAGCGGGCGCTGCGCGAGCTCCTGGAAGACGACGACGTGACGGTGCGGCGCGCGGCGCTGTGGTCGCTCTTGTTGTGCGATGCGAAGAGCGCCGCGGAGATCGCTCGCCGAGACGGCTCCGATCCGTTCTCCGTGCGCGTGCTCGGGTTGGCTGGTGACCGCAGTGATCTCGAGACGATCGCACACGCGCTCGTACCGGAGGCCACGCGCCGCGCAGCGATCGAGGCGCTCGCGGATCTCGGGCACCCCGCGGCAGGCACGTTGCTCGCGCGCCTCGCCACGGAAGGCCAGCCGTTCAGCCCGCTGGCCGCCCGCGCGTTGACCAAGCTCGCGGGCGACGCCGGCAAGAGAGAGGCCGACTGCCTCTCGCAGCGGATCGAGGCGCAGCTCTCGCTGCTCGCGAGCTTGCCGGAGCAGCCCTCGAGGATCCTCCGTGGCCAAACCTTCGACAGCGTGGGGCCGCACAGCTCGCTCGAGGCGCTGTGGACGGCCGCCGTGACCCAGCAAGCGGCGCGCGAGCAGCCGTGGCTTCTGCGCCTCCGCCGCGAAGTCCCCTGCGGCTTCTTCAGCGGCGAGATGTTGGACCACATGACCCCAGCGGATGGCCCATGGAGCTCGTGAACGAGACCTCGCTGGTCGTCGACCGCAGCGCGTACTTCGACGCGCGCGGGGCGGAGCAAATGGTGTTCGCCGCCAAGGCGAGCTTCGCCCTGAAGTCGCAGAGCTCGCTCGAGCCGGCGGCTGAGCCCGTGCCACTCAGCCCGGCCGAGATCTTCTATGGCGAGCCTGGTGCGTCGAGCCTGAGGGCAGAGGCCGAGCTCGGCCCCAAGAAGCTCGCCACCGATTGCATCTTGCGCGGCCACGCACACGCCGCCAAAGGAGGCGACACCAAGTCGTACGTGCGCTTCTCGGTAGGCACCGTCTCACGCACGGCAGTCGTGTTCGGGCGCCGCCGCTGGCTGGGCAAGAGCTCGCCGGTAGCTTCCGAGCCAGAGAAGTTCGATCGGCTCGCGCTGCGCTGGGAGCACGCCTTCGGCGGCGGTGACGAGACCCCCGAGGATCCCGAGAAGCGCGCTTGGCAGAGAGACAACCCCGTGGGGGTGGGCCTGATCGCAGAGCAGTCTCGGCGCGATCTCGAAAGAGAGGAGCTTCCGCGCATCGAGGACCCGTCGAGCTTGGTCACCTCTCCTTGGTCGCGCCCGAGCCCCGTGGGCTTTGGCTTCATCGCGCGGCATTGGGCGCCGCGCGCTGCGTTCGCCGGCACGTACGACGCCGTCTGGCAGCGAGAGCGCATGCCGCTCCTGCCAGCAGACTTCGATCCCCGGCACCACCAGGCCGCTCCGCCCGCGCTCGTCGCGCCGCGGCTGCGCGGTGGCGAGCGATTGTCCGCCGAAGGAGTCTCGCCCGCCGGACCGATCCAACTGCTGTTGCCACGCGCGTTCGTGTCGGTGCTGGTGACCTCTCGCGATGGCGAGCAGCGGGTCGACCTGGAGCTCGACACGGTGTTGCTCGACGCCGACGCGATGGTGCTCACGCTGTTGCTCAAGGGCGAGCTCGCGGTGCACGGCGCGCTCGACGACGTGGAGCAGACGCGCTTCGAGGGCGAGGTGCGCACGTGACGGCGCTCGCGCGCGTCGTGGGTCTGGGCGCGGTGACGCCGGTGGGCTTGTCGGCCCCGGCCACGTTCGCGGCGCTGCGCGCGGGCATCGCGCGGCTGTCCGAGATCGGCTCGTACGCGGTCGAGGGCGACGGCGCCGAGAGCGAGGCGCTGGTCGGCGGCCGCGTGCCGCTCGAGCTGTTCGAGACGCTGCCCGAGGGCGAGGTCAGCGACTTCCCGGGCCACCGCGCGTTCGACTTGGTGTCGCCGCCGCCGCTCGCGAGCTTCATCGACGACGGACCAGACCGACTGGCGAAGATGTTGCGCCCCGCGATCGAGGAGGCATGCGCCGACGCCGACTGGGTGGGCGCCGAGCGAGTGGAGGTGTGGCTGTCATTGGACCCCGCAGACACCGACGCCGACTCGATTCGCGTGCTCACCGAGGCGTGCGCCCGGGGCCTCGGCGATCGCGGCCTCGCCATGGCGCAGCTCTCGGTGGTGGATCGCGGGCGCGCGGGGGCGCTGAGCTGCCTCGAGGCCGCCACTCGAGCGCTGACCGCCAAGCGTGCCTCCCGCGTGCTCGTCGCCGGAGTCGGCTCCTGGATCAGGCCACGCGAAGCAGCGCACTTGGACGCGTTCGGCAACCTGAGGTCGGCGGAGCGCCCGCTGGGGATTCACCCGGGCGAGGGCGCCGCAGTGGTCGCGCTCGAGCGGCCGGGCGAGCGGCCGGCGCAGCGGCGCACCGTGCTCGCGTCGGTGCACGTCACGACCGAGACGGCCCAGCGCGGCGAGCCATGCGACGCTCGCGCACTCTCCGACGCCATGGCGACGGCGCTCGACCGCGCGGGCGGGCCCTCTCCACGGCCGCTGGTGGTGTGTGATCTCAATGGGGACCGCTATCGCGGGTTGGAGTGGGGCTTGGCCTTGGTGCGAGCGCTCGGCGCCGTGCACGAGGACGGTGACGTCTGGCACCCCGCCGAGGCGATCGGGGACGCCGGCGCCGGATTGGGCGCGCTGGTCCTGGCCTGGGCCGCCCACGCGCTCGAGTTTGATCAAGCCGGTGTCCAACGCGCGCTGGCTTGGGCGGCTGCAGAAGATGGCGCCCGCGCCGCCTGTGTGTTGACCCGAGAGAGCTCTCGCTGAGGGACCGAGGAAGCCATGCCGTCCACCGTCAACGTCAATCACCGCAGCGTCGTCCACGCCGGGAGCACAGGTATCGCCACCGCCTTTCCGGACGTGTGCAAGACGCCCACGCCCGCCGGACCGGTGCCGATCCCCTACCCCAACATCGCCATGTCGTCGGACACCGACGGCACCGCAAACGTGAAGGCGGACGGCTCGTCGTGCATGACCAAGGGCGCCAACCTGCGCATGTCCACCGGGGACGAGGCGGGCGCCGCGATGGGTGTGGTCTCGAACAAGATCAAGGGCAAGGCCGAGTTCTTCATGTACTCGTTCGACGTGAAGCTCGAGGGCAAGAACGCCTGCCGGCTCACCGACCCCATGCAGCAGAACATGGGCTCCGCGAACAGCGCGAGCCCCGCCCACCTGCAGCCCATGTTCCCTGGCATCGTCATCTCGGATCAGATCCAACGAAAGGCCTGCAATGCGGCCAAAAAGGCCGCCAAGGAGCCCAAGAAGAAGGCAGGCGCTGGCTCCGGCTGGGGAGGCTCGGGCGTGATCGCCGAGCACCAGGGCCCGATTCAAGAGGTGGTCGACGCGCAGCAGCTCAAGGTGATCTTTCGCGCCACCAAGAGCATCTGCGAGCCTTGGATTCGAAAGAAGTACCAGCCCAAGCCGCACTGCATTTTGGCCGGCACCACCATCGGGGGGAAGGTCACGGTCGCAGAGGCCGCGCTGTGGCTGGAGCGCCACCGGCTCGAGCGCCTCGAAGCCATGGAGAAGACGGGCACCATGGCAGCGTTCGACGCTCGGCACGGGACGCGGCACCACACCTATGCGAGCGCGTCTCCGTCGGGCATCCGCGGCGGTCGCACTGCGAGCGAGTTCGAGGGCATCGTGGGCAGCACCGTCGAGAACATCGATCGCGGTCGGCCGCTGCTCGCCAACAGAAAGCGTGGCTCGTTCGCGCGCAACTCGTACGTGAACATGTACGTCACGGGGGACTACGACCTGCAAGACATCGTCGTCGACCGCGACACGAAATGCCGCCGACTGCTGCAGACTGGCGCTGCCTTCGGCAGCTTTCAGCGCGAAGTGAACAAGAAGATGAAGTGGGACGGCATCCAACACGGGCCGCAGGCGCAATGGGTGGCGCAGGAGGGCAAGGACCACGCGGTCGCGAGCTTCAGCATGCCGGCCCTGCTCAAGGCGTGGCTCAGCAGCGCGCCCGGCACCGCCATCCCCGAGGTGCCCATCGCCGCGGGTCGCACCGCGCCGATCATCGACAAGCAGCTCACCGTCGTCACCCCGCGGGGTGCGGCGCCGCTCGCCAACGAGCAAGAGGTGAAGGACTACCTGGTCTGCTGCGGCTGCCGCAAGCCGGGCCGCAGGGTGATGTGATGAACCGCGCCGAGCGAGACGATCTGGTTCGGCGCATCCGCGCGGCCGAAGAGGCGCTGGCAGAGAGCGGCCTCAAGAAGCGAGAGAACGTCCGGCGGCGCGAGGCGCTGCATGCGCTGGTGGCCGAATACGCAGACAGGTTGCCTCGCATGCTGCTGTCGATCTGCCCGTTCACGGGTCGCAAGTACAAGCGGAGCTTCGACCCCTTCGGGCTCGACGGACCAGCTTGGGACGCGCGCTGCATGGTGCCGTTCGATGATCCGGATCCGGGGCCTCATTTCCGGCTGCTGCTCGGTGCTTACGACCTCTGTGGCCGCGAGCCCACCGAGGTGCAAGAGGAGGTGCAGCCCGGGCCTGCGGTGCCGTTCGTCGTGCCCAAGCTGCTCGCGTTGCCGGGCATGGTGGCGGTGATCTCGCGCCTGACCTTCGCCACCGGCGACACCGGGTACCCGATCGTCTACTTCTCGGATCAGCCCACGCCGCCCGAGAAGCTGCATCAAGAGTGGGGGCGCCTCGACTATTGGTTCCAGCGCGAGGGCGAGCAAGACGCTGGCTGGCTCGCTTCCAACTACGAGTGGGACTTCGATCTCGCGCCCTGGATCGATCAGGGCAAGGTGCTCTGGATCGAGCCCGACGTGGACGGCAAGGACCAGCCCAAGCTGTACAAGAAGGCCGACCCTGGCGCGCCTGCCTGCCCATTCGTGAACCTGCAAGGCGATCGCGCGCCTCAGCTCATCTCGGATGGCGAGGTCGATCTCTTGCCGCTGCCCAACGGCACGCCGTTCAACCCGTTCGACGAGTGACCTTTTGCCGCTGCCCGGGGCCGCGCACCTCGAGCAGCGGCGAGCTCGGCTGCAACATCGCGAGCTCGAGCGCGGCCGAGTGCCGCAGCGCCTGATCGCCGTCGGCAAGCACGCCGAGCGCGGTCGCTTCGCCGATGGGTGCGCCGCACAAATGGCGAACACCCGGCACCGAGCTGTGCGCCCGAAGCGCCAGCGTGAGCGCGTCGGCGTCGGGCCAATCCAGATCCTCGTCGGGATCCGGGTCGGGCGGCTCGAAGCCCTCGGGCGCGGTGCCACGCACGAACACGCCCGTGACCACGGCGAGGCCTCGGGCGGCGATGCGCGAGTGCGCTGGGCTCCGCAACGCGGCGACGAGCCGCTCGACGGCGTGCCCATCGCCGAGCGCAGCAGCGCCCACCAGCGCGGTGCGCTCACCGCCGTCGCGCGACGCCACGTACTCGAGCAACGCGTGACCCTGGGCGCCTCTGCGCGCCCGAACCGCCAGCTCCATCGCTTGCGCGGCTCGCGGTCCACCCTCGCCGGCGGCTTGCTCCAGCAGGGTGATGGCCTCGGCGTCCCCGAGCAGGGCTCCGGACCAGGCCGCCCAGAAGCGCAGCTCCGGATCGGTGGCGCGCAGCTGGCTGCGCAGCTGCGGCAAGAGGTCCACGCGGCGCAGCTCGCCCACGGCGCGCAGCGCGCGCGCGCGCAGATCGAGGTGGGGCGACTCGACCGCTTGGCTCAGGGCTGGCCCAGGGTCCAAGCGATGCATCGCCGCGCCAGCGACGCCCACACGTGTGAGCTCCGGGGGCCCCGCGTCGAGGAACGCCTCGATCACCGAGCCCACCTCCGCCGCCGGAGCAAAGCCCAGCGCCGAGGCCACGCCGCGCGACGCGCCCGCGTCCACGCCGACCTCGTCGAGCAACGCAGCGAGCCGCTCGTGGGCCCCGACGGCCAGGGCCAGCGACGACACCACGAACACATGCTCGCGCCGATCCAGCGGCAGCACCTCGGCGCAGGTGCGCCACACGTCGGGGTCAGCCACGGCGAGGCCCGCGAGGTGAGCCTCGAGTCGGCCATCGATGGCCGCGAGGGCACGAAGATCGTGCTTGCGGCTGACGGACGCGGCGGTGCGCTGCTTCCACAGCAGCGCAGCTTCCTGGCCGTGCTCCTCGACGACCGACGGGATCATGGCCTCAGTTCATCTCGATGCCGCTGCCCTTGACCTTCACCGAGCCGCCGGCCTTCACTTCGACCGAGCCGTCGCTCTTCACGGCCACCTTGCTGCCCTCGATCTGGATCGGCCCGCTGCCCTTGATCACGATCTTCTTGCCCTCGATCGTGATGTCGCCGTTCTTCTTCAGCGTCACCTTCGCGTCTCCCACCGTGAGCTGGTACTGCTCGCCCACCGCGATCGACTGCTTCTTCCCGACGCTGACATTTTCGTTGTCTTGGATGGTGGTGGTCATGTCCTTCTTGACGGTGAGCTCCACCTTGCCCGCCACGGTAGTCTGCGCGTCCTTGGCCACGCTCTGCGTGAAGTCGGCCGACATCGTCTCGCTGCGATCACCGCCCACGCTGAGGCTCATCTTGCTAGCGATGATCTCGGTCAGGGTACCTCCCACGGTGCTGGCCTTCGCGGCGCCGATGGTCTCGGTGAACGCGCCACCGACGGTGTGCATGCTCGCCGCGCCGACGGTGATGGCCTCGATCTCGCTGATCGTCTCGGTGTGAGAGCCGCCCACCGTGATCGACTTGTTGTTGCCGATCTTCTCACTCTGGTCGTTGTTGACCTCTTTGCTGCGATCGTGGCCCACCTTGAGCGTCTCGTCGTGGCCGATCTCCTGGTTCTTGTCGTTCTCGATCTTGATCGTCCAGTCCTTTTGACCGTGCAGGTAGACCTCTTCGCTGCCCTTCATGTCCTCGAAGCGCAGCTCGTTGTAGCCGCCACCGCCGATGGACGAGTTGCTCTTGATCGTGCTCTTGGTCTTCTCGGCGGGGAGCCCATAGGGCGGCAAGTTGGCGCCGTGGTACACGCGTCCCACAATCAACGGGCGATCCGGGTCTCCCTCGATGAAGTCGACGACCACCTCGTGACCGATGCGCGGGATCCACATCGCGCCGAAGCCGGCGCCCGCCCATAGCTGGCTGACCCGCACCCAACACGAGCTCTTGTCGTCCTTCGCGCCCAAGCGGTCCCAGTGGAAGTGCACCTTCACCCGCCCGTGCTCGTCGGTGTGGATCTCCTCGCCGCCGGGGCCGGTGACGATCGCGGTCTGCACGCCCTTGATCGTGGGGCGCGGCGTGGTGCGCGCGGGCCGATGCGGCTTGTCTGCCGGCATGGCGCGGAAGGTGTTGGCATAGCTGTGCGACACGTCGCCTTGCTCGGCCATCACCGGAGAGGCGCCGCGGTGGCGCACCTCGAGCAAGAGATACTCCCGATTCTCGGCGTCCCGAGGGTGCTCACTCAGCGTGAACTTGAAGCCGGCGATCAGGCGCGGGCAGTCGCTGGCGCCCTCTACCGTGACGCGGCGGGCTTGCCACTCTTCGAGGCGCACGCGCGCGTAGTTCTTGCCGTCACCGGGCAGATCGTACTCGCCGGGGTAGTCGTACTCCTCGAGATCGGTGTCGAGCTCGGCGGACGAGTTGCTCATCAGGGAGAGGCTCGGCTTCTTGAAGTTGTAGTCGGTCAGCGTGACCTTGCCGGGACGGACCTCTTCGCTGGTCGAGAATCGGTTCACGTTCTCCGACTGCGTGAGCGCGCCATCCCCCGTCTTCCAGGCCACCGTATCGGGCGACGGAATCGGCGCGACGGCGCTCGTGGAGTCCGAGAGCACGAGCGTGTGCTCGTCGGCGGTGTGCTCGAAGTGGTAGGAGATGCCCTCCTCCTCCATCAGCCGGCTGAGGAAGGCGAGGTCGCTCTCGCGGTACTGCACGCAGTACTCGCGCGCGGTGTAGGAGCCCGTGAGCGAGAGCCGCACGTCCGTGACGCCCGCCTTGGTCAGCACCTCTTGCAGGATGTCTGGCACGCTCTTCTCCTGGAAGATGCGCGAGTCGCGTCGCTGCGAGAGCCGCCACAGCTTGGGAACGACCGTCACCTCGTAGAACGAGAGCTTCTTGCCAGGGTCTCCGAGCCGGAGGCGCGAGACGAGACCATGCACGAACCGGGTGTCGGCGCCCTCGACCTCGATGCTGAACAGCGCGTCCTTGCCTACGGCGTCGGCGAACGCGATGTCTTTGTCGTCGCTGGCGAACGTGAGCTCGAGCTGGAACAGGCCCGACATCGCCTCGACCAGCTCGAACTTGGCGACCAGCAGCGTCGCGGACACACCCTGGATCGCAAACGAGAAGTTGGTCGTAGCTTGGCCCATGAGCGGCGTCCTCCCACGCGCGCCGGCGCGCCGCGGAATGGTCGGCGATCAGGCCCGGCGGTGCAAGCGATGCAGGTAGCATCGGCGGGCATGCCCGCGCTCCCGGACGCGATCGATCTGCGCCATCCCTCGAGTGTGTCCAACTCGTGGCGCTTTCCGCTGCAGTCACGCGACTCCCAGCCCGAGACCGCGGTCGGTGGGCTGCGCGGGGCCGCCAGGCAAGGAAGGAACTGCTTCGGCCCGCGTACACGGGGAGGCCATGCGTCTCACCGCGCCCCGCCTGCTGCTGTGCCTGGCGCTGGCGAGCCCAGTCGCCAGCCCGGCACGCGCCGACGCAGCACCCGTCGCCACGACGGCGCTGTCCGAGGAGGCGGAGGCAGCGCGCTTCCACGCCTTCGCCGAGGCTGCCTACCAGAAGGCCAAGACGACCGTGGACGCGCGGCTCGTCAACTTGGACAGCAAGGCCCAGCACCTGTTCGAGCACGGGACGGAGCTGGCGCTGGCCGCCATGGAGAGCAAGGTGCGCGAGCGGCTGTTGCCCTTCAAGGGCACGCTGTTCGGCCCGCCGCCGGAGGCCGCGCGTGTGTACGCGGAAGGCAAGCTGCAGTTCGAGGAGGACCTGCGCGCCCTGGTGGTGCGGGTGGCAGAGATCGTGGCCACCGAGATCGCCGGCGCGAAGGACGCGATCAAGGTCGCGCGCGAGTCGGTCGCCGCCGAACGCGCGAAGCTGTCGCCGAGCGCTCGCGAGCGCGTCGCCAAAGAGGAGCGTGAGCTCGAGCGAAGGCTCGCCTTGCTCGAGGCCGGAACCAGCGCGGCCGAGCGCTGACTCAGCGAGAGGATCTTGGATCCTCAAAGCGTCGCGTGCGAAAACTCTCACCTCGCGCGTTACGACGGTGACGAGGCAGCGCCGTTGCGACGCGCGCTCCCGCATGGATCGCGCAGGATTGCGCACACTGGCGCCTGTGGCATCGGCCTTGCGGAACGTGGTGGCACACCGTCGGCGGCGTGACGCACGCCCCGCCGACCCACGACGACGCCGCGCACAGTCCGCGGCTCTTGGAGGCGACCATGCGACGATTGGGCCGAGCCCAGCTCGGATTGGGTTTGCTTTTTCTTTTGGCGACCAGCTGCATGCAGGAGCGCGAGCCGATCAACACGGTGCAGGCCGGCGCGCTGAGCAAGGCCTTCTTCGTCGGCGACGATCTGCAGGGGCCTGAAGACGACCCGGAGTTCCACTGGCGCAACTACGTGGTGGACGCCTCGGCATCGCAATCGCTGATCGGCGTCGGCTCCTGGAGCGGCGTGGACCGCGTGCGCTGGGAGATCACCGAAGACATGTTGATCGCGCGCAAGGCGTACCAAATCGCCGAGGGTGCGGACGACAAGGCGCTGCCCGAGCGCACCCCCGACGGCACCGTGGTGGCCGCGTTCGCGATCCAGAGCCACTTCGACATTCGTCGCGCGTACAACCCGACCACCGGCGAAGAGATGAACGTGATCGAGGAGAACACCCGCGATCGCGCCTGGAACACGCGTGAGTTCATGCGCGTCGACTGGTCCAAGAACCTGGTCGAGAGCCCGATGTGGACCGAGATGTTTTTCGGCAAGGTGTTCGGCGGGCTGACCATCACCGCGGCCACGCACGACGTGAGCGAGCCCGGCCACCCCGACGCGCCCCACTTCGACGTCGATCAGGGCTACTTCGACATCACCACGCGCTACTACGTGGAGCCCGAGGAGAGTCACTTCGCGCCAGGCGTTCCCACCTGCATGTTGGTGGGGCTGTACACCGGCTCCACCTCGTACGAGTGCGACGCGCAAGAGGCGACGGTGCGAAGCTCGTTCTTGCGAGTCGATCCGAGCGACGACTTCGAGCCGCTGGAGATGACCCACGCTCCTCTCGACGTGGTGGGCAACCCGGCCGGACTGCGCCTGGGCAGCCTGCTCATCGGCTACACCGGCGGCATCGAGCAAGGCTACGACCCGGGCTACGGCTTCACCGACGCGCTCTATCACCGCTATGCGCACATCCACGACATCTGGCAGAAGAGTCACCAGCCCGCTGAATGCACGAGCAACGACGATCTCGACGACGACGGCACGGCCGACGCCTGCACAAACACGCTCACCGGCTACGAAGGCGCCACGGGCTCGCAATGCGACGTCGCGTCGAGCCGCTGCACGATCCCCTACCGAGATCGGCAGGTGAAGACCCTGGGCTATTGGGTGAACTCCGAGTTTCCCATGGAGCTGCAAGATCCGCTCAACGAGGCGGGCGAGAGGATGTCGCAGGGCGCCGCCGAGCAGATGGTCGCCACCTGGGACCAACAGCTCAAGATCGCGGTGGCGCACGCGCGCGAGGTGGAGTGCCGGCGCACCGGGGGCGAGCGAGACGCGTGCTTCGCGGAGATGTTCGAGCCCGAGAAGGAGATGGTGAAGTACGGCTCGTGGCTCGTGGACAAGCCGAAGGACAGCGCTTCGGTGCTCACGCTCTGCCACAACCCGGTGCGCGACTACGACGACGCCGTGTGCGGCGCGCCCGGCTCGGTCGCTCGCCTGGGTGACATCCGCAAGAACTTCTTCGCCTACTGGCCCTACTCGTCGCGCGCCCCCTGGGGCGGCATCGGCAACTGGAGCGCAGACCCCAACACCGGCAAGATCTTCGGGGCAGCAGCGATGATCATGGGCGACTCGGTCACCTACGCCGCGGCCATGGAGCGAGACGTGATCCAGCTCGCGATCGGCGATCTCACCGTGGAGGACATCACCAGCGGCGTCCCCGCCGAGAACTACGTGCACAAGCTTCGCGAGGGCGACTTCAAGGCGCCGCTGACCCACGCGGAGCTCGATCGACGCGTGGGCGCGATCGACGCCGACCACGTGCACCAGGTGGTGGGCCCCGCGCAGATCGCCGGGGCCTCGCTCGCAGAGAAGATGGAGCAGCTGTTCGCGATGCAGAAGCAATCGCGCGTGGCCGCCGAGAATCTGACTTCCACCCAGCTCGAGGTGGACGCGCTCAAGCGGGAGCTGGCAGGCTCGACGATCGAGGCGCAGCTGGTCGACGGTCACTGGATGGTCGGCAGCGCCGGCCTCGATCCCTCGATGACCGGCGAGGAGCTCGCGCTCGACGTGGCCTCGCCCTTGCGTGGCTTCGATCCCGGCGCGCTGCGCATGTTCCGCTCCGACATCGACAACTTGCTCGCGGCGCGCGGGGCCTGCTTCGGGGAGTCGCACGCGCCAGCGTTCGGCATCGTCACGCTGCAGGGCCTGGCCGACTACTTCCTGGCCAAGTACCCCGACGGGCCGTACGACGCGAAGTCGCGCGGCGAGGCCATCTACAACGACCTGGTGGCCGAGACGTTCAAGGGCATCGCCATCCACGAGCTCGGCCACAGCCTCGGTTTGCTGCACAACTTCGCTTCGTCCTGGGACGCGGCCAACTACCCGCCCGCGTACTGGCAGCTGCGCACGCACGAAGGCGAGAGCACCGCGTCCTGCAATGGCACGCCGCGCTCGGGCGACACCACCTCTGCGGGGAGCGACAGCTGCATGGGCCCGCGCTACCTCGACCCGGCCACCGACGACGAGATGGGGTTGGCCGGCGAGTCCCGCCCAACCATCGACTACTTCGCGCAGACCTCGGTCATGGAATACCCGCTCGAGCGCTTCGGCGAGACCGGCGGCATTGGCCAGTACGACGCGCACGCGATGAAGTCACTGTATGGCCGCGTGCTCGAGACCTTCGATCACGAGGAGCGCGGCGGCCTGAGCACCGCCGACCAAAGGGCGTTCGCGCCGCGCATGGAGACGCAGCTCAGCGAACAAGACCGCGTGGATCGCAGCACGGCGCCCTTCGCTGGCCAGAAGTTCCCCAAGCCTACCCACTACACCGAGCTCGCGCGCAGCATGAAGCTGTTCGACCCTGCCCGCTGCCGTGAGGCAACCGAGCAGGAGAAGGAGGCCGCCGGCTGGCGCGTGGTGCACGGCAAGGTGTGCGCGCCTCCGCCCAAGGACCACGCCGCGTGGCAGGACTTCGAGAGCGGCCCCACACAGCCCGGCAACGAGCTCACCAAAGCGGTGGCCTGGAAGACCCGCAAGAGCTTGAAAGCCGCCTCGGATCAGGTGCGCTGGATGTACCGCTATGGCACGGTCGACGGCGGCTACTACCACACCAACCCGGGTGACGCCGGCGCCGACCCGTACGAGGTGACGATGAACACCATCGCCAAGTTCGACGCCACCTATCCCTGGACGTACTTCCGCCGGCAGAACCGCGAGTACTTCTCCGGCGGCATCCCGTTCGCGGTGGCCCACGGCACGCTCGAGCGCCTTCGCTCCTACCATTGGAACGCCGCCAACCGGAACGCCTTCTTCCGTTCGTTCGGGCAAGAGGTGTTCGATGAGATCGCTGGCAGCGACGATTGGCACCGGCCGGCGATCATGGCCGAGACCGAGGCGTTCGGAGCCCTGGCCCGGATGATCCTGATGCCCGAGCCGGGCGAGTTCAGCGCCATGGCGCAGAAGCCCATCGGCTCTTCGCGCCCCATCTTCGATGCCAGCACCAATGGCGGCGACTTCCGCATCGGCGCCGTCGACGGCCGCTTCATCGCCGAGCAGTTCGACTCCGATCCCGAGGCTGGCGGATCGTGGGACTACCAACACTGGATGATCCACGCGGGCTTCGGCGTGGAGAAGACGTTCGCGCTCATGGCCCTGGCCGATGCTCGCCCCGTGCTCTCCACGATCAGCCGCGAGAACTACCTGGATGGTCGTGACTCCAAGATCAGCTTCCGCGCGGACATGCCGCAGGCGGTGGATCGCTTGCTCGGCGGCGTCTTGGCCGAGGACTGGGAGAGCGTGGGCATGTGGGTCGAGCCGGCCCAGAACGACCCCAGCCCGCAACCGTTGAACCTGCTCGAGGTCGGCGAGCCCACGCGACCGAGCAACGCACGCGTGCTGTTCCCGAACGTGGGCTACAAGCAGCAGCTCGCCATGCTCGTGTTCGGCAACCTGTACTCGCGCGCCGGAAGCGACATGCACCTGACCAACAAGATGCGGGTGTGGGTGCTGGGCCACGACTCGCAGATCGAGGTGCCCGAGGCGCAGCAGGCTCGCTTCTACGACCCGAGCACCGGCTTCACCTACGTGGCGCGGCGCTACGGCAGCGAGCAAGTGGACGGCAAGAGCGTGGACCGGGGCATCGCCTCGCGCATGTTGCAGCACGCCAACGACCTGGTCGTCGCCTCGTTCGAGGTCCAGACCGACGCCGAAGGCGAGATCGTGCGCGACGCGTTCGGCGCGCCGCTCCTGGTGCTCGACAGCGAGGGATTCGCGGTCGAGAAGGCCGACGGTGCCATCACCGATCTCACCCGCTACGTGGGCCTGCTGGACGCCGCGCGCCAGATCAGCCACCAGCTGGGGTATGGCCCGCTCTCTCCTGGGAGTGACGAGTGAAGCTCGACTGAGCGGCGCCGGCCCATGGCTTTGGCTGTGGGTCGTCGCAGGGTGTACGGCTGCGGCCGGTGGCGCTGAACCAGAGGCGCCTCCGGCCGCTTCGTTTTCGAACGAGCCGCCGGAGATCCTCTCGGAGACGCCGCTCGCGCCCAGCGCCAGCGCCAGCGCCGCCACGGCAGGCAAGCCCAAAGAGGTCGGCGTGAGCGCGCTTTCGCTCGGGACCAACGCCAGCTGCGCGCTGTTGTACGACGGGAGCGCGCGCTGTTGGGGCGACCTGATGTACACGGTGTCGGGACACGAGCCCAACGTCAGCAACGTCTCGGGGCCGAGCCCGTTCTCGCTCGAGGGCCTGAGCGCCGCCAAAGCCCTGTCGCTGGGCACGTTCTTCGGGGCAGCGATCGACAGCGCCGGCCGGGGCTTGGTGTTCGGGAACTTCTCCTGGGTGTATGACGAGGGCGCGCCTCCCTATCGACCCAAGCCGCTCTCGGGCGGCGGCGACCTTCGGCAGATCGCGGCAGGTCCAGGCTCGATTTGCGGCGTCCGCACCGACGGCAGCGTGCGCTGCTGGGGCTCCGGCTACGGGGTGGGCCGCGAGTCACACGAGCACGCCAAGGTCGAGGGGGTCGAGGGCGCGGTCGAGGTCGCGGTAGGCTCGAACCACGCGTGCGCTCGGCTCGCCACGGGCGCCGTGAGCTGCTGGGGCGCCAACACCAAGGGCCAGCTCGGCGACGGCACACGGTCCAGGCGCATCCGCCCGGTGGGCGTGAGCGGCCTCCCGGCGCGCGCGACAGCCCTCGCGTTGGGCGGCGCCAAGGAGGTGCCGCCCGAGCGTCTCGAGCACGGCAACTTCAGCTGCGCGCTGCTCGAGACCGGCGCGGTGTTCTGCTGGGGGGACAACGATCACGGTCAGCTCGGCGTGACCGGCGTCGAGTGGCGCGCCGAGCCTCGTGCCGTGCCGGGTGTCAGCGACGCGACCGCGCTCGCTGCCGGCGTGGCGCACGCCTGCGTGCTGCGCAAAGACGGCACGGTGACGTGTTGGGGAGACAACCGCGAAGGGCAGCTCGGCCGCGGTCAAGAGAGCGATCGTGAGCTACCGGGGGCAGTGAAGAGCCTGAAGGCGGTCACAGGCATCGCTGCGTCGGGGTTCCACACCTGCGCGCGCACCGGTGGCCTAGAGCTGTTCTGCTGGGGCGACAACTTGCGTGGTCAGCTCGGTAGCCCGGGCAAGGGCGCGCTCCTCCCCCGGCCGGTCGACGGCTTCGAGTGAGTGTATGCTCCCCCGCCATGCCTGATCCGGTCGTGCCCAACCAAGCGCGTGTCGTCGTCATCGGCGGGGGAATCATCGGCTGCTCGGTCGCCTATCACCTGGCGCACATGGGCTGGAAGGATGTGGTGCTGCTCGAGCGCGACCGCATCACGTCCGGCACCACCTGGCACGCCGCCGGCTTGATCGTCACGTTCGGCTCCACCTCCGAGACCTCGACGGAGATGCGCAAGTACACGCGCGATCTGTACGCCAGGCTGCCCGCCGAGACCGGGCTCGAGACCGGCTTCAAGCCGGTCGGCTTCATCGAGCTGGCCAAGGATCGCGACCGCCTGGAGGAGTATCGACGCGTCTCCGCGTTCAACCGCTACTGCGGCGTCGACGTGCACGAGATTTCGCCGAGCCAGGTGCGCGAGCTGTTCCCGCTCGCCCGCGTGGACGACATCTTGGCCGGCTTCTACGTCAAAGAAGACGGCCAGGCCAACCCGGTCGACGTGACCATGGCGCTCGCCAAGGGCGCGCGCATGCAGGGCGCCACCATCTTGGAGAACGTGCCCGCGCTCGAGGTGCTGACCGAGCGCGGCGCCGTCACCGGCGTGCGCACCCCGTTCGGGGACATCCGCGCCGAGTACGTCGTCAACTGCGCCGGCATGTGGGCCAGGCAGCTCGGCCAGAAGCACGGGGTCAACATCCCGCTGCAAGCCGCCGAGCACTACTACTTGATCACCGACAAGATCCCCAATCTCCCGCCCAACCTCCCCGTCCTGGAGGACCCTGGCTCCTATGGCTACTTCCGTGAAGAGGTGGGCGGGCTCATGATCGGCTTGTTCGAGCCCGTGTGCGCTCCGTGGAAGGTGGGCGGCATCCCTGAAGATTTTTCTTTTGGTGAGCTATCGCCCGATTGGGATCGCATGGGCGGCTACGTCGAGACGGCCATGAGCCGCGTCCCTGTGTCGCTCGAGGTGGGGGTGCGCAAGTTCTTCTGCGGCCCGGAGAGCTTCACGCCCGATCTCGCCCCGTGTGTGGGAGAGGCCCCAGAGCTCAAGAACTACTTCGTGGCGGCGGGGCTCAACTCGATCGGCATCCTCACCGGCGGCGGGTTGGGTCGCGTTATGGCGCATTGGATCATCAATGGTCGGCCCGACGTGGACGTCACCGGCATGAACCTGGACCGGCTGCACACCTACCAAGCCAACCCCGAGTACCGCAAGACGCGCACGGTCGAGTCGCTGGGCATGGTCTACCAGTGCCATTACCCCACCCGATCGATGATGACCGCGCGAGACGCCAAACGCTCCGCCCTGCACGATCGCTTGGCGGCGCAGGGCGCCTACTTCCGAGACGTGAGCGGGTGGGAGGGCGCCGACTGGTACGCGGGCAAGGGCGCTCAGCCCCACGCCGGCGCGTTGTCGTGGGGGCGACAGGAGTGGTTCTCCCATTGGGAGGCCGAGCACCGCGCCACGCGCGAGGGCGTGATCCTGATGGACATGTCGTTCATGTCCAAGTTCTGGGTGCAGGGGCGCGACGCGGGCCGGGTGCTGAACTTCATCTCCGCCAACAACGTGGACGGCCCCAGCGGGCAGATCACCTACACGCAGTGGCTCAACGAAGGCGGCACGCTGGAGGCCGACCTCACGGTCACCAAGCTCGACGACGAGCGCTTCTGGGTGGTCGCCTCGGACACCGCGCACCGCCACGTGCTCACCTGGATGCGTCGCCACATCCCGAGCGACGCGCACGCGTTCGTCACCGACGTCACCGGCGGCTACGCGCAGATCAACGTGCAAGGTCCACGTTCGCGCGAGCTGCTCGCGTCGCTGACCAGCCAAGACCTGAGCGACGCCGCCTGCCCGTTCCGCGCTGCGCGCGAGATCGACCTCGGCTTCGCGCGCGCGCTATGCGTGCGCATCACCTACCTGGGTGAGCTCGGCTACGAGCTGTACGTGCCGACCGAGCAGGCGGTGCACGTCTACGACCGGCTGGTCGCCGCGGGCGAGGCGTTCGGGCTCCGCCACGCCGGGCTCAAGGCGCTCGCCAGCCTGCGTATGGAGAAGGGTTACCGCGACTACGGGCACGACATCGACAACACCGACTCGGTGCTCGAGGCCGGCCTCGGCTTCGCGGTCGATCTCAAGAAGCCCGGCGGGTTCCTGGGCAAAGAGGCGGTGCTCGCCAAGAAGGCGCAGGGTCCGCTGAAGCGCCGCATCCTGCAGGTCCTGGTGCAGGATCCGGAGCCGATGATGTTCCACGCCGAGATCGTCAAGCGCGACAAGAAGCCTGTCGGCTACGTCCGCGCCGCGTCGTATGGCCACACCCTCGGCGGCGCCGTCGGGCTCGCGATGATCGAAGCTGGCCAGGCCGTGGACGCGGCCTACGTCGATGGCGCACCGTGGGAGGTCGAGATCGCCGGCAAGGACTACCCCGCCAAGGCCTCGATCAAGCCGCTCTACGATCCCGACAACAAGCGCATCAAGGGCTGAGCGGGGAGCTTCATTCCCCCGCGCCGAAGCGGCCGACGAAGGCGTCCACCAGATGCACGGGCGCGTCTTCGCACAAGAGCAGCACCTCCAACGTCAGCGACAACGTCTCGTAGGGAAGACCAGGCTGGGCCCGCAGCGCGTCATTCCACATGCTGGAAGGCACCGCCAACGTGAACGTCGCATCGGGTGGCGCGGTCTCACGTTCGACATCCACGTAGCGCCGATCTCCCACGTGTAGCCGCGCCCGCAGCTTGCCCGCGCACACGTCTGGCACGCGGGCCTGACATCGGAGTCCACCCGTGTGCCAGTTCCAAGTCGCTCCCAGCGGACCTGCGTTCTCCCCGCGCAAGCTGAGGTCGCGCTTCTCGTCCAGGGTCGAGCTGCAGTCGAACCCGTCCAGCGTGGGGCCCTTCGGTCGCGCCTCGGCCCGCACCGGCGGCGAGGTGCTCGAGCCGGGGGCCGCGCCAGCGCACTGCCAGCTTGTCGCGGACGGGCACACGCACGGCGCCGTTTTGTCGTTCGTGGCGACTGGCGCGGTGGGTGGGCCGCAAGCGGTGACCACGATGGTGGCGGCAGCCCATCGCGATCCCGAGCTCTGCGCACCAGCCATCGGCCAAGCTTACGCGCGGAAGCGAGGGGTTGCTCAGCGCCGGCAAGTTCTTGCTCGCCGGGACCGGCGCGCGTGGCCACGGCGCGAGGGCTGGCCCGGGCATGCGACGTGCAACCTGCCCGGCCATGGAACGAAGAGCAAACAACCACCCGGTCGGGCCGCTCACGCGTGTGGCCCTGGTTCAGGCGTCGCGCGAGCGCCGCCGCCGCGCAGCCCGCGCGCTGGAGGAGCTCTCGCAGGCGCTCCGCCGCGTCGCCGAAGGCGAGCCCCCCAGCGCCGAGGAGCTGCTCGCCGCAGACGAACGTTGCGCTGCGGAGGGGCCGGTCACGGTGCGGTCGGTGCGGCCCCGGGGGGTGGTGGGCTGAGCCGAACCTTCGAGACGTGCTTCCGGTGCTGGCCAACCAGCCGTTGCAGACCTGAGCAGGACCATGTTCGATTGAGCAGCGCGCGCAGCCACTCTAGCGAGCCTTGCTCACACCCGTGAACCAGGCATCACCAAGGACGCGCTCCCACACGAGCGTGACGCCCTCTGCCACGATGTGCCACTCCGACCATCCGGCCCGATGCATCCCATCAAGGACGTAGCGCTGGGCCTCGCCCGCGGGCTCGGCGCGCGCGTTCACGACCCACTCGGACGGGCTTGTCTGAGGTGTTCCCAGGATGTCGCTCGGCGAGATTCACGTGGCGCAGCTAAGCGAGCAAGCCGCGCCGCGGGTGACGCGAGGCTCCGCTCAGGATCCGTCCGCACCCGTTTGCTCGACTGGCCGCATTCGTTCGGACATGCGTCGCAGCTGCGCGGAGAGGATTCGGTAACGATACGCTCGCGAGATGGCCCATCCAAACGGCGCAACAAGCATGACATAGCCGTAGCCGCCGAAGATGAGGATGTTCAGCACGATCATGCCAGCGACGGCGGCCAATGCGGCGAACATGCCTCGCTTGAGCATTGGCAATTCTGCTCTGATTGCCTCCCAGTCGGGGGAGTTTCCGAGGAGATGGTCACATTCCTCGCACCGCAACACGCCGGGCCGGTGCGGAAGACCGCACGCTTCACAATAGACAACCTCGTCCGCGTCAGTCATCAGGCCTGCCCGGTCACAGTGCGCGACTCGCTACGTTTCCGGGACGAAGGGAGGCGGCGGCGGAATCGGGGGCGGCGGGAGTCCCGAAGCTGCGTCGCCAAGCAGACGAAGGAGGCGCTTCGACTCGGGTGCACGCGCGTCGAATTCGTACAATAGGCCGCCAGAGCGATCCGCACCGAGAATATTGTCGCATTGCCAACAGACCGATGCTCCAAGAACGAGCGTTCCCTGAGCATAGAAGCGAACAAGAAATGGAGGGATGTGGCATCGTGCCTGTTCCCCTGGGGGGGAGCGTGCGCCAAATGTCGGCGATCGCCAGCGCAGCAGTCCCACCGAAACGCACGCTGGGCCCGCGCGTCTCGTTCGCCAAGTATTCATCAGGCTCAGGAACTCTACCATGCAGCGCAACGACCTCTACTTCATCGATTGGAGGGAGCTCGGTAGGATTGTAATCGCGTCTATGCATGGAGTCCTGTCTGCGCAACGTATCGGCGCTCAGCTGCGAGCGCTAGAGGGAGCGAAGGCGACCGAAGCCGATCCGTCCGCTGCAGCGCCCAGTTAGGCCGCTCCCGATCCGCTAGAAACGCTCCAGCTGTGTTGGTTGAGTGGAACTTCTCCGCCGAAGGGAGCGAGCAACAGCCTCGAGGGCAATGTGCCCCTCAGGAACTGGAAGAGTAGGGCCGAGCTGGAAATGTCGTGGCGCTCCCAGGATGACTCACGCGCTGGGAAGATGAACGATGGCCAATGGCTGCCTTCGGTCAGCCAACGCAGCTTATCGCCATTGTCGGAAATTCCCCAGGGGTAGAGCCCGAGTGCCTCCGGAAATAGGGGGAATGGGATGGCCTTCGGCTCAGCGCGACGAAGGTGGCTTGGTATGGACCACAAACTGAACGCGACCAACTTGGAGTAGGTCGCCTTCGATGAGAAATCCTCGAGCTCCCAATCCGGTCAGATGACGAGGCGACTCCGGCGGACCGGCGATGGTGCCATTGTCTGATCCGCGGTCCTCAACCACGATACCGTCGACTTGAAGCCAGACTTGGCAGTGGCCACCGGAGGTCCCCCAAGTAACGGTCCCGTCGTCAAGTTCCAGCCTGTGCCCGGAACTGAGCGACGCGCGCGGGCAGGCACGGCCAAGCCCTTGGTGAATATGCAAGCGGTGCGACGTAATCGGGAAGCGTGCTCCGGAAGCGAGCTCCGTGATCGTCTCACCTTCGACGAGGCGCGCGGGCGTCCCACTCAGCAGTTCGAGTTCAGCTAGCACAGTCGGTCCGGCCAACGTACCGGCGTTGAGCGGCAGACGCCAGAGGGAGGGGACCGAAGGTTCCCCCGACCGACGGCGGCTGTCCGGCTCCAACGCGCAGTTGGACAGCTCCGGCCCTTTACAGGGCCAGAATCCTCACCTTGCGCTCCCTCGATGCCAGCCGCCGGATGTCGGCCGGGTCGCCCGTCGCAATGATAGCGGTCGGATACTGTGCCGCCGTCGCCACCACGAACGCGTCGATCGCGTGGGCGGAGGACAATTTGAGGCGTGCGAGGAGGTGTCCGGCGTACTGCGCGATCGCGCGGTTTAGCTCGGCCACGATGATCGCTCGTGAATTCAGCAAGTGGTTGATCGCGGCGTCATGGCGTGCCCCGCGGCAAACCTCCGCCAGAACGGGCGCGGGTACCCGAACCAAGCCGCCTGTCT
>CAZXMG010000071.1:0-40495 GCA_964641275.1 uncultured Polyangiaceae bacterium
CGCCCTACTTCGTGACCGACCCGGAGAACATGAAGGTCGTGCTCGAGGACTGCTACATCCTGATCGCCGAGCGCAAGATCAGCAACATGAAGGACCTGCTCCCGGTGCTCGAGGCGATCGCCAAGGCGCAGAAGCAGTTCTTGATCCTGGCCGAGGACGTCGAGGGCGAGGCGCTCGCGACGCTGGTCGTGAACAAGCTGCGCGGCACCCTGCACTGCGCCGCGGTCAAGGCTCCTGGCTTCGGCGACCGCCGCAAGGAGATGCTGAAGGACATCGCCATCATCACGGACGGTCAGGTGATCGCCGAGGAGCTCGGGCTCAAGCTCGAGAACGTCACGATCAGCGACCTCGGCCGCGCCAAGAGCGTGATCATCGACAAGGACAACACCACGATCGTGGGCGGTCAGGGCAAGAAGGAGAAGATCGACGCACGCAAGGCCGAGATCCGCACCCAGATCGACAACACCACCAGCGACTACGATCGCGAGAAGCTCCAGGAGCGCCTCGCCAAGATCGCAGGCGGCGTGGCGGTGATCAAGGTCGGCGCCGCGACCGAGACCGAGATGAAGGAGAAGAAGGCTCGCGTCGAAGACGCGCTGCACGCGACCCGCGCAGCGGTGGAGGAGGGCATCGTCGCCGGCGGCGGCGTCGCGCTCATCCGCGCCCAGTCGGTGCTCGACGGCATCAAGGTGGACGAGGAGCAGAAGTTCGGCGTCTCGATCATCCGCCGCGCGTGCGAGGAGCCCCTGCGTCAGATCGCCGCCAACGCCGGCGAAGAGGGCTCGATCATCGTGCAGAAGGTGCGCGAGGGCAAAGGCACCTTCGGCTGGAACGCCGCCACCGGCGAGTACGGCGACCTCCTGGCCATGGGCGTCATCGACCCGGTCAAGGTGGTGCGCTCCGCCATCCAGAACGCGGCCAGCGTCGCCAGCCTGATGCTCACCACCGAGGCGCTCATCGCCGAGCGTCCCAAGGATGAGAAGAAGGAAGCGGGCGGCGGCGGTCACGGCCACGATCACTACTGATCGAGGTTGATCAGCGTGGAGGCAGGGTCGGTTCTTCGGAGCCGGCCCTGTTTTCTTTGGTGTCGAGAGGGCCAGCCTGTCTTCCGAGCCGAGCGCGCGCGCCTCCTCGTGCCGGTTGGCACGCTCGAGCGCCATCCTCGTCCAGCTGCGAACGAGCTTCGTCCGGGATCCTTCGGCGCCAAAGATCGGGCCTTCGCCCGCTTCACAACGGGCGAGCTCGGCTTGGTGCCCGGAGACCCACTGCTCCAGGTCGCCTCGCGCGTAGGCCACATTCGGCCCGGGAAAGGTACGCGGGCACTGGTCCCCCTCCCGCGGCGAGGACCTGCTCTTCCCTCTCCACGACCGCCATCGCGCGGTCAAACCGAGCGAGCGCCATCTCGGCCTTTCGCCAGTCGTGCAGCGCGGACAATCGGAGCCTTTGCGTGTCGGCGCCTCGGCGGGTCGCGAGCAAGAGATCGAGGCGCTCGAGCGCGTCGGCTGCCGTGTCGTGGGCGTGAGCGCGCACCGCGTCTGCGCTGAGGGCCCACAGTGAAGGCTCGAGCAAGCTGCTGGCGGGGGTGCGGCGCTTCGACATGGATCGCGACGGCCATCCTATCCTCGGCGCAGCCACGTCGACGGGTGCCCCCGCTGCGAAGGAGTAAGGCGATTGTAAGGGGGATCTCGGCCTTCGCCGGGGTAGCTGGGGGCCATGGAACGACGAACCCTCGCAAGCGTGATGATTTCGGGCTGGCTCTTGAGCGCATGCGCGCCGTTCGGCCTCGACGAGACTGCGGACGAGTCCTTCGGCGACGACGAGCACGCCATCACCAACGCCTCCGAGAGCGGAGCCGCGCCGCAGGTCGTCCAGCTGGTGCGCGGCAGCAGTACCTGCTCGGCCACCATGCTCACGCGGCACTGGCTGCTCACTGCGGCCCATTGTGCCGGGCTCGACGGCGACCGCGTGCGCGTCCGCTTCACTGCCAAAGGTGGTGATGAAGCCGAGGAGATCTACGACGACGAGGCGATGTTCTTCGTGCATCCGGACTACGCAGGAAAAGGCAGCAACGATCGGGCCGACGACGTCGCGCTGGTGTTCTTGGCCTACGGCACCACCAAAGAGTGGCGCGGCCGCTTGTACGCGGATCCGGACGCGCCATGGTCTATCGACTGGCCCCAACACCGCAGCTTCACGGTCATCGGCTGGGGGCGCGGCTCGGACGACGGCAGCGAGCCGGCCTGCCCAGGTCCGGGCAGCGCTGGCGTCAAGCGCCGCTCGGAGGGCTGGCAGCTCGTCCCGAGCGAGTCGCCGGCGCCGCTGTACGTGGCTGCACAGAACCCAAACCACCAGCTCTGCCCAGGGGACTCGGGCACCCCCTGGTTGTTCGAAGTCGACTCCACGTTTCTCTCCTTCGCCGTGCACTCGGGCGGGACCGAGCCCGAGAAGGCCACGCTGATCGGGCCCAAGCTCGGCTGGATCGAGGACACCCTCGCCGAGGTGGGCTCCGGCGCGACCTGCGCGCCCTACCGCAAGCAAGGGGTGCGTTACCTGCGCTGCACGGACAAGTAGCGCGAGTCGGGGGGCCGCTGAGCAGCAGCCAGCTTGCTCGATTGGGCGATGAGGCACGATCGCGGCCTGCGCCCTGTTGGTGCGAGACGGGAAAAGGTTGGAAGATCCCTCCCGGAGACGCGCGTCACGCAGGACCCGTCGGCGGCTTGAGCTGTGTGCGAGTGGCCGCGCGGCGTGCCATCCAAAGAGCCCTACGATGCTCTCTGATTCAACTGGCTTGCCAGTTGAATTGACCCGGCTCGCTCATGGAACTCGCCCTAAGATCGTGGACGTGCTGGACGGCCTCCTCAAGCCAGGCTCGCTCTTCCCGGTCGGCTCGGTGGCGGAGCTGTGGCGCACCGCGAGCGAGTACGGCGGCCCCACCTTCGATCGGGCGGCGGCCTTGGCAGCGCGGGTCGATCGGCTGGGGTATGCGTTCGTCGTGGGCTACGCGGCGGCGACCGCCGCGCTCGGCAAGATGGCCGGCGCGCCACGCACGAGCCGACTGAGCTTCTCGGCCACCGAGGAAGGAGGCGCACATCCGCGCGCGATCCAGACCACGATCGGCAAGCGCGAGGGCGGTCTGACGCTGCACGGACGCAAGACGTGGTGCACCCTCGGCAAGGAGGCGACACACGTGCTCGTGATCGCCAGCGAAGGCGAGCGTGATGGGCGCCCATCGCTCCGGGCCGCGTGCATCCCCACGGATCGCGCGGGCGTCACGCTGTCGCTCATGGCCGAGACGCCCTTCTGCCCCGAGATCACACACACCGACCTCGTGCTCGACGGGGTTCGGGTCGAGCCCGCCGAGCTGCTCTCCGGCGATGCGTACGAGCGCGTGCTCAAGCCGTTCCGCACCATCGAGGACCTCCACGTGCACGGCGCGCTCTTGGCGTTCCTGATCGGCACCGCCCTGCGCGCGGATCTCGACCGGGAGTGGGTCGAGCGGGCCGCCGCAGCGCTGGTCGCCGTGCGCGCGCTGGTCGACACGAGCCCCGCGTCTCCGGTGACCCACGTCGCCCTCGCCGGGGTCATCCGAACCAGCGAGCAGCTCCTCGCCGACCTCGAGCCTGCGCTCGAGCGTGTTGGGGAGGCCTGGCGCGAGCGCTTCACTCGCGATCGACCGCTGCTCGGGATCGCCACCCGCGCACGCAGCGCGAGGCGAGAACGAGCGTGGCAGACGCTGGGCGGGGTTGGCTGATGTGCCTCGTCGGGCTTTCGTTGCTGCCGACACCCGAGATTGCGTGCGTGATCGCCTCCAACCGCGACGAGCTCCACGCCCGCCCCGCGCGCGAGCTCCACGAGTGGCCCGACCAAGACGTGATCGCAGGCAAGGACGAGCTGGCCGGCGGCACCTGGATGGGCGTCAGCAAGCGTGGACGCTATGCGGCCATCACCAATTTTCGTCACCCTTCGGCTCGCAGGAGCGGCGCTTCGCGCGGACAGCTGCCGCTTCGCTACCTGACCGGCGATCTGTCGCCCATGGCGTTCGCACAGGCAGAAGCGGAGAGCGCGTTTGCGTACGGCTCCTTCAACTTGATCGTCGGCGACCTCACCAGCGCCGCCTACCTCGCGGACGGCGTCGAACGTGGCGCCCCGATCGTCACGGCGCTCGAGCCCGGGGTGGTCGGCCTCTCCAACGGGCGACTCGGGGACGAGTGGCCGAAGGTGCGCCGCATCGCGCTCGCGCTCCGCGGCCACGCCCGCGCCGAGGCGCTGTTCGATGCGCTCGGCACCCGAGAGACCGCTCCGCCCGCGGAGCTGCCGGCGACCGGCGTGAGCGCCGAGCTCGAGCTCTTCTTGTCGGCACCGTTCCTGGTGAGCCCCGAGTACGGCACCCGCGCCTCGACCGTGCTCGTGCTGTACCGCGACGGCTCGTTCGAGATCGAGGAGCGCAGCTTCGGGCCCGACGGCGGAGCGACCGGAACACGGCGCGTGACCCGCTAGCCAGCTAGAACCGCCCCGTCACGGACACGAACCCCGGCCCGAAGCTCACCGTCGCGGGAGCAGGTGCCTCGTCGCTCGGGCCCGAGGGCGCGAGCAGGAACAACAGGAGGCCCGTGCCGACGACGGCGCCGCCGCCTGCGAGCAGCCCGATCGCCGCGTTGCCGAACAGCGCGGTGTCCTTGTCGAGCGACTCGACCTCTGCCCGGCACGACGCGCCACACTCCGCGAACTTGTCGTCGGCCTCGCCTGAGCGGACGAAATGTAGCGCGCCCATCACGCCACCAGCCACCAGCGCCCCGCCCCCGACACCCATCAGCGCAAAGCTCGCGATGCGCATGCCCGAGCCTCCTGCCTCGCGCTCCACCGTCTTCGCGCCCGATTCCACCGCCGGTTTTTGGCCGATCTTGTGCAGCACCAGCGCGACCTCGGTGGTGGTGCGCTCGGCCGCGTTGACGATCACACGTCCCGCCTCGAGGCCTTCGGCCTTGGCCTCGAAGCTGAACGAGCCAGGGTTCACACCGAACTCCACCCCCAGCCGGTCGGCCGCCAGCGGCGTGCCGTTCATGGTCACGACCAGCCCCGGCGCGTCCTTGGGATCTGGGGTGACGATCACCTTCGGGATGCGCGCGTCCAGCGCCTCGAGCTCCTTCTTGCCGGACGACTGCGCATCCCTGAACGCGTCCGACGCCTTGGGGGGCAACGTCTCGCTGACGAGCTTCTGATAGCTCGCCCGGGCCTCGGTCAGCTTGCCCAGCGCAGCCTGTGACCGCGCGATGTAGAGCACGTGCGTCGGCGCGTGGAAGAAGCCCTCGGCCTGTTCGAGCAGCACGAGCGCCTCGGCGTGCTTCTTGTCATCGAAGGCCTTGGTCCCCTTCTTGAACAGGTCGCGCGCTTGGGACTTGTTGTCGCCCGCCGCAGCGGGTTGCGCGCTCAGCTCGCGCGGTGCCCAGCCCGGGCTCGACAAGCAGAGCCCCAGAGCCAGCGCATGAAGAGTCCTTCGCCGGAGTCGCACCCTCCAATGGGTACCACACCGATCCACGTGGGCGCGACCCTGGGCCTTTCTCTGGGCCGGTGGTAGCTTTGGAAGGATCTGATGGTCGCACCCGCACGCGAGGGAGAAATCCTCGACGGCAAGTACCGCATCCTGCGCAAGCTGGGGGAGGGCGGCATGGGCGCGGTGTACGCGGGCGAGCACATCAAGGTGAAGCGCAGCGTCGCCATCAAGATCCTCCACGCCGGCGCCAGCGCCAACCCGGAGATGGCTGACCGCTTCGAGCGCGAGGCGCAGGCCGCGGGCCAAATCGGCAACGATCACATCGTGGAGGTGTTCGACCTGGGCGTCACCGCCGCGGGCGAGCGCTTCATGGTGATGGAGTACCTGGAGGGCGAGAGCTTGCGCACGCGCATTCGGCGCAAGAAGCGGCTGGCGGGCGCGGAGATCGTCCCGTTGATGGTGCAGATGCTCGAGGGGCTCGAGGCGGCCCACGCCGCGGGCATCATCCACCGCGATCTCAAGCCGGACAACCTGTTCCTGATCAAGGCCAGGGGCGGGCAACGCGGCGAGTTCGTGAAGATCCTGGACTTTGGCATCAGCAAGTTCACCGCGCTGGGCGAGGGCTCGACTACGCGCACTGGCACCGTGATGGGCTCGCCCAACTACATGAGCCCCGAGCACGTGCGCTCCTCCAGCGAGGTGGATCAGAAGAGCGACCTGTACGCGGTCGGGATCATGTTGTTCGAGGCCGTGACCGGCGCGGTGCCGCGCAAGGCCGCGAACTTCGCCGAGCTGTTGTTCAAGATCGCGTACGAGCCGTTGCCCGACCCGCGACAGATCGTGCCCGACCTGGATCCGGGCTTGTGCGCCATCATCCTGCGAGCATGCGCGACCGAGCGCGACGTGCGCTTCGCCTCGGCCCGCGAGCTCGCTCACGCGCTCTCTTCGTTGCCGCTCGCGCCCCCTGCCCCGGCCTGGGACAGCGGCGCAGAGACGGGCTTCACGCCCAGCAGCGCGCGCATCCCCGCCGCTTCGGTCTCCCAGCAGGGAGCGATCTCGAACCCATCGTTCGCCTCCGTCGCTGGCGCGTCCCAGCCAGGCTTCAGCTCGAGCCCAGGCCACGCCGTGCCACCCGAGGGGCTGGGCAGCGGCACCGAGATTCTGAACCTCGACGCCGTGCGATCGCAACCGAGCTTCAACTCCCAGCCGAGCTATGGCTCGCAGCCCAACTTCGCCAGCGGCTCACAACCAAGCTACGCGAGCGTTCCGTCCACCGCGGGGGGGATGCTGCTTCCAGTCGACGCGGCGCCGCCCAAGCGGCGCGGGCCGGTGCTGGCGCTCGTGCTGGCGGCGGCGGCGATCGTCACAGGAGCCGGCCTGTACCTGGCCTATCTGGGCACGCACGCGCCCAAGCCGGCCTCGGCAGCTCTTGCCCCACAACCGAGCCAGGGGGGCGGCGGCACGACCAGCTCCAGCAGCGCGTCCAGTCCAGCGACCGCCGCGGCGGTCGAGTCGGCAGCCGCGAGCGCAGAGCCGATCGCCAGCACCGCAGCACCCAACGCCACGGCGAGCGCGAGCTCGGCTCCTTCCTCCAAGCCGAAGGTCGTCGTTCCTCGAATCAAAGGCCCCGATCCGGGGTACTGAAGGGGCGGCGTGGCCATCTACCGGTTGGATCGGCGGGTCGTCTTCCCGCCCGCTGAAGAGGCCGAGCCCAACGGGCTCATCGCCGTCGGGGGTGACCTCTCGGCCGAGAGGCTGCTCGCTGCCTACCGGGAGGGCATCTTCCCTTGGTACGAGGACGGGCTGCCCATCCTGTGGCACAGCCCCGATCCTCGCTACGTGCTGCTCGGCAGCGAGCTGCACGTGCCGCGCAGCCTGCGCAAGCAGATGAGGCGCGGCTTGTACGAGATCAAGCTCGATACGCGCTTTCACGACGTCATGCGGGCGTGCGCGGAGAGGCCACGACCCGGTCAGAGTGGGACCTGGATCACGGACGAGATGTTGCAGGCCTACACCCACCTGGCGGAGCTGGGCTTCGCGCACTCGGTCGAGGCCTACGCCGGCGGCGAGCTGGTCGGCGGCTTGTACGGTGTGAGCTTGGGCCACGCGTTCTTCGGCGAGTCGATGTTCGCGCTCGCGCCGGACGCGTCCAAGGTGGCGTTCGTCACCCTGGTCGAGCAGCTCGTGCGTTGGGGGATCGATCTGGTCGACTGCCAAGTCCACACCGATCACCTCGAGCGCTTCGGCGCCAAGCCGTGGCCACGCTCTCGATACCTGGCCGAGCTGGCTCTCCGGCTGCGTGCCCCCACCCGCCGAGGCGCCTGGCGTTTGGATGGCGCGACCGACGCTGCGATGTCGGGGTAACCTCGGTCCCATGCTGGCGAGCGGGAGCAAAGGCACCGTGCTGGTCGTCGACGATGACGATGCCACACGTATGCTCGTGTGCCGGTGGCTCTCCCAAGCGGGGCTTTCGTGCCTGCAGGCCGAGAACGGCAGAGTCGCGCTGGAACATCTGCAGCGGCAACACACCGGGATCGATCTGGTGGTGCTCGACGTGATGATGCCGGAAAAGGGTGGGTTCGAGGTGCTCAAGGAGATGAGCGAGGACGGCGTGCTCTCGCAGATCCCCGTGATGCTCCTCACCGCGCACGCAGAAGACGAGGCCGACGTCGTCCGTGGCGCGTCGCTCGGAGCGATCGATCACTTGACCAAGCCCTTCTCCGGGCCGGTGTTGAAGGCGAAGGCGATACGAGCCGTGCAGCGCCGCCAAGGTCAGCGCGAGCTCGCCGAGAAGCTCGAGCAGGCCGAGCGACTGGCCCGCATCGACCCGCTGACGCAGCTGGGCAACCGCCAGCTCTTGTACGAGCGTCTGCGCGAGGAGTCGGCCTACGCGCGCCGCCACCACCAGGCGTTCTGCGTCGTGATCCTCGACCTGGACCACTTCAAGTCGATCAACGACACCCTGGGCCACGACGCTGGCGACGAGGCGCTCACGCACTTCGCCAAGTTGCTGGCAGCGTCGGTCCGCCAAGAAGATGGCGCGTTTCGGTACGGCGGAGAGGAGTTCGTGCTGCTGCTCCGCAACACCGAGGGCCACGCGGCGCTCGCCACGACCGACCGGCTACGAACCGCGCTGCGATTGCGCCCCGCAAGGTTCGCGTCGGGCCAAGAGCGCTTCTTGACGTTCAGCGCAGGAGTTGCGGCCGCCAACCACGCCAACGGCTTCCTCACCGAGGGTGTGCTGACGCGGGCCGACGAGGCGCTCTACCGCGCCAAAGAGGCCGGGCGGAACCGAGACGAAGTCGCCCACGAGCCACAAGAAGGTTGATCCGGTCGCAGCGTTCGCACTATCTCCCCAACCGTGAAAAGCCACCTCGTTCGCAACACGTTTCGTCCTTCGAAGCTCGCCTGGTTGCTCACTGCGGCAGGCGCGCTCGCCTTTGCCGCCGGCTGTGGGCCCTCTCAAGAGGCGAACAGCGCCGACAAACACGAGCACGAGCACGGCCATGGTCACGGTCACGAGCACGAGCATGGAGACGGCTCGAAGCACGCGCACGACCACGGCCAAGATCATGACCACAAGGAGAAGCACGGCGATCACCACGAGCACGGCGGTCACCACGAGGGCAAGGGGCACCACAAACACCCGCCCATGAGCCCCGCCGTGAAATCGTTCCACGACGTGCTCTCCCCCGTCTTCCACATGGAGAAGGGCGCCGCGCGCGCGGAGAAGACGTGCGGCGTCACCGCCGACATGAAGGAAAAGAGCAAGGCCGTGACGGCCGAGGCGACGGACGATGCGGAGAAGGCTCGCGCCGCCAAGCTGGACGCGTCGCTGCTGGAGCTCGAGAAGGCTTGCGCGGCGGCCGGCCGCCCCGCGGCCGAGGCGGAGCTCGAGAAGGTGCACGACGCCTTCCACGCCGTGATGGAGAAGAAGTAGCGCAGTTGCCTCAGGCTTCGCCGACCGTGCGCATGCCCATGCTCATGGCCGGCGAAACACCGAGCAACGCGTACGCCGCCTCCCAGCGACGCTCGAGCTCGACGTCGAACAACACCTTGGCGTCGAACGGAGCCGGCAGCCAAGCACCGCGCGCGATCTCTCCCTCGAGCTGTCCAGGGCCCCAACCGCTGTAACCCAGGAACACCTGGCGACGCCCCAGGCGCGGCGCCACCTCTGGCTCGGTGGGCTCGCCTTCACGTGGCTCCACGTCTCGCGCCAGCTCGTCGAACACAGCGCGCGACGAGCTGATGGAGATGTGCTCGCTCACGGCGATCACGCCCTCGACCTCGGGCTCCTGCGGCGGCCCTTCGCTGAGCACCCAACCCGAGCCGGGCTCGACCGGGCCACCCACGTACACGGCACCCCCAACGGCGCCCACGCGTGGGCCGTAACCCGCCATGCTCATCACCTCGCCGAGCTTCAGCGGCGCCAAGCGGTTCACCACGAAGCCGAGGGCTCCACTCGGCCCGTGCAGCGCGAGCAGCACCACGGTGCGATCGAAGTTGGGGTCCCCCAGGGGCGGGGAGGCGATGATGAAACCTGGCGCGAGCGAGGCCACGCACGCATCCTACCGCACCCGTGCGGCCCGTGGGTTCCCCACGCGGCTCGGCTCGACTATCCAGCGAGATCGTGCCGGTCAGGCTAGACTTCTCGCGCGGAACGTTGCGCTGCTTCGACCTACCCGAGGGCATCGCAGCAGAGCTCGGGCTCGTGTTCGACCCACGCGAGCGCGTGTTCCGGGCCCCCGCCCTGGAGTATCGCCGGCTGTTTGCGACCTTGCGCAAGCGGGGCATCGAGCTGGTGGACGATGCGCGCGCGTACCAGGAGACAGAGCTCACTGCGCGCGCACAGCGGACGCCGTTCCCACATCAGTCGGAGGCCCTGTCTGCCTGGACTGATGCCGGCGGCCGCGGCGTGGTGGTGTTGCCCACGGGCGCTGGCAAAACCTTCGTTGCAGCCCTGGCGATCGTCGAGAAGCAGCGCAGCGCGCTGGTGCTCGTTCCGACGCTCGACCTGATGACGCAATGGCACGACGGACTGCGAGCGCTGTTCGACACCGAGGTCGGGCTCCTCGGTGGGGGGTCACACGAGATCGCCACGCTCACCGTGTCGACCTATGACTCGGCGCATTTGCACATGGAGCGCATCGGCAACCGCTTCGGGCTGGTGGTGTTCGACGAGTGCCACCACCTGCCGAGCGAGGCCTACGCCACCGCTGCGCGGATGTGCCTCGCGCCGTTCCGCTTGGGACTGACGGCCACTCCGGAGCGCAACGACGGCCGCGATTCGCTGTACGAGGAGCTGGTCGGACCGATTTGTTACCGACGCGACATCCACGAGCTCAGCGGCGACTACCTGGCGCCGTACGAGACCATCCGCCTGGAGGTGAAGCTCTGCGCCGAGGAGCGCGCGGCGTACGACGAGGCGCGCGCCGAGTACGTCGCGTTCCTGCGCGCGAGCGGCATCGACATGAGCCGCGCCGACGGTTGGAGCCAGTTCGTGATGCGGAGCTCGCAGTCCGACGCCGGCAGACGCGCGTTCCTCGCCTATCGGCGGCAGCGCAAGTTGGCGCTCGCGTCACCGAGCAAGCTCGAGCTGGTGGCCCAGCTGCTCGAGCGACATCGCAAGGATCGCGTGCTGCTCTTCACCGAGGACAACGCCACGGTCTACGAGATCGCCCGCAAGTGGCTCATCCCTGCCATCACGCACCAGACCAAGGTCAAGGAGCGCGCGCACATCTTGAGCGCGTTCGCGAGCGGCGGCCTGTTCGCCGTGGTGACCAGCAAGGTGCTGAACGAAGGCGTCGACGTGCCCAGCGCCAACGTGGCGATCGTGCTCAGCGGCAGCGGCTCGGTGCGCGAGCACGTGCAGCGACTGGGCCGCATCTTGCGCAAGAGCGAGGGCAAGCGGGCCACTCTTTACGAGCTGGTCTCGGAGCGCACCAGCGAGGAGCGCACCAGCGACCGGAGGCGCGACCACGTTGCTTACAAGTGACCTGGTGCGCGCGACCCGGCGCGCCGATCGCCTCCACCTTCGCTTCCTGAAGGAGCCCGACCAGGAGCGGCTCCTGCCGTGCGCGAGCGCGCTGGTGGCCACCTATCGGTCGATGGTGGGGGCGTCGCGCGCCGAGCTCGAAGAGGCCACGCGCGCACTGCCACATGCCGCGCGCGACCGAGCCGTGGTGCAGGGGCTGATCAAGCTGTGTGACGACCGCACCGAGCTGTCTCAAGCCAGTGAGCACGATCCACCCAAGCTGCGCGAGGTGGTGTTCCGCTTGGCGGCCGAGGCGCACCGCGCCGGCACGCGCTTCGATCGCGTCGCCGTGCTGTCTCGCGCTGGCGCGGAGCTCGGCCTCGACGAGGCCGCGATCGAGGGGAGCCTGTTCGGCGACCTGCGCGACGCCGAGATCGTGCAGCGCTTCGATCCGATCGAGCCAACGGCCCTGCTCGCGCGCTACGACGTGGCGCTGGCGCAGGCGGCCCTCTTGCGCGCGACCCGCGTCACGCTGCGCTTCGACCGCCAGGCACCCAGGGAGGTGCGCGCCCTGTTCCGCGCCGCGCGTTTCTTTGGCCTGTTGTGCAGCGTGACGCAGCGCGGGGACGGCTTCGAGATCGTGTTCGACGGGCCGTTCTCTCTGTTCGACCGGGTGCAGAAGTACGGCATCAACCTGGCCATGTTCTTGCCCCGAGTGCTGGCCTTGCCCGAGTTCGAGCTGTCGGCAGAGCTGTTCTGGGGCAAGCGGCGCGACCGCGTAGAGCTGTCGCTCAGCCACAAGAGTGGCCTCAAGAGCGAGCGCGAGGCCACGCTCGGCGAGCGACCGGAGCTCGAGCAGCTGCGCGCAGCCTTCGAATCGTTCGAGACACACTGGCGCCTAGAGGCGTGTGACAAGCTGCTCGTGGCCCCCGACGGCAGCGTGGTCGTGCCCGATCTCGCGTTCGAGAGCGCTCGCACCGGTGAGGTGGTGTTCCTGGAGCTATTCGGCTTCTACAGCAAGGAAGCGCTGTTGCGCCGCGTGGCGCAGGTGCGCGCGGGCCTCTCCGCGCGCGTGATCCTGGTCGTGCCGAAGCAAGCGCGGGTGGGCGAGGCAGTGCTCGACGCCGACGACCACGAGTCCAGCGTGCTGGTGTACAAGACCGCGATCAGCGCTCGCGAGGTGCTGCGCCGGCTGGATCGCGGCGCGTGACGATCAGGCGATCATGCCCAAGCGGCGGGCTTGGTCGGACACGAACACGTTCTTGGGATCGACGCGGCGCTTGAGCTCGAGCCACTCGTCGAGGCGCGGGTACATTGCGCGGAAGGTCGCCGCTTCCAGGAAAGCGTCTTTGCCCAGGTAGATGCGACCGCCGGCCTCGAGCACCATCGCGTCGAGCCGACGCGTGAGCGCCGGCAGCTCGGGCCGAATCGGAAAGTCGATGGCGAAGGTGTAGCCCTCGAACGGAAAGGAGAGGTGGCCCTGGTTGGCCTTGCCCATGCGCTTCAGGATGTTGAGAAACGGCAAGCTGCCGGAAGACACGATGGCCTCCAGGATGTTGCGCATGGTGCGCCGCCCGTCGCTGAGCGGAACGACGAACTGGTACTGCGTGAAGCCGCCGTGGCCGTAGCCGCGATTCCAGTGGCCCACCGCGTCGAGCGGGTAGAAAAACTTCTCGTAGTGCGCCACGCGGCTGGCGTGGGAGAGGACGTTCTTGATCACCACGTTCACGAGCCGGATGCTGAGGCCGTTGAGGGTGGCCGACGGCAGCTCGAACGGCACCGTGACCAAGTGGCCCTCCGTCACGCGCAAGGGGTCGCGACGCTTGCGCGCAGGCAAGTCCTCCACGCGCGCGTGGTCGCCCACGGTGAGCACACCCCGACCCAGCAGCGGGCCGGTGGCGAGCGGATCGATGTAGGCGACCGAGTACGGGTAGCGCTCGTTCGTCTCGTCGAACGCGTCCAACATCGCGTCCAGGTTCTCGACGACGATCGCCTCTTGGCGGTAGTACGTCGTCTCGATCGAGCGCAGTCGCAGCTCCGCCTCGAGCACGATGCCGAGCAGGCCCATGCCGCCGAACGAGCCCCAGAACAGGTCGCTGTTCTCGCTCCGGCTCGCGGTCACGATCGAGCCGTCCGCCAACATCAGGCGCATGGACACCACGGACTCTGCGAACGACCCCTGCGCGTGGTGGCCTTTGCCGTGCACGTCGTTGGCGATGCAGCCCCCGACGGTCACGTGGCGCGTGCCTGGCGTGATCATGGGAAACCAGCCTCGCGGGCCGAAACGCTGGATGATCGTGGACAGACTCACCCCGGCCTCGCATCGCAGGGTGCCGGTCCTCGCGTCGAAGCCGAGGAAACGATCGAGCCGCGTGAGACCGAGCACCTGCCCGCCGGAGTTGATGGCTGGGTCGCCGTAGCTGCGCCCCAACCCGCGAGCGATGGTCCCGCGCGCGTCGAGCGCGCGCGACAGCTCGGCGACCGACTCGGGCTCCACCAGTCGGCACGAGCCACGCGGGTACAGCCCCCATCCACTCAGCTCGACAGAAGCTCCGCTCGAGGCAACACCAGTCATGCGCGGCGCAGCGTGGATCAGCGGGCGCCGATTGTCCAATCCCAGCCGCTGCCGCCGAGCCACTCCGCCCGAAGGGCGGCCAACGATATCAGGGGGCGAGACCAGACGAGTCGTGTTGTCACCCCCAAGCTCTGCCTCACGCGCGGCGGCGAGCGCGTCGCATGCTCCAGGCGAGCGCGCCCAGGCCCAACCACGCGAGCGCACCCTGAGAGCTGCCGGCACCGGGAGCTGTTCGACAGTCACAGCCACCGTCGCTGCCTCCGTCGTCCGCGCCGGCGCCACCTTGCGCGCCACCCGAGCCGTTGCCGCCGCTGCTCGAGCCACCGCTGCTCGAGCCACCGCCGGCGCCGCCAGAGCCTGCGAGCACAGGCCCGCCGCCTGCGCCCCCGCCGCCACCGGTACCCGTGCTCGGCACGCACTCGCCCACCAGGCACTCTTGGCCCGAGGGGCAGGTCACGTCGTCGCAGATGTCTTTGCAGGTGCCATCGGCCTGACAGACCGACCCCGGCGGGCAGGTCATGCCCACGCACGCGCTGGGGATGCACAGGCCATCAGGCTGGCACTCGTTGCCGACGGCGCAGCCAGTGCAATCGCACTTGTCGATGCAGGCGCCTCCGCTGCAAACCTGCGAGGCATCGCAGGTGATGATGTCGCACGGGTCCAGGCAGTTGCCGGCAACGCAGGTCTGACCGGGCGGGCACACGGCGCCATCGCACGGCTCGACACACTCACCGGCTACACATTTGCCGTCGGGGCAGTCGACGCCGACGCACGCTGGCTCCACGCAGATGCCCTTGGCCTCGTCGCAGGCAGTGCCGGCCGCGCATTGGAACTCGCCGTTGCCACAGTTGGGCACACAGTTGCCGTTGTCACAGACTTCGCCCACGGCGCACAGGTCGCCATCGTCGACTGCGCCATTGCAGTCGTTGTCGAAGCCGTCGCAAACTTCCCCGCTGGGCTCGACCAGCGGCACGCACGCGAGCATGCCGTTCTGACATTGCATGGTGCCGGCCGCGCACACCCCCAGTTGCCCCGTTTGGCAGGCTCCGCCGCCGCCGGAGCAAGTGATGCCGGTGACGAACGTGGTGAGATCGTCGAAGTCGTTGTCGCCGCCCGAGATGAGATCTTCCCACCCGAAGTAGAAGGCGTTGGCCGTGACGGTGCTGTTGTAGATGAGCAGGTGCACGTACGGGTTCGCCGCGCTGCCATCCGGGTTGAACTCCTTCTGGCTGTAAAACACGTAGGCATAGTTCGCGGGGCCCGTGCCCATGTTGCAGCCACCGGTGACGACCCCCTCGTAGAAGCCGATCTCGCCGCCGAGGTAGTTCGGGTCGCTCTGGATGTTGGGCAGCGGCTGCACGGTGCCGATCGGGTCCGAGCAGTGGATGAACTCGTACAGCTCGGCGGTGGTGGGCGGGCTGCCGGTCACGTTGTACCAGCCGAACGCATTCTGGTAGCCGGCGTTGCGCTGCAGCACCTCGAACGTGAGCGAGCAAGAGGGCTGAAACGTCTCCGGCACCGCGGCCGCCGCAGCGAGCGCGTTGATGGTCTCGCCGCGGCTGTCGAACAGGCCCTGCAGCCCGTTGCCCTGCGGGATGGGCGTGCCGTCCGGCTGGTCGAGAGCCAGCACGTAGGATGGCATGGCGCAGCAAGCGATCGTCGCGATCAAGGGAGCGGTTCGGCGCATGGCTCGATCAGCGTACCAGCGGCCGAGCTCAGGCAGGCCAGCCCAGTGCAGCTCGGAGCTTCTTCCAGCCAGCCTGGAAGTCCCCGAACTCGAGCAACGTCACGCCCAGCAAATCGCAAGCGCGCGACAGAGTCGCGAACGCGCCGTGCGCCTCCATCTTCTCGGTCGAGGCGGGGCGCCGCGCGAACACGAACGCCGCCGGCCGCTTGTGGCGCCGCGCCAGGAAGCGCGAACGCTGCGAGAGCAGCCACCAGATCGTCCACTCCTCTCGCGTGAGCGACAGACCCACGAACAAGAGCGGACGCTCCAGCATGGTGGCCACGAAGGAGTCCAGCTGGCTCGCAGCGCGCGGCGCGCGGCGCCGAGCGTGCGCGTCGAAGGCGGCCTGCATCGCCGCCACGCGCACGCCATAGGCGTGGGCGCCCAGCACGATGGAGTCAGGGTCCGACTGGTGCCCGTGCGGATACCAGATGGTGGTGCGATCGCGCGTGGCCGCGAGCGAAGCCCGGCGGCCCGCACCAGCCAAGCGGTGCGCCGGCCTCTCCCGCAGGGGGAGGAGCACGCTGTCGAAGTTGAAGGTGACCACATCGTCCCAGCCAAGCCGCAGGAACGAATCGACGAAGGGTCGAGACAACGCGAGCGTGGTGGCGTCTTCGCGCAGGCGACGCGCGATGCTTCGCCGCATCTTGGCCTCCCACACATGCGCCTTGCCGGCGCCGTGACGGCCTGCGAGCTCTGCCACCATCGCCTCCCACAACAACGTGGTCTGACCGGGAACGTCGGTCTCGATGTGCGAGGCCGCGCGCCGGCACTCGAACTCCTGGGCGACCCCGCGCAGCAGCGACAGCCAGTCCACAGGTGGAGGCCGAGTGGCGCCCGGCGGCCCCTTCGGCGCGAGGCGCGCGCCGGTCATCACGGCCTGCGTCACGAAGCCCGAGCCGAGCACCGGCACGAGCAGGTGTGCGTCCTTGCCTTCCGCGATGCGGCTGAGCTCTGCGTATCCGTTCGACTTGGCCACGACGGGAGGGTAGCTACGCATCCTTCGCGTCGACACCGCTTCGTCGCAGCGGGCGGACGTTGATCGACCCGGGGGGACCCCGGACGTCGAGAACCCGCCTGCATCGCGTCCCCCCGCGGCACAGCCGCTCGCCCAGCAACGCGCATTCGTCGTTCGCGCAGGCCTGCTCGCGCTTCACGGCACCGGCAGCACCTCGACCGTGGCCGCGCTGCCGTCCTTGCTGCGCGCAGAACCTTCGCCCAGGCGCCCTTTGGCCAAGCCATAACGCTCCTCGGCGCGAGCGATCAGCGCGGCGGTGGCCTTCTTGTCGGCGTCGTTTTTGCCGTGGACGGTCACCTTCACCGGCGCCCTGGGGAAGGTCGCCGCGAGCAGGCCGATCGTCTCGAGCAGCGCGTCCTCGTCGAGCTTGCCCTTGGGGGGGCGGTGCACCAAGAGCGCCTTGGCCTGCGCAGGCCTGTCTTTGCGGGGGGCGCTCGAGGCGGGAGGCGGCGCGAGCACGCCGCCCGCGCGCACCAGCGCGGCCACCACGCGCCCGTCGACCGGCGCGCGCTCGGGCGGCACGCCCAGGAGCTTGGCGCTGCGGAACAGGTCCCAGCTGCGCCCGAACAGCTTCTCGATCGTGTTCGCGCTGCGGCCAGACAGGCCCAGCGCGCTGGCGTTCTCGCCGAGCGACGCGGGCCCCAGCTCGCCGAGCCCAGCGAGCACCGCGAGGGGCTCCGGGGCGCCTTGCTCGGCCGCCACCCTGCGCGCTGCGCCGGCGGCATCCGCAGCCACCGATCGCTGCCCCTCGAGCCAACCGCTGCCGAACGCCACCACGGCCGGCTCGCTCTTGGCGAGCAACGACGCTTGCGCGATCGCCACGATCGGCACCAGGCGCGACGCCTCGCTGGTGCCGAACAGCAGCGTGCCCGTGGGCTGCTCGCCGTCCGCACCGCGCTTGCCCTGCACCGCGAGGTCCCAGGGATCGGTGGGCTTGCTCACGAGCTTCACGCGGTCGGGCGCCAGGCCCGACATCTCCAGCGCGAACAAGCCCAAGAACGCCTGCACGCTGCCGCTGTCGGCGCGGAGCTTCACGTCGCCGGTCGCGGGCAGCTCCAGCGCTTTGCCTCTGGCGAACACGGCCTCGCGGCCCTCCGACCAGGCCACCACCATGAAGATCACGGGGTCGAGCGCGCGGAGCTGCTCGTACGACGCCACGAAGCGTGGCAGCGGCAAGATCGCCACGTCGGCACCGCGCTCGTCCGCTCCGCCGCGCGCGAGCGCGTTCTCCACGCCTTCGGCCGGCGCGCTGGAGAAGTGCACCTCGAGGCCGTTCTTCTTCAGCACGCTCGCGCTGCCAGGCTTCGCCCCGTCGTTGGCCACCACGCCGGCGGCAAGCAAATCCCAGCCCAGGCCCACCACTCGCAAGGGTCGATCCAGCTTCGGCGCGTCCGGCGGGGGCTTGGGCGGGGCGGCGCTCACGACGCCATTCGCCGAGCTCGCCGAGGGCGCGGGGCCGTCACTCGCGGCGGGGCTCGCCGCGTCCGTCGACGCAGGCGCCACGTGCGCCGCGCGGCCCCGCAGAAGCGTCCCTCCCAGCAGCACGGCGAGCAACACGGCGAGCAGCACGGCCACGACGTTCTTGCGCATGGCTTACCAGCTCCCTCCGCCGCCGCTGTTCGCACCGAGCTTGCGCTTGTTGGGGTAGTCGGTCTTGATCAGGGCTTTGACTTGATCGACCGGCACCGCCAAATTCAGGTTCTGCGCGCGGCCATAGCCGTGGATCACGGCCGTCGCTACGCCGATGGCTCTGCCCTTGCCGTCGAACACGGGCCCGCCCGAGTTCCCTGGCGAAATGGGGGCGCTCATCTGGATCCAGCGTTTGCCTTCGTAGGTGCGGCGGGCCGACACGATGCCGGTGGTGAGCGTGTGCTCGAGCCCGAGCGGGTTGCCGATCACGAACACCGGCTCCCCCACCTGCACCTTGTCCGAGTCACCCAAGCTCACCGGCGTGAACTCGGGTGGCTTGCCCTCCTTGGGCTTGGATAGGTCGATCTTCAGGAGCGCGAGATCCGACGAAGCGTCGTCGCTCAAGAGCCACACCTCCTCGTAGCTGGCGCCACTCAGCGTCTTGACCGTGCAGCTCACGACGTCGTCGATCACGTGGTGGTTGGTCACCACCGTGCCCACGTTGTCGATCAGGAAGCCGGTGCCGCCGCCCTCGCCGCGCGCGCCCTTGATGCTGAGCGTGACCACCGCAGGCGCGAGCTTCTTGAATAGCTCGGCCGCGTTCACTTCGGCACCGGCCGCTGGGGGCGCGGCGCTCGCCGACGGCGTGGGTCCGGCGCTCGGCGCCTCGCCCGGTGGCGCGCTCGTAGAGTCGCCCGGCGCGCCAGCGCTCACCAAAGCCGATCCGCTCGTGGCGGGGCTCGGCGCCGCTGCCGCCACTGACTCGAGGCCCCCGAGCCGATAGGACAGCCCCGCAAGCGTGGGCCACCCCCCAGAGGTCAGCCGATCCCCCTCCGCCGCCAACATCGGCTGCGTGATCGAGCCCAGCGCAACGGCAAACAGCGCAGGGAAGCCCACCCACGAGAGCGCGAACACGTCGCTCGGCAAACCCTTGGACTTGTCGTCCGGCTCGCTCGGCAGCAAGCGGTCCGCGATCACCGCCGGCACCGCAATCGCCACCACGAACGCGCCCAGGGCGCGCGCCCAACCGTTGTCCGTGAAGCGCCCGACCACGGCCATCAGGCAGATCAGCGTCGCGACGAAGCCGACGAGCAGCGCGATCACCTTGAGCACTCCCCGGACCGCGGCGCCCTTGTCCATGTCGACAGGCACGATAGACGCGGGATCGCAGCCGGTAAAGGACGCCGCTGTCGTGAGTCGCGCACCGCGCCGTGAGCGTCACCAGGCGAGCAGCAGTGTTCCTGGCTTCGGCAGCCGGACACGCGCCCCGGCCTTGGCCTTGTCGCTGGGGAGCCCCGTCACCAATCCGACCACCAAGGCCGCAGCGAGCGAGGCCGCGCCCACGGCGAGGCCCACGTCGGCGCCGATGAACTTGGCCTCGATCGAATCGATCACGTCGCGGCCGCAGGTGGGAGCGCAGGTGCTCTCGGCGTCGCTCTTCTCGCTGAGGCCTACGCCACCCAGGATGCCGAACACCAAGAAGCCTGCGCCGCCGGCCCCAGCCAGCACCCAGGTGGCAGGCGAAGGACCCGTGCTCGGTTCGTCTGGCACGAAGCTCACTTCGATCGCGCGCGCCTTCTCGCCCTCGCGCACGACCAGGGAGCGCTCGATCGACGCTTGCCCAGGCAGCGAGAAGCGCAGGCGGTGCTCACCCGGATCGATCGGCACCGCTTGGCCACTCAGCTTCTCGAGCCAAGGTGCGCCATCGAGCGTCACCGCCACGTCGATCACATCTTGCCCGCTCGCATCCTTCACGCTGAGCACCAGCGTGGGCGTGGCCGTCTCCACCTCGCTCGCCCAGGTGGTGCAATCGCCTTTGGTGACGTCGGGGCACGCGGCGTGCGCGCAGCGCAAGAACTCCTCGTGCGCGGCGGTGAGCTTGGCGTCCTTGCGCAACTTCTGGCCCTGCTCGTATGAGGCGACACACGCTGCTTGGTCGGGCACCGCCGTGCTCGGTTGCGCCTCCGCGCGGATCGCGGTCAGCGCGAAGAGGACGAGCAGCGCGAGCGCTCGGCGCATCACTTCAGGCACTCGGGTTTGATCTTTCGGATGCCATTGTCGATGTAGTAGGCCGGGTCGCACGAGGGCACCTTGGCGGTGACAGCCGCGGTGGCGGTGGGCTTCGCCGCCACTACGGTCGCAGTCGGCTTGACCACGGCCTTGCTCAACGGTGGCCGTGAACCGCTGGGGACCTGTTCGGGGACGACAGTGGTGACCGCTGCGCTGGTGCTGGCCGCGATCGTGGTGCTGGTCGAGCTGACCACCGCCACCCCTTGCGCGCTGCTCGTCGCGACCGGCTCGCCCGCGGCGTCGGCGGCGGCCAGTTGGGGAGCCGTCTCGGCCGGCGGCGCGACCTCGCGTTTGGTCACGAACAGAAGCATGGCCGCGGCGGCGCCCACGCCGATGATGGCGCCGACGGCGATCGCTGCCTTGCGGTTCTGCGGAGGCCGGAGCGTTTGGGGCGCGATGATCGCGGACGGATCGAGCGCCGCGCCCGCGTCCGCATCGGTGGGCATACTCTCCAGTTGCTGCACGCGCGCCGCGCGTCGCGCGATCGACTCGCGCGCGCAGGCCTCGACGAAGGCTCCCACGCGCCGCGGCGTCTCCAAGCCGAGCGTCTCCTCGAGCGCCACCGCCATCTCCCACGCGGTCGCGAAGCGCTGGTTGGGATCCTTGGACAAGGCCTTGAGCACCACCTCGTCCGCAGCGCGCGGAATGTCGGGCGAAAGGGCGCTCGGGGGCGAGAACCGCGCCTCGATGATCTTCTGCAACACCGCGCCCTCGTTGTCGCCATCGAACAGGCGCTGCCCCACCAGCGCCTCCCAAACGACCACCCCCGCGGCGTACACGTCCACGCGGCGATCGAGCTCCTCACCCATGATCTGCTCGGGCGGCATGTACGCGAGCTTGCCCTTGATCTGGCCGTCGCGCGTGGTGTGGGCGCGCCCGCGCGCCTTGGCGACGCCGAAGTCGAGCACGCGCGCGACGCCGTCAGTGCCCACGAGCACGTTCTGTGGCGACACGTCACGGTGGATGATGCCGAGCGGCTCGCCGCGCTCGCTCTTGGCCTCGTGCGCGGCGTGCAGACCGTACAACGTCGAGCTCATGATCGAGCCGACCACGCGCGCGGGGATGCGCGTGTGAGCGGCGCGCGAGACGCGGATCAGCTTGGCCAGCGACTCGCCCTCCACGTACTCCATGACCAGGAACAGCTCTCCGTCGAGCGCCACCACGTCGAGCGTGGACACCACGTTGGGGTGTTGGATTCGTGCTGCCACCCTGGCTTCGTCCAAAAACATGGCCACGAAATCCGGGTCCTTGGCGAACTGCGGGTGCAGCCGCTTGATGGCCACCGTCTTGGAGAAGCCGATCGGTCCGAGCAGGCGCCCGAGGTGCACCGTGGCCATCCCGCCTGCGGCGATCTCGCCGTACAGCGCGTAACGGCCCAACACCTTGACGGATTCGTCCGCCATCCAGGCCTCAGCCTACCAGAGTCGTGGAGGGTTAGACCTGTTCCTACGTCTCAGTCGTAGTAGGAGAGCCCACCACCATGTCGATCCCCACGTCATCCGGCCATCGCCGCGCCCACCGCCAGCTGCACCTGTCGTGGGCGCTCACGGTGACCGCGCTGTTTGCCTGTGACGACGGCGCCCAGCAGGCGCCGGGCACGGCCTCTGCGCCGCTCGCGCCCGTGTCTGCCGCCGCCACCGCCACCGCCAGCGGCCCCACCCAGGCGCCCGCCGCATCGAGCCCCACGCCCGAGACCAGCAGCAGCAGCGAGCTCGCCATGCCCCTCACCGGCAGCGCAAGCGCGAGCGCGCTCGCGAGCACCTCCGCCAAGCCGACGGCCACGACCACCAGCAAGCCCACCGCCACGGCCGCACCCACGGCGATCGCCAGCGCCGCGCCGACGGCCGAGCCGACGCAGGCGCCCACCACGTTGCCTCCGCCCGCGCCCGGCAGCGCCGAAGAGGTGGCCTTCAACGTCGACAACATCTTCAAAGACAAGACCCGCTACAAGGCGAGCTTCGTCCAGAAGTTCAAGCAGAAGATCAGCGGCAAGGAGCGCGAGCAGAAGGGCACCGTCTACATCGAGCGGCCGGGCAAGATCTCGTTCCGCTACGACGCGCCCAACAAGAACCGCATCGTCTCCGACGGCACCACGCTCAAGCTGTACGTGGCCGAAGACAGCCAGATGTTCGAGCACCCGGTGAAGAACACCGAGTACCCCGGCGCGTTCGGCTTCATCATGGGCAACGGCATCCGCCCGAGCTTCAACTTCACCTTCAACGACAAGGCCAAGTTCGACCTGGGCAAGATCCTGATCGGCACGCCCAAGACCAAGAACCCCCAGTACGAGCAGGTGCTGTTCTACATCGACACGGCCAAGCTCAGCGCGGGAGACCCGAGCACCGTCAGCGGGGTGTTGATCCTCGACGCGCAGGGGAACAAGAACCGCTTCGAGCTCCACTCCGTCTCGTTCCCGGACAAGATCGACCCATCCGAGTTCCAGTTCACGGCGCCGCCCGGCACCAACATCACCAAGTGACGTTCCCCACGCTGGCGCTGTTCGATTCGTTCCCGCGGGAGCGCATCTTGTTCGAGGACGACGATCTGGTCGTGATCGACAAGCCGTTCGGGTTGGCCACCCACGCCGCGGAGGAGCAGCGCCACGACGACGTGGTGTCGTGGCTCAAGCGCCACTACCAGCGCTTGGGCGTGAGCGACTACCTGGGCATCCACCAGCGTCTCGATCGCGACACCAGCGGCGTGCTCCTGTTCACGCGCCGCAAACAGGCCAACGCCGCGATCGCCCGCCAATTCGAGGGGCGCACCGCAGAGAAGAGCTACCTGGCGGTGGTCGAGGGCAAGCCGCCGGCTCGCGCCGAGCTGGTCCATTACCTGCGCGAGGGAGAGGACGGCGTGCGAGTGGCGCGGGCCCCGTCGGGCCCGCCCAAGCGCGGCGAGCAACAGGCGGTGACGTTGCTCGAGACGCGCGCACGCAAGGGTGGCCGCGCGCTGGTCTCGCTCGCGCCCAAGACCGGCCGCACCCACCAGCTGCGCGCGCAGCTCCGCGCGCTCTCCGCGCCGATCGTGGGGGACGCGCTGTACGGCGGGGCCCCAGCCACCCGCTTGATGCTGCACGCCGCGGAGCTCTCGATCACGCACCCCTCGACGCAAGCACCGCTCACGCTCAGCGCCGCCCCGCCCCGTGAGCTTTCGCTCGCGCTCGAGGGGCAAGACCTGATCACGGCGCGCGACCCGGAGAGCCTCGCGGCCGCGCTCCGTCACGCGGCCGAGCGCCGCTTCGGCGTCGTCGCCGACGGCCGCACCAACACGTTTCGGCTCGTCCACGCGGAGGGCGATGCCCTGCCCGGCGTGACGGTGGATCTCTATGGCGAGCACGCGGTGCTTTCGCTGTACGAGACCACCACGCCGGAAGAGGTCGCACGGCTCGGCGCCGCGCTGATCGCCATCGGGGTCAAGGGCGTCTACGTCAAACACAGGCCCAAACACGCGAGCCGCATCGTGGACAGCCGCCGCGACGAGGTGGCGCCCAAAGAGCCGATCGCAGGTCAGGCTGCGCCCGAGGCGTTCACGGTCAAGGAGCTCGATCTGGAGCTCGAAGTGCGCTTGGGCGATGGCCTCTCCACCGGCGTGTTCTTGGATCAGCGCGAGAACCGGCGCCGCGTCCGCGAGCTCGCCCGAGGCGCCCGGATGCTCAACCTGTTCGCGTACACCGGCAGCTTCTCGCTCGCGGCGGCGCTCGGCGGCGCCAGCTCCACGACCACCGTGGACGCGAGCCGCAGCGTGCTCGACTGGGCGCAGCAGAACCTCGCCCGCGCAGGCTTCAGCGGCTCCGAGCACGAGCTCTCCGAGAGCGACGTGTTCACGTTCCTCTCGCGCGCCAAGGCCAAGAGCCGGCGCTGGGACCTGATCGTGCTCGATCCGCCGAGCTTCTCGACCACCAAGAGCGCCACCTTCTCGGCCGAGAGCGATCTCGACAAGCTGCTCGCGCTCACGCTCGGCGTCGCCGCCGACGGCGCCAGGGTACTGGTCTGCACCAACCACCGCGGCATCGTGATGGCCAAGCTGCGCCGCCACGTGCACGAGGCCGCACGCGCCGCCAAGGTGGAGCTCGGCCAGGTGAAGAGCCTGCCGCCGCCGTCGGACTACCCCCCTGTGCCCGGGCGCGAGCCGCACCTCAAGAGCTTGCTCGTGACCGTGAAGACCGCCGCGAAGTGAGGGGCTACCTGAGCGACACGCCGAGCGCGGGGGCGAGCGAGCCCTGGACGACTCCGCGGCCGAGCTCGAGCAGCGCGTGGGCCGGCCTCTTGTGGGCCTCGGTCAAGCGCTCGAAGTCCAGCACCTGCACCTGCTCGGGCGCGAGACCATAACGAATGCGATCGCGGTGGCCGAGCAGGTCGCCGCCGATCTGGAACGGCACCTGCCGCGAGAAGGTGGCGTCGCATTGCGTGAGCAGCCAGGTGAGCATCTTGTCGAGCGGGTGTTTGCCCGTCCAGAGCAGCGGCACGACGCTCAGCGCCTGCACGGTGGTGCCGACGAACATCCGCAAGTTGAATCGGCCCGGGACCAGACCTGCGAACGGGAAGGCCTTGAAGCCAAAGCCCCATTGGTTCGAGGTGCCCACGCCGCAGACGTTGACGGGCCCGCGGTAGAGCAGCTCTGCCTCCCCGCCCGGCTGCGTGCTCGGGATCTCGAACGGGATGCCGCGCGCGTCGATGCCCAGCGCGGGCGCGCCCGTGTTCTTGATCTCGACCTCGATCTGCGAGCTCTCCAGGTTGCGCGGGACCGTGCGCGTGAGCAGCGCGTTGAGGTAGCCCGCCAGACCACGCCGCAAACGCGGCGGGAGCACGCCCGGCCCCGTCTTCTGGCTCTGGAAGTCGTCGATCAGCTCGGCGTCCCAGCCCGTGCCCCCGAAATGGGTGAGCTGACCCTCGATCTCGAGCAGGTCGAAGCGCCGCAGCGGCAGCGCCTGCCGCGCGCCCACGCGGTTCACGATCAGGTCGAGCGAGCGCTCCACGTCCGGCGCACCCACGGCGTTGGCCCAACCGTTGCCGGTCCCGAGCTTGACCACGGCGAGCGGCACGAGCGGCGCCGTCGCGTGCCCCTGCGCACGTTGCGCGCGGCGCACCGCGTTCAGCACGCCGATGGCAGAGCCGTCGCCCCCGGCGGAGATCACCAGGTCGGGCGCGTCCTCGGCAATCGACTTGGCCAGCCGCTCGAGATCGTCGAGCGAGCGCGTGAGCACGACCTCGGACACGTTGCGGCTCGCCGAGGGCAGCCGCCCGAGCAGCGCGCGCTCGAAGGTGCGACGCACCTGGGGCCCCCCGCGACGGGCGCGCTCGTTGACGACGGCGACGATGCGCATAGGTCGTGCACAGTAGCGCGATTTGGCCCGGTTTCGCTGTCAGCTTCTCGTCATGGCTCGGATCGCTTAAGAGCCTGGCGTGCCAACTGCCACGGAGCTGCCCGAGTCGGGAGCCGCGAGCGCCGCAGGTCGTCCCGCGCTGCGCTTGCTGATGACGGGCTGCGTCATGGTTGCGGTCGCCTGCGCGTTGCTCGTGCTGAGCTTCGGCCACGGCCGCGATCAGTCGATCTACGCGCTGGTAGCGCGCGAGCTGCTCGACGGCGGGATGCCCTACCGCGACGCGTTCGACTTCAAGCCACCGGGGATCTTTTTGGTGTACGCGTTCGCCCGGGCGCTCTTCGGCGGCGCGGAGTGGGGCATCCGCGTGGTCGAGGTGGCGAGTTTGGCCGCCACGTTCGTCGGCTTGGTGAGGCTCTCCAAGCTCCATCTCGGCCGCTCGGCGCCTGGCTACATCGCCGGCGCGCTCGCCAGCCAAATCCACGCCCAGCTCGACTTCTGGCACACGGGGCAGCCGGAGTCGTTCGGCGGGTCGATCACGGTGTGGGGTCTGGTGCTGGGCACCCTCGCGCATCGCCACAGCTCGCCTCCCGCCAAGGTGCTGCGCTTCGTCGGCTGCGGCGTGCTGTTCGGCCTCAGCGGACTGATGAAGCCGCCGCTCGCGGGCGTCGGCGCGTTGGTCGGCCTCGCTGCAGCGATCGACGCCTGGCGCTCGGCGGGCGGGTCGCTGCGGCCGAAGCTCATCGCCAGTGCGCTGCCGCTGATCGCCACGGCCGTGGGTGGCGTGTTGCCCATCGCGCTCACGCTGGGCTGGTTCGCGGCCAAGGGCGCGCTCGGCGACTTGCACCAGGTGCTGTTCGTGTTCACCCCCTTCTACACCAAGATTTCTTGGGAGCAGCAGAGCGTGCTCGGCCTCTCCTACTACGGCTTCACCGAGTGGCTCACCACCTACTCCAGCGGCTTGCTCGCAGGCATCGTGTGCACGTTGTGGTTCCGCCCAGAGCGCCAGGCGTGGGGGGCCTTCGCGGTGCTCACGCTGGCCATCTTCATCCACATCGCCGGCGTGGTGATGCAGGCCAAGTTCTTCCCCTACCACTTTGGCGCCACCTTCCCGCTGACGGCGCTGCTCGCCGCCATTGGGCTCGAGCGCGGGTACCACCATTTCGTCAGCAAGGGCCCGGTCCAAGGCAGCGCGTTCGTGGCCACGTTCGCGCTGATCGCGGCGGCCCATTGCCCTGTGCCCAGCTTCGGGCAGGCGTTCGCGTCGCGCACGGCGCGCCGCCTCGAGATCGTGATGCGACCGCCGCCCGACCCCCAGCTCGCGTGGGACGCGCTCGCGTCGGTCGCCGACGTCAACGCGATCGAGAACCGCGCGGTGGGCCATTGGCTGCGCGAGCACACGGCACCGGGCGATCCAGTGTTCGTCTGGGGCTTCGAGTGCGCGATCTACGACATCGCGGAGCGCCCTCTCGCCAGCCGCTACATCTACAACGTGCCCCAGCGCGCGGTGTGGTCACAGGCGCCGATGCAGGCCGCGCTGATGAAAGATCTCGAGGCCAAGCCGCCCGCGGCCATCGTGGTGGAGCACCGCGACGTATTTCGGATGGTCACCGGCAGCGACTTCGACTCCGCGCGCAGCTTGTACGAGTTTCCCGCGCTGCGCGCGATGCTGGACGAGCGCTACCGCTTCGAGGCGTCGATCGGCGACTTCGATCTCTACCTGCGCGACGACGCCAGCGCGCCTCAGTAGGACACCGCGCGCTTGAGCGACAGCTCGAACGTCACGCGGGCTGGGGAGCCGCCGTCGAACTTGGCGAAGCGCAGGCGCTTGACCGAGAGCGCCACGCAGTCGCGCGCCTTGATGTCGTCAGGGAAGCTGCGAAGGCTCTTGGCCTCGACCACGTCGCCCGACGGGGCCACCGCGATCTCCAGGCGCAGCGCCAGATCGGAGCGCAAACAGGCGCGGAACGCGCCCGTGTTCTCGGCGATCACGCGCTGCAAATTCACGGCGTCGAGGCGACCGCCTGCCGACTCTGCGCTCGCGCTGCGCGGCGCAGGTTTGCGTGGCTGGGCGAGCTCGCCCTCAATCTCGTCACTCTCGAAGTCGAACGGTGGGGGGGGCGGAGGCGGCGGAGGGGGCGGCGGCGCCGCTTGGTTGTCTTTGCCTTTGTCCAACTTGCCCTCGAACCGCGGAACCTCTTCGAGCGGTCGCTTCTCCGCTTCTTTCTTCGTCGCCGCGAGGCCGCCGGTCATCGAGGTGATGGTGCCGCCTTCGCCGGCGCCGGGAATGCGCACCGTCACCTCGATCGCCTCGGGCGCGAGCGGCCGCGGGCTGCCTCCCGTCGAGTCCATCGCCGCTTGGGGCGGCGTGCAGCCCGAGCCCAGCAGCCACCACACTCCGAGACCTGCACTGAACCGTCGCGCCATGCGCAAGCTTGGACGATCGACCCCGCCAGAAGTTGGGTAGAGCGGGAACATCCTCAAAAAGACAACTTCCGGGACAACGTGAGATCCAGCGTGAGGCTCACGGCTGCGCCGCCCTTGGGTTTCGGAAACGTAAGCCCCCTCAGCACTGCCGCGACGCAGTCACGCAGTTTGGGCTCGTTCGGCACGCTGTTGGTCACACTTACGTCGCTCAGCGTACCTGACGGTTGCACCTTCGCGCGCACCGTGACGGTCGCGTCCGAGCTCAGACACGGCGTGAACTTGTCGCGGTGCTGATCGATGGTCTCTTGCACCTCTTTGCCGGTGAGCTTGCCCTCCAGATCGAAGGCCACCGCCGCCAGCATGGTCGGCTTCTGCCCTTGCGAGGGCATCGCCTGAGGGGAAGGCATCGCCGGAATCGGCTCGTCGGCAGGGCCCCGAAAGCCGCCCTTGTCGGCCGCCGGCTGCTCGGGAGTCCCACCTTCAGAGGTGGCTCGTGCCGACGCGCCGGCCGTCGCGGCCGCGCGCTCGGGAGCCGCCGAGGCGGCGGAAGACGGGCTCGCCGCCTTGGCCGACCCAGGCGCGGCCTGCTGATCTTGCTCGGCACCGCACGCAGCGATCCACACCGCCACGCCCACCACCACGTTTCGCCCCAGCACGCGCCCAAGGTAGCACTCGCTCGCACGCCGGTCTCCTGCGCGGACTGTGCTGCTAGACTGGCCGGCGCATGATCGCTCGGGCCGCTGCTTGCTGCTTGCTGGTGCTCGCATGGGGCCGGCCAGCCCACGCCGGTCCGGCAGAGGAGGCTCGCGCTGGCAAGCTGTTCGACCAGGCAGAGGGCGAGTACCAGGCGGGGCGCTTCAAGGAAGCCGTCGCGCTGCTGCAAGAAGCCCAGCGCCTCGCGCCTGATCCGGTGCTCGACTACAACATCGCGCGCGCCTACGAGGGCCTCGGCGAGATCGACCTCGCACGCAAGGCCTACCGCGCCTACCTCGACGCCGCGCCCGACACCAAGGATCGCGGCGCCGTCGAGGCGCGCCTCCGCACGCTCGATCAACAGGCCGCCGAACGCGATGCCGCCGCGGCGGCCGCCGCCAGCAGCTCCGACGGCGGAGGGCCCAAGCCCCCCGCCCCACCGCCGGAGAAAGACGGGCCCAGCCCCGTCCCCTGGGTCATCGCGGGCGTGGGCGCGCTCGGCCTCGGCGCGGCCGGGGTGCTCGGCGGATTGTCGCTCGCCAAGAGCAACGAGGCGGAAGACCCGGCCACCAGCGGCAGCGACGCGCAGCGCCTCAGCGACGAGGCCAGCCCGCTCGCGCTCGGCGCGAACGTCACCTTCGGCGTGGCCGGTGCGCTGGGGTTGGCCGGCGTGATCTGGGGCATCGTCGACGTGGCTGGCAGCGGTGGTGGGTCGAGCAGCACCGCGTGGCAGCTCGACGTTGGCCCCACCGGCGCCCTCTTCCGCGTCCGCTTGTAGCTCGCGCGCGGCTCAGGCCGTGCCTTTGGTCGCGGCCTCGGCCACCAGCTTCGCGGTGGCTTCCTTGCGCTCGCTGAAGCGGTCCGTCAGGTGCTCGACGTGGTCGCGCAGGAGGATGGTGAACTTGTAGAGCTCCTCCATCACATCGACGACGCGGTCGCGGAAGGGGCTGTCCTTCATGCGACCGTCTTCGTCGAACTGCTCGTACGCCTTGGGCACCGAGGACTGGTTGGGAATGGTGAACATGCGCATCCAGCGGCCGAGGAGGCGCAGCGAGTTGACGGCGTTGAACGACTGCGATCCGCCGCTGACTTGCATCACGGCCAGCGTGCGCCCCTGGGTCGGGCGGACGGCGCCGATGTTGAGCGGGATCCAATCGATTTGGTTCTTGAGCACACCGGTGACCGCGCCGTGCCGCTCCGGCGACGACCACACTTGACCTTCGGACCACTCGCTGAGCGCGCGCAGCTCGACGACCTTGGGGTGCTCCGGCGGCACGCTGTCCACGATGGGCAGCTCCGTGGGATCGAAGAAGCGAGTCTCCGCTCCCATCTCCGTGATGATGCGCGACGCCTCTTCGGCGAGCAGGCGGCTGTAAGACCGCTCTCGCAGGGAGCCGTACAAGAACAGGATCCGCGGTGGGTGCGTGGCGATGGTGCGTGGACGGGGCAGCTCGTACATCGTGACGGATCAAGTGCGGCGCTTGCCGGTGCGGAGCAGCTGAAAGTACCGCCGCGCGATGCCTGAGGCCTCTGCGGCTTTGGCGACATTGCCGTCGTGCTCGGCCAGCACCGCGGCAATGTAGCGCGACTCGAAGGCCTCGATCACGCGCAGCCGCGCCAAGGGCAGCGGCAACTTCTGCTGGATGATCTGCTCGATCATGTCGGTTCCCGCAGCGCGTGCGCTGGGGGTGGGGTCGTCCGTGCGGCCCGCGTCGCCCAGCTCGCCGAGCGCGATCCAGCGCGCGACGGCGTTGCGCAGCTGCCGCACGTTGCCCGGCCAGGGCTCGCGCTCCCAGGTGGAGAGCAAGTCTTGTGGTGGGCCTGCCGCGTCACCGCCGAGCTCACGCCAGAAATGCCGCGCCAGCTCCGCCACATCGCCCGTGCGTCGCCGCAGCGGCGGAAGCTCGACTCGGCCCACGGCGAGCCGATGGTAGAGGTCGTCGCGGAAGCTGCCATCTTGCACCGCGCGATCGAGATCGCGGCGCGTCGCGGCGAGCAAGCGAACGTCGACGCGAATGGCCTCGCTGCCGCCGACGCGGCGCACCTCGCGCCGCTCGATCGCGCGCAAGAGCTTCGGTTGCAGCGCGAGATCCAGATCGCCGATCTCGTCGATCAGCAGCGTGCCACCCGCCGCTTGCTCGAACAGCCCCTTGCGCGCCGATTGCGCGCCGGTGAACGCGCCTTTCTCGTGGCCGAACAGCTCGGCCTCCATCAGGTTGGCCGGTACCGCGGTGCAGTCGAACACCACGAACGGCCCCGCCGCGCGCGCCGATTGCTCGTGGATCGACTCAGCCAGCACCTCCTTGCCGGTGCCGGTCTCGCCCTCGATGATCACCGGCACGTCGGAGGCAGCCAACTTGCGGAACAAGGGGTAGAGCCGAGCGAGCTCGCGGCTCGCGCCCACCACTTTGCCGAAGCCGCGCTCGAGCGCCGGTGCGACCTCGCCAGCGCTGGTGCGGCGCGACAACCGCAGCGTGGTCGCGCCGATGCGCAAAGACTCGCTGCCGCGCAGGTACGCGCCCTGGATCGACACGCCATCGACGAACGTGCCGTTGGTGGACGACAGGTCGGTGAGGATCACGCGCTGGTCGGCGATCTCGATCTGAGCGTGGCGGCGGGACACGTGGCCGTCGCTCAGCCGCACCTCGCACGAAGGGCTCTGGCCGATCAGGAACGGCAGCGGGTAGCTGGCAGCGAGCTCGAAGCTCTTGCCCCGGTCCGGCCCGTCGACCACGGTGAGCACCAAGCTGCCGAGGCGCGCATCCTTGGGACGGGGCGCTTGGATCGCCGTCGCGCCGCCCTCGAGATCGGCCAGGTCGTGCTCGTCCACGCGCTGGAGGCTAGTCGCGGTTCCGCCCGGCGCGAAGCCTCTCGCGTGAGAGCCGTTGCCCAACCCCGTGGTAAGGTGGAGACCTCGTGAGCAGGCTCGGGCTCGGTTGCGCAGTGCTGCTGGGGTGCGTCGTGCCCGACGTCTCCATCGTCGGGCGGCCGTGCCCCTGTCCGGAGGGCTACGCCTGCGACGCCGCGACCGAAACCTGCGTCGAGGCAGCGGGTGGCGCGCCCGCCACGACCGGCACGGCGGCCGGCGCCGAGGGCGCCGGTGCTGGAGGCGCCGGCGCTGGCAACGTGGGCGGCGGCGGCCCGTGCTTGGGCAGCTGTGGCACCGCGGGCTGCGGCCCGTGCCCTGACGTCGCGATGATCGACGCGGGCGACTTCTCGATCGACGCGCTCGAGGTCACGCGCGGCGCGTACCAAGTGTTCTTGGCCGACGCGGTCGACCCTGCGGTGCAGGACCCGTGGTGCAGCTGGAACAGCTCGTTCGATCCCGGCGAAGACATCCCTGGAGGGTGCCCAGCGCCATACGACTACTCGCAGCCTGGCTTCCCCATGACCTGCATCGACTGGTGCGACGCGGCGGCGTACTGCACTTGGGCGGGCAAACATCTGTGCGGCCGCAAGGGCGGTGGCACCGTTCCGCTCGCCGACGTGGACGATCCCACCGCGAGCGAGTGGTACGCGGCCTGCAGCGCTGACGGCACGCTCGCGTTCCCCTACGGGGACACCTTCCAGGACACCTTCTGCAACACGTTCGGCAACGCCAGCGACGTGATCGGCAGCGGCTGGTTCCCGGATTGTGAGGGCGGCTTCCCTGGCCTGCTCGACATGCTCGGCAACGTCGAGGAGTGGGAGGACGCGTGCGAGATCACGGCGGACTCCGCGGGTGACAACTGCTTCCTGCGCGGCGGCGCCTTCTGGTGCGACGCCAGCACACCCGATCGCGACTACGCCACCTGCGTGGCCGCGCCCGATCGCCGCCCCGACCGCAGCGCGTTCTCGCACGACTGGGGCTTTCGTTGCTGTGATCAGTAACGATAAGCTCGCACCATGACGCTCGCGCCGGGCAGCCCCGCACGGCTCGGCCGCTACGAGGTGATTGGCCTGCTCGCCACGGGCGGCATGGCCGAGGTGCACCTCGGCCGCTTGATGGGGCCGAGCGGGTTCGAGCGCGTGGTGGTGCTCAAGCGCATCTTGCCGCACCTCGCGCGTGAGGGGGCCTTCGTCGACATGTTCCTGGACGAGGCGCGCATCGTCGCCAAGATCAACCACCCCAACGTGATTCAGGTGAGCGAGCTCGGCCGCGACGGCGACGAGCTGTACCTCGCGATGGAGCTGATCGAAGGCGAGAGCTTGGGCGGCTTCATGCGCAGGCACTGGGCCAGCCAGCGCGAGATCGGCTTCGAGCTGGCGGCGTTCATCATCGCCGAGGCGTGCGCCGGCCTGCACGCTGCCCACGAGCTGACGGATGACGAGGGAAAGAACCAGGAGATCGTGCACCGCGACGTGTCGCCGCAGAACCTGATGATCAGCTACGCCGGCCGCGTGAAGGTGCTCGACTTCGGCATCGCCAAGGCCGTCGACCGCGCGGCGCGCACGCGCACGGGCGAGCTCAAGGGCAAGGTCGAGTACATGTCGCCGGAGCAGTGCCGCGCCGAGCCTCTCGACCGGCGCTCGGACGTCTTCGCCTTGGGCGTGCTGTTGTACGAGCTCAGCGTCAGCAAACGTTTGTTCCGCCGCGCCGGGGAGCTCGCCTCGCTGCGCGCCGTGTGCGAGGACCCGATCGCCAGCCCGAGCAGCGTCGTGCCCGGCTACCCCGAGGCGCTCGAGCGCATCTGCGTTCGCGCGCTCGCGCGTGACCGCGCGCAGCGCTACGACTCGGCCGAGCAAATGCGCCGCGATCTGGTGGCGTACCTGCGCTCGACGCCCAACGTCGGCCTGCATGAAGAGGCGCTCGGCCAGCGCATGCAAGAGCTGTTCGCGGATCGGCTCGAGCACAAACGCGAGCTGCTCAAGAGCCTGCGCTCCGGCGCCACCTCGACGCGGCTGCCTGCGCCCGAGGTCGATCTCCAGGTCGTCCCGCCGATCGTCCCCGCCGCGACCGCCGTCACGGCGCTGACCACCCTCGGCGCCGGCGCCACGAGCACGGGCGCTCCCGCCAGGGAGGCGCCCTCGGCGAGCCACGGCGGGTCGGGGGGCGTCGCCACCCACCCTGCCGTGAGCCACAGCGCGGCGCCTCCCGCGCCGCGACGCCTCGGGCCCAGCGTCGCCATCGTCACGGCCGTCGCAGCCGTCGTCGCGGCGGGCTGGGTCGCGCTCGATCGTGGCGCCAGCTCGGCCCCTGCCACCGAGCCGCAGGTAGCGAGCCCCGGCCTTGGTGCCACCCCGTCCGCTTCGAGCGCCGCGCCCGAGCCCAAGGTCGAGGCCGTCGCCAGCGTCACCATTTCGATCACCACCACACCGCCCGGCGCGCGCGTGCTGGTCGGCAAGACCGATCACGGCGCCACGCCGTTCAAGCTCACTCTGGACAAGGGCAGCGATCCCGTCGCGGTCTCGCTCGAGCTGGAGGGCCACGAGCCCCACGTCGAGAAGATCACGCCGGACGTCGATCAGCGCATCGCGCTCTCGCTCGAGCCATTGCCACGTGGCCGGGCCGCTGCTGCCACCAGGCCTCCCTCCGGCGCCAGCGCCGCGCCCACCGCCTCGGGCGGTCGGTACCGCAAGTTCAACTGATTGACGGCACCTGCTCCCATTCGAGAGTCTGATCTGTCCCGGCATCCACCGGTCGCCTCCCGCTCCGCAACCTCTCCGGCGCGGCCCCGTGGCTATGGGCAGCTCACGACAGGCTCGGTGTCGACCTCGCCTACGCCTAGCGCCGCGCCAGAGGACGCGCCGCATGCGTCCACCATCCTCGTTGGGGGCTCCCCCTCGGCGGCCTCGAAGTCCACGCGAAAGCTCGCGTCGGTGCAGCCGAGAGTGGCAGCGTCGAACGCCTCTGTGTGCGCGCGTCGGTAGTAGGCCACGTCGTCGATCAGACCTGCGAAGGGAAAGACGTTGCTCTCCGAGCGGCCGATGGTGAACCGCGCAGAGGACTCGATGGCCGGTGGCCCGCATGACTCTGATGCCGCCAAGGCTCCCTGGATGAAGAGACGCGCGGTGCCCTCGCTGTAGGTGCCGAGCAAGTGCACGCTCCCCTCGGGGAGGTCGGCGCGTGGAGCGCAGGTGCTGTCGCCGGGGAACACGATGAACTTGGCCCGGGTAGTGCCTGATTCGCGCGCGAGCGCGAGGTAGAAGCCATTGCTGCTGCCGTCCAAGTGAAGCCCAGCCACGAACGCCGTTGCGTCGTCCTCGAGCGGCTCCGGGTGGAGGAACACCGAGAGCGAGAACTCGTCTGCCAACGCGATTCCCCCCGCGTCGACCACCAGCCCGTCGTCCACACCGTCGAACCCCGCTGAGCAGCCGCCCGCGCCCTCTCCGCTACCGCCAGGCGTGCCGTCGATCTCTGTCTCGCAGGCGGAGACCAAGAACGTCGCGGTGACGATGGTGGCGATCGCGATCTTCACGAGGCGGCAGGGTAGCCCACAACCCTGGATGCGCCAGGCGCTGCGCACGAAGGCGCGCTACCGAAGGCGGAACGTCGCCACCACCGCTTTGTGATCGCTGCGTCCGCCGTCGAGCACCGCCGCCGACTCGAGCTCGAGCTGCCCTGCGCCATACGCCAGGTGGTCGAGCTGAAAGTCGAGCGGAGGCTCCGCGCCAGCCCACGTCCACGTGGCGTCACGCACGCCCGCTCGAGGCAACGCGTTCTCGAAGCCAGCCTGCGCCAGGTGCGCGAACAGCTCCCCCTCGGGCTGCTCGTTCATGTCGCCGCCCACGATCGTCGGGAGATCAGGTCGCAGTAGCGGCACCAACTCGCGCACCTCGCGCGCACGATCGACGCGCGTGCGGACGTGGGTGGCGACCCACTCCGGCGGGCTCGCCACCGCTGGCTTGAGGTGCAGATTCAGGAGCTGCACCCTCCCGGCCTCTGTCTCGGCGACCGCGCGCTGCGCAGGGAACCACCCCACCGGAGAGGGCAGAATCTCCTGTTCGAGCAGCTTGCCTTTGACGCAGATGGCTAGCCCCCCTGGCAAGTGGCGCTTCGGGGAGTGGAACGTGCACTGCGCGAATCGCTGCGAAAGGCGAGGTCGGAGCGCCTTCTCCCAGGCTGCGTTGGTCTCCTGCAGCAGGAGCACGTCTGCGTCCAAGCTGGTTGTGCGCTCGAGCGTCTCTGCGTCCACGCGGCCGTCGTCTTCGGCCAGCGCGTAGAGCACGTTGTAGCTCGCTACCGTCAGCGCCTTGCGCGGGGCGACGGGCTCGCTCGAGGGTTGGCTCTCTCCCCCCACCGGGCGGGCGCAACCAAACACAGAGAGCAACCCCAGCCAAAACGCTCGCATGTCGGGCTCGTCGGTCGGCCGTCAGCGAGTGTGACGCGAGACGGAGATCTCGACGAGCGCGCGTGACGTTTGGCCCCACGGCGTCGACTGCGGGGTTAGCAGGTCGCCCGATCCCGCACGAGGGTCGCTGGATCTGCGCCACCATCAACGTCCGTTTCTCGTGGAGTGACCATGCGTACGATCTGTCTTCTTTTGTCTGTTTCGCTGCTGTCTTTGGCGGTCGGCTGCGACGAGAGCAGCGACGAGCCCATCCCTGGTCCGGAAGGTGAGCAGGGCCCCGAAGGCCCGGAGGGACCTGCCAGTGACGAGCCCGGACCGGAGGGTCCCGAAGGGGACGCAGGCCCTCAAGGAGCCGTAGGGCCACAGGGCCCCGAGGGTCCGCAGGGCCCGTCCGGGCTCGACTACACGCGGACGGTGGTCGTCAGCCCGGCCGATGGCGCCAGCGCGGTCGAGAACGGCACTGCGCTGCTGGATGCAGTCTCCGCCGCGGCGACGGTCGCCTCGGCCGAGAACCCGCTGTTGGTCAAGGTGGAGCCAGGTGTCTACGATCTGGGCCAGGGCACGCTCGAGATCATGCCGTTCATCGCGGTGGAGGGCTCGGGCGAGGCGGTCACACGCATCACCTCGACGGCGAGCGTCGCCCGGCCCCACGCCAACACAGAGCTTCGCCACGTCACGCTCGAGGCCACGGAGTCGAGCTATGCGACCGGCGTCGCTGCGATCAACAACAACCCCTTGGCCGGCCCCTTCAAGGCGAGCCACGTAACGATGATCGCCGCGCCCGCGGATGCTTCCGCGCTCCCGCAGGTCGTGGTCGGCAGCGGAACGTTCGCCTCCTGCACCTTCCGGATCCTGCCCGGCGGGTCCGCCGGAGAGGTGTTCATCGGCGCGGCCTCGACCGAGCCGTTGATCGTGGTCGACAGCGACATCTTCGCGCCCGCGCCCTATGGCCTGTTCAACAGCTTTGGCGCGCCGATCAGGCTGCTGCAGTCGCGGACCAACACCGCCAACGTCGGCTACGCCACCTGCGCGCAGGTCGTGAACCTCGAGTCCGGCGCCGTCGTCTGCAACTGAGCATCGCTCGAGGCAGCCTCGCTCCCAGGGTGGGGCTGCCTCCGTGCGCCACTCGTCACGGGCAAGGGCCTGCGGACCGCGATTCTTCCGTCAGCTCGGGCACGATCGCGCTGCTGGCGAGCAGCTCTTGGTACGAGCTGTCGCGCACGCGGCTGTGTCTCGCGCGGACCACGTCGAACGGCGCCTCGGGCAACACGACGCCGACCGGCAAGAGCTCCTCCGGGATGAGAGGAAACGCGATCGGCAGCACTGGCAGCGTCGGATCATCGACCACGGACCAGGACACGTTGCCGTCGAGCTTGCGATGCGTGACACGCCATTCGGTGCCGCGCTCCCCGCCCACCTCCAGGTCCCAAATGCCATCCGCGATCGGGATCGGCGCGGCCAGCGCGAGCGCATCGAACGTGAAGCTCTCGGCCGATTCCCCACGGCGATGAAAATCCGACCAGGTGCAGATGCCACCGTCACGGCCCCAGCTGCCCTGCGCGAACAACGAAGGGAAGCCGTGCGGTGGGGAGATGATGTCGACGCTGTAGACGAAGGGGCCGTCGGGCACGAACGACGGCAGCTCCAAACCTGGGATGGAGGGCGTCAGCATGCTCGCCCAAGGACCTTCATGCCCGAACACGTCGTCTCCCAGCCAAGACGCGTGCCCGCCGGCAGAAGCCGCTCCCTCGGCGCCCACCACCTCCACCGTGAGCGTGGTCGTTGCGGTCTGGCTCACTTGGGCGTCCACCGTCAGCGTGCCCCCGGGCGTGAACGGCACGTCTTCAATCAGCTCGTACGACAGCGCGTCGGCCCCGCTGCGCGCCAAGACCAACACGTGAAAAGGCCCCTGCCCCACACAAGGGTCGACCGAAATCACCATGCTGCCAGGCAGGTTGCTAAGGCTGGCGAAGTGGCCCGTGCCAGCCTGCGCGAAGACCGAGGTCGCCCCGGCCAGCGCCGGCACGTTCACCGTCAGCTCCATGGGCTCCGCCTGATCGCAAAAGACGTGGCCTTCCCAAGGCCGCGCCAAGCTCTCGATACGCGTCACCGACGGGCGCACGCGATAGGAGTCGACGTACTCGATCTGTTCCGGCGTGCCCTGTTCGCTCGAGGTGTCGCCCGAGCGAAACAGGTAGCTCACGAGATCGCCATCCACCACCTCCACCTGCTGTGGCAGCTCGGAGCCCCGGAACGTCTGGCGCAGCGCTCCGTCGACCGAGCTCACCGACACGAGCAGCTCCGACGCCTGCAGCCAACCAGGCACCACCGTGGCGATCTCGATCTCGCGCGGCACAGGGACGCTCCCTCCTCCGCCCTCGACCGGCCGACCGCCCACGGACATCGCGCCGCTACCACCCGCGGAGGGGCCGCCGCCGTGCGCGCCGCCGCGGGGACCATCGTCGTCGTCCGCGGGGATCACCACGCTGCTGCACGCGGTCACGGCAAGAGCCAACGCAACAAGCCAGCGACACATCACCGCAACATATCGCAACGACACGCGCAGCGCTCCAGCGCGAAGCGCGGCAAGCCTCCAAGTCATGCGCTACGCTCGTCCCCCGCATGCCTCGACGACCCTTCCTCGCGCTGGCGCTCGCCTGGGTCTCGTGCGCCGAGAACCCCGAGCCCAAACCCGCGGTCGTGACGCTGCCGACCTCGGCGCCCGTCAGCGACTCCGCGCAGCCAGTGGCGTCGGCAATGGCCGGGACAGAGGCCATCCCCGCGAACGTTCCGCTGCGCGCGGGGCGGGTGCGCTTCGAGGGCATGGTGCGGCCGACCAAGGGCGGCTTCGACGTGCGCGGCGTCACGCTCGATCACGGGCGCCTGCTCGACGCCCTGTCTACTGGCGGCGGCGCACGCCGGACGGAGGACAGCGTGCTCGGTGCGCTGCTCGCGATCGAGGCGGAGCTGGTGCGTGAGGCAGATGCGCGCAGCGATGGCTCGCTCCGCTTGCAAAGCCGAGGGGGGGAGCACTTCCGCGTGGAGGAGCTGGCCAAGGTGGAGGTGCTGGCCGAGCCGGCCACCGTCGAAGGGAAGCTCGAGCGCTCGAAGGGGTACTTCTCCATTGCGAGCCACCTGGTCAGCGCGGACGATCTGCGTTGGTCGCTCGTCGAGCTGAACGGCAACTTCGAGGGCAAACGGGTGCGACTCTGGGGCCAACCTCGCACCGAACACTGTGCGCCGAACGCGCAATGCCTGACCAGCGGGTCGCTGCCTATGTTCGACGTCGGTCGCGCCGAGGTGCTGCCCTGAGATGAGGGTGGTCGCTCACCGCGGGCCCAGCCGGCAAGGGCTGAAGCTCGGCGCAGCCTTCGCCGCCCTGTGCCTGATCAGCGGCGCGGTCGCGTCGACGCTGCTCTCACCTCAGGCCGCAAAGCTGGCTCCTGCCATCTTCGGCATGCTCGGCTTCCTCGGGTTTGCCGCAGGGGCCGCTAGCGGAATGGTCGCGCGCACGGTGGAGATCGAGATCCAACCGACCGCGCTCCGAGTGCTCGATCATCCGCCGGAGCAATGGTCGCCGCGCGGCGCCACGATCGGTCCCCTCTACGGCCAGCACGGCGGAGGCAGTGGCACTGTGGTGCACCTCGTGGACGGTCCTCGAGTCTTGCGCGTGGCCGCCATGGGCGCGCGCACCATCGACGCTGCGCAAGCCACGGCGCCGCCGGTCACCCTCGCGGACCTGTATGTGGCTCCCGCGGAGCTCGACGCCATCCGAGCATGGGCCCAGCAGCCAGCGTTGACCGCCCCCGGAGGGTCGTCTCGCTTCCGCTTGGTGCAAAACCCGCTGCTGATTCGCAGCACGCTGAGGATGGTCCTGCCGTTCGTGGGCGCCGTCGCGCTGATGGCCATCATCGCTCGACTGCTCGAGCCGCTCGGTTGGCTACGATCGGATGCCGGGCAGGGCGTGTTTGGCTTTCTGGCCTTGCTGATCATGGGCGCGCTGTTCGCGTGGACGCTGCTTCGGCGAGCGAACGCGAGCGCGGGCCTGCTGCTGGAGGTCGGTCCTGCTGGCCTTCGGCTGCTGGACGGTCCTGGCAAGCGCGTGCTTGGGCAAGCGTCGCCCGGAGCGCTCGAGCTCTCGCGCGCCATGCACAGCTACGTCACGCGTACGGGCACCTTCGAGTACCCGAGCCTCACGCTCCGCTGGGCGGGGCAGCCGCCGCTGGCCGTCGGCGTGGTGGGTCTCCACCTGCGTTGGGCGGACGTGACGCAGCACTCGCGCGCTCCTCAGCACGTGCTGG